>PAUN01000061.1 GCA_002712885.1 Acidobacteriota bacterium
GACCCGCCAGACGACGTCGGCGCCATTCGCGCTGACCATCCGAACGCGCTCGGCCGCGTCTTTGAAGTCGAGTACCAGATCCCGCCCGCGGTCGTCGGACCAGCCGAACTCTGCCACCAGGGCGCCAGTGATTGGCGTGTCGCGCGCGCGGGGCACGGTGAGACGATACGCATACTCGATGTCGGACAACGTGGCGGCGCGCAGCTGGGCCAGCTCCCACGAAACGCCAACCTGCAACGCAGACGGTGTCACCCCCTCCCCTCCACAGCCCACCTGCACGACCAGCGCCGCGACGAGCGTGGCGCCTCGGAACGACCTAGACAGAAACGGATGGGGCATGAGGCGGCGCGATCCTCTCAGCTACGGCTCGACGGCACAGTCACCGTAATACTGTTCCGGCCTCGAAGTGAACCCGACCAGCTGCGTATCGGTGTACTCGTGACGGGTGTGCACCGCCATGAATCTGCCATCTCTGATCTCGCGATCGATGACGGTGGTCGTGTACAGCGGACCCACCGTGAACATCTGGACCAGATGCAGATAGTCGCCAGTTTGACGCACGATGATCTGCGACGCGCCGTATGGCCCCACGATCTCCGCGGTGGCGCCGTCGGTATCTATCTCCTCGAACCGCAGCGACAACGTGGATGGTCCCACGTCACCCCCAGCGTCGCCGTCAGCCCAACCGGCGGTTGACATCACGCTGAACGCGCAGTCGAGATCAGTGGCGTTCAGCAGCCGCTCTTGTCCAAGCGCGGGCCCGACCGCTACGAGCGACATGATGAGCGTGACAATGAGCCTGTGGTTCGTACCCGGCCTGTTCGACGGCATGCATCCCCCCTAGTGCGTTACACTCCGTGGATTCTATCTGGTACGCCATGAGATTCCTGACGCTCACACTGCTCTTCATCGCCGTGGTCGGTCTGCACGGACAACCCGTTCTCGACCCGATGGTCAGAGATCGCCTCGTCCGGCTATTTCCCGACGCCAACTCCTTCACGCCGAAGGAGGGATCGCCGCCGCACTTCAAAGCCTACAGTGGGGACGCCGGCGAGCGCGCGCTTCGCGGCTACGCCTTCTACACGACTGATCTCGAACCACTGGAGCGCGGATACGACGGTCCGATCCAAGTATTGGTCGGCGTCGACCTCAAAGCAGCGATCACCGGCATCCTGGTCGTCCGACACCAGGAACCCTACGGCTCATTTTCGGTCGACACCCCGGAGTTCGCGGCGCAGTTCATACAGAAAAGTATCCGCGATCGCTTTCGCGTCGGGTCGGACATCGATGCGGTGGCGACGGCGACGATCTCGGTGCGGTCGGCGTCCCGCGCCATCCGCAACGGCTCTCGCCGTATCGCCAAGCGGTTCCTGGTCCCCACAGACTCGAAGTGATGCGCAGACTCTGGATGCTGTTGTTCGTGCTGCCCCTGGTCTGGGCGGGACCCGTCTACCCGGCGTTTGCGACCGCTCAACCGACGACCGATGACTCGACCGAGCCACCGGGCGACACCAATCGGGGGCTGGAGAACGAGGGTAAGGACTTGTGGGATTTCGATGACGAGGAGGAAGACGTCGAAACCTGGGGCGCCTTGGTTCGGGATCAGGCGCCCGACCTCGCGCTCTTCACGTTGTTCGCCACACTCACCCTGGTCAGCTTCTTCCGTAAGAGTGTCTGGCTGAAGTACGTCACGTTCGTCGCGGCAATCGGCTACATGGGGTTCGCGAAGAGCCAGCTGATCTCGGTGGTCAATATCTATGGCGCGATGACCGGCAACATGCCGGTCTTCCGCTACAGCCTCGCCTGGTATCTCTTCGCCGCATTCACCGTCGTCTCGACCGTGCTGTGGGGCCGACTCTACTGCGGCCGCGTCTGCGCGTATGGCGCACTCACCCAGCTTCTCGACCGCTTCGTGCCGGCCCGGCTGCGCGTCAACGTACCGCCATGGCTCGAGCAACGTGCCGCGTGGGTCAAGTACGGCCTGCTGGCGACGACCTTGCTGTACTTCCTGGTCACCGCCAACATCACGGCGTATCGCTATGTCGAACCGTTCTGGCTGTTCACTCGGCGCGGTTCGACGGGGATGTGGATAGGTCTGGCGGTTCTGCTCGTCGTCACGGTCTTCGTGCGTAACCTCTACTGCCGGTTTCTCTGTCCCGTCGGCGCGGCGCTTGGTTTGCTCTCGAAGTTGACGGTCTTCAAAATCAAGCGCTGGTCAGAGTGCAACACCTGCAAAATCTGCGAAAAGACCTGCGAATGGGGAGCGATCCGCGGACCGCAGATCGTGATGACCGAATGTGTCCGGTGTGACGATTGCGAGCGGCTGTATCACGACACCTCCCGCTGTCCCCACTGGCTCATTCTGGCGCACGCCAAGCTGCGTGGAAAATTGTCGTCGGTCAAGGCGGCTGTCACCGGCTGACGGTGCGTCGCCGGCGGGCCGGATGGCGCTGACCAACTATCTCCCACAAAGAGTTGTGGTGACGACGTTGCTCTACACTATGGGGCCGGTCTGTACGGACGGCTTGGCATTGTCGCTGGGCTACCGCTGGTGGCCCTCATCTTCACGGAGCAGGCCTGCTGAGCCGCTCGTGGATGGTCCGTGCCCCTTTCGGCCCAGTCGAGTGGCTGCGGCGCGACACGATCGAGCACTGATGTCCACTTCATCCGTAACACGCAGGCCTTCTGCGGGCTTCGGGCTAGAGCGTAGCGGACACTGCAGGCGCAGCGTGCCATTCTCATGTCGAGACACGACGCCCGGTCGAGCTGCTGGTCTGGGGCACATCGCGTCGTCCATGCGATGATGAGGATCAACCTACGTGGCCACACCGGGCACGGTCTGGTCGAAAAGGAGGCGTTGCGATGAAGCGGTTCTTGCTGGCGGCCTGCATCTTGTTCTTGATATCGGTCCCGGCGCGGGCCCAGTCGCACGCGGAGCAGATCGCGCGGGCCACCCTGGCTGCACCACCGTCGATGCGGGCAGACGCCATGGTGATCCGCATGGCGGCCGACGGGAGCCATGAGGTCCTGCGCGACGGGTCGAACGGATTGGTCTGCTGGGACCGCTCGGACGAACCGACCCGCTCGTTCAGCGTGCAGTGCACGAGCATCGAGAACCTAGACCGCATCAAGCAGAATCGGGCCTGGAACATGTCCGGTAAGACGGCGGAAGACATCCGGGCGATGCGAGACACGGCCGAGGGCGACGGCTCGCGAAAAGTCTCCACGTTCGGAAGCGTGTACTACACGCTGGACGGGGAGGACGCCGATTCGGCGAACATCCACCTCACGGTAGCGGTGCCGTTTGCGACGGCCGAGTCTCTCGGCCTGCCGGACCAGGGCAGCTATACTCAGACCGGCACGTGGATCATGGAACCTGGCACCACGTCTGCCCATATCATGTTGCCGGGACGGTAAACCCAAAACATCAGAGAAAAGATACGCACATGATCCATTCCACCACTCGTGGGCTCATCCTCGCGTCCATCGTCGCGATGGCGGCCACCGGGATCTCCGCCGCCAACGACAACTGGCCGCACTTTCGGGGCCCGACCATGAACGCCACGGTCGCCGACAACCCCAACCTCCCGGAGACCTGGAGTCAGACGGAGAACGTGGAGTGGATTGCCGACATCCCAGGCATTGGCTGGTCGAGTCCCGTGGTCTGGGGCAATCGGGTGTTCCTGACCACGGTGACCGCGGTGGGTGAGTTCGAACAACCCAAGCCTGGACTCTACGCGCCGAACGGCCGTCCCATCCCGCCGCCGCTCGAGCACGACTGGCTCGTCTTCTGCCTGGACCTCGAGTCCGGCGATGTACTGTGGCAACGATCGGTCAAGGCAGGCCGCCCCGACTTCCCCCGCCACATGAAGAACAGCTACGCATCGGAGACCGCCACTACTGACGGCGAACGGGTCTATGTACGGTTTGGCGAGTTGGGGCTGTTTACCTTCGACATGGACGGCAACGAGATCTGGAGCGCCTTGATTCCGCACATGCCCACCAAGTCCGACTGGGGCTCAGCCTCGTCGCTGGTGCTGCACGACGATAAATTGATCGTGCTGTACGACAACGAGGAAGAGTCATGGCTCGCCGCGCTCGACACACACACCGGCACTGAGATCTGGCGCACGGCACGCGAGGAGGTGTCGAGCTGGGCTACCCCCTACATCTGGGAGAACGACCAGCGCACGGAGATCGTTACCTCAGGCGTCAACCGTATCCGTTCCTACGACCTCGATGGGAAACTGCTGTGGGAGATGAACGGCGAGATGTCCTGGGCTTCGATCGCAACGCCGTTCTCGAGCCACGGACTCGTGTTTGTCAATTCGGGGTACTTCCGAGACGAACATCGACCGGCCTACGCCATTCGTCCCGGAGCCAGCGGCGACATTTCACTGCGTGACGGGGCCACGTCCAACGAGTATGTCGCCTGGTATCAGCCGAAGGCTGGCAACTACAACACCTCGCCGCTCGTCTATGGCGACATCTACTACAGCTTGCTGGATCGCGGGTTCTTCGAAAGCTATGACGTTATGACGGGAGAACCGATCTACCGTCATCGTGTCCGAGTCGGGGCGAGTTTCACGTCGTCGCCATGGGCCTACAACGGGAAGATCTTCGCGCTGAGCGAACAGGGCGACACCTACATCATCCGGGCAGGTCGTGAGTTCGAGGTCATGGGCGTCAATAGCCTCGACGAGATGGCCATGGCATCGCCGGCGATCGTCGGAGACCGGCTGCTCATCCGGACCCAGTCAAAGGTCTACAGCATCAAGAAGTAGCTCAACGTTCCGTCCCCGCACGAGGACCCCCAGCGCCGTCATACGCCTGTCACGGCTTGGCCGGCGTCTGCTCCATAGACCGATTCCAACAGGTCATGCCCGGCGCGCGCGCTGGGCTGCCTGTCCCTAGACCCAAGTCTGTGCCCGACGTTTATCATCGGACACACGCCCAGCGCCAGTACTGCGATCACCGGCATCGAACATGTGGCTGCCAGGCGACCGGTGTTCGATTCACGTAAGCACTCCACGGCCGTGCTGAAGTAGCTCCAATGGTGTCGCGCACCGCGTCGACGATGATGCCGTCACCGACCAGCATCGGGGTGGCGTTCAGTTGACTATAATACAAATGTATTATAATATCTTTACATGCCCCCCGCACCGATCGGAGCGACCCGTGAGCGGGTCTTCCACTTCGTTCGCGAACGTCTCCTCGCCGGCGACCCGCCCACCGTGCGTGATGTGCAGAACGTCTTCGGTTTCCGCACCCCCCAGACCGCGCGTTATCACTTGGAAAAGCTGGTGGCCGAGGGGCGCCTGCTCGCCGCTCGCGGAAAGGCACGGGGCTATCGTCTGCTGGAACAGATCGACGTCCCGAGTCCTGTTCAGTGGGTGCCCGTGCTGGGCCGAGTGCAAGCGGGACACCTGACAACCGCCACGGAAGAACTTGACGGCTACGTCCCGATGCCGGCCGGTAGCGACCGGCGTGACCTACGTAGTAACGACGAGCTGTTCGCGCTACGTGTCCAGGGCGAAAGCATGACCGGGGCCGGTATTTTTCCGGGTGATGTGGTCATCGTGCGCCGTCAGCCAACCGCTGACTCCGGCGCCCTGGTGGTAGCCCTCGTCGACGACGAAGCAACCGTCAAGCGATTACGCCTCCGCGACGGTCAGGTAGAGCTGCACCCTGAGAACCCCGACTTCGACCCGATTCTCACCGACCGAGAGGTCACCCTGCTGGGCAAGGTCATCGAAGTGCGTCGCACGCTGGAATGAGGACCACGCGCCAATGTCTTCCGTCGCCCATCAGCGTGTGTACCAGCGCCACGCGAGTGGCCGAGTGGCCATGCCCCAGTTTGGCGCCTTCGTCGGAGCTGGCTCTGCCTCCCCTGACGGGGCACGGCGGGCCTGGACCCTCGCCACCCTGACCGGTCGACTGACAGAGCTGTCGAGCGTCGGCAGCACGGCCGTCCTGACCTTGGCCTTCTCACTGGTGCTGGAGGCGCAATGCGTGGGAGAACCGGTGGGCTGGCTCTCCGATGAATCCAGCGTCTTCTTCCCCCCTGATGTCGCCAACGGAGGAATCGACCTGAACGCGCTGGTGGTCGTTCGACTCGCGATGGCCAGTCAGATACCTCGGGCCGCCGAACATCTGGTGCGTTCCGGCGCATTCGGTCTACTGGTGCTCGACCTCGGCGAGGCGGCGCAGGTTCCGGTGCCGATGCAGATGCGTCTACAGGGACTGGCCAAGAAGCACGAGTCGGCCATCCTCTTTTTGACACGGAAGCGAAGCGACGCCCCATCGCTCGGCGCCCTGGTGTCGCTCAGGGCGGAGGCACGGCGCGAGCCGGTCGAGTGCCTCGACCCGCAGGACCGCGACGTCCGGGAAGCCGGCGTCAGTACCTTTGCCTGTACGGCGCAGATTCTCAAAGACAAACGCTGCGGCCCAGGGTGGAGACACGTCGAGGTGTGTCGTGGACCGGATGGCCTGTGTTGACGTGCCCGCCCTGCCTCTCCAGCTGTTGATGCGCGGCCACCCTGATTTGGTCGATCAACCGGTCGCGGTGCTCGAGCGAGACACACCACAAGGGGAGATTCTGTGGGTCAACGCGCCGGCGCAGCGGTGTGGTGTGCTGACTGGAATGTCCTACGCCACCGGGTTGGCGCTGGCGCACGACTTGCGCGGGGTCGAGGTCACGGCCGACGAGATTGCCGAGGGTGTCGTGGCCATCACCAGACGGCTCCGACGCTTCACCCCACACATCGAGCCGTCCCAGGATCACCCTGGTGTGTTCTGGCTTGATGCCTCCGGCCTGCAACCGCTCTTTGCCTCACTCGAGATCTGGGCTCACAAGGTGCAACGTCACCTCAGACGGTCTGACTTTCAGGGCCGCGTCGTGGTCGGGTTCACCCGATTCGGCACCTATGCCACGACCAAAGCCGGCCGAGGCCGCCGACCCCCCGAACACGTCACGGTATTCCGGAATGCCACCGCCGAGCAGCAGGCCGCCCGCGCGGTGCCGCTCGGGCGGCTGGACATCGACCCGGAGCTGCGCGATGTCCTGGACAAGCTGGGGGTGCGCACTGTGGGCGCGTTTGTCGACCTACCCGCGGCGGGCATCCGGAAACGGTTTGGACGCGACGCGCACCGCTTACACCGACACGCGGCCGGCGACCTGTTGCTGCCGCTGCAACCGCTGCGCCCCGTCGAACCGCTGACACGGCATACCGACCTGGACACATCTGAGACTGATGTTCATCGGCTGCTTTTTTTGATCAAGCACGATCTCGACCCGTTGGTGAGCAAGCTCGCGACCCGTCAGGAGGCACTCGCCGCGCTCGAGATACGCTTACGACTGGACACGAGCGCCACCGCACCGCGCGCCGAGCGGGTCGAACAGATTCGTCCGGCTGAACCAACGCTCGATGCGCGGCAGATCCTGAATTTGGTGCTGCTCCGTCTCGAGGGTCACGCCCTTCCCGCCGGGGTGACGGAGATCGCCCTGACCATCACCCCGGCCCGAGCATCGCGCGAGCAGTTGCGGCTGTTTCAGCAGCACTCCACCCGAGACCTCCGGGCCGCGGATAGAGCCGTGGCCCGGATACGTGCGGAGTTCGGTGACGGCACCGTGGTGCGCGCCTACCTGACCGACGGTCATCTGCCGGAAGCCACGTTCGACTGGCAACCGCTGGCCCACGTGGTGCGACCCACGCCGACGCCGGTCTCTCCCCGACCGCTGGTGCGCCGGTTCTTCAGGCATCCACGCCGCCTGCCAGCTCGGCTGCGACACGAACCGGACGGATGGATGTTGCGCGGCGCCCAGCATGGGCACGTGATCCATCTCCACGGCCCGTATGTCGTGTCTGGCGGGTGGTGGCGCACACCCGTGCTGCGCGAGTACTACTACGCGCGGACCCGAGACGACGCTTGGAGCTGGATCTACTACGACCGGCACCGGCGAGCCTGGTTTCTGCATGGTGAGGTGGAATGAGCACGTTCACCACGGGCAGCTACACCCCGGTCTGGTGCAAGAGCAACTACTCCTTTCTGGAAGGCGCCTCCCATCCGGAAGAGCTGGTCGAACAGGCACAGACCCTCGGACTGCGGTCACTCGCCTTGACTGACCGTGACGGGGTGTATGGCGTGGTCCGCGCCCACGTCCGGGCGCGCGAGCTCGGCATTCATCTCATCCATGGCGCCCAGATGACCTTGACCACCGATTCTCAGGTGGTCCTGCTCGCCACGGACCGCGGTGGCTACGCCAACCTCTGCCGCCTGATCACCACCGGACGGCTCCGCCATGACAAGGGCACCTGCAGCGTCACCCCGGACGAAGTCTGCGAGCATGCCGGTGGCCTGATCGCCGTCTGGAGCGGAGCCGCCGGCTGGACAGAGGAAGCGGACGCGAACCGCGACGTCTCACTACTCGTCTCGCTACGCGAGGCGTTCGACGACCGCCTCTATGCGATGCTCGCCCGACACCGACAGGCCGAAGACGTGCCGCGCGAAGGCTGGCTCCGCACCCGGGCGCGGCAGGCAGGCATCTCGCTGGTGGCCGGCACCGAAGTGCTCTATCACACCCCGGCTCGACGCGACCTGCAAGATGTCCTGACCTGTATTCGTCACGGGGTCAGTCTGTATCGCGCCGGACGCCGCACCCGCACCAACGCCGAGCATGATCTGAAGGCGCCCTTCGCCTTCACCCAGCTGTATCGTGACGACCCGGCCGCGGTCGAGCACACCAATGAGATCGCGTCTCGCTGCACGTTCTCGCTGAGCGAAATCCGCTACCGCTACCCCTCCGAACAGTTGCCGGACGGCGCAACCTCGTCCAGTTGGCTCCGCCAGATCACCGAGGAGGGCGCGCGGACACGCTTCGACGGCACGATTCCCGCCACCGTACGTGAGCAAATTGCCAAAGAGCTCGCCCTGATCGACGAACTGGACTATTGCGGCTACTTCCTCACCATGTGGGAAATCGTCGCGTTCTGCCGACGTCACGGCATCCTGTGCCAGGGCCGCGGGTCCGCCGCCAATTCGGCGGTGTGCTACTGCCTGGGCATCACGGCGGTCGACCCGACGCGCGTGGATCTGCTGTTCGAACGCTTTCTTTCCCGTGAGCGCGCCGAGCCGCCCGACATCGACCTCGACATCATGCACGAGCGGCGGGAAGAGGGGATCCAGTTCGTGTATGCGAAGTACGGGCGGAACCATGCCGCCATGGTCGCCAACGTCGTTCGCTATCGCGCGCGTTCGGCGGTGCGGGCGGTGGGGAAGGCGCTTGGGCTCCCGGAGACCGCGGTAGACCGGCTGGCCAAGCGGCTCTTTTACTACGACGCGCTCGATCAACACGCCGTCGGGCAGGTGGGGCTCGACGTGGACAGCGCTGTCCACGTCCACCTGCTCCGTCTGGTGGAGGAGATCAAAGACTTCCCCCGCCATCTCTCCATCCATCCGGGCGGCTTCCTACTGGGACACGAACCGGTGCATGACCTGGTCCCGATCGAGAACGCCACCATGGAGGACCGAACCGTCATCCAGTGGGACAAGGAAGACATCGAAGATCTCGGTCTGTTCAAAGTGGACCTGCTCGGCCTCGGCGCCCTGACCCAGCTTGACCTCTCGTTCCAACTGCTGGAGCAGCACTATGAACGCCGGCTCTCGATGGCCCAGATTCCGGAGGGCGACACCCCGACCTACGACATGATTTGCCGAGGCGATACCGTGGGGGTGTTCCAGATCGAGAGCCGTGCCCAGATGGCCATGCTGCCACGGTTGAAGCCGCGTCACTATTACGACCTGGTGATCGAGGTCTCGATTGTCCGACCGGGCCCGATCACCGGCGGTATGGTGCATCCGTATCTCAAGCGCCGTAACGGCGAAGAGGAAGTCATCTATCCCCACGACTGTCTCAAGCCGGTGCTCGAGAAGACCAAGGGTGTCCCACTCTTCCAGGAACAGGTCATGCAGCTGGCGGTGGTGGCGGCCGACTACACCCCGGGGGAGGCAGACCAGCTTCGGCGCGACATGGCGGCCTGGCGACGGAGCGGCCGTATCGAACGGCATCGCGATCGGCTCATCAGCCGAATGATGGCCAAAGGCATCGAACGCGCGTTCGCTGAACGGGTGTTCGACCAGATTCGTGGCTTCGGCGAATACGGTTTCCCGGAAAGCCACGCCGCTAGCTTCGCGTTGATCGCGTACGCCACTTCCTGGATCCGGTGTCACTACCCCGACGTCTTCACTTGTTCGCTCCTCAACGCGCAGCCGATGGGGTTCTATTCGCCAGCTACGATCGTGGACGACGCCAAACGACACGGCGTCGAGATCCATCCGGTCGACATCGCCCACAGCGACTGGCACTGCACGCTTGAACCACGCGACCCGCACCCGACACCGTTCGCCGTGCGTATGGGACTGCGGTATGTCAAAGGCCTCTCCCACGCGCGTGACTGGACGCGTATCGACGCCGCCCGCCGAGAAGCGCCGTTCGACTCCATCGACGATCTCGTCTCNAGGACCACGCTCGATGAACGCACCTTGAGCCGTCTGGCGGAAGCGGGCGCGCTGACCGGTCTCCAGCCGCACCGCCGCGAAGCCCTATGGCAGGTCCGCGGGCTGGCCCGCACCCCAACATCGGCCTTGCTCGGCAAGCCGACGCCAGACGCAACCCCGGTCTTCGCCAAGCTGGGTGTCGGCGACAGCATTGCGTGGGACTACCGCGCCAGTGGCCACAGCTCACGCGGACACCCCCTGGCCGCGATACGAGCGGAGCTCACCGCCCAGGGTCTGCCAGACGCCCGCGCCATCTCAGTGATGCGAGATCGCCGGAAGGCCCGCTATGCCGGCCTTGTCATCTGCCGCCAGCGCCCTGGCACCGCCGCCGGTGTCGTCTTCATGACCCTGGAAGACGAGACCGGGTTCGTCAACCTGGTAATCTGGAAGACCGTCTTTGACCAGCACGTGCTGATCGCCAAGACCGCATCGTTCCTCGGGGTCACCGGGAAGATCCAGAACGCGGACGGTGTCGTGCATCTGGTGGTGGACACCTTGTGGCATCCGGAGCTACCGCAACGACCAGATACGGTGGGAAGTCGGGATTTTCACTAGGTTTTCTGACGAGGCGCCAGTCTGGCGGCGTTGCTCCGTCAGTCACAGCCCACCTGGCTGCTCCCTCCTTGCGCCTGGCCAGACAGACGCCTCGTCAGAAAACTCCCTCGGACCTTCCTCAGCAACCTGCTCGTGTCAGTGATCAAGACGGTTGCCTCTATAATCGGCCAATCCTNTTCACGCGAATCGCCCCCCTGTGTCAGGGGCCGAGGGCCTGAAGATGTCACGTTCTACACTCGCTGTCCGACCGGTTCTCGCGATGATCGCCATGCTCTTGATGAGCCCAGAGGTCGTCCCAGCCCAGACCCCGGCCACGGACGCCATCGTGCCGGTCACCGACACGATGCTCCAGAATCCGTCCCCGGACGACTGGCTCATGTGGCGGCGGACGCTGGATGGGTGGGGCTATAGCCCGCTCGACCAGATCAACCGGGACAACGTCGATCAGATCCGTATGGTCTGGACCCGGGCACTCACGGACGGCATGCAGCAGGGCACTCCACTCGCATACAACGGGGTCCTGTACATGCCGAACCCCCGTGACGTGATCCAGGCGATCGACGCGGTAACCGGCGACCTCATCTGGGAGCATCGGCGTGAGGTGCCCGAAGGTGGCGGGCGGGGACTCTCGTCGAACAATCGAAACATCGCCATCTACGGCGACTTGATCATCGACACGAGCGTCGACGACCACGTCTTCGCGCTCGATGCGGCGACCGGAGNAATGGCCTGGGAGACGCAAATTCTCGACTACGCAACAGACCGGGCCCTGCAGAGCTCCGGTCCCATCATCGCCAACGGCAAGGTCATTTCCGGTCGCAGCTGCACCACGACGAAGTCCTGTGTCATCACGGCCCATGACGCACGCACCGGGGCCGAGCTGTGGCGCCGGAGCACCATCCCGCGCCCCGGCGAACCGGGCGACGAGACCTGGGGAGNCGTGCCGTANGAGGACCGGAAACATGTCGGCGCNTGGATGGTNCCCAGCTACGACCCCGAGCTGAACCTGATCTACATCGGCACATCGGTCACCTCGCCGGCGCCCAAGTTCATGCTGGGCGGTGTCGATCTAGCGCACCTGTATCACAACTCGACCCTGGCCCTAGATGCCGACACGGGCGAGATTCGGTGGTACTACCAGCACTTGAACGACCACTGGGATCTCGACCACCCGTTCGAACGGCTGCTCCTCGATACGGTCGTGGCACCAGACCCGAGCGCGGTTGACTGGATCAACCCGCGGCTGCGCCCGGGCGAGGTGAGGAAGGTAATGACCGGAATTCCAGGGAAGACCGGGGTCGTCTACACGCTCGACCGAGAGACCGGCGAGTTCCTCTGGGCCACCCCGACGGTGACGCAAAATGTGATCAGCCACATCGACGGCGCCACCGGCGCGGTGACCGAAAACTCAGAAGTGGTCTTCAGCGGGCTGGGCCAGGAGGTGCTGGCGTGCCCCTCGTGGGCAGGCGGCAAAGACTGGGAAGCCGGCGCGTACAGTCCGCTGACCAACACGATGTTCTTCCCGTTGCGCAGTACGTGCGCCCGGGTGCTCTCCACGATGGACGGCGGGCTCGCCATCTACCGGCTCGCGGCCCGGTTCCAGTTGGCCCCCGGCACCGAGCAACTGGGCAGCGTGCGCGCGATTTCGGCCGAAACCGGCGCNACCACCTGGATTCATGAGCAGCGCGCGGGCACCACGTCGCTCGTAACCACCGGCGGCGGACTCGTGTTTGGCGGCGACGTCAACGGCCGTTTTCGCGCCTTCGACCAGGTGACCGGCGAGGTCCTCTGGGAGATCAATCTCGGCTCCCCGGTGTCCGGCTTTCCGATCAGCTTTGCCGCGGACGGACGTCAGTACGTGGTCGCCAGCACCGGCAACGCAGCGAACTCGGGGATCAACCTGCGTATGACGCCCGAGTTGCAGCCGAGCCGGGGCAACAACATCTTCGTATTCGCCCTACCGGACCGCGATTGACGGGCCGCCTGCCTCNCTCCGCCTGAGGGGTGGACAGAAAGTCGGGTAGACAGAAAAAGTGGAGCAAATCGTGAACGTCGTATGGGTGCGTGCCACCGGAGAACTTGTGCTTGATGAGATCGCCGATATGCCGCGCCCCCGGCGAGGTGGATTCTCACCAGTCATTAGGCTCATACTTCTCTGATGCGTCTTGCCGGAACTCTCAGCCTCACGGCCCTGGTGGCGGTACTCTCCCCGACGAACGCGGCCGGCGGCCAGCCGCTGTTGGACCCGATCCCCGAAAAAATTCAGCCGANTGGCCTGGTGCTCGCGGCCGACGAGTTTGTCCGTGTCCCGCGGACCTCGGACTCGAGTGGAGGCGGGCAGATCAACGCCGCCTATGCGCGGATCCAGTTTCTGGTACCAATCGGCGACGGATCCGGCCGGCTGGCGCTGAACGACCTCCGCGGGCCGCTGTACGTCACGGACGAACGCGGTGCAGATCCAATCGTCTTTCTCGACCTGCGAGAGCAGGATGTCGGGTTCGACGACTCCATGTTTCCGAACGAGTCGGGGCTTGTCAGCGTCGCATTTCACCCGCAGTTCGGTCAGGTCGGCACGCCGGGGTTCGGCAAGTTCTACACCGCCTACAGCACCGGTTCCGAGAGTGGTATCGCCGACTACCTGGATGACGACGCGGAGAGTCACGAGAGCGTGATTCGCGAGTGGACGGCGAGGGACCCGAACGCCCGGGTGTTCAGCGGCTCCTCGCGCGAGGTCTTTCGGATTGGCCAGTTCGCTCCCAACCACAACATCGGGACGATCGCGTTTAACCCACACGCTGAAGCCGAGTCGTCCGACTACGGCATGCTCTACGCCTGCCTCGGCGATGGCGGGGCGGCCCACGACCCTCGCGACCATGGCCAGACCCTCGCCGTGCCACACGGCGCCATCATTCGTATCGACCCGTTGGCCGCCGACACGACCAGGCGATACGGGATTCCATCGGACAACCCGTTTGTCGGCACAAGCGGCGTGGCCCCCGAGATCTGGGCCTACGGTCTCCGTCATCCCCAGCACTTCTCGTGGGACACGGACGGCAGAATGTTCATCGGGGACATCGGCCAGAACCAGGTCGAAGAGGTCAATCTTGGTCGGGCCGGCGCCAACTACGGCTGGCGGCTTCGCGAGGGAACATTCGCGAGCGGATATGCGGTGGGACGGGGGCCGGGGCCACTCTACCCACGACCAGCGAGCGACGAGAGCGNNTTTACCTATCCCGTNGCACAGTACGATCACGACGAGGGCAACGCCATCGGTGGCGGATTCGTCTATCGAGGGCGGGCGATTCCGGAACTGCAGGGCAAGTATGTGTTCGCGGAGTTCCCGCGNGGACGCCTCTTCGTCATCGACACCGATGCGCTCGACGCCGNTGAGCCGGTCGAGATCACTGANATNAGATTGGTGCTCGAGGGTCGAGAACAGGCGTTGGTCGACGTGGCCGGGTTCCCCAACACATACGGCCCCGGCAACCGAGTGGACCTGCGCCTGGGAACCGACTCGACCGGNGAACTCTATCTGTTGACCAAGGGAGATGGATGGGTGCGCAAGCTCGTGCCTGCTCCTTAGGCCTCTGCGCTCNTAGGGGTTGCCAGCTCATGACCGTGAAACGTATGTCGCTATCCTTCGCGCAACGCGTGACCGTGGTCGCGGTGGCCGCCGTGCTCATGGCCCCGTCGACGTGGGCTCAGGAAGACATCGTCGTGCTTGGCGGCGCGGGTCGGCACTGTGGCGAGGACCCGGACTGCCTCAACCGTCTGCACCCNGCCATCCCGATGGCCGCGCGGGCCCGGCCGGGTCAGACCATTGTCTTCAAGGCACGTAACGCGAGCGATTTCCAGCTCGATCCCGCGAGCACCTACGCAGATTCGAGAACGGGCGACGCACAGATCGGAACCGTGCACCCCCTGACTGGTCCGGTGCACATCGAGGGNGCCGAGCCGGGTGACGTCCTGGCCGTGACGTTGCTCGATATCGCGCCGGGACGGTTCGGCTACACGTCGGTCAGTNCGATCGGGTTCGTGTCGGACCATGTCTCGGGTGNGTTCCGCGCACTGTGGCGGTTGAACCGTACCGAGGCGGTGAGTGACGACGTGCCCGGCGTGCGCGTCCCGAACGCCAGCTTTCCCGGCATTGTCACCGTGCTGCCGGGACGGGAGCAACTCGACGAGATGCTGTCCCGCGAGGCGGAACTCGTCGCCCTCGGCGGCGCGGGGTTTCCGCCCCATGCACTGCACGCATCGCCGGCCGCGGTCTGTGGTCCGAACGGGTCATTTCCGAGCGAGTGTCTCCGCACCCTGCCGCCACGGGAACACGGCGGCAACCTAGACATTCGCTACCTACAGGTCGGGGTCACACTCTATCTACCCTGCTACGTGGAGGGATGCGGCCTCGCCATCGGAGACCCGCATTTCGCGCAGGGTGACGGCGAAGTATCGGGCACCGCCATCGAGATGGATGCGGACTTCACGGTCACCACACAGATCCTCAAGGACGGTCCGGCGCTGAGCCGGGGACCACACTTCGAAGGACCGGTCCGCGTGCTCGACATCCCGTCCCGACGGTTCTACGCCACCACCGGCTTCCCGTTGAAGGCGGTCGGCGAGATTCCCCCCGACATGCGGTATCTCGGCGCCACGGAACGGATCGCCGGCTTACGGAACCTGTCGAAAGACATCTCACTGGCGGCGCGCAATGCGCTACTCGAGATGATCGACTACATTACCGACACCTACGGATTGACCCCCGAACAGGCCTACGTCGTGGCCAGCGTTGCAGTCGACCTCCGGATCGGCCAGCTTGTCGACGCGCCGAACGTTGGCGTCACCGCGATCCTACCGCTCGACATCTTCACTGAAACCCCGTAACTCAATACCGCTTCTTGGCCTGGCGCAACAGGTCAAACTGGGCCGTGTCCGCCACCGCCATGACCGCCATGACGCCAGCCTGCACCGGGTCGCCAACGACCAGGTCGGCAGCATCCGGCACGCTGCCGGCCATGTTNAGTGAGATCACGCGCAAACCTTTGGCGCGGACCTCCTCAACCGCGGCCGCGATGGCCCCGCCCATCAACGCACCCGCCAGCACGAGAATTTTCACTCGCGGCAGTCGCACGACCGCACGGACCGCCGTGGCCAGGTCCTGTTCGCCCACGAGTGGAATCGTATCGATCGAGATCCGTTCGCCGCGAATGTTGTGACGGTCGGCCTCCGCGATCGCCCCGACCGCCACCTGTCCCACCTGAGCACCCCCGCCCATTACAATGACGCGCTTCCCGTAAACGCGCTCCGCGGACGGGGTCTCGCGAACCTCCTCGACGCCACGGATCGCCTCCAGTCCCGCAAGCACCGCTTGCATCCGGCCCACCGTCACCGCAATCTCGAAGTAGATCACCGACGACGGCCCCCCGATGTGGATGTCCACATGGGTGATGTTGGCATCGTGGTCGGCCAGCACTTTCGTCAGCCTCGACAACATACCGGGCTGGTCGATGGCGGTGATCAGAATGGCGTGCTCACTCATGGTCATCATGATCTCACGGACGTCTCTGACAAAGCTCACGCCGCACCAACCCGGGACTCCTCTCCGCCTAGCAGGGGCGCACGTGTGGCGACCTTCGTAGATGCGGGACGGCGAGCGACGTGGCGGACGTCGGACCCCCGCGGGGTTCATGGATGGCGTTAGGGCTGACCTCAACGCACAACTCCGCCTGCCCGCCGGCTCGGAACGCCAGCAGGTAACACCTGTTGTAGATGTGGGCTGGTCGTTAGACTGGCGTGACGTTCTCTGCGCGAGGGCCTTTCGGTCCCTGGCCGGCTTCGAAGGTCACCTCTTGACCTTCCTGGAGGTCGTCGAACTGGACGCCGTTGCAGGCGGACTGATGGAAGAAATACTCGGTGTCTCCGTCCCCCGNCACGAAGCCAAAGCCCTTACCGCTCATCAAACGAATGATCTTTCCCGTCATCGTTGCCATGTCCTTCTTCTCCTGTTAAGTGGCGGTTTCCCGCTCCTCGAGCGGTCTCCCGCTACGCTATATACTACGCGAGTATTCGCCGAACTGGTACGACGAAGCCCGCGGTGCCACNTCCGCCCCTGAAGCAGGACCGCCGCTGGAGAGACGTGCCGGCCGCTCAGTGAGATCAACGCGCAGCGTAGGTGCGGTCGAACCCGTTGCGNCTGTTGGTCATGGTGAANGTCCCGTCCTGGCTGGCGGACGCGCGAATCCAGTGACCGCGGCCCCCCGTCGTCTCGCCCAGGTTCGCGATCATGTCCTCTGCCGTGTTGTGGGCGGGGTCGGGATCCAGCAGCGACCGGTGAGTCTGCCAGATCCCTTCGATACCGGGACTCCGGGCGATCCGTTCGTAGTGAGCGGTCGACACCTCCGTGAAACCGGGCGAAGTACCGCCAAGCCCCTTCCGCGGACCATTGTTCACGACAACCACCCGGGGCTTCATGGCATAGAGGTGTGTCGGCGCACCAGCGTCGTCGAAGGCACCGTGGCGACTCGTCTGGTAGACGGTAACTTCGCCCACCTTGTTGACGGGGCACGANAACTCGATTTCTTTCGCCCAGTTGAGATCCCCGAGGTCGAGGAAGGTGAACCGACCATAGGTAAAGAGCGCGCCGACGCTCCGCTGATTCTCTGGGCTAGCCTGGGTTTTNCGCTCGGCCGTCGCGCACAGGGGATTTGGCCCGCCACCGTTGACAGGTGCGGCAATCAATCGATTGTTGGACGCAATGATGTCGACGTCGACCGGTCCGAACGGGACCGTACCGCCTGCCTCAATCGCGGTCCTCTTCTCTTCGCAGACACCGAGATACGCGTCGACCCATCGCTGGTTGCTCTCTTCGGTGTTGGTGCCGTGGTCCAGACAGGTCTCGATTGGGAACATGTCCGCCAGCGCTTGAAGCCCGCCCACATGATCCGCGTGGTAGTGGGTGATGACCAGATAGTCGATCTTCGTCAGCCCGGCCTCGATGGCGGCCGCGACAATTCGCTTCGCGTCGCGGTCGTCGTCTGTCCCCCATCCGGTGTCGACGAGCAGAGACTCTCCGGTCGGAGAAACAAGCAAAGTGGCCGCACCNCCTTCGACGTCCACCCAGTAGATGTCGAAGGTCGGTGACTGCGCCGTGGCGGTCTGGGTGGGAACGCACAACAGCCCAACGAGACACGTCCAACGCGCGACTGAGGTCGACATATGCAGTTCCTCGTAACGACGGTGCCGGTTAGCGAGCAAGGGACCACCTGGGCNGTATCGTCATTCAGGTGGCTGATTNTCGCCCGCCCGATCGCGTTCGGTCAATCGACACGCGGGTCAATGGCACCTCGGCGGTCGCCCGGACGTGTCCGTCAGAGGCCACGTCAAGCCTGCCGAACGGTACACCATGGCGACGGCGACCGTCACGGAACGCGGGCTCTGTCNCCGTGTGGGGCGGGAGGGCCAGCGCGGAGATCGCCCGTCCAAATCCTAATAGCGCGGCACCTCGGGATCGACCAGTTGCGACCAGGCGTCGATGCCACCCTGGAGATTGTAGAGNTCACGGAATCCCTCACGCCGGAAGTACTCGGCCGCCTGTTGACTGCGGATGCCGTGGTGACACTGNAAGACGATCGGCGTACTCCGATCGAGCCGGATCAACGTGTCGTGGTGGGAATGGTCCAGCAGACACGAGCCGTCGATCTTCGCGAGCCGTCGCTCCCACGGNGTGCGGACATCGACCAACTCGAGCGCCGTGCCCCCCTCGAGCAGCGCCTTCAACTCGGGGGCCGAGAGTTGGCGAATCGGCGGCGGCTCAGGTATGGTGGCGTCCTCGCTCACGTCGGTGATTCTAGCCCGTCGGTCGGCAACTGCACGCCATTTCCCAGACTCTCCTTGAAAAAACTAGGAGAGCGTTTTGTANTCTCCTAGNCTCACTAGGAAAACAAGACGTGGATAGCGAAACGACAGAGTTGCTCCCGGGCACCCTCGATCTCCTCATCCTCAAGGCGGTGTCCCTCAAGCGACTGCACGGATATGGGGTCCTGCTACGCATTCATTAGATCTCGCAGGAGCGGCTCGAAGTACCGCAAGAGTCTCTCTATCCGGCGCTGTATCGACTCGAACACCAGGGACGCAACACCTCCGAATGGGGCCAGAACGAGAACAAGCGGCGTCGATGGACTACACGCTCACACCGACGGGTCGCAAGCGTCTGAGACAAGAGACGGACGGCTGGAATCGGCTGATGTCCGGAATNGCCGCGGCCCTCAAAGCGACGCCTGACGAAGTNAGACTAGTTCGCTCGCCTGTGGTCATTCATCACCAACCTCATCGGTCCTTGATCGGAACGCCGCGCGTCCATCGGCGCTCTCCCTAGGGTGTCCTAGTTTCGCATTAGTGTTGACGATGAGCTCACGTGTGGCCAGGTGAGCTGCCGGAACGGTTGAAACGTGCGGGGGTGGCACCCGGTTTTTCCAGGTGTTGGGCGTCCCACCGACTTGACGGCGTTTCTCGGCGCCCCGCTGGTTCTCGGCGCGACGGCCCTTCTCGCCTCCTACTTGCCGGCTCGTCGTGCCAGTCGCGCCGACCCAGTCACCGCGTTGCGCGCAGACTAGGTTTCCAGACGCATCGTTGTTCAGCAGCCTCCTCTGGGCGGCGTTACTTCGTCGGTCACAGCCCGCTTGCCTGCTCCCTCGTCGCGCCTTGCCAGACAGACNCCTCGCCTGGAAACCGCACGCGCCGCGAACCGGNGGGCAGGTGATACTCTGCTGCACGCACGTGGGTCACAGCGACCCACAGCTGGAGTCCATTTCATCATGCGAATTTCACGAATCTGTGCCGTGACGGCGCTGACCNGCCTACTGGCTGTCTTGTGTCTGACCCCGGTGGCATCTCAGGAACAGGACGCGGGTCCGACTGGTCCGAGCCCCTATGATGTCGTCGAGGGGTGGCACAAACCGTTTGCCAAGCAGGGGTTTGCACACGGCGGCAATTCAGGCCTCTTCGTCGAGTCGCCCGACCGCATCTTCGTCGCACAGCGGGGAGAAACCAGGCTGCCGATCCCCATTCCCTCTGAATTTGCCGGTTACGCAGGGTCCCTCGGGATCAACACGTTACGGGCGACGGATCTGCGCACGTGGCAGAACTGTCTCTACACCATCGATGGCGATGGCAACGTGACGGACATCTGGGACCAGTGGGACTACCTGTGTGCCGGGTCAGACGGGCCTGGACCCCACCGCGTGCGCATCAGTCCCTATGACCCGGCGCGCCGGGTGTGGGTGGTCAACGAGACCTTTCATCAGATCTACGTGTTCTCCAACGACGGCAGCGAACTGTTGATGACGCTGGGCGAGAAAGACGTCGCCGGCGACGACGAGACCCATTTCGGTCGACCGCAGGATGTGGCCTTCCTCCCTGACGGCAGAATCCTGGTCGCGGACGGTCTGGACAATCATCGCGTCATCATCATGGATAGCAACGCGCGGTATCTGTCCGAGTTCGGAGGACCGGGAGACGGACCGGGGCAATTCAACGGCATTCACGCGCTGGGTGTCGGACCCGATGGTCTGATCTTCGCGCTCGATCGGTCGGGCGGTCGCATCAACGTGTTCAGAACGACGGCGGATCCGGCGAAGGTCGATTTTGTCGATGCGTTTCCCGGGTTCAGGCTGCCACTCGACATCATTGTGAACGACGACGCCATTTGGATTACCGACCTGGGGCCGCTCAGGTTCGTCAAGTTGGACTTCGACGGAAATCACCTGTACACGTGGAATGTGCCGCGAGATCTACCGAACGGATATCTTGAAGTGCATACCTTTACGGTCGACTCCGACGGCAATCTGTATGGCGGAGACAATCAATATGGGCGCTCTCAGAAATTCGTACCCAAGGCGGGTGCGGATCCGGGTCTGATCATTGGAACGCCTTGGGTCGCGCGCTAGACGCACATCCGCTTACGCCCGCCCCCAGGAAAATCGTGTGCCGTTCACCCGTGGGTCCACGCTCACGCGCTGCCTCGTTGCGCGCGGTAGAACCGGCCCCGACGAGCCGGTTGTTGAAGACCGACGAGCCCTCCGCTGACCAGACGGCGAGTAGACCACCCGGCTTCCGGGCGCGTCGGATACGCGCCAGTCCCGGGCCATCGTAGAGTTGTTTTTTTCGAGGCCAGACACCGGGCACCTGGACCGGTGTCCACATCGAGGAGGACGGCACCACCGGATCAGAATAGCAACTTCGGGAAACTACGATCGGTCTTGTTGTCTCGAAAGGAGCTGCACCATGAGGTCCGACATCTCGGCTCGACTTGGCGCCATCGCGGNGCTGCCTCTTCTCGCGCTCGCCGTCGCGTCGTGCCAAGCCCCAGGTACACGGACACAGTCGACGCACGACCCGACAGAGCCATGGAACTGGTCGGACGACGTCGTGCGCGCCGAGGTCAACCACGTGCGCGCGGGACGTGACCTGAATCCGGTCTCGTGGCCGGACGGCGCCCGGGTCGCGGTCCTCCTGTCATACGACGTCGACAACGAGACCGTCTACGGGCTCCGCACCGGCGAGGTCAGCGTGGGTCCCCTGTCCCAGGGCCAGTATGGCTCCCGCGTCGCACTCCCGCGCATCGTGAATCTCATGGACCAAGAGAACGTGCCGGCCACGTTCTTCTTCCCGGCCTGGAGTCTGAAACTGGCCCCCGAGCAGGCCGGCGTAATCACAAGTTCCGGAATGCACGAAATCGCCGTACACGGATGGATCCACGAGCTCAACACGTCGCTCGACGGCGCGACCGAAGAACGACTGCTCCGTCAGGCGGTCGCCGCGATCGAGGAGATCACCGGCGTGCGCCCGGTAGGCTATCGAGCCCCCTCCTGGAACCACAGCCCGAATACGCTGCGCATCGTGCGGGACATCGGCTTTCTGTACGAAAGCTCGCTGATGCACGACGACCGCCCGTACGAACTGGTCCAGGATGGCGAGGCCACCGGTCTCGTCGAGCTACCGGTGGAGTGGATCCTCGACGACGCGCCGCTGTTCAACCCACGCGGCAACAGCTACATGAACCCGCGGGACCTCATGCAGGTGTGGATCGACGAATTCGACAAGGCGTGGGAAGAAGGGACGATGTTCTTGCTGACCATGCATCCGCACATCAGCGGGCACCGCTCGCGTATCGTGGCACTCGAGGGTCTCGTGGATCACATCAAAGCCAAGGGCGATGTGTGGTTCGCAACTCACGAAGATGCCGCCCGGTATGTCCGCGAACAGGCCGGCATGTAAGGACGCCAGCGCGATAGCACGGTCGAGAGCTTGACGAACAGCGTGTTGCCTTGCTCAGAACGCTCCCCGGATTCAGCGGTTCCTCGCTGCCACGCGCCCTGCACGGTGCCGAACGGCGGCAGATACCGGTAGACGAACACCGCCTGCACATTGCGCCGGTCGATCGCCGAGTTGGTCTGAAAGAACACTCGCAAGAACAGATCGGGCGTGAAGAACTGGTTCGCGCGGATGACGTGAATCCAGGCACTCTCGTCCCGGGGATCGGGGTCCAGATCGAGCCACTGCAATTCATACTCGGCTGAAAGCTCCTCGGTCAGCGTGTAAGTCGCCGCGCCGGTCCACAACTGAAAGTCGGAGTCGAAGTTTCGGCCAAAGGTGTACCCACCGCTCACCGACTCGTAGGANCGGGTGTTGTAGCCGAGTTCCAATTNCGTTTAGCAATTGCGGAAATCCTTCTCGAATCGTTTGAACTCCTCGGCGTGTCGAANCGCCGTGGTCCACCGGTTGCGCCAATCAANGCTCAGCGCCGGGTCAGCCATCGTCGTCGTCGACACGACCGGCGCCTCCACCTGCGGCACACCGAGCGGCCGCTACAACGCCGCGATCGCCGTCGACACGGCACGCGCGGCCGTGGAGGCCGGAAACGATTCGGTAGCCGTCATCGCCCCGTATGTCGAGCAGATCCGCCGTATCGGCCGACTCCTGAGTGCCAATCCGTCGCTCCCGGAACGGATCGAGTGTCGCACGGGGCCATCGCTTCCAAGGCGGCGAGCGCGATGTCGTCATCTTCGACTCGATCGATGCCGAGCCGCTGGCGCCGGAACGCCTGTTGTCAGACACGACGCCGTCCTCGTCAGCGTCGAACCTCATCAATGTCAGCCTGTCCCGCGCCCGAGGCAAGCTCGTCATCCTCGCCGACGTCGCCTACTTCCGCCGCCGCGATCCGGCCGGCATCATCAGTCGGGTGCTAGCGGCGGCCCAACGATCAGGCGCCGTCGTCACGGGGTAGCCGCTCCCCGATCCCTCGTCGCGACTATCCGATGACGTGCGCCCGGAAGAAGCCGATGGTGCGATTCCACGCCTGGGCGGCGGCGGCTTCGTTGTAGCGCGGGGTCGAGTTGTTATGGAACCCGTGTAGTGTCCCCGCGAACATCTCCATCTCGTAGGTGACGTTGTTGGCCTGCAGCGCCGCCTCATAGTCGGGCCACATCGAATTGATGCGCGTGTCGGTGCCCGCGTACACAATGAGCATCGCCGCTTCGATGGCCGCCACATCCGCACTCGCAGCCGCGGCCCCGTAGAACGGCACCCCGGCATTCAGATCGCTACCGAGCGCCACGGCGAGACGATTGGTCATGCCGCCACCCCAGCAATATCCCGTGGCGCCGAGTCGACCGTTGGACAGCGCGTGCGATTTGAGAAAGCGTGCACTGTTGATCATGTCTTGGTCCAGTTGGTCCGGATCGAGGCTGCGTTGCAGTTGGCGGCCATCATCGTCGTTCCCCGGGTACCCGCCGACAGGGGCTAACCCGTCCGGGGCCAAGGCCAGGAATCCCGCCACGGCCGCCCGTCGCGCGACATCCTCGATGTGCGGATTCAGACCGCGGTTTTCGTGGATTATCAGCGCGGCGGGAAACGGCCCATCCCCCGCCGGTTGCACGAGATACCCCCGCATCGTTCCTGAGGTTCCGCCCGGGGACGGATACTCGGCGTAGGTGCCCTTCAGCCGCGGGTCGGTGAAGGAAATGGTCTGGGCTTCGGCATACCGAGGCAACAAGGCTTGCGCCATCCAGAGCGCCGACACGCCACCGACCGTCATGGCCGTCGCGCGACTGAGAAACTCGCGCCGAGTGATGTGGCCGTGGCAATACTCGTCGTAGAGGTCAAACACCCGTGGGTCGATCTTTCGTGCGTCTGTCATGGTTCGTGCTCCTGTGAATGGCTCGCGCCGACAACCGCCGAGGTCGACACAACTAGTGGGCCGACGCCTGCAGATGCTCGCGGAGCAGGTCGCGACCGAAGTCACCGTTGAAGTCGCGCCACACCGAGTGGACGTGGTTGCCGTCGCCCTGGAAATTGTCGTATTCAATCAAGAACGTCGGCCCCTGCACCCGGTAGTAGTGCTGCGCGCCGCGCTCGGTCGGCCCTGCCCAGGCGAACCCGATCCCATCGAGTCCCACGTCACGGATGCTCGCCATCCGCTCCGCGGCGATGTCGTCAGCCATGACCGACGTGTAGGCGCCGATCACCTGCAGAAGCAATTCACGCTGGCTCGGATTGAGCGCCGCGGCCCGCACGCCGACCGGCGAGAGCGGATCGATGTCGACGTTGGCGCCCGTGAGAATGTCATCGGGCGCGACGTCTTCAAGAATCGCCTCGGTACGCTGCGCCCCATCGAGGGCCATCACCAGCGCCCGAGCGGCGTCCTCGCGCGCACCCAGAACCCTCAAGCCAGACTTGGGCCCGGTGCGCACCTGCGCCGGATTCGACCCGAAGAAATAGGGCGAACCCGCCACCGCCTTCCCGTCGACAACCGTGAAATGCATCGACATGTGGTGCCCTTCGATACGCCAACCCCACGCGCCCTCGGACGATGGGGTGCCAAAGACCGAGAACAGATAGGTTTCCGGGTCGCGGACCAGCCGACCGTTGGGCTCGAGAGCGTGTAGCACGGTCTCGAGGTCCATGATGGCCGTAGCCGTCAGGTAGCCGCGCTGGCTCAGCCCCGCACTGAGCAGGTCGTGCGCACGGGCTCGCTGCGGGTCGGTCATGGTCTTGAGAGTCAATCCGTTCCGGGGAAACATCTCGGTCGGGATGAAGTGCCAGCTCGTGCGCTCGTCGGACTGAAACTCGAATGTCGCCTCGGCGCGCTGCTCAGGCGTCAAGCTCTCGAGGAAGCGACCCGCCGCGGTGGCCATGGCCGACGCCGACCGCTCGGCCGCCACCATCGCACTCACGACAGTCAACGCCACGACACCCAGGACAAGAATGAAACGCGACGATCGTAGAACACTCATGCTGATCTCACTTTCGGTAAACTCGGCCGAGCCGGGTCGGCTCGCCCCTTCGTCTCTGCGCGAGGCCCAAGAATAGTCCCGAGCGAGCACGCCATCAAGCCGTGATGATCGCGTGGTCACCATTTTCTCGACCCAACCACGCGGACGCCCGAATCAGAAGACAATAGAACGGTGGCGATTCTCGTCCAGAAATACGGCGGCACCTCCCTTGGCGACGCGGCCAAGATCAAGTCCGTGGCGCAACGTGTGGCTCATTCGCGCGACGCGGGGAATGAAATTGCCGTCGTCGTGTCGGCCATGGGCAAGACCACCGACGCGCTGATCGCGCTGGCCGATTCCGTGAGTTCCGGTCCGGAGCCACGTGAGATGGACCTACTGTTGTCTACCGGAGAAGTCGTGTCGTCGACGCTCATGGCGATGGCGCTGCGCGAGATCGGCGTGCCGTCGATCAGTATGGGCGGCGCCCAGGCCGGCATCCGCACGGACGCGGCGCACGGACGCGCCTCCATCGTGCATCTCGACCCGGCCCGAGTCCGACACGAGATGGACGGCGGCGCAGTCGTCATCATCGCCGGGTTCCAGGGCGTCACTGAGGGAATGGACGTCACNACGCTAGGACGCGGTGGCTCCGATACGACAGGCGTGGCTCTCGCGATCGCCCTCCAGGCCGACCGGTGCGAGATCTACACCGACGTCGACGGCATCTACACGGCCGACCCGCGGGTCGTTCCGAATGCGCGAAAACTGGCGGAGATCGGATACGAAGAGATGCTCGAACTGGCCACCTACGGGGCAAAGATGCACCCGCGCTCGATCGAGCTGGCCGCCTGGTACAAGCTTCCCGTGCTGGTCGCGTCGAGCAGCGCGAACGTGCCGGGCACGCTCATTCACGACACCACGTCAGACGGAGGCGATGCAATGGAGGTTCGGAACAAGGTGCGGGGCGTGACCTACGACCGCGCCGTGGCCCGAGTGACGATACGGGGCGTACCGGACAGTCCGGGAATTTCGGCGCGTGTCTTCGAACCATTGACTGATGTCGGCATCAGTGTGGACACCATCGTGCAGAACGCTAGCACGGAACGCCTGACCGACCTCTCGTTCACCGTCGAGCGCCACGACGTGAAGCAGGCACTGGAGGTGACGCGTCGGATCGCCACTGCCATCGGCGCGGCCGACTGTGTTGCGCACGATCACCTGGGTAACGTCAGCATCGTCGGGACCGGCATGCAGAACGCGCCGGGATTCGCGTCGCGGATGTTCCGTGCGCTCGCCGACGCGGCGATCAACATCGAGATGATCACGACGTCGCAGATCCGGATCACGTGCCTCGTCGACGAATCGCAGGTCGATGAAGCAGTCCGGGTACTCCACGACGCCTTCGAGGTCGGCTAGGTTTTCGGGCAGGGCATCCCGCGCTCCGAGAACCTCCTCGGACATTCTTCAGCAAGCTGCTAAGGGGACCGCGAGATGACCTCGTCGGACTTCGAGTACAGGTGGAGCTCTCCGGCCTTGAGCTTGGCCCGCAGGCGATACGCCCCATCGCCACGCCAATCCAACGACCAGAACAAGCCGCCCTTGGACATCCGAAAGGACGCGGCCTTCAGCTCGCCGGCCCACACGGACGCCTCGACACGGCGGTAGTCGTCAGGACGCCCCACGTCGATGCAAAGCTCGGCCGCATTCAGCCGGACGCCCGCCGCCCCCGTAAAGGTACCCTTCTCGTGGCCAAACAGCTCGCTCTCGATGAACTCGCTGGGAATGGCCGCACAGTTCACCTCTACGAACGCGCGTGATGCGAAGGGACTCTGGCGGTGGATGTGCTCGGCGAATAGTTCCTTCCCCGATCCCGATTCGCCGGTCGGCAGCACGCCGACGTCTGACCGGGCGACCTGGGTGGCCTCTGTGACCGCCCGCAAGAACAGCACACTGTCGCCGGTCATTCTCGGCGCGTCCCCGCCGAGCTCTCCGAATCGCTGGTTCTCGTGCTGCAGGTCCAACCGGTCGAGCGCGTTGTTGACCACGAGCAGGACGCGGTCTCGGGCCAGCGGCTTCTCCAGAAAGTCGAAGGCCCCTCTGCGGGTGGCGTCGCGGATCGTCCCGTGCCCGGGTATCATGACCGTGGGGGTCGGATTGGCGTTGTCGCCCAGCCACCGCAGGAAGTCAAGACCACATTGCCATCGGGCAGGCGCACATCCAGCACACACAGGTCCGCTCGGCCACGGGCCCGCGCTACGGCCGTTCGGTTTGTTTGGCCAAAGGCAAGAAATGCCACCCTCGCTTCGGAGTCGGGTCGTCCTAGCGGTGTCCGCTGTGTGCCTGCTGTCCGCTGTGCCCGCGACGGCACAACGCGAAGGCGAGTCCGCTCGTCCTAGGACGCTCGAGCGACTAGCCATCCTGCCGTTCAACAACATGAGCGGCGAATCGGGCGACGACTGGATCGGAGCCGGCATCGCCGAGACCGTCACGGCGGATTTCGAGTCGCTAGGCGACGTGACGGTGATTGCGCAGGAGGGCGTGCCCGCGGTGGCGGCACTGCGCGGCGACGCGGAACTCGACGACGACGCCGTGACAGCTCTGGGCCGTGAGCTTCACGCCCGCTGGGTCGTGGTCGGCGGCTACCAGCGGCGTGGCGGGGAGTTGCGTATCACGGCGCGGCTGGTCGACACGGGGAGTGGACTCATCGCCACGAGCGTGACGGCGGACGGTGCGCTGGACGACATCTTCGACCTGCAGGATCGGATCGCGGCCGAGTTGACGGCCACCGTGCAATCGAGCCCGGTCGGGCGCGTGCCGCCCTCGGTGCCCAGCCGCCGGTCGGGCCTGNATGCCTCGAGCGGTGACGGACCGGCGCCGGTGGCCGCGGACCTCAAGNGTGGCTCGGAAGGCTCGACCGGAGCCGAACGTCCCGCATCCTCCGTGGTCGGCGGTACGTTGAAGTTCGACCCAGGGACGACCACAGCCGGCGCCGGGGTCTCGGTTCTGACGGCGGCCGCGCCAGGAGACCAAACCGCACCGGTGAGCGCCGCGCGTCCCCCGAGCGAGCAATACCGGGTCGAACCGACGCGGGTCGAGACGCCGCCCCGCCTCGACGGCGACTTGAGTGACGAGGCCTGGCTGCGGGCGGCAGTCATCGAGGACTTCATCCAGCAGGAGCCCGCGGAGGGCGACCCGGCGACCGAGCGCACCGTGGTTCGGCTGATTTACGATGCCACCGCCCTCTACATCGGCGTCGAGGCGTATGACCGACAACCGGACGGCGTGATCGCCACCGAGAAGCGCCGCGATTCGCCACGTCTGCTCGACGAGGACAATTTTCAGATCATCCTCGACACTTTTCAGGACCGCCGGTCGGGCTACATGTTCGTGACCAGCCCGCTCGGAGCGAAACTCGAGCAACAGGTCGCCGCCGAGGGTGAAGGCGGGTTTGGAGGCAACAGTTCGAACATCAACGTGAACTGGGACGGCGTGTGGGACGTGGCCACCACGCGCACGGCGGCAGGCTGGTTTGCCGAGATCGCCATCCCGATGGTGACGTTGCGCTTTCCCGAGGCCGACCGGCAGGTGTGGGGCGTGAACTTCATGCGNAACATCCGGCGCAAGAACGAGCAGGTGTTCTGGGCGCCGATACCGAGAGCCTACAGCCTGACCCGGGTCAGTCTGGCCGGCACGATGGCCGGGGTCGGCGGTGTGGACCGTGGCATGGATCTGCGGGTCACACCGTATGTGCTGGCGGGGGGGCGGCAAGACCGTCTGGCGACGTCCGCCCTCGACGACTCGGGCTTCAACGACGTCGGGCTCGATCTGAAATACGGCGTGGCCTCGGGGCTCAACCTCGACGTCACGCTGAACACCGACTTCGCGCAGGTGGAGGTGGACGAGCAGCAGGTAAACCTGACGCGGTTCGCGCTCTTCTTTCCCGAGAAGCGGGATTTCTTCCTCGAAAATTCCGGGATGTTCGGGATCGGCACCCAGGGATGGCGACGTACGGCCGATCTGTTCTTCACCCGTCGCATCGGGCTGTCCGCAGCTGGCCAACCGGTGCCGATCATCGGGGGTGGGCGTCTGACCGGCAAGGTCGATCGGCACAACATCGCGGTGATGAACATCCAGACCCAGGGGGGGCAGGATCGACTCGGCGAGAATTTCTTTGTCGGCCGCTACAGTCGGGACATCTTGGCTCGATCCCGGATCGGCGGCCTCGTCGTCAACAAGGAGGCGATCGGCGGCAACCGCTACAACCGGACGTTCGCCGTCGACACGACGCTCGCGCCGCATCCCAACTTCGTCGTCAACTCGTTCATCGCGAAGACCGAAACACCGGAGGTATCGACCGGAGACATGGCNGGCTATGTCAGCGCCGTGTGGTTGAGTCCGTCGTATCGGGTGGAAGCCGAATACACCGACATCCAGGACAACTTCAACGCCGAAGTGGGGTTCGTGCCACGCACGGGCATCCGAATATCGAGGTTACACGGCGAATGGGATCCGCGGCCGGGCCGGTGGGGCATCCGACAGTTCGACCCGATGTGGAACGTCACCTACACCACCGACCAGCACAATCGACTGCTGACGCGGCGGATCCACAACATGATCGGGACCTATTTCGAGGACGGGTCNTCATTCATCTTCTGGTACAACGACACTTTCGAGCAGCTCGATTTCGCGTTCCCCATTACCTCCGACGTCACCATTCCCGCCGGCACCTACCGCTTCGGCGAGTGGTCGTTCCGGTATCGCAGCGACGCGTCAAAGCGGGTCTTCGGTCAGGCGGCGTACGCCCCGCAGACCTTCTTCGGGGGCAATCGAACAGACGCCAGCGCCACGATTGGCGTACGGCTGACGGACTCGATCGCGGCCGAAGGGCGGTTCAGTCGCAGCAACGTCGACTTGCCGGGGGGCGCGTTCGTCGCCGACCTTGCCTCGGCCACCTTTGACCTCGCGCTCTCGCCCGAGATGACGCTGCGCACGTTGACCCAGTACAACTCCACCACCGACTCGATCAGCACGAGCGTGCGGTTCAACTGGATCTACAGCCCCGGCAGCGACATCTACATCGCCTACGACGAATTGCGTGCCGACGACTTCCTGGTGTTCGACCCGACGCTGCAACATCGGGGTCGGGTGCCCTGGATTCAGAATAGGCAGCTCGCCGTCAAGATGACGTATCTCCTGTCGCGATAGACCGTGAACGCTGGGACGACCGGCATCGCCTCGGCGGGTAAGAACCCTGCGGGCCGGGTTCGTTCGGACAGCTCCGGTCGACGCAACATTCTTGGAGGGGACTGATGATGGAGACCTTGTTCTCACACTGGGTCGTGGGCGTGTTTGGCGCGGGTGTGATTTGATGGATCGCCCGGCCGAGTCGCCGGCAGTTCAAGCTGATCCTCACGGCGCTGTCCAAGGGGAAGAAAGAGGGCAAGGATTGGCGGCTGGTCACCGACAAAGAAGGCGGCCGCACGCAAGACACCGGCGTCGCGCACCAAGGCGACAAAGAAGAGCGCATCCAGTGAACCGATAGACACGAAGAAGCAGGCGCCGAAGCAGACTCGCAAGGCCATGTCGGCTAGCGGCCGCAAGGCCATAGCACGGCGAATGAAGGAAACCTGGGCAAAGAGAAGGAAGGCTGGCTCGTGACCGGCGGTCTTGCGATCACCAACCAGAGATGGCAAGAGGTGATGGGTGCCTGANGCGGCCGATAGNCTCGTCGCAATCGAAGGCGGAGTTCATCTGTGCAACGTCAACTGACGACGCCATTCCAAGGAGGGACCGTGCTCACCCGCAGAATTTTCCTGTCACTCGTTGCGGGCAGTGTCGCCGCATCCCGGTTTGCGTTCGCACAGCCGGCGTCCCAAAAAACTGCCCTATACGCCAACGTCGGNCCCGATCTCACGCACTATGACGTTGACGTCGCAGGCGCGGCGCTGATCAGGCAGTCCACGGTCACGCTGCCGGCGCGGGTGCAATACGCCTGGCCCCATGTCTCGAGGCGCTATCTCTACGTGGCTTCCAGCAGCAGCGCGCCTGGCTACGGTCAGACCGGAACCGAGCATCACATCAGCGCGTTTCGCATCGATCCGACAAGTGGCGCGCTCACGCCGCACGGTGAGCCGATACGCTTGCCGACGCGCCCCATCCACATGTCCACGGATATGCCATCGGAGAATATCCTGGTGGCGTTCAACAACCCGAGCGCACTGCGTGTCTACCGCATCAATCGGGACTTTACGCCGGGAGAAGAGGTAAGACAGCCGGGCCCCATAGATGCCGGCATCTACGCCCATCAGGTGCGCGTGACGCCCGACAATCGACTGGCGATTCTGGTCGCTCGCGGCAACGAAGGCACGCCCGCCCGGGCGGAAGACCCCGGCGCCTTGAAGGTGTTCGACTACCGGAGCGGCGTGCTGACCAACGGAGTGACCATCGCGCCCAACGGCGGGAAGGAGTTCGGCCCCCGGCACCTCGATTTTCATCCGACCAAGCCGTGGATCTACGTGTCGATCGAAACGCAAAACAAGATGTACACCTACATGATGGCAAGCGGCACGATTGCGCCGGAGATCGCGTTCCGCGCGGACACGCTTGCTGACCCGCAGACCATCAGGTCGCGGCAGGCGGCAAGCACGGTGCACGTGCATCCGAACGGCCGGTTTCTATACGGAGCCAACCGGGCCCAGGCCACGAACGAGATCGAGGGCAAGCAGGTCTTCGTCGGCGGCGAGAACAACATCGTGGTGTACTCGATCGACCAATCCACCGGCGAGCCGACCGCCATCCAGCACATCGAAACCCGGGCCATACACCCGCGCACCTTTCACATCGACCCGGGAGGACGCATGCTGGTCGCACAGCACAATCTGCCGGTGAATGTGAGAGCCGACGGTGGGATACGGCTAGCGCCGGCCGGCCTGTCGGTATTCCGTATCGGCGATGACGGCAAGCTCACCTACGTGCGTAAGTACGACATCGATGTCGGCGACACGACCATGTTCTGGATGGGCATGGTGCCGCTGTAGACGCCTCGAAGCGCAATAACCTAGCCTGTCAGACGCTCTTCTTGAGCACGCCGGCCATCCTCGCCAAAGAACGCGTATCAGGAACGCGAGACGATGTGGAATGACCACCAGCTGTCCGGTCGCGGAGTGTCGAGCGAGGGAGGCTCTCCGCCGCCGCCGGGCTGCCGGGCTTGTACCGCCGGCTTCTGCAGTTTTTGCATCCGGGCCGCCCAGACCTGGTTGAGTCGGCTCTGGTCCATCTCCCGGTTGAGATGGACGGCGTAGACCACGCCATCCAGACGCAACCGGCCCGGCTCATCCGCCCCCACTCGCGGGCACCAATATTTATTGTCGCCAAAGGAGCAGCTGATAAAGAGGTCNCCGTCCGGCGTCGCCATGCAGTTCACGTTCACCGCATGGGGCCGCAACATGATGCTGATCTGAATCTGACACAGCGAAACGTCGTTCGCGAAGCTCCAGTCGGTGACGGGGGCGTCATGCGAATCGCCCAGCAGCACGAAGCCCGGCATTGTCTCGCAAGGACATGTCGTGGTCCAGACGACGCCGCCCCCCACGAGCACCAGGCCCAGCGTGGCCGCCACGCCCAGGAGAATTTTCTTGACGGTCTTCGCACGTGTGCCGGCGGTCCCTTGCGCTACGCTCATCGTCACCCTCCTCGACTCCCCGAGCCACCGAGCCCGACCACTGATGGTCGATACCCGCCAAGACTACCGCAATACCGGGATCCGGGTCGCCGGGCACCGCGAGCGGCGACGTAGAATGCTCGTGCATCTTCGAACCGTAGAACTGGAGGCTCACGCATGTTCGATCGGCTGCCTACTCCGACCGGCCGCTGGCCGGCTGTCGCCGTCATGCTCGCCTGCGTCTGCGCCGGTNCGAGTGCTCCCGCGTCCAGCCAACCTGCGGGCGAGACCACGGTGCTCCGCGGGGCGCACATCCTCGACGGGCGCGGCGAGGTGCTCGCGGACCGCGATCTGGTAGTGCGCGACGGACGGATCGCCGAGATCGTGCCACGTGGGACCGCCAGGGGAGACCGCGTCTACGACCTGACGGCCGTGACGGTGCTGCCGGGCTACATCGACACCCACGTACACATCGGAAACCACTTCGACGACGACGGCAAGGTGCACCGGCAGGCGGTCGACCCCAGCGTCGCCCACGCGACGCTGCACGGGGCGGAAAACGCGTTCCGCACACTGATGAACGGCATCACCACGATGCAAAGCCTGGGCTCGCCGCGAGACGCCGAGCTGCGGGCGTGGATCGACCGTGGCGAGATTCCCGCCCCTCGGCTGCTATCGTCGCTCGGCGCCGTGAACGAGAACACCGGCACCCCGGACGAGATCCGGGCCTATGTGCGTGGTCGCGCCGCCGCCGGCGCCGACGTCATCAAGGTCTTCGCGTCGACGAGCATCCGGTTCGGCGGGGTCACCAACCTGACCGCCGCCCAGCTCGACGCCGCCTGCGGGGAGGCGACCGCCCAGGGGCTGCGGTCGGTCGTCCACCTGCATCGGTCCGACGCGCTACGGATGGTCGCCGACGCCGGGTGCACTCAGGTCGAGCACGGCTGGATGCTCGAGCCGGGCGACGTCCAGGTGTTCGTCGACAGCGGGATGTATCTCGGCAATCAGATCGATCTGCTCTTCCGCAACTATGCCGAGCGTGGCAACCGCTACGCCGGGGTCGGTGGCTACACCATGGAAGGCTTCGCCACCCTGCAGGCGGCCCGGCCGGGTGCTCTCGAGTTCTTCCAGGCAGCGGCGAGAACCCCCGGCGTGCGCATCGTCTACAGCACCGACGCCAACGCCGGCAGCCACGGCTCGAACACCGACGAACTGGTGGCCTATGTCGAGGACGGTGGGCAGGACCCGATGGACGCCGTGGTGTCGGCGACCTCGCTCGCGGCCGAGTCGCTGGGCATGGAGGACGAGATCGGCGCCATTGCCACCGGGTTCGAGGCCGACATCATCGCGCTCGACGGCGACCCGCTAAGTGACCCCGCAGCGTTGGGCCGGGTCGTGTTCGTGATGCGCGGAGGTCGAGTCTATCGCCACGACCCGCCTCGGTCCTCCGTCCGTTGAACAATTCGGCGCGCCTTAGAGTGCGTTATCAGGCGGCTGAAAAACGTCCGATGCGGTTTTCTGACGAGGCGTCTGCGTGGCAAAGCGCGNCGACGGAGCATGCAGGCGGCATGTGACCGAGGAAGCAACGCCGTCCACGCGGGCGCCTTGTCGGAAAACCTAGTACTCGGCGAACATGCGGCGTATCTCGTCGAGGTCCCGAGTCTGCGTCAACGCCAGCATCAGCAGCACCCGGGCCTTCTGCGGGTTGAGGGTGTCGCCCGCGACCATGCCCCGCTCGTCGTAGCCGCCCAGCGGTACCACGCGTCCGCTGCCGGTCCGGTTCGACCGGACGATGACCGGCCTCGTCTCGGCCGGCATCGACATCACCGCCTCCAGGGCGGTCCGCTCCACCGCCGAGACGAGCCCCGCGCCGGTGCCCGCCAGCACGATCCCGTCGACGCCGTCCTCGATGAGCGCCTGGATCATGACCGGGTTCGGCTCCACATAGGANTACACGATGTCCACCCGTGGCATCTGGGTCACCCCGGTCAGGTCGAACTCCGATGCGGCCGTGTGGCGCTTGGTGGTCTCGCGGTAAAAGCTCACCCGGTCGGCATCGACGTAGCCCAGATACCCCAGCGTCCGCGAGTTGAACGTCTCGACCCGGTAGGTGCTGGTCTTGGTCACATCCCGGGCCGCGTTGATTTCTTCGTTCATGACCACCATGACGCCCTTGCCACGTGCCTCGGGCGCCACCGCGGTGCGGACCGCGTTGAGGAGATTGAGGGGGCCATCGGCGCTGATGGCGGTGGCCGGGCGCTGCGCGCCGACCAACACCACCGGGCGGTCGTGCCGCACCGTGAGGTTGAGGAAGTAGGCGGTCTCCTCGAGCGTGTTGGTGCCATGGGTGATGACGACTCCGGCCACGTTCGGGTCTTGGGCGAAGATCTCGTTGACCCGGCGCGCCAGTGTGCGCCAATCGTCGAAGGTAATGTTCGGACTCCCGATGTTCGCGACCTGTTCCACCCGTATCACCGCGTGATCGGCCAGCGCCGGCACCGCCGCGACCAGCTCGTCGCCCGAGTAGGTGCCCGCCCGATACTGGGTCAGGTTGGTGGGGCTGGAGCCACCGCCGGAGATCGTCCCTCCGGTCGCCAGTACCCACACCACGGGGAGCGGTCGGCTCGGTGCGTCCTGCGCGTGGACCGACACGGCGCTCAGCCACACGCCCAGCCACAGGCTGACCAGGCGCGAGCTACGGCGCGCCAACCCGCGCGCGATCATCAGACTTCCCAAGTGGTGCCTCTCACGCTCGTGTCGCCTTTCACGGATGGATCGTGGCCATTGTCGCCAAGCGCGGACCCGCTGTCAGCGCCGGACATACTGGCGTAGTTGCCAGGGAGCCACGTCAGCCGCGTAGACGACCGAATCATCGTGGCTGGACGTGATCCCGGAGGCGCCGGAGATACGAGTCTGGTCCGCCCGCTCCAGATCTGGGTCGGGAATGAAGTAGTCGAGCTCGCCGGTACGCGCACTGCCTACGTAGATTCCCCTTTGCACCCCCGGATTGGTGCTCGCGTTCGAGGTAGAGTCGGTGACATAGAGGGTGTCCGTGGCGCGGTTGATGTAGATACCGCTGGGTCGGCCGAAATCGCTCCACGCGTCGACGAACGTGCCGTCCGGCTGAAAAATCTGAACTCTGCTGTTGCCACGATCTCCGACGAAGACCCGCCCTCGCGAGTCGATCGCCAGGTCATGTGGCGTGCTGAACTGCCCCGGCCCCGACCCGGTGGTGCCCCACTCCAGCAGATAGCGTCCATCGGCCGAGAACTTGACGATGCGATTGTTCGGTCCTTCACCGTCGGCCACGAAGATGTCTCCGTTCTCAGCCACGGCGACACTGGACGGGCGATTGAAGGTCTCACGGTTCTGGCCGACCATGCCCGGTCGTCCGAGCGTCATCACCAGGTCCCCGGCCGGGTTCAGTTTGTGCACCACGGCGCCCATCTCACCTGGTATCAGCGCCACATCGGTCAGCCACATATTGCCTGCGTGATCCACCGAGAATCCGTGGGGTCTGCCGACGAGCCCCGTACCGAANCCGGCGATGAACTCTCCGGTGGGAGCGAACTTGAGCACGGGTGGATACCCGGACCATCGTCCCAGGCAGTTTGCGGTCAATCCGTCGGAATGGCCTGGTGCCACGTTGGGATCGCCCAGCACGGCTTTGAAGCAGCGGTGGTAGACGTAGACGTTGCCGGCTGGCCCCACGCGCACCTGGATCGTCTCTCCCCACCGCCCGTCATTCAGGTGAGGTGGTGGCTGTGGCGCATCGACACGTTGATACGGATTGGGCTGCGCACCGGCCGCCGCCGCCACCCCGAGTGCCGTCAGCAACCCCGCACACAACCGACGGGTGCGAATCGTCATCGCCATGGCCACGCCGAATGCCACCGAAACACCTTCCTTCCCCGACAGCTTCCCTGCCGTCGCTCGGGCCGACCGGCCTGGCGACCTCGGCCGGCTCGCGGGCGTCGAGGTAGGTCATCATGGCGTACTTGGGCCAGGCCACAATACCGGAATCCCCGTAGCTCAGCCCTACGGGCCCAGCGGCGTCCACACGCGATATGCTGTGGCCAATCAGAACACCACACTCAGGGGGTGCCCAGTGCGTTGGCAACGCAGGCTCACACCGATCGGCGTGCTGGTTCTCGTGGCCACGACCGCGCAGGCCCAGCCGGCGGCGGAGACGATCATTCGAGGCGGGGACGTGTTCGTAGAGGATGGTGTGCGAGCCGCCGACGTCCGTGTCGTCGGCTCGACCATCGCCGAGGTCGGCTCCNGTCTGGAGCCACGCGACGCCAACACGCGAATCCTCGACGCCGACGGATTGCTCGTGCTCCCCGGCGGCATCGACCCGCACGTGCACATCGGCCGGGCCGACGACTACGAGTCGGGATCCCGCGCGGCGCTGGCCGGTGGCATCACCACGATCTCGAACTTCGCCGGTGTCCGCGAGGGTGAAACACCGGCCCAGGCGCTCCGACGTGCCCAACCGGACATCGACGCCCAGGCGATCGCCGACGTCATCTTCCATCCGATCGTGTCCGACCCGGCCACCGCCAACACGGCCACCCTGGAGACACTCGCCGCCGCCGGGCAGACCACCATCAAGGTGTTCATGGTGCGCCCGTCGTTCGACCAGGCGGTGCCCGGCTTCACGGCGACGCTCCGGGCCGCCAGCAACGCCGGGGTTCTGGTGATGATCCACGCCGAGGACGCCGGAATCGTGCAGAACACCGCCGCGCAGTTCATCGCCGACGGTCTCGGCTCGCTCGCCCACTTCGCCGACGCGCGTCCGGTCGCGGCCGAGGTCGCGGCCACCCAGCGCGCGGTGGCGATGGCCGAGGTCACGGGCGCACCGATCTACATCGTGCATCTCTCGTCCGAGCGGGCACTCCGTGTGACCGAGGAGGCGCAGGCCCGTGGAGTGCCGGTGTATGTGGAGACACGTCCCATCTATCTGCACCTGACCCGCGACCGCTTCGACAGCGACACGCCCGGGCTCTACATCGGACAGCCGCCGCTGCGGACCGGCGACGACCTGGACGCGCTCTGGGACGGCATCGCGCGCGGCACGATCCACGTCGTGGCCACCGACCACGTGGCCTACACGCGGGAAGAAAAGCTCGACCCCAGCCAGACCGTGGCCCGGCACCGCGCCGGCATGAGCAATCTCCAGGTGATGCTCCCGATGCTCTTCTCCGACGGCGTCGACTCGGATCGGATCTCGCTGGACCGGTTCGTGGAGGTGACCTCGACCAACCCGGCGAAGCTCTTCGGGCTCTATCCCCGCAAGGGGGTCATCGCGGTCGGCTCCGACGCCGATCTGGTCCTGTGGGATCCCGACGAGACCCGCACCATACGGGACGAGGACATGTTCTCGGGCAGCGGCTATTCGGTGCACGCCGGTCGGGTCGTCACCGGCTGGCCCGTGTTGACGATGCGTCGGGGGGAGATCGTCTACCGCGACGGCGAGATTCGAGGCACGGCCGGAAGCGGGCAGCTCGTGCCGCGTTCGCGCTGGCAGGATCCCGGATTCTGACCGGCCCCGTGCGTCTCGTCGGCGGCCGGCTCGTCCACTGTCAGTCAACCGGCAGGGCGAACACCTGGATGACAGAGCCGGCACCGGGCGGTCGACTCATGGTGTCGGGAAATACCTGCCTGGCGTTGTTCCAGGCGAGACTCCACCCCGGCCCCGACGGCACGGCCAGATACTGTCGCCCGTCGACGGCATAGGTGATCGGGAACCCGTCGGTCGCCGTCGGGGTCCGGGTCCGCCAGAGCTCGATACCATCCCGTGCGTCGAAGGCATACATGTGCCGATCGAGGTCGCCGACGAACACGAGTCCCCCACCGGTGGCAAGCACCGCCGTGCCATACTGCCAGCGGCTCCGCCGACGCCACAGAATCTCTCCTGTGTTGCTGTCCATCGCCACGAAGTCGCCGAGCTGCTCGGGGCTGTCTGGATGGACCACGAATCCACGATTCGACGGACCCACGCCGCCGCCCCCAACCTCCGGCGTAGGCATCTCGCCGAACACCGCGTGGGCGCAGCCGGGGGTGAGCGGGATGTAGAACGCCTCGGTCTCCGGGTGATACGCCATCGCCCACAGGTTCTTCAGGCCACCGGGACCTGGACAGTAGTCCACCGGCACGCCAATCTGGGGAACGCGGTCCCGGCGCAACAGGCCCTGGCCAGTGGCGGGGTCGATGTCGACGATGTCCTGATACCCGAGGTCGTGGGCCGCGCGAAACGCGCCGGTGGCCGGGTCCAGCTCCCAGAGCACGCCGATCTTGCCCATCTTGAAGAGCGCGTGCCGGTCGTCGCGGTTGACGAGCACCACCTCGAACACCTCGTCGAGGTCATGGGTCTCGGCCGGGATATGCTGGAAGTACCAGCGAATCTCGCCAGTGTCCGGGTCCAGGGCCAGCGTCGAGTTGGTATACAGGGCAGCGCCCTCGGTGCCGCGCTGCGCGCTCGCCCAGGGCTTGGCCTGGGCCGTCGACCAGTAGATCAGATCGGTGGTAGCGTCGTAGCTACCGGGAAGCCAGCCGTCTGCTCCCGCGCGGAATGTCAGGGGCAGATCGCCCCAGGTGTCCCCACCCGGCTCTCCCGGCCGCGCCACCGTAGACGTCCGCCAGAGCTCGGCGCCGGTCGCCGGNTCGTGGGCCGAGATGAAGCACACGTCGTTCTTGTACCGCTCGCACCCGGTCATCCCCGCGACGAGCTTGCCCCGCACCACAATCGGTCCGCTCGAGTAGCGATACCCCAGCTCGGAATCGGCGACCTGGTGTTCCCAGACCACCTCCCCCGTGCGCGCATCCAGGGCGAGCAACTGCGCCTCACTGGTACCCGCGAAGATCTTGTCGTCGTAGATGGCGATGTTGCGTCGGGCAAGGCCGGGCCCCACTATCATCGACACGGTCTCGTCGGCCGACGGCGCATCCCCGCGCCGGTGCTGCCAGATGAAGTCGCCGGTGGCCGCGTCGAGCGCCTGCACGCCGCTCCGGCTGGGCACATACATGACGCCGTCGTGCACGAGCGGGGTCACCTGGTCCGTGCCGGGCGGGGTGGCCCAAGACCACACGAGCTGCAGGTCGCCGACCGTGTCGCGGTTGATCTGGTCGAGCGGACTGTAGCCCTGCCCGTCCAGCGTGCGACGCCAGTTGATCCAGTCGCCGGGAGCCGGATTCATCAGCTCGGCGTCGGTGACCGGTTCGTAGTCGCCGACCTGCCCCTGAGCGAAGGCTGCGCGCGCGACGAGCCAGCAGACGAGCGCCAGGTAGCCGCCGCGTCCGACGTTCCACTTGCGCCCGNCCCCTCTACTCGTGGTACCGCTTCCTGCCAGCATGCGCTCGACGGTAACGTATGTGCGGTCCGTCCGCAATGCCGGATGGTGGCCGACGACATCCAGACCCGGTCTTCATCCAAGGGCAGGAGCGCTACGGGGATTCTGGCCTTGTCAGGTTCGTCGCAGTCGCGCTACCGTAGCGGCGCGCGAGGGGACAGTCATCGGATTCCGCTGAGGGGCGCGCTGGTCGCGCCACTCACGGCTCGATTTGGAGGAGGCGAGATGACAGACAGACACCGGGCCTGGGTCTTGACGCTGACGGTTGTCGCATCGACGTTCGCGCCGCTCGCACAGCCTACCGAGGCGGTGGCGCAGGACACTCGCCCCCCGACGCACGTACGAGCAGTTATCGAAGGGACCTGGCGGCTTGTCGAGTGGCACAGCGGAGGCGAGGTCGTCCGGTCACCCGCTATGGAAGGCCTGTGGATGGTGTACGACGGGCACGTGATGGCGACGCGCCACCGCACGCAGACGACCGGGCCGAACGCCTTTGAATCGACGGCGGGCTACGGAAGCTACCGGTGGGGGCCGATGACCTGGACTTACGGTTACGAGCGCTCGGAGGATCTCCGGGGGGCATCGGCTCGCGACACGGAACTCAGCGTGACGCACGAGCTGCCCGACATGCGCTCGTACGACCTCACGATCGAGGGTGATTTCCTCGTTCTGAGGGATGTCAGAGGGACCGGGCTCCGATGGGACTACGACCTTGTGAACAACACGTTCGTCCTTGGCCCCATGGACGAGGACGGCGCCCTTCGTCAGATCCTTCGGAAGTATCGCCGGGTCGAGGAATGACAGTGAAGGCCGCGTTGATGTCTAGTGCCCCCCTGCCTCCGGCATCGCCGCCGGCAACCCGAACGCCGCCAGCCCATCCGAGAGCTGAACCAGGATGACCTGGTGCCCNTCGTGCTCCCAGCTCGACATGCCGTAGCGGGGCAGGCTGGGCAGTTCGATCTGACCCACGCGCTCGCCCGTGTCCTTGTCGATCGCGAAGAGCGACATCGTGTTATCGGCGGTCACGCCGGTCGCGAACAGCAGCGTCGGGGAGACCACCAGCGTCGCCTGCCCCCCGCGGCCACGGTTGTAGACCGACTCGTCGATCTCCGCCCCCTGCAGCAACGGGTGGTTCCGGATGGCGTCCTGGTCGTCCTGCGCCGCGTCGCCGTGGGGGATGGTCCACTTGATCTCGCCGCGGTTCAGGTCGTAGGCGACGATGCGCCCGTCCGGGCCTTTCCAGATCGGCAGCCCGTCGACCGTCTGCTCGACGCGCGACCCGCGGGCGCCGGGACCGGCGGCGTTCGACCATTCGGAGTAGTCCCTGCCGGTCTGCTCGGGGCTGTCGAGTGGCGACTCGATGGCAGGCATCACGGAGTGCCGCCCGCATCGGTTCGTCGACGGGACGAACATGAGGCCGCTGGTCGGGTCCGCCGCCACGTTGCCAAAGATGTTGGCGCCGCCGGCGTCACTCGGGCAGAACCAGGCGGGACCGGCCGGGTCACCCAGGACCGTCGGTGGAGCGAACAGAGGCGTGAACAGATCGTTGTCCCGTGCGACCTGGAGCGCGCGTTCGCGGATCGCCGGCGTGTAGTCGATCAGCATGCTCGCGTCGCGGCCCTGCAGATCGAACGGCGGGGGCTTGGTGGGAAACGGCTGTGTCGACGAGAGCTGCTCGCCGGGCACCGTCGACCCCGGCACGGCCCGCTCCTCNATCGGCCAGATCGGCTCACCCGTCTCCCGGTCTAGCGCGTAGAGGAACCCCTGCTTCGTCGCCTGGAACAGCCCCTGGACCTGGCGGCCGTCAACCGCCACATCCATCAGCAGCGGCGGCTGCGAGGTGTCGTAGTTCCAGATGTCGTGGTGGATGAACTGGTAGTGCCAGCGCCGCTCGCCGGTGTCGGCGTCGAGCGCGATCACGGCGGTGCTGAACAGGTTGTCACCCGGNTGGTGCCCACCGTAGTAGTCAATGGTCACGCCGTTGGTCACGACATAGACCAGCCCGAGCTCAGGATCCGCGGTCATGGGCGCCCATGACGAGATGTCGCCCGTCCACTCCCACGCGTCGTCTTCCCAGGTCTCGTGCCCGACCTCGCCCGGCCGCGGGATCACGTGGAACTTCCACTTGAAGGCGCCCGTCGCCGCGTCGTAGGCCAGGATGTCGCCCGGGACGTTCTCGACCCGCGTCTGGTTGTAGCCCTGCTCCGCCGAGTTNCCGACCACGACCGTGTTGTTCACCACGATCGGTGGTGACGACGACGTGATGTAGCCGATCGCCTGTGGAATGCCCGTATAGGGGTCGTANGGGCCGTCCCAGCTCTCCCACGGTCCCCANCCCCGGATCAGGTCGGCGACCATGTCGACGCCACCGGTCTGAGAGAAGCCCGGGACCGCGATCGGCTGGCCCCAATCTGCGAGCGGCTGACCGGTGTCGGCGTCGAGCGCCCACAGAAAGAAACCAGGGCTCGAGATGAACACGACGCCGCCACGGCCGGGGACCTCCGCGTAGGCCACGCCCTTTCCGTAGCCCTTGCGCATCGAGTACTCGTAGCGATGCGTGTTGGGCTCGGTGAAGCTCCAGAGCATCTCGCCCGTCTTCGGGTTCAGCGCAACGACATTGCGACGCTCGCCGGTCACCGTGAACAGCTTGCCGTCGACATACGAGGGGGTCGCCCTCGACGTGCTGGGACCGAAGCTCCCGGCGTCGAACTGCCAGAGCAGGGTCATCTCCTCGAAGTTGTCACGGGTGATCTCGGCCGCTGGTGTGTAGCGCGTATGCCACGCGTCGCCGCCGAGGTAGGTCCACTGGCCGCCTTCGACCCCCGGTCCCTGCGCGGCCACCAACCCGGGGGCAAGCAGTAGGGCGCCGAGGGCGAGGATTAGCGGGGTCGAGCATNGGGGACGAGCGGGCGCAGGGATGCTCATGTCGGTCTCTCCTGTTTTCCTCTTGCTCCCCCTGCCTCCCGGAGAGCAAGACTCGACCGGGCCGTGACTCCGCCGTGACCATCGTCCAAGGTTACGATATAGCGCGACGCGGACGTGACGGGGTTCGTGTTCCGCAGTATACCGGCGAATCGTGGTGACCACGGGAACCGAACAATACGGGAACCGAACAATCTGGTCAGCGCCCTCGGTGCCGGGCCGCCTGGCGACACAGACGAACTAGAGAATGGGCATGACACGATGGTTGACGGCTCCCGTGATGGTGGTGGCGCTCCTGGCCTTGGAGACGCCGGCAGGCGCCCAGCCGCTAGATGCCTCCACCCGGCAGGCGCTACGCGCCGAGCTCGACACGTTCTTCGATCAGTACTACGCCTGGTACTCAGTGGGCGCCGCCGACGAGATCTCCAAGCACGCCTACAACGTGCCGTATCTCCAAGGAGATGGCAGTGCGCTGGGGACCCAGGGCGAAGTCCGTCAGTGGGTCGCCGACGCGTGGGCGCGTCTCGACGCCCAGGGGTACGCGGGTTCGGACATGCCCNACCGCAATATCTGCGTCCTCGGCGGCAGTGCCGCGATCGTCAGCGGCCGCGGCGTGCGCTCGCGCAAGGACGGCAGCGTGTTCGGTGAGTACGGCTGGACCTATACGCTCGTGAAGACCGCCGATGGCTGGCGCATCGTCTCGATCGTCGGACACGATCCGGCACTCGCCGTGACGTGCTCGTAGGATGGGGCGACTCACGACATCCAGACCCGGAAGCGGCGGCGCCAGCCACGTCCCCGGTGTTCGGGCGATGCATCCGCGCTCGGAAAACCGCCTCTGGGCAGCCTACGCGTGCTACGGCGACGTCTCGGTGTCAGCGACCGCGCGGGTCACGGCGAACTCCTCGTATTCCGCGTCGTTCAGATAGGTGATGCCGATCCAGGCGTGCGACATCTCGTCGACGCCGCGCGCCCCGAACACCACCCACTGGTCCGGATCGGGGTTGATCCGGTTGGCGGCCGAGTTGTCCCATTTCGCCTGGAGCATGAGCACCGTGCCCTGGGGCAGCAGCGGCTGGGCGTCGTCGTCGTAGACGTAGGCGATCTGCCAGTTGTGGTCGTAGCGGTTGACGCTGCTCAGCAGCTCGCGACGGCCATCGGGATAGAGCGCCGTCATCGACATTTCGGTGCCCCGCATGTGCATGTGGGGCCGGAAGCTCTGGATCAGTGCCGGCTGCTCCATGACGTACTGATCTTCGAGCACCAGGCTGCCATGCGGCGGAATGAGGATGTCGCTGGCCCGCAGCCGCTCGCGGTGCGTGCCATCCACATAGAACTGTCGCTCCCCGACCGTGATCTTGCTCGGCACCTCGCCCTCGGGATAGAGCCAGACTCCGACGTCGATCACGTCGGTGACCTCTTCCCCCACCGGGAAGTAGTGGAGGTTGAACCGGACCGTGGCCGGCCCCGGAGGCAGCAGCTTGCCGACTCCCTCGGACAACAGGTCAAACCGCTTACCGATGCCCATCCCCACGAGCCGCACCGACGGCGGGCGCGCCTCCCCGTCGGCCGGCTCCTTGCCCCGCAGAGTGGCATGCCCATGGTGCGCCACCTTCATGCCACCGGGGAAAGACGGCTTGAACTCGGCGGCGCGGATGTAGCGGGGCTCGTCGAAGCCCTCGAACTCCACCTGCGGCTCCCACCACTGGTCCTGGCCGTTGGCCACCACCGTGTAGGGCGTCGACCGCACGATGAAGTCCGGCGGACGCCCGAGCGCCGTCTCCACTTGCCAGGCGTCGGCGCGCGGGAACTCGAGCGGCCCGGGGAGATCACCCTGATCGCCCTCCGGTGCGCCGGCGTCCACCCAGCCCACGACCGTGTCGATCTCGGCCTCGGTCAGCGAGATGTCGTTCTTGTAGTCCTGAATGCCNACCGTCGTGTCGAGGTGCCAGGGCGGCATGAGGCGGCGCTCCACCTTCTCCCGGATGCTGCGCGCCCAGGGACGCGCCTCGCGGTAGCTGAGCAGGGACATGGGCGCGATGCCGGTCGGCTGGTGGCAATGCTGGCAGGAGCGCTGCAAGATCGGCGCGACGTCCCGGCTGAAGGTCGGGATGATATCGACCTCCCCGCCCCCCCCCGCGGCGGCGGTCTGGGCGATTGCCTCTCCTCCGAGAATCAGCGTCAGCGCCATCGCCAGCCCCGCGCACGGCACCCGGCCCCACCGCTCGCTATCGAAGCTACCTGCCTCCGCCATCGTCTTCTGCTCCCCTAGTCGACCGATCACGGTGTGACTGTAACCGGCACGAACCCATTGGTCCAGCAACACTGAAACTCGAATTCCCGGATCACATTGAACGCCAGCAGACGCAACAGATAGTCGCCAGGCTCGGCGAAGGTCGCGGTGGTCGCGACCCGCGCACCATCGACGTCCCCGGCCTCCCACTCGAGGGCGGTGGTCCGTTCGTCGAACGTGACCGCTCCCGGTCCCTGGTGCTTGAACCACTTGATGTTAATCGGGCGCTCGTCGTCGCCGACCTCAGCGTCCCGGCCCACCCACGCGGCGATAGTGAGCGGGACTCCCGCCCGAACCTGGAGCGCCGAACCGGTGATGCCGCTCGGACCGCGCCCGAACTGGCCGCCCGGTTCCCAACGCACTCGTGGCGCCATGCTGGTACGTCCGGGGAACGCCCACCCGGCCAGTTCGTACGACCGGCTCGTCAGCCGCCCAGGCACCGAGAGCGTCTGCCCGGCCGAACGGACCGTCCACACCACGTCGCGGTCGCCGAAATCGGCCGGCACTCTGACGGTAAAGGCTCCCCAGTGTCGACGATCGCGGTCGGGTACCGGCTCGAACCGGGTCGGCTGGCGGCCGTCGAACCCCGCCGGCTCGATGAAGTTCTCCCGCCCGAGTGGCACATCGATCACTTCCTCCGTGTTCACGTTGAAGAAGCCGAACGACAGCTCGAACGTACCGTCGGGGTTGCGATACCACCCCTCGAAGATCGGCACCACCGGGCCTCCCGTCGGCCGGAGCAGCTGGACGTCGAACTGGGTCTCNCCAGGGTTGGCGACACGCCGCTCCGAGGCACGCTGCGCGACCGACGTCGCGGGGACGACCGTCGTGACAAGCAGCACGACCAGCACCCGGATCACCATTCGAAATAGCATCCTCATTGCCAACCGCCATCGCCTCACAGGCCCCGATCTCAGGTTTTCGGCCTAACCGAGCGTAGAGTTGAGGCCTCGAATTCTCCTCTTATCTCCCGTTGATTGTCCGCGATCTCGACCGACCAAGCCAGCGCGGAGGGGGGTACTGGTGCACGAATCCGGCTCGTCCGAGGGGCGTTGCACCTCACGGAGTCGAATCATCGCGGGCCAGAAGCCTGGCCTGGGCGGCGACCGCCGAGCACACTCACGCGTGGCGCAGCGCCACGATCGAGAGCAGCGTCGCCGGAGCGCCGGGTCAGATCGCCATGCTACCGTGTCGGGTTCGGGACCCCGCCGGGCAGTTCCTCGCCACGGAACTCCGCCTCGAGCAACCGCGCGCCCCGCATGATGCCCCCGAGCGCGTAGTTCGCCTCGTGACAGGCGTACTCGAACACCTTGTTGGCGCTCCGCGGCCACGCATACTCGCCGGTGAACGGCGCCGTCCAGACCGCCGGATCTTCGACGGTGAAGCTGTAGATGAGCTTGTCGACGCTCTCCATCCTGAAGCGCTCGGTCACCGTCATGCTCCGTGAGCCCTGTGCGAAGGACGGGCGATCGCGGAAGTTGGTGGTCTCGACGACCAAGGTGTCTCCCTCCCAGTGCCCGATCGAATCCCCCAGCCACTTCCGGATCTCGGGCGGATCGTGCTCGGCGTTCATCCGGATGATCCGCGCATCGTGGTTCATCTCCACCTGAATGATGACCGTGTCTTCGCCCTGCACAATCCGCTTGTGGTTGTTATAGAGCACCGACAGCATTGGCGGGCCGGCGGTGGAGCCGAACCCGAGCAGACAGCGCTCACCAAACCCTCGCTGCTCCATGTTGTCATACGGGCCCGGCGCATCCAGCCCGTCCTCGAGCCAGTACGCGGTCCCGTCGTTCTGACGGGGCCGGGCCCCACCACTGCGGGCGGCGGTGGCGGCGCGCTGCGCGGCGATCCGCTCCTGGGTCCGTGGCGGATACCTGCCGTTCGACGGGTCAATGAGGATNGAGGTGCGCCACTGCCCGTCGATCTGGAATGCACCGGCGCCAGGGTCGATCCAAAAGGTGTTGTAGCCACCGACATTTCCCGAGGCGCCGGTAGACCCGTCTCCCCCTACCGGGGGCGCGCCGCGATTCGGGTCGCTGACCTCGGTATTCACTGCGGGGACAATGTTGTTGCGCCTGTCGAGCGCGGCCGTCGCCGTATTCGCAAACGTCGCCGCCTCCTCTTCGGTCAGGGCCAGCGTCTCACCAAACTCGGTCGGTCGCTGCACCGGTGTCAGAGTTCCGACGTCATAGGTACCCGACAGGTCCGGACGGCCGTTTGCGGTCCGGCGAATGTCGATGCCGCCCTCTTGAGCCACCGCTGTGGGGGCCAGGGACACGAGCGCAACCGAGAGCACAGTGAGTGTTGACGAAACCCGACCTCTCATGGCACCTCCATCAGACACCGTGGACCTGGCCCGGACACGTACCTCCTGAGCCGGGCAGAACATCGCGACCTCGTGTCGTGCGAGTGAAACCCGGACTAACGACGCGCGGGTCTCGGTGCGTTTCCTCGCTGTAGCGCACCCCCACGGAAAGCCACCCGGGAAGGTGGCCGAGCCAGGGCGTGGGCTCGAACGCGTTGGAAACCAGTGCTCCTCTTGAATCGAAGCGCAGGGACATAATACCAGCACTGAAACACGCCAACTTGAGGACATCCTGCGCGACACGGCGCGGCGTTGTTGCAGGAACCGTACGGGATGGCACCCGCCTCGGGCACTACAACGTGACCGCCGTCATTGGCGAGGGGGTCATTGGCCAGGTCTGGCAGGCGACGAATTCAACGTGACGCGTCACGTCTCGCCGCGTAGTACCGCTCGATCAGATCCAAACGCTCTTTCCGAACACCGCGCCGCACCTGGATGGTGTCGCCTATCTCGAGCGCTTCGTCAGCGTCAGGGTCGAAGACTGGCCAGGCGGGGAGTCCTGGTCCGTTCGGGTCACCGGTAGCAGCGAAGTTGACCCAGTAGGAGGCCAGCGTGTTCGACAGGTCTCGGTCGGTCTCGTCGTAGTCGCGATTCGCGTGGAGAGAAGCGCTCACCCCGAAGTTGTCAAACACATACGGGATCTCGGCGGTGTGATACGCCCCGTAGTGCGCAAAGTCGTCTCCCGGGGGCGCCGGAGGCACGCGGCTGAAGTAGTAGAGGTACGCCGGCGACGACACGGTCTCCATCATCCGCGCCCAGGTCCGCATCTCCCATCCGAAGGTGGCGTCGGTCAGGATCGCCACCTGACTCAGCCAGGCCTCCTCGACACTCTCCGCGGGGTAGGTGGTCAGGAACTCGTCCGCGAGCTCCCCGTATTGCCGCCTCACGCCCTCCTGATACGCGGCCAGCGTCCCCAAGGGTGGGGTGAACATGGTGCCCTCGTCCGCGTTCGAGCCGATCATGACCGGCACGTCGTGCTGCGCCCCAGCCGCGAAGATGTTGTAGATCGTGTCGGGAAACACCCAGCCATCCACCGTGGCGCCAGTTGCCGGAAACGGCACACGCAGCACGTCCTCGGCGCTCGCCGACCTCATCGCCACGAGCGATGGTTCGACGTCTGCCCCGACCAGGACCTCGGCGAACCGCTGTCCGGCCATCTCGGCCTGGGCTTTCGGACGTGCGTGGCCCGACGCCCCGAATCCGCCACCGCTCTCGCCAATCGCCGCGTGGAAGAGCCCTCGGGCCAGCGGCGTTGCGATCATATGGTTGACGCTCCACGAGCCGGCCGACTCGCCGAAGATCGCCACTCTGTCAGGGTCGCCGCCAAACGACGCGATGTTGCGTTGCACCCATTCGAGTGCCGCCACCTGGTCGAGTGTGCCGTAGTTGCCCGACGCGGCGCGGTCCGATTCCGCACTCAACAGCGGATGTGCCAGATAGCCAAGCGCGCCGAGGCGATAGTTGATGGTCACCACGACGGCACCCCGCCGCGCGAGCGCCGTCCCGTCATACGACACGTCGGCACCATTGCCTATCGTGAGCCCTCCACCGTGGATCCACACCAGGACGGGATCACGCGCGTCGGGGGCCGCGCCGCTCCAGACGTTGAGGTACAGGCAGTCCTCGGAGATCTCCTCAACACCGGCGTCATAGAACGAGCCGACACCGCCTGGAAGAGGTGTCTGGATGCACGCGGGCGCCGCCACGGTCGCGTTCCGGACGCCGTCCCACGGGGCGACGGGTTGCGGCGCGCGCCAGCGGAGGTCGCCGACCGGCGGCGCCGCGAACGGGAGGCCACGGTATACCCGGACCTCTGCGTCGAGCGCCGACAGCGTGCCTGCCACCTCTCCCCCGTCGACCGTGACGCCCCTTGGGTCCAGTCGTACGATGCGTCTCGGCGGGAACCCCGTCATGACCCGAAACACGATGCCGTGCGCATGTTCGGTGTCGACGCGTTCGTGCTCTGACCCGGTGACGGGCACCACGCGGTAGTCGCCCGTGTCGCCCTCCAGCGTCACCCGCACGTTCGGGTGCTCCAGCGCCCGGCGATACCAGGCTCGCGGCCAATGGTTGGCGGACACGTAGAGCCGACCATCGCTATCCAGGCGCTGCACGACCCGGTCGTGCGCCGTGCCGTCCGCCTCGATCGTGGTGATAACGAGCGACGAACCGGCCCCCGGCTGAAAGTAGCCGAGCAGCGACTCGAACGCGACGACGAGCCCGGCGTAGCCGACCACCAAGATCACGATCAGCGTGGCCGCGCCCAGACGACGGCCTCCAGCTAATTTCATGGGGTTGTTCTCCTCTCGAGCCGATCGGTTCCCGGCTTCGGCATGCTTCGCAGGATACCAGGACTCGGCGTGGTGTTGACGCGCAGAAAAACACCCCCTGCCAGTGTCCGGCGCTGCGGAGACGGCTCCGCTACCGGTTCGCGGTAGTGAAATCGTCTGGGCGGAGCCAGCGCCGCAGCCGCGCCACCGCGCGTCTTTATCGTGAGCGAAGGCGATCTGCGAACGGCCGTTGCGCTCCTATCTGCCGAGTCGGCTCCGGTGACTGGGCACTTCGGCCAACGCTAGCCGCCCACCCACCGAACGTCCGCCGTCCTTGGGCGCTCGGGGAATTGTCAAGTTAACGCTAACTCGGCTGAGCAACTTCCAAGATGATGCGCTCGAGTCCCGACGTGAACCTGGTATGTTGGGGATCGTTCAGTCTGATTCTGCTGAACTTGACAATACCCCTTTCGCACATGGCGTGTGCGATCAATCCCGGAAGGGTGAGCGATGAGCCATGACCTTGAATTTTCGGCTGCATCATCTTATGACGAGAGAACGGATTCTCCGACCTTGTCCAGGCGAGAAGCCCTGACCGCTCTTGGAGCTGTTGCAGCCATTACGGCCTTGCCCGGTTGTGAGCCGACTGCGCCAACCAGCGCTTCAGCGCGTGGGCTTGACGAGCCGCTCTACTACTCGACCGTGCGAGCGTTGGCACAGGCGATCCGAGGCCGAGAGGTGTCCTCGGAGACCGTGGTTCAGGCATGCCTCGATCGGATAGACGAGGTCAACGGTGATCTCAACGCCGTGTTTCAGATCCAAAGCGAGGCGGCTCTTACACGAGCCCGTGAGGCAGATGCTGCCCTTGCTCGTGGGGAGGTGTGGGGGGAGTTGCACGGCGTACCGATGACCATCAAGGACTCTTTGGACACGGCCGGCATTGTTAGCACAGGTGGGACCCAGGGTCGTGCGGACTTCGTGCCCGAGCGTGATGCGACAGTGGTTTCACGACTACGGAATCAGGGTGCGATCCTGCTCGGCAAGACCAATACCCCGGAGTTCACCCTCTCCTTCGAGACCGACAATCTCGTATACGGGATGACCAACAATCCGTTCGACCTCAACCGCTCACCCGGCGGCAGTAGCGGTGGTGCCGCCGCGACCGTGGCCGCAGGTGGGACGGCTTTCGATATCGGTAGTGACTATGGAGGCAGTATCCGGCTTCCGTCTCATTTTTGTGGCATCGCCGGTATTAAGCCCTCCGCGGGTCGGGTCCCGCGGACGGGGCACATTTATCCGTTCGGAGGCGTGCTGGACTCAACGCAGCAGATCGGACCCCTCGCCCGCTCCGTCGATGATTTGGCCCTACTGCTCAGGCTCATCGCAGGCCCTGACGACATTGATCCAGGGGTCGCTCCGTTGCAATGGTACAACCCGGAGGCCGTCGACCTGAGTAGCCTGAGAGTCTCGTTCCACACGGACAACGGTATCCTGACACCCACGGCCGAGACAGCGCGAACGGTTGAGGACGTCGCTCGACGGCTCGTGTCGGTCGTGGCTTCGGTGGAAGAAGCGCGCCCCACCAGCATCGAGCAAACGTCCGACCTTATCGCACTGTACTTTTGGGACGGCGGTGCAGCCGTGAGAAGACTGCAGCGGGATGCCGGAACCACGGAGTCGGCATTACAAAGGCCGGAGGCGATATTGAATGCCGTGGAACTCGATGCCCTTATCACGCAGTGGTACTCATTCCGTAGCTCCATGCTTTTGTTCATGGCTGACTATGACGCTATCGTGTGTCCGGTCAACGCGACGCCCGCGAGGCTTCACGGGCCAGACATGGACGACCTGTCCGGCTTCACCTACACTTTCACGTATAACCTCACGGGTTGGCCAGGCGCGGTCGTCCGGGCGGGAACATCGCCTGAAGGGCTACCAATCGGGGTCCAGATCGTGGCACGCCCCGGACGTGAGGACGTTGCTTTGGCGATCGCCAAGCGCGTAGAGAGCGATTTTGGCGGCTACCAACGACCGGACTTGTAGGACAACGCCATCACGGCGGAGGGAAACGGCGTTCTAACAGTCGATTGCGGCAGGCGCGAGTAGGAGCGAAAGTCGTAAGCCCCTGCATCGCACCCCCCTTGCCCGCCAGCGGTAGGAGGGGGCACCCCGGATTCTTTGAGCTGGTGAACAGGGGAAGGGGTGGCTGCCTAGTAACGCTGAGGGCCTATCGTGAAAACTCGTCTAGTAATCGGCATTGACTCTCTGGCCCCCAATGGGCTCGCCGCGCGTGTCGGTCTGGCTATCTTGGCCAGCGCTGGCATCCTTTACGCAAACTTCAGCCCCGTCATCGTCTCCGGCCTTGCCCAAAATCCGGCTTTTACGGGTGAGACCGCAGGTTATGTTTTTTCAGCAAACATGTACGGGACGGCCATTGGCGGGTTCGCGATCATCTTTCTGATAAATCAACTCAACTGGAGATGGGCAGCGTTCGCGTTAATTACGCTTCTGATCTGCGCCGACGTTTTATCTGGCTGGTTCGGTGCGACAGATGCGTTGTACATAATTCGCTTCTTCCACGGCCTGGTCGGTGGAGCCCTCATTGGTACAGGGATGTCGGTTATTGCTCGCACCGAGAGCCCCGAAGTTACGATTGCGTTCGCGATTGTCATTCAACTAAGCCTCGGTGGATTAGGCACGGCAATGCTCATGCCTCTGCTGCCCACGTTCGGTGTCAGCGTAGTGTGGATTTCATTGACCGGCCTTTCGGCGATCGCACTCATCTTTTTGCCTCTATTTGATCCTTATCCGATGACCAAGAGTGGCGTCGGGAAGAAGCCACGTTGTGAGCGTGCGCCGCGATCGCAAATTTTCTTGGCACTAGCGGCGCTGTTTTCGTTTCAGGCCGGACAGATGGCTGCTTTCGCCTACAGGATCGAGCTTGGTTTGCATTACGGTTTTGAAACGAACTTTGTTAACCTGGTAATCGCGGTGTCGCTCTTGACTGGTGCGCCCTCCGCATTGATCGTCGCGTGGTGGTCGACCCGTAGCGGCCGGCTCTTACCCGCCTGTATGGGTGTCGTGCTGATGACCAGTGTCACA
>PAUN01000062.1 GCA_002712885.1 Acidobacteriota bacterium
CGGCGCCATTCGGTCCCATGGCGCTCGAAGTGAGCTGTCGGGTCGAAGGACCGGCCACCCGCGTGCGGGTGCGACAGAGCGGCTCGGACGAAGGCGCGCGATGGCAACGTTACTATTCGCTCATCGCGGCGGGATGGGAGTCNTCACTCGACGCCCTNAAACAACATCTGGAGCACGGCGGCGACACCGCCGGCTCNCNCTAGGTNCGCCCTGAANTTGACAGAACCAGTTCANCTGCNGGTCGCCGTCTGGNCAACCGCNTGGCCGAGGCCACACAGGACGAGCACGACAGCCAGACCGATCCGTGNAAGAACTCGCATCGAATACCGCTTCTGACAGGACGCAGGGTTTCTCGAACGACCCGATTGCATCGTCCAGNTCAACGGGACTCAACTTGATACTCTCTGACCCCAAGTGGCACAGTTCCGAACGTCTCGAATGACACAGCCTGCAGTCTTCGCGCTGGCGATCGCCGCGCTGCTGACCCCTCTCGCCAGCCTTCCCGATGAGCTTCAGCGAGATGGTGGCGGCGGCTGACGTCATCGTGCAAGCCGACGTCGTGACACGGGACTCCGAATGGAAAACGACACGCGACGGACGGGTCATCGTGACTCAAGTCACGTTTCGGGTCGAGGACACGTTGAAGGGTGACACCCGGCTGTAGTTACTGCTGGAATTCCTCGGNAGCACGGTTGGCGACAAGACCATGCNTTTCTCAGAGGTTCCCACGTTCGAGGTCGGAGAGCGGGCGGTGCTGTCTGCCCATACCAGGAATTTGATGGTCAGCCCGCCTTCGGGTCAACTGCGCCAACCATCAAGAGGCCACCAGTCAGGTGGTCGCGGACATTCGCCGCAGTGCCGGCGCCCGACGTCCGCGGTCGCCAAAACCCAGGAATCACTCGGCGCTGTAATTGATCTCGAGCCGTCGGACTGTGGCGCTCAGCTGCTACCGCGCACCACCACCGCCTGTCGTCGTATCCAGTGAGAACGGATCAGGGCCTTGTTGCGCGGCAAACTCCTGCTCGCGAAGCCGCGCACCGATGAACATCGCCGCCAAGCCATAGTTCCCTTCGTGGCACCGCGGCTCATAGTAAATCCGGTTCTGTTCATCGCTCTGTCGCTTCAGTTCCTGCCGGACAGTCCACGCCGCCACCCACACGGTCGGATCCTCGAGTGTTACCTCGTACTCGAGCGTGTCCGCGTCCACGCGCCTGTAGCGTTCGATGAGATGGAGATTCGCACCCGAGCCACGAAACGGGAACATGGGAGAGAAATTCGTCGTGTCGACGACCAGGGTGTCACCCTCCCACTGCCCCCGTGAGTCGCCGTGGCGGAGACGGATCTGACTCGGCGGGTGGTTCCCGCCCAGCGAGACAATGCGCTGGAACCCCTGGCCCTGTCCGGTGTCATAGCCGATGGCGATCGAGTCCCCGCCCTGCACGATACGCCGGAAGCCATTGAAATCTGGCGTGGCGCCAAGCATGCACCGATCACCCAAGCTCTGATCCTCGGGGCCGTCGTGGCGGTTCATGCGTAACGTGTTGTAGAAAGGCGCGACACCGAACCGCCGCGGCGAAAGTGGTCCATATTGCCCACCCTCGCAGCCGGGTGCGCCTTGCGCACAGGTCGGGGTGTTCCTCATGAGCATGACCCGCCACTCGCGCCGAATCTCGTCCTCGCGCCTGGCCGCTGGCGTCAGGACGGGAATTCTCCCATTCGGGGGAACGACGACGAGCGAGGTGCGCGGACCCGCCGGCTTCACCGAGGTGTAGACGGCGTTGTATGCCCCAGATACGTCCTGCGGACTCCCGGCCGGACCGCGCCGGTCACGCCCGGCGTTTCCCCTGCCGGCCCGATCCCGTGTGGCGCGCTCCTCAGGGGTCGCAAATTCTCGATCACCCAGCTCTGGCGCCCGTTCAAAGGGCGTCGCGTAGACGTCGAGCCAAATGCCCTCCAAGTTCGGATGTCCCCACGCGGTCGTGCCCTCGGCCTGGCCCCCGACCCGGACGGTCGTGAANTGGAGCAGCGCCGCGAGGGTGGCGANCATCATGACCACGCCGAGCGACTCGAGCAGTCGTCCCTTCATGTCCCAACCTCCTCGAAACCGACGATTCGGCCGACAGCAAATTGACCCCGTGTTCTACCGCGATTTCGACCCAGCGAGGACCGCGCCCGCGACACCTGCCGTCCTGACGAACTAGCGCCGGTCCACGGTAGGTGTGACAGGCCTGTATTATGCGCGGAGCCAAGCTCNGGGAACAAATGTTGGCCACCTGTGACCCCCATGAAGCCAAGCGGCACCATCATCATCGTCGGTGGAGGCGTTGTCGGTTCAAGCATCGCCTACCATCTGCGCCGCGATGGACACGACGGNCCGCTTCTGGTCATCGAACGGGATCCCACGTACGCGCGCGCCTCGTCGGCGCTGGCAATGGGCGGTGTGCGCCAGCAGTTCAGCTCGGCCGTCAACATCCAGCTGGCTCGGTATGGCCGGCGGTTCTACTCCGAATTTGATGACGCGATGCGTGTACCGGGGCATCGGCCCAGTATCAATTTCCGCTCGCGCGGTTATCTGTTTCTTGTGGACGAGCGGTCGTCCAGACGCTTCGAGGCCCGTGTCGAACAACAGCGTGCGCTGGGAGCCCGGGTGGTGCGTCTCGACCTCGATACGCTGGCCGACCGCCTGCCGGGGGTTCGGTTGGACGACATCCGCTTCGGGGTCTTTGGCGCAGATGACGGGTATCTGGAGCCCCGCGAGGTGCTCAGCGGGTTCCGAGCCGCGGCCGCGGCTCTGGGCGCGAAGTTCGTGCAGGGGGAGGTGACCGATCTCCTCCGCCGGTCGGACCGCATCGTGGGAGTCGAATTGGCGGACGCCACGCGGCTGAGCGGCGATGCCGTGGTCAACGCCGCCGGCCCGTTCGCGGCCCACCTGGGAGCGATGGCCGGCATCCAGCTCCCGGTGCAGCCGGTGCGCCAGCACTTGTTCCGATGCGCACTGCCGACACGGTGGCCGTATCGGTTCCCGGTCCTGGTCGACCCGACCGGCGTCCACTGGCGTCACGATGATCCGGCCACTGCATCGGACCCTGACCGACTCGTCGTCGCCTGCACGCGACTCGACGAGCCACCGGGCGAGAACTTCGAGTGCGACTTCTCACGATGGGAGTCCGGCTTCCGACCGCCACTGGTCCGGCGCGTCCCGGCACTCGACTCCGCCGATCTGGTGCTAGTTGACGGCTGGGCCGGTCTGTACGCCATGACCCCGGACCACAATCCGCTTCTCGGTGAACATCAGGACGCACCCGGATTCTTTCTCGCCAACGGATTCAGCGGACACGGACTCATGATCGCCCCGGCGGTTGGCAAGGTCATGTCAGAGCTGATCCGGACCGGTCGCTCCGACACGGTCGATGTCAGCACCCTCGACCCTGGCCGATTCGACCGTAACGAACCCGTTCACGACGAGGCAATGATTTAGGTTTCCTGCCGACAGAAAACCGCCCTGGACCATTTTTCCGCACCCTGCCAGGTTTTCCGAGAACCCCCGCGGACGTTTTCCCAGCGACCTTTTGGGGGCTGCGGGGCGCGCATTTCCGCGTGCCCTGACCCAGCCTCACTCTCGTATAATTCGATCGCATGCAGAACGTGGCTCCGGAGATTGAAGGCTACCTGGCGGCTCTGAACCCAGGTAACGAGCGACTCGCGCGGGTAGCCGCCGAAGGGGAGGCGCTCGGGCTTCCGATCGTCAATCCGGCGGTGGGTCGGTTTCTGGAGGCGCTCGTCGTAGCGACCGGCACTCGACGGGTGCTGGAGATCGGCACCGCCAACGGGTACTCGGCCCTCTGGCTGGCGCGGTCGCTTCCCGCCGACGGACAGATTCTCACGTTGGAGATCAACCCGGAACGAGCGGCAGTGGCACGACACCATTTCGAGGAATCGGGACTCGCCGATCGGGTCGACGTGATCGTCGGTGACGCCGCTCGCATGGTGCACAAAGTGGCGGGCCCGTTCGATCTGATCTTCAACAACGGCGAGAAACGGCAATACGGACCGCTCCTCAACCGGTTGGTATCTCTGCTCCGTCCGGGCGGCGTCCTGGTCACTGACAACGTCCTCTGGAACGGTGAGGTGGTGCCTGGACTAGTCGCGCCGCCACGGCGGGAGCCCGACGACACGGCGGCGATCGCGGAGTACAACCAGCGGCTGGCGGCTGACGAGCGCCTCGTCACCAGCTTTCTGCCGGTTCGTGACGGTCTGGCGGTGTCTGTGCGGAGGAGGATCTGATGACAGGTGACGACTGGCTCGACGCCGCCAAAGCGGACGCTCAACGCCGGCAGCTTCCAGCCCTCGAGCCACTGCTGGAGGCACTGGCCAAGGCCACCCGACAGCTCCGCGCCGCCGAGTGGAATCTCAACGCGGCAAGTCGACCGACGCACGACGCCGACCCGCCTGATGACGCCCCTACCACCTGAAACGCGCCTGCACCGGATGGCGGCCGCCATCGAATCCGGCGAGGTGTCGGTCCGAGAAGTCGTCGAGACCGCGCTCCACCGTATCGAGACTCTTGACGTGGGACTGAACGCCTTCACGCTCGTCATGCACAACAGCGCCCGGGTGGCGGCCGCGCACGCCGACACTGAGATTGCGGCTGGGCGGTACCGTGGCCCCCTCCACGGTATCCCGATTTCCATCAAAGATCTGATCGACGTGGCCGGGGTGCCGACGACGGCGGCCTCTCAGGTCACCGACCGGTCGCCGGCCGGCGCCGACGCGCCGGTCGTGGCTCGCCTGAAAGACGCGGGCGCCATCCTCATCGGGAAGTGCAACCTCCACGAGTTCGCGTTCGGGACCACCGGCGAAGACTCGGCGTTCGGCCCGACTCGACACCCCCTCGATGCGAACCGGTCGCCCGGCGGCTCCAGCAGCGGGTCGGCGGTATCCGTAGCGACTGGGATGGCGACGGCGTCAGTCGGCACAGACACCGGAGGCTCGATCCGAATTCCGGCCGCCGCCTGCGGATTGGTCGGCCTGAAACCGACGTTTGGCGAACTTCCCGGCGACGGCATCGTGCCGCTGGGGCCGAGCCTCGACCATGTCGGTCCCTTGACTCGTTGTGTGGCCGACGCACGACTCATGTTCACCGCGATGGGTGGGGCCAGCCTCAGCGCCGGCTCTGGCCAGACCACGCCATTGACGCGCCGACTGGGCTGCCCACGACCGTATTTTTTCGACCAGCTCGATGACGGCGTACGGGCAACGTTCGAACAGGCGCTGGAACGGTTAACCGACGACGCCTGGACCGTCAGCACGTCTCCCATACGACATGCGCGCGACACGGCCACCGTCTGTCTGCATCTCCTGTTGCCCGAAGCGGCGGCAGTGCACGCGTCGTCGCTGGATCGGCATGGGGCGACATACACGCAGGGGGTTCGGTTGCGGCTGGAAATGGGACGGTACGTGTTGGCTGAAGACTATGCCCGCGCACAGCGGGGCCGAGCGGTTCTGACACAGACGGTCGACGACGCACTGGGGGACCACGACGCCCTAGTGCTGCCGTCTCTCGCGATTCCCGCGCCACGGCTCGGGGCCGACACCGTCGAGATCGCCGGACGATCGGGTTCAGTACGAAACGTGACGCTGCGACTGACGCAACTGTTCAACGCGACGGGCCACCCGGCGATGTCGATCCCATGCGGACTGACCACGGGCGGGCTACCGGTCGGGTTGCAGCTTGTCGGTCGCCGATCTCACACGGCCCAGCTTCTGGATGTCGCTGAAGCCTGCGAGCAGTCGCTCTTTCTTCAGCAACCTACCTAGTGCCCAGTTTGCTGTAACACATCGTAGCTGCCGTCTTCCGAGGCACCGGTCGCCACGGGCAATCCGGCTTGAGACCAGCCTTCGTCGATGACCTGCCCGGTGGCGGGGTCCATGCGTCCGCCGAACCCTCCCTTCACGTTCACCGGCGCGTAGCCTGACTCGGCCAGCACCAGCGCCGCCTTGCCCGACCGGCCGCCTACCTGGCATCCGACCAACAGCTTGGCATCACTGGGATAGTTGGCCTGCATCACCGCGAGAAAGTCCGGATTCGGTGTCATCTGCCCCGTCTGCTGGTCGAAATGCAGCAACGGCACGTTGTGGGCGCCGTCCGGATGCCCTCTTTCATACTCCGGCACCGACCGCACGTCGACGTAGATATACCCGTCGTCCGTCTGCAACCGATGCGCCTCCTGGACCCCAATATGTGTGACGCTCATGAATACACTCCTTCTCGTCATACTACACTGCAGGGTCGGCACCGGGTCTGACACCGTTTCTGGCGGTGAGTGACCTACTGACCAACCAGAGCTCATCGCCCCTGTCGTCTCACTCCTCGTGCTTCATGATCAGCCAATTCTTCCACGCCTGGGAACGCCGCCTGGTGGCGGTCGATACGAACAGACTCGTGCGTCCGTTCGAGTGGGGACTGGATTGGATCGACGCTGAACCTGGCCCCGACGAGACCTCTGGGCGCCGGTTCGAGCAGTTCGCGGACCGCGCGATGTCGGATCCCGACTGGTTCACGGCGGCCCCGTGTCAGGACTACAGCTTGCAGGGCGATGTCCTGACATTTCCGAGCGCGGAGACGACGCCGCATCCCGAAAACAACACGGTTCGCCTGCGCTACTTCCCAGCCGAACAGAAACCAGACCGGCGTCGGGCCACCCTGGTGCTGCCACAGTGGAATTCAGACCCTGAGGCCCATGTCGGCCTGTGCCAATTGCTCGCTCGAGTCGGCATCAGCGCGCTGCGGCTGAGCCTGCCCTACCACGACGACCGGATGCCACCCGAACTGGAGCGTGCCGACTACATCGTGAGCCCGAACATCGGTCGAACGCTACACGCCAACCGACAGGCCGTGCTCGATGCGCGCCGGGCCATCGCCTGGCTGGCCGCGACAGGCTACGAACGAATCGGGATTCTGGGCACAAGCCTCGGGTCCTGTCTCGCGATGCTCACGGCCGCGCATGAGCCGCTGGTCAAGGCAGCGGCGCTCAACCACATCTCGCCCTACTTCGCCGATGTCGTGTGGGAGGGGATCTCGACGAAGCATGTCCGAGATGGACTCGCCGGCTCGATCGAGCTCGACCAGCTACGACGATGCTGGCTGCCAATCAGCCCACAGCCCTTCATCGAACGCATGCGGAAAACGCCGACACTCCTCGTCTATGCCCGCTACGACCTGTCCTTCCCGGTCAGGCTCTCGCGCCAACTGGTTCGCGACTTCAGGACACACGAGATTCCACACCAGGTCACCGTGATGCCCTGCGGCCACTACACCATCGGCAAGACGCCGTTCAAATGGCTTGACGGCTACACGCTCGTGCAGTTTCTCCGACGTCACCTGTGACATCGGCGGGCCTCACTTGGGCCGGTCGGGCGGGTTGAGCACCTGATAGTGAAGGAGCTGTTGGCCCCGGCTGAACGGAATGGGTCATGGCCCCGCGTCTACGTAACAGAAGGTTGGCTGTCTGAGTGTCTCGCCGATTGCCAGAGGATACGCGTCTCTTGCCGCTTCCCTGGCAATCGGCGCCAGAACGGGGCAAAATTCGGTGCGGGGCGCAGGCGTCCGACGACCAACACTGACCGTGGGTCTTTCGGAGCGCCCTTCGCACGACCGCTTCGCGGCACGAGCTGGGCTCGTGTCCAGTCTCTGATATAGCTCAGGAGGACATCCGTGTTCTATTCCATTCGACAAGTACTTATCGCAGCCGCCGTCCTGGTCCCACTGGCCGGGGCACCCTCGATGGCGATCGCGCAAGACACCGGCAACGACCTGCCGAATCCCTACCAGGCGGTCAGCGGCTGGGCCAAGATGCCCGGCGCCCGCCACTGGGGCTCAACCAGTGCGGTCGATATCGACCCGGACGGGGTGCACGTCTGGGTGGCCGAGCGGTGTGGCCAGAACGCCTGTGAAGGCTCGACCCTCGACACCGTCCTGAAGTTCGACAGCTCGGGACAGCTCGTCAAGAGCTTTGGCGCGGGCAAGATGAACTGGCCGCACGGCATCCACGTCGACACGGAGGGGAACGTCTGGGTGACCGATGCGCGTGGCCGCAATGGCAAAGGCCACCAGGTGCACAAGTTCAGCCCGGACGGCGACGTGCTGCTGAGCCTGGGTACCGCTGGCGAGGCGGGCAACGACGCAACCCACTTCAACCAACCGTCCGATGTCGTCGTCGGACCCGACGGGTCGATCTACGTCGGCGACGGGCACGGCGGCACGCGGTCGCGCCAGCGCGTCGTGAAATTCGACGCCAACGGCAACTTCATCAAGGACTGGGGCGAGACCGGCACCGGCCCCAACCAGATGGGCGTCCCCCACGCGCTGGCGTTCGACTCGCAAGGCCGACTGTTCGTGGCCGACCGCTCGAACAACCGCATCCTGATCTACGACCAGGAAGGCACCCTGCTCGACACCTGGTATCAGTTCAGCCGGAACAGCGGGATCTTCATCGACGCTGACGACATGCTCTACGCCACCGACTCGGAATCGTCTGACTCCCGCAATCACGGGGAGTGGAAACGCGGCATCCGGATCGGGAGCGCGCGCACGGGCGAGGTGATGTATTTCATCCCCGACCCGGCCGACGCGAATAACGGACCGCTGCGTGGCACCAGCTTCTCGGAGGGCGTCGCGGTAGACGCGGCGGGCAACATCTACGGGGCCGAAGTGGGCCCACGCGATCTCAAACGCTACGAACGGCGGCCGGACCAATAGCCTCGCTCGCGTCGAATCGACAGACCGCGGTCGCCCATGTCTCCGGGGACCGCGGTCAGCGGGACGTACCGCGCCACGAGACGGACGGCCCGGCGGGCCACGGTGGTGACGAACGTCGGGTTGGAGGGGTCGGATACCTCCCAGACTTCGTGGCTCTGGTTCCCGTTGGCCCGCAGGAGGTAGGTGTCTTCGGCCGCCGCACCCGGCAGGTCGACGCCCGAGCACACCTGCGCCATCTGGGCACCCTGCGCGCCCCCGGTGGCGGGGATGTGATGCAGGTAGACCGGCCGCCCCGGGTCGGTCACGTCGACGATAGAAGTCCCGTTGACCTCGATCGCGCCGGTCAGGGGGCGGCCCGCTCCTCGGCACGCGCACCGGCAAGCACGTGGGCAATCGAGATATTCCCCTCGTGACACGCGTACTCGTAAATCACGTATCCCGGAGGACTCGTCAGTGGGAGTTCAACGGTCCAGGGTCGGGTATAGGTCGTGTCGTCGTGGATGGTAAATCGGTAGTCGATACTGTCGGCGCCAACCCGAGTAAACCGCTCGACCGCACGCAGGGCCTGACTACCCGGGAATCTCCAGGTGGTCGTATCGCGGTAGTTCGTGGTTTCGACGACCAGCGTGTCCTGGTCCCAGTAGCCACGGGAATCGCCATTCCATTGTCGGATGCGCTGGTCCAGGGGCGAGCGCCCGTCCAGTGGGACGACCCGCACGTCATGGATCATCTCGTTGAGAATCGCGACGTATCCGGGCGACTGGACAATCTGATACGTGTTGCTGTACCCGGACGGCACTGGCGGCACCCGCTGGTAGGTCATGCAGCGCTCCTGCAGGGGACGGTCTACCCAGGAGTCATAAGCATGGTTGCGGCGATACGCTCGTCCCTCCGCCTGCCGCTGCTCGGCCTCGGGTGTCAGCGACGGTAGTCTGCCGTCCGTCGGGTCAACAATGAGCGCGGTGCGTCCGGTCGAGGTGCCCCGGTCCCACCAGACCTGGTTGTAGGCGAGCGCGAGGTCACGCTCGGCCGTGAGTTCGCCGCGGCGTTCGGACGAGGCCCGTATGGCTTCGCCCCTGTTCTGCTCGGCCACCTCCTCCGCGGTCAAGAACTCCCGTCCGACCAGGTCTCCCGGTCGCTGCAACGGGGTAATCGTGGCGTACGACCAGATGCCCTGCAGGTCCGGGTCGCCCCACAGCGTACGGAACGTCGCATCACCGGCGGCCGGGGCCTGACCAGCGCCGGAACCAGGCGACAGACAGATCACCGGGACGGCCAAGGCCACCGCCACCAAGAGACTTCGACGACGCATCTGACACCTCCTCGTGTCCTGCGACACTAGCACAACCGAGCTGGTCCGAGCGGCTCCGTTGATGGGATTATAGAGCTTTGGCCAACCACCCCCTCAACCTGTCTGGTCCCTCCGTCCGGGACCGTCTACATGAGACCCTCTTCGAGGCCGACACACCGGCCGGCAAGGCGTTCGCCGTCCTGTTGATCCTCTCGATTCTAGGCAGCGTAATTGTCGTGATGCTCGACAGCGTCGAGACGATTCATGCCCGCTCCGGAGCGTGGCTCACGCGGCTGGAGTGAACGTTCACCATCCTTTTCACCGTTGAGTATCTGGTCCGCCTGGCCAGCGTCCGCAGACCATGGGGTTACGCCCTGAGCTTCTTCGGCGTGATCGACCTGCTCGCCATCATCCCCACCTACCTCAGCCTGGTCGTCGCAGGCACCCAGTCGCTCCTGGTCATCCGTATCCTGCGGCTGTTGCGGGTGTTTCGCGTGTTCAAGCTTGGGTACTACCTGAGCGAGGCCCGGGTCCTCAAGACCGCAATCCAGGCTAGCCGCGCCAAGATCAATGTCTTCTTGACGCTCGTGCTGTCGATTGCGGTCGTTATGGGCGCGTTGCTGTATCTCATCGAGGGGGAGGCCACCGGGTTCACCAGCATTCCGCGGGGAATGTCCTGAGCCGTGGTCACCATGACCACGGTTGGTTACGGGGACATCGCACCGACTACGGTGCTCGGCCAGATCGCGGCCGCTGGGCTGATGGTGCTCGGCTACGCCATCATCGCGACCCCGACCGGTATCGTGTCGGCGGAGCCGGTGCAGGCCGTCAGCCATCAACCGGTGTCGACGCAGGCCTGTCCCGCCTGCAGTGCCGAGGGCCACGATGCCGACGCGGTCTGCGACAAGTATTGCGGCGAGCGCCTCTATCCCACCACTATGTAGAGGTCGCCAGCCAGGGCAGAGAACGCTGGTCCCAAGCCGAGACGCGATTGGTCAGACGGCCCTGGGCGGGTATAAATACCCTCGGCCACGGAGTGGAGCACTCGGGGTCCCTGCGGAGCCGCCGCGTGGGGCCCTGGGCAAAGCGCCGTCAAAGCAGGCGGCACCGCCGCCCAGGCGCGCGACAATGCGCGCCCCGCGGGCCCGGAGTGAGGCCCTGGGGTCCCCGCGAGGGCCCGCGTGGGGTTCGGAACGTAGCTCCGTTTAATCAAAGATATCGTGCAAGCTGCCGAATCGCTTGATAGAGCACGTCGGCGAGCTGGCGGACGAACGGCGTGACATCTTGCTCACTGACAGCGTCGGCCACCGTCACCGGATCGGTCAGTAGGAGCCAGATCGTGGCACCCGCCAACGCCGCCGCCAGCAGGCCGACCACGCCGGCGACGCTCATGCCAATCCGTACGAGGCTCATCACCGATTACTTTCTACCGGTCGTCACGGACCCGGCTCCCGACGCGTCGGCCGAGTCATGGAGGTCGGACCGGGTGTCTGGCAGGACGGTCGTCCCTACATAGGACGGATGTGGCGTCCCACAAGTTTTCGAAACCGTGGAATCAGACGTCGAGAACGATCTTACCGAACTGAGACTTGTCTTCGAGCCGGCGCTGGGCGTCCACCGCGGCCTCGAGCGGGAAGCTGCTGTCGACGACCGGGGTGAATCGACCGTCGAAGAACAGTTCGGCGGCTCGAAGCAGTTCTCCCTTGGACCCCATATAAGAGCCGATCAGCGAGATCTGCCGGGAGAACAGGTGGCGGATGTCCATCGAGACGCTGGGCCCGGTAGTCGCACCACAGGTCACCAACCGTCCACCTCGCTTGAGACTCTTCATCGACGCTTCCCAGGTCGCCTGCCCGACGTGCTCGAACACCACGTCGACGCCGCCGCGGTCGGTGAACCGCCGCACCTCCTTCGCGATGTCCTCCCGGTAGTGATCGATGGCCTCGTGCGCTCCCAACTCACGCGCGCGGGCCAGCTTCTCGTTCGAGCCGGCCGTCACGATCACCCGTGCGCCCTGCGCCAGGGCCACCTGGATCGCCGCCTGCCCGAGACCGCTGCCGGCGGCCAGAATCAGGACCGTTTCACCAGGTCGCAGCGCCGCCTTCGTGACCAGCATGTGCCACGCGCTCAGGAATGTGAACGGGAAGGCGGCCGCTTCGCGAAAACCGATATGATCCGGAATCGGCACGAGGTTCTCCACCGGCACCGTCACCAATTCGGCGTACCCGCCCTCGGATTGATAGCCGACCAAGCCATAGCTCCGACAGAGGTTGTCCTCACCGCCGAGACAGGCGGCGCACCGTCCGCAGCTCAGCCCCGGCTGCACCAGCACCCGCTGGCCCTCGCCGACGCCGCCGCCCGAGGCACGCACCACCTCGCCCGCGACGTCGCTGCCTGGACAATGCGGGAGGCGCACGCCGGGAATCCCTCGACGTTGCCATAGATCGAGGTGATTCAGCGCGCAGGCGCGCACGCGTATCAGTACCTCGCCCGGCCCGGGCTCAGGGTCCGGAACGTCTTCTTGTCGCAGGACGTCGAGCCCACCGTGTTCGTGAAACCGCACAGCTTTCATTCTTCAACTCCTCGTGTCGCGCATCACGGGTCGACACGCACCGGATCGCCAAGACCCAGCGCCGGGAGGTCGGACATGAGCTGGTCGGCCGGTCCCACAATCACCGCCACCGCCTCACCGGCCCGAAGGTGAGCCGCCGCCGCAGCGGTGACGGCATCGGCATCGACGGCCTCGACCTCCGGAACAAAGGTGTCGTAGTAGCTCGCCGGCAACTCGTGAAGCACCAGTGACGCGACGCCGCGCGCCACCTGGCTGGCCGTCTCGAACCCCCGGGCAAACCCGCGGGTCAGCGCGGCGCGCGCCATCTCCAGCTCCGCCAACGTTACGGGGCAATCGCCTCCGATCACCGCCATCTGCGACAGGACTTCCTGGACGCACTCGACAGTCGCGTCAGCCTGCACACTGCCCTGCATCGCGAACGGACCCGGCGCTCGGCGGTAATCGAACCCCGTCCGAACACCATAGGTGTACCCCTTCTCCTCACGTAAGCGCTGGTTGAGCCGGCTGACGAACTGCCCGCCCAGAACCACGTTCAACACTTGCAGCGCATGGTAGTCGGGCGTAGCGCGAGCCACGGCCACGTGGCCAACACGCAGCTCGCTCTGCACGGCGGCCGGACGATCGACGAGCACCAGACGTGCCGACGGCGGTCCGACCGCATCGAGAACGGCCGGTGCGACCACCGCCTCTGATGCCGGCGGCCGCACGGGCAGGGCGCCGAACGTCCGCTCCGCGACGTCGCCAATCTCCTCGTGTGTCAGCGCCCCGACGCCAATCAGGGTCGCCAGTTCCAGCTGATAGGCATCACGATGAAACGCGGTCACCTGAGCCGGCGTGAGGCTCGCCAGGGACGTGTCGGTCCCAATTCCGAGATGGCCGTAGGGATGGCCCGGAAACAGCGTGCCCAGAAATATCCGGTCCGCCACGGCACTCGACACGGCTCGCAACTGCCGTACGCGGCTCCGCCGGAGGTCTCGCACCCGGCCAACATCAGACGCATCAAACCGAGGCGTACCGACGATCTCGGCCAGCAGGCCTGCTCCCTGCAACGCGTGCCGCGCCACCGTGGTAAGCGTGACCGAGGTGGAGTCTGCCCCCACCTCGGTCCCGAGCCGGGCGCCGATACGATCGAGCGCCGCGTGCAATTCGAGCGCAGTACGCTGGATACAGCCCTCGTCCAGCAAGTCGGCGGTCAACGCCGCCAGGCCGTGGGCATGCTCTGGATCGGAGGCAGACCCGACCGGCATCGTCAACCGAAAGGTGACCACCGGCGGCCCAGGATGCTCGACCGTCTTTAACGCCAGTCCGTTGGACAACCGACCGGTGCGCACGACCGGGAACCGCGTCGGCGGCACCCGACCGGGCTCCGGCATGTGCGAACGGTCCACACGACCGGTCATGAGACGACCGCCGGACGCGAACCGGGTAGCGCCCGTTCGACGGCGCCGTCCGGCACGACGCTCAGAGCGATACGACCCGGCTCATGCAGCCGCCGCACCGCGCCGCGCACTCGCTCGGCGGTCGTACTGCGATACCGCGCCCGGTCCCTGGCCATGAATCCAGGATCACCGGCATACACGTTGTACGCGTTCAATTGGTCCGACCGCCCATTGAACCCACCGACGGTCTGCAAACGGTACACAAACTGGACCTCGACCTGCGTCAGCCCTCTTTGCAGTTCCGCCTCACTCGGACCGGTATCGGCCAAGGCAGCCAGCTCCTCGACGATCACCTGCTCGAGCTCCATCAATTCGCTCCCCGGAGCTGCGGTCGCGATCAGGCAGAACCAGCCGTCGATCTCGCGCGAGCCCTGCGCCGCACTAACGTCGGTGGCAAGACGCCGCTCGTAGACCAATGTGCGATACAAACGGGAGGTCTTCCCGCCGGCCAGCAGCTCAGCCAACAAGTCCATGTCGGCATCGCCGTCTGAGAACAGGCGCGGGGAGCGCCAGGCAAGATAGAGACGCGGCAACTCCACCCGGTCCTCGAGCAGGAGGCGCGTGTCTACTGCGGCTGGCGTGGGATTCCGCTGCGACTCAGCGCCGGTGACCACGGCTGGGACTGGAGAGCCGGCGGGGATCTCCTCGAAGTGGCGACGCACCAGCTCGAGCACCGGCTCCGTGTCCACATCACCGGCCACGGTCAGCGAGGCATTGCCGGGGTGGTAGTACGTCTGAAAGAACGCGTGCGCGTCCTCGAGTGTCGCGGCCCGGATGTCCTCGGCGTGCCCGATGGTGGTCCAGTGGTAGGGATGGTCGGACGGAAACAGCGCAGACATCAACGCCATCAGTGCCAAGCCGTACGGACGGTTTTCATAGGACTGGCGTCGCTCGTTCAGCACGACCTTGCGTTGGTTCTCGAACTTGGCGGAAGTCAGCGCCGGCAGGAGGTACCCCAAACGATCCGACTCCAACCACAGCGCCAGCTCCAACGCGTTGGTCGGCACGACCTCCCAGTAGTTCGTGCGATCGCAGTTGGTGGACCCGTTGAGTGAGGCCCCCGCCTTTTGCAACGGCGCGAAGTAGCCGCTGTCATGATGCGCCGACCCCTCGAACATGAGGTGCTCGAACAGATGGGCCAGTCCGGTGCGTCCGGGCCGCTCGTTCTTCGATCCGACGTGGTACCAGAGATTGACCGCAGCGATCGGGCACCGATGGTCCTCGTGCACGATGACGTCGAGTCCGTTGTCTAATGTGTATTTCAAAAAATCCAGCATTCATCGCCTACCAACAAAGTCCGGGTGCATTCGACCGCCGCGCGATCATACTGCCATCACAACATGCGTCCCGCGTCGTGGCCCACGGGCGCCCGGCGGCTGGCCGATGGCTGCGTGGTACGATGGAACACGTCATGATTCGAACGGCTCTCACAATGACGGCGCTTCTACTGTATGCCGCGACCGCCACAAGCGCGCAGACCTTGCGCTACGAGGCACCGGACGACTGGGACGAGCAGCCGTCAACATCACCGATGCGTGTCACCGAGTTCCGGCTTCCGCGAGTCGCCGGCGACGCTGAGGACGTTGAGTTGGTGGTGTTCTACTTTGGCGGCGCCGGCGGGAGCGTCGAGGCCAACCTGGAGCGCTGGGTCGGCCAGATAGAGCAGCCGGATGGGCGCTCGTCGTTTGAAGTAGCGTCGACCACCGGATTCGACGCCAACGGCCTTGCAATCACGGTGCTTGATGTCCCCGGCACCTACGTGGCCGCGGTCAGACCTGGCTCGACTAGTCGGCTCAATAAGACCGACTTCCGCTTGCTCGCAGCGGTGGTGGAAACTCCCGCGGGCCCGTATTTCTTCAAGTTGACCGGTCCGGCCCGGAGCGTAGCACGCTGGGACAATGCGTTCGCAGCCTTTCTGCGCACGGTGTCGGTGGAGTAGTCGTCTCTCTCAGAGGTCGCAGTCAGTCCGAGTCGGCGTGGCCCGCCATAGACGGGACGCGGCACGCCTCACGAGTGCAGGGCGGCGTCGCGATATGCCTCTGCCAATCAGGCAGCCATATCCTCATTCAGATCAGAGACCTGCATGGTTGGGGGCGCTCACGTCAACACGCGAGAAACGGGGATGTTCGAGCCGACGGTGCAGCACGACGTGCGCGTGCAGGCCTCGGGCGGTCAATCGATCGCCGCGAACGTCCCGCCCACCTGGAAGGCGATGCCATCCGGCCCCGGGACGATCGCAACCGGTCCACACCGTCTCACGAACTCGGCGAACCGCCGATACAGGGCGACCGCACCGGGGGACTTCCCCTCCAGGTAGCCCCTCACCGACTCGCGCCCACACGAGTGCGACTGGTTGAGCTACGCGAACGATCTCCCGAAATTTGGACAGACCCACACCGGCTCCACAGATCGGACGCCAGGAGGAGCATGCGTCGGTGATCAACTCCGCCGACTCCCGGTCAACGTCCATCCGTGACACCACAATATTCAGACCCCCCTCGGTGCTTCGCAAAGACTTTCGCCAAGGACCACTACCGGAGTTCGAGAGCGGATTCGGCAATCAGCTTTCGATGCAGCTCGCTGGTCCCCTCGCCGACCTCCAGTGTCTTCGCTTCGAGCAATAATCGACCCACTTCGTACTCGGACGAAAAGCCGTACCCGCCATGTATCTGAATCGCCTCGAGCGCGTTCTGCGTGGCCGCCTCGCTAGCCATCAACTTGGCCATGGAGGCTTCCATCGAGCACCGCTCGACGCCGGCATCCTTCATCCGTCCCAGACGATAGACGAGCGCGCGGGCCGCTTCGGTCCGACAGATCATGTCTGCAATCTTCTGCTGCACCATCTGGAATTCCCCGATGGCCTGTCCGAACGCGCGGCGCTCGGCGGCGTAGGGGAGGGTCAGGTCGACGGCGCGCTGGGCCTGACCGACGCGTTCCCGGTCGCGGCCTGCCATTTGCGCGAATATGATTTCGAAGCGATCCTGATTGCCGGCGCCACGCCGGTGCCCTTCAAGCTGCTGACGATCACTGCCGGCTTCGTCGGCATGAACCTCGTCACCTTCGTGCTGGCGAGCATCGTCGGCCGCGGCATGATCTTCTTCACCGTCGGCGTGCTGTTCCGCGTGTTCGGCGTCCCGATCAAGCGCTTCATCGACAAATATCTCGGCCTGGTCACGATCGCTTTCGTCGCTCTGATCGTGGGCGGCGTGCTGCTGCTGACGATGGTCGGCAGCGGCGAGGAAGACCCGGCGGACGCCTGCTCGGGCGCGACCTATGAAAGCCTGGGACTTTGACC
>PAUN01000063.1 GCA_002712885.1 Acidobacteriota bacterium
TCCCCGCTCAGTGTGCTGTATATCGATGAGCGCACGGGCCGGATCGACGGTGAGTGGTTCGCCCCGCGCGATTCGGATCTGCCACTGCACCAGGTCGATGCCGGTCACCAGTTCAGTCACGGGGTGCTCGACCTGCAGCCGCGTATTCATCTCGAGGAAATAGAAGCGCCCCTCGGGGTCGAGCAGAAACTCCAGCGTGCCGGCGCTGGCATAGGACACCGCGGCGGACAGTGCCACGGCCGCCTCGGCCAGGGCCGCCCGAATCGCCGGCGTCACCGCGACCGACGGCGACTCTTCGATCACCTTCTGATGACGCCGCTGGATCGAGCACTCGCGCTCGACAAACGGCACGACGACGCCGTGCCCGTCGCCCAGCACCTGTACTTCCACGTGACGCGCGCCCTCGACCAACCGTTCGAAATAGACCGTCGACTCGCCGAATGCGGCGCCGGCCTCGGAGCGTGCCGCGGCCACGCCGGCGACCACCCCCGCGCGGTCGGCCACGCGACGCATGCCGCGGCCGCCGCCGCCGGCGACAGCCTTGATGAACAGCGGGTAGCCGATCTCGTCGGCACGGTCGCACAGCGCCTCATCATTCAACGTATCGGGCAACGCCTCGGTTCCCGGCACTACCGGGACACCCGCCTCGATCGCGGCGCGACGCGCGGCCGTCTTCCCGCCCATCGTCTCGATGACGTCGGGAGAGGGTCCGATGAACGTGAGGCCCGCATCGCCGCAGGCCCGGGCGAACCCGGCGTTCTCAGCCAGAAACCCGTAGCCGGGGTGAACCGCGGTCGCACCAGTCGCGCGCGCGGCCGCGATCACGCGCTCGATGTTCAGATAACTCTCGGCGGCCGGGCTGGCCCCGATCGCGACCGCTTCATCCGCCAGTCCAACATGGAGCGCCGTGCGGTCGCAGGCGGAAAAGACCGCCACTGATGGCACGCCCATCTCGCGACAGGCCCGCAGGATGCGGACGGCGATTTCGCCTCGGTTGGCGACGAGGATCTTCACGGGAAAAATGAGTCTGTCGACGACCGGGCCGCCGGACGCATGGCGACCTAGACCCGACCTCTGACACCCGGATGACATGGGCTGGACATCCGGTCTCAGGACGGCGCGATCTGTCTATTATTCTAACACTTAAGGACGCACGACAGTCTGGCTGCGGGCGCCAATGACTGATACAGCCCGTGTCGTGGCTGGCATCGCCGCCAGGATCGCGCACATCGCATTCTGGGTGCTGATCGTCGTCGGGTGGGACGACCTACGAAGGACTGGAGCGGCCGTCTTTCTTCTTCTATGGCTCGCGGGTTTCGTGGAACGCCAGTTTGTGCCGCTGGGACCGCTGCTGTTCGCACCGTACGTCGCGATACTGGCCGTGGGCTTGGTCTTCACGGTCTTCAAAGGTGACATTCGCGTGTCGTAGCTGACCGCAAGTTATCCAGAGGACCAGGTTCCCACTAACCAGGAGCACGCCGATGTTCACCACCCGCTTCGCTCTGCTGACACTCGTGACCGCGGCCGTCGTGTCGGTGGCGCTCGTCCTCCTGCTCGACGCCACGCCGGTCATCGCCGTCTTTTCCGGCCTCGCGGCGGGGGCCCTCGCCGCCATCCTGCCCGTCGCCGTTGGTGACGGTCGGTTTCCAGGCACACACTCAGGACGGCGCGCCGTCGCCAGTTTCCTTGTGCTCGGGTCGGCTCTGGCCGTGCCCCCGACNCTCGGCTTGACACGCGGCGCGCAGCTGAGCCTGTCGATCCTGATCCTCGTCGTCGGCTCCGCCACCTTCTTGCTGGGCTCGGCCGCGGTCATCGAGGAAATCGAAACTTAGTACCTAGACGGGGCTNTGCCCCGAACCCCACGCGGCCGCTCCGCGGGGACCCCGAGTGCCCCACTCCGCGTCCGCGAGACGCGCACGTGCGCGTCTTGGCATGTGACCGAAGAGGCCAGCAGAAGGCGCCGGTTTCCTTTCCTACCACGAGGGGTTTCCCGGCGAGACGTTCGCCTCCCAAGGAAANGNCGGCCGTGGGATCGTAGCAAGCCCCTTCAGGGGCGCTGATCGTTCAGCGGGCCTAAAGGCCCTTGCTACGGCCGCCAGCTGGGCGTGACCCGTTTCCTGCCCGAGGCCTCACGCCCCGCGTGTGACGGGCTGGCAAGGCCCCGCGAACACCCGTGGNGTTCGCGGCGAAGCCGCGTCTAGGAAACGCAGAAGCANCCCCGCGCAGCCCCGTCCAAAAACGACGGAGGCAACCCCGCCCAGCCCGCCCAGACGCAACGTTGTACGGTCTTCCTGCCAAGGCGTTCNTCTGGCAAGGCGCAAGGAGGGAGCATGCAGGCGGCATGTGACCGACGAAGCAACGCCGTCCAGGCGGACGCCTCGGCAGGAAAACCCCTAGAGGGGGATGTTGCCGTGCTTCTTCGGTGGGTTCTTGGCGCGCTTGCCGGCCAGGCTCCGCAACGCGGCGATCAGCTTCGTTCGGGTGTGACGTGGCTGAATGACCTCGTCGATGAAGCCCCGACCGGCAGCCACGAACGGATTTGCCAGCTTCTCCTTGAACTCGACGATCTTCTCGGTCCGCAGCATCTCCGGGTCGTCGGCCGCTTCGAGTTCGCGGCGATAGAGGATGTTGACCGCGCCCTCCGGCCCCATGACGGCGATCTCGGCCGTCGGCCAGGCGAGGTTCACATCGGTGCGGATGTGCTTGCTCGCCATCACGCAGTACGCGCCGCCATAGGCTTTGCGAGTGATCACGGTCACCTTGGGCACCGTGGCCTCGGCAAAGGCGAAGAGCAGCTTCGCCCCATGCCGGATGATGCCGCCGAACTCCTGTTTGGTGCCGGGCAGAAAACCGGGCACATCCTCCAGTGTCACCAACGGAATGTTGAACGCGTCGCAGAAGCGCACGAAGCGCGCGGCCTTGACCGACGCGTCGATGTCGAGCGTGCCGGCGAGATGGGCCGGCTGGTTGGCGACGATGCCGACCGACTGCCCGCCGAGCCGCGCAAAGCCGATCAGGATGTTCCGAGCGAAATGCTCGTGCACCTCGAGCCAGTCACCCTGGTCGACGATACGGCGGATGACATCGCGCATGTCGTACGGCTGGTTCGGATTCTGTGGTATCAGGTCGTCCAGCGCCACGACCTCCCGGTCGATCGGATCGGTATCCGCCCCCAGAGGAGCGTCGTCGAGGTTGTTCGCGGGCAGATAGCCAAGCAGCGCGCGAATCAGCGCGAGGCACTCCTGGTCGTCAGGCACGAGGAAGTGCGCGACCCCACTCTTGGCGTTGTGGGTCATCGCCCCGCCAAGCTCTTCTTTGGTGACGTCCTCGAGGGTGACCGTCTTGATGACCTCCGGCCCGGTGATGAACATGTAGCTGGTCTTGTCCACCATCACGGTGAAGTCGGTGATGGCGGGGGAGTAGACCGCCCCCCCGGCGCACGGTCCCATGATGGCCGAGATCTGGGGCACGACGCCCGAGGCCAGGGTGTTCCTCAAGAAAATGTCCGCGTACCCGCCGAGCGACAGCACGCCCTCCTGAATCCGCGCGCCGCCGGAATCGTTCAACCCGACGACCGGGACGCCAGACTCCATTGCCAGGTCCATGACTTTGACAATCTTGGCGGCATTGGTTTCGGACAACGACCCGCCGAAGACGGTGAAGTCCTGCGCGAAGGCGTACGCGAGCCGGCCCTCGACGCGGCCGCGTCCAGCCACGACACCGTCACCCGGCACGACCTGCTCGGCCATTCCGAAATCGCGGCATCGGTGGGTCACGAGCTTGTCCACTTCCTGAAACGTGCCGGGGTCGAAAAACAGGTCGATCCGTTCCCGCGCGGTGAGCTTCCCGGCCGCATGCTGCCGTTCCAGGCGCGCCTCACCGCCGCCCAGCTCTGCCTGCCGCTCGAATTCCTCGAGTTGCTTGTACTTGTCCATACTGATGCCGATCAGCCGTTCTCGAAGACGTGTGGGTCCACGATCCGCTACCCCGCCGACGACTGAGACTTGGCCCAGTCGTCGAGAAATTTCTTAAGTCCGATGTCGGTCAGGGGATGGTTGAACAGCGCATCGATCGCCTTCGGCGGACAGGTACAGATGTCGGCCCCCAGCCGGGCGGATTCGATGAAGTGCATCGGCCCGCGAATGCTGGCGACCAGCACCTCGGTCGGAAACTGAAAATTCTCGAAGATCTCCACGCACTGCCGGATCAGCTCCATGCCTGACGTGCCGATATCGTCAAGCCGGCCGACGAACGGACTCACGAACGTGGCCCCTACCTTGGCGGCCAGCAAGGCTTGCGCCGCGGAGAAGATCAGCGTGACGTTGACCCGGATGTCTTCGCCGGCCAGGGTGTGGCAGGCGCGGACGCCGGCCCTCCCGAACGGCACCTTGACCACGATGTGCGGGTCGATGGCGGCCAATTCGCGACCCTCACTGACCATTCCGTCATACGCGGTGGCGACGACCTCCGCGCTCACCGGTCCCTGCACGAGGTCGCAGATGCGTTTCAGGACGGCGCGAGGATCGTCCCCCACTTTCGCCAGCAACGACGGATTCGTGGTGACGCCGTCTACGATGCCCAGCGGTGTGAGCGCCTCAATCTCGTCCAGGTTGGCCGAATCGACAAACAGCTTCATGAGGATGTGTCCTGACTCAGAAATCCGGCGCACGGATTCCCAGCACGGCGCCCGGTCGCGACGACGGGCGGCGCGGGTAACAGTGGCACGACTACGGAGCCGCCACCACCTCGTTCACGAGTTCGCCGACCCCTTCGATCGCCACGACGACCTCATCGCCCGGCACGAGCGGTCCCACTCCGGGGGGGGTGCCGGTGGAAATGATGTCGCCGGGCAGCAGTGTCATGACCCGCGTCACGAACTCGACCAAGTCTCGGATCGAAAAAATTAGCTCCCGGGTACTCGACTGCTGACGCGTCTCACCGTTGACCCGGGACTCCACCCGAATCGGTCGATCGAGGTCGCCCGACACGATGCAGGGCCCGAGGGGAGCGAACGAGTCGAACCCCTTGGCACGGGTGTACTGGACATCACGTCGTTGCAGATCACGGTCGGTCACGTCGTTGACACAGGTCAACCCCAGCACGTACTCATGGACGCGCGCCGCCGGCACGTGACGAGCGGTCTTGCCGATCACGACGCCTACCTCCGCTTCGTAGTCGACCCGCCCAGCTCCGGATGGGATCACGATGGGGACGCCCGTGCCGATCACCGCCGTCGACGGCTTCAAGAAAATGAGCGGCTCCTCCGGCAGCGCCTTGTTCATTTCGGCCGCGTGATCCTTGTAGTTCAAACCGACGGCCACAATCTTGGACGGGATGACGGGCGCGAGCAGACGGGGCGAATCCGTGTCCAGTGCCGCGCCGACCGTATGCGCGCCGAACGGATCACCGTCAAGCAGACGCCAGCCGTCGTGGCGGCGAAGCGCGTGTCGCGGGGCGCCCCGGTAGTCAATTCGATAGAGCGGGTCCATGGCGTGATTCGGGGGCGTGGTTCAACTCGTGCGACAGTGTGTCAGCGCGCCGTCGCGTCGAAAGTCTCCGAGGCGAGGCTGATGTTGGGCGGCACCGCGTCGTCGACCGCCTGCACGGTATAGACATACCGCACACCTGGCAGAGCCGTGTTGTCCCGGTAAGTGCTCTCACGCACCGCCTCGGTCGTAAGCGGCAGCAGTGTCTCACCTGGCGCGACACCACGCAAGACCAGGTATCCAACCAGATCCTCCTCCTCGTTCGGTTCCCAGCTCAGACTGACCGCGCCTTCGCTGCCGACCGCGTTCAATCCGGTCGGCGCCGCCGGGGCAAAGGTATCCAGGAACGTCACGCAGGTCGGCGCTGAGAAGGCGCTGCGGATCTCGAGCTCCGACACGACGTCCAGCGTCACCACCGCGTAGCAGCGCTCGACCCCGAATTCCACCCGCTTGTCCGGATAGGTCGGGGCGGCCAGCGGAAGCAAGTGGAGCGGCCGGGGCATGACGAGCGGCCCCTCGGCCGCCTCTACGATCTCGAACAGTTCATACCGCGAGGCCTGCGGCCACTCGACGATCGGCGTCGATGGGAGTGGAGGCGGAAGCGGCGGCGGTGGCGGTGGGGTCACGGAGACCGGCTCCGGGACGATCGGCAGCGTGCCGGGTGGGGCGGGCGGCGCACCGACCACGGGGGCACCGGCGGCCGGCGCGCCAGGTATCCCGGCTGGCGGCGACGCAGCGGCAGGAGCGGTCACCGGAGCGGATTGGATCGTCGCCCCGACGCCCGACCCCGCGCCGGGCGCCGCCGTGATCTGAACACTGCGACGTACCCCGACAGGCAACTCCCAGACGACCGTCGCGACCTCCTCGTCGTAGGTCACGACGGGTGTCGGCGGCGCGTATGGCGGCGTTACGAGCGGCACCGCGATACGCATGACCGGCTCAGATTCGTGTCCCTCGCTCGACACCCCGACCACGGCATACCGGCGCTCCAGTGGACCCGGTAACGGCGGCGTCATGAGGGGAACCTTGACTGGCTTCTGCGGCCCGTCATCCTCTTTCTCCCTCTCCTCCTCCCGTTCGCGCTCGCGACGCTCTTCGTCCCATGGGTCAACCGGAACCAGCAGAGCCGCCGTGATCATTTCAGAGAACGCGACTGGGAATCCCTGCTGGGGACGAAGGTCTGGAGCCGGATCGACCGACTCCTCGGCCGCCGTCGCCGGCGGTGGCGCCACCTCGGTCGACGTCACCAGGGTGGCCTCTTCCTGAAATTCTTCAAGCTCCAGCCTCCGGTCGGCGGGAATGTGGGGTTGGACCGTCATCGCGTAGATGTCGACCCGCTCCAGATCCGCCGGCTGGGTCCCGTCTTGATTCTGGGTCGGCAACGAGAAACCGACCCAGACCTCGTCGTCTATCCGTTGGATCACCAGATCGGTCATCAGCGACGGCACCCGAACAAACGGCGCCAGGGGTGGGCCCTTCTTACCGCAGCCGAGCGGCGCCAGCATGGTGAGACCGATGACAAACAGCGTCGTGGAACGGCGGGACAGAATCACAGGATGTAACGGGAGAGGTCTTCGTCGCTAACGATATCGGCCAGCATGTCGTCGACGTACGCCGCGTCGATCCGGATCGTCTTTTCATCGAGGTCTGGTGCGTTGAACGAAACCTCGTCCAGCAACTTTTCCATGATGGTGTGGAGACGACGGGCGCCAATGTTCTCTGACCGCTCGTTGACCAGGGTGGCGAATTCGGCCAGCCGATTCACCGCATCGGGTTCGAACGTCAGCGTGACCTCCTCTGTCGCGAGCAGCGCCGTGTACTGTTTCACGAGAGAGCCGCGCGGCTCGGTCAAGATCCGCACAAAGTCGCCCGTCTCCAGCGCGTCCAGTTCCACGCGGATCGGAAAACGGCCTTGCAGCTCCGGGATGAGATCGGACGGTTTGGCGACGTGAAACGCGCCGGCCGCGATGAACAGAATGTGGTCGGTGCGGACCATGCCGTGTTTGGTGTTCACGGTGGTGCCCTCGACGATCGGGAGAATGTCGCGCTGCACGCCTTCGCGGCTCACGTCCGGGCCCTGACCTCCCTCTCTACCCGTCACCTTGTCGATTTCGTCAATAAAGATAATACCGGCCTGTTCAACGCGCTCCACCGCATCTTTCCGGACACTGTCGACATCCACCAGTTTCTGCTCTTCCTCCGACACCAGATGGTCGAGCGCCTCCGGCACCTTGACCCGGCGTTTACGCGATCGTCCCTGAAAGAGACCCGGCAACATGTCCTTGACGTTGATGTCGATCTCCTCGACCGAGTTGCCGGAGATTACCTCGAATGATGGGAACCCCTTCTGGGGCACGTCGACATCGACCTCACGTTCGTCCAGCCGCCCCTCGGCCAGTTGCGTCCGCAACCGAGCGCGGGTGCGCTGATGGTGATCACTCGCGGGTCCTAAATCGTTGTCCTTGACGGAAGGCGGCAACGGAGGCAGCAACAGGTCGAGCAGACGCGCCTCCGCGTTCTCGCGGGCCTTCAAGCGCACCTCGACAAGCCGTTCCTCCCGCAGCATCTCCACGGCGAGCTCGACCAGGTCACGCACCATTGACTCGACGTCGCGCCCGACGTAGCCGACCTCGGTGAACTTCGAGGCTTCCACCTTGATGAACGGCGACTGCGCCAGGCGCGCGAGCCGACGGGCGATCTCGGTCTTGCCGACGCCGGTAGGTCCGATCATGAGGATGTTTTTCGGCGCCACCTCTTCCGCCAGTTCCGGCGAGAGTTGCTGGCGCCGCATCCGGTTCCGCAGTGCGATGGCCACCGCCCGCTTCGCCTTCGCCTGCGAGATGACGTATTTGTCGAGCTCGGCCACGATTTCACGTGGCGTCAGGGCTTCGATGGAGGGCTCGGCCTGGCCGGCCGCGAGCGCGGACCCGAGCGCGTCGGTCGACTCCGGAAGATAGATGGGCATCGCGGGTGGCGGAACGCGGGCTTAGTCGGAAAGGCGAGCCGCTGGGCTGGCCACGTCGATCCGTCTGCTACAAGGACTCGATCGTGACACTGGCGTTCGTGTAAATGCAAATGGACGCGGCGATCCCCATGGCCTGCTCGGCGACCGCCCTGGCATCGAGCTCAGTATGCCGCGCCAGTGCTTTCGCGGCCGACAACGCGTAGGCGCCACCGGAACCGATGGCCGCGATTCCATCGTCCGGCTCGATCAGGTCGCCCGTGCCCGACAGGAGAAACGTCGAGTCGGCATCCATGACCAGTAGCATCGCTTCGAGTCGACGGAGTAGGCGGTCAGTCCGCCAGTCCTTCGCCAGTTCGACCGCCGAGCGTTCGAGGTTGCCGCGATACTGTTCGAGCTTCGACTCGAACCGGGAGCACAACGCGAACGAGTCAGCGGCGGAGCCGGCGAAGCCCGCCAGAATCTTGTCGTTGTACAGGCGACGGATCTTCTTGGCCCCGGCCTTCACCACCGTATCGCCGAAGGTAACTTGCCCGTCGCCGGCCATCACCGCCACTCCGTTGTGACGCACAGACAAGACGGTCGTACTTCTGATCATCTGGGGAGCGTACCACGGCGAGCCCAAGGACCCGATCAGGAACAAGTTGATCATTCTGGACGTCGAGGCGCCCGTCCGGCAAGGCGTGAGGAGTGCACATACCGGAAGTATGTGAGCGACGAACAACGTAGCCGGACGGGATGCATCGGTGGTCAGAATGATCAACTTGTTTCTAATCGGGTCCTTAGCTCAATCGCGGGCCCGGCGCATGAGCACATAGACCGGAAGACCGGCCAGGACCACGAGCAGCCCGGCCCCGGAGGTCGCGGGGCTGCGCCACAGCGCGTTCAGGACAATGAGGAGGCTGGCGGCCGCGAAGATGAACGGGGCCACGGGATAACCCCATGCGCGGAATGGCCGGGGCTCATCCGGAAACCGGCGACGCAATACGAACAACGACGCGACCGCGATGCCGGCAAACAGCACGACGGCAAAACCGGTGTACTCGACGAGCTGATCGAAGCGCCCGGACAGCACGAGGAGGCTGGCCCAGACCCCCTGCGCCGCGATCGCCAGCGACGGGGTGCGATATCTCGGATGGACCCGCGCCGCGAATGCGGGGAACTGCCCGTCGCGAGCCATGGCGTAGTAGACGCGCGGTCCGGCCATCACCATCGCGCTGATACTGGCCGCGATCATCGTCACCGAAGCGGCGGCGAACGGCCCGGCAATGGCCGGCCCGAAGAGGCGGTCGGCTGCCGCGTCGACGACCCGCACGTCGATCGTGGCGAACTCCGCCACCGGAAGCGCGTAGACGTACAGCGCGTTCAACAGCAGGTAGATGGCCACCACGACAATGGTGCCGAGACCGAGAGCCAACGGCACATTGCGCCCCGGGTCTCTCATCTCCTCGGCGACATACGCGGCGGCGTTCCAGCCCGAATAGCTGAACATCACGGGGATGAGCGCCAACACCCAGAGCGCGGGCGACACCAACCCGCCGGCTGCAAAGTGTGCCAGGTCGCCTTGGCCGACCCCGAAACCCAGCGCGACGAACGCCACCAGCACCGCGACTTTCGCGCCAGCGAGCAAGTTCTGTACGATGCGTCCCGGGCCGAGCCCAAGAATGTGAACGACCGAGAGCAGGACGATCACCGCGATGGCCGCGACCGCCTGAGGCGACACCACCATCCGGAACGGGCCCAGCGGCAGGGTGAAGAACGGTGTCGCGTCGCCGGCGGCGGGGACGAACCGGCTGAGATAGCTGGTTAGTCCGACGGCGCTGGCGGCGATCGCCCCGCTGAATCCGGCGACAAACGAGGTCCAACCGGTCAAGAACCCGGCCAACGGGCCGAACGCTTCGCGCAGATACACGTACTCGCCGCCGGCCCGCGGTCTCAGCGCGGAGAGCTCCGCATAGGCCATCGCCCCCGCGAAGGCGAGTGCGCCCCCCGACGCCCAGACGGCGAGCATTGCCCAAGGATGGGTCACGGACTGGGCGACGAACGCCGGCACGAGAAAAATGCCGCCGCCGATGACATTGGACACAACGATGGCGGCGCCATCGAGTGGTCCAAGACGACGATCGAGCCCAACCATAGACGTCGTGGGGGAGGAAACAGTGGAAGAAGCCACGCAGGCGGGGCGGTTCGGGCGTTGCGTTACCGAATCAGGAACTGCCGGTCGACATCCAGGGTGTCAAGCAATGCCCACTGTTGGGCCCGGTGCTTGATGTACAGGTCCATCTTAACGTCGACAAAATCACGATGCCCCAGCATCTCCGACTGGGACTGCTCGCCGGTGTACCCACGGCTCGAGTCGAGCGTTAGCAGCTCCGAGGCCGCGCCCGGGGGGATCCCTTCCGTGCCTACTACTCTGACGAACTTGGTGCCCCACCCTTCGTTCTCGCCCTCGCGGCGAAACACCGCGTTGATTTGAAGATAGCCCAGCTCTTTCGACGTTTCGTTTTCGAGGCGAAACGATACGACCGGCACAATCTTGTTGCGCCCGAGCGAGTCGAGGCCGGCGTCGAACCAGCCGCTTGACAGCTGCGTCACTTCCAGCGAGGCGGGTACGTCAAGGGGGGACGCGCAGCCGACCGCAGCCAGCACGCCACACAGCGCGATGAGACGAAGGCTGAGGGTCATAGGCAAATTGTACCGCAGGGCCTCACGTCCACAAATACCTGGCGGAGGATGGCAACCTCGCGCCGGTCCGTCCCTCAACCTCAGCGTGACGAGAGCCGACGCATGTAATCCAGCATCCGTCGCCGAACGAGCTCGGCGTCGCCGTCTCCGAGTTCGGTGAACAACCGCTCCAGCTCCGCTAGATCGGCCAGACGGCGGTTGGCCAGCTGCTGCTCAAGCTGCTCCATTTCGGTCACGAGCGCTCGATTCTGGCGCCGCTCGCTCTCGAGAATCATCTGACGCACACCCTGCACCCACGCATCATTCGTCGAACCGGGCGTCGGACCGGGCGCGGTGTCACCCAGCCCGGGCGGCCGTCCAGGCGACCCGCCGCCCGTGCCGACCGGGGTACCACGCACCGGTTGCGGGTCACGACGCGGGTCATCATCGGATGCCGTACCTGATGCCGCCAACTCCTGCCCCGACGGAGCATCGGCGACGGTTGGTGCGGGGGAGGTCATCGCATCGGTCCATCCGATACGCACGACCATCCCACCCTGACCGATCTGCACTTCCGGTCTCGCGATGACGACCGCTGTGGCCAGCAGGAGCACCGCCGCCGCCGCCAAACCCCATTCCGGCATACGCCGCAACCAGCCCCACCTGGACACCGCCGTCCATGCTGTTCCCACGTCGGCCTCATCTTGCTCTGTGGCCGACACCACCCGAAACCCCAGTGCGGCTTGGGGCGGGCTCCACGTCTCGAGCGTCCCACGCACCTCTCGCAGTGCACCGATTTCGTCGGCGCACTGTGCGCAACTGCGCGCGTGAGTCTCAATTCGCTGACGGGTCTGGTCGTCAGCCTCGCCATAGAGGTAGTCGACCAGTGCCTCCTGCTCGATACAGCTGTTGTCGGTCATCGATCTAGATTCACCACTTTACGATGGCTTCTCGCCATCAGAGACGTTGCCGGCACGGCGCTGATCATGGCTGCCCCGTGCACGCCCTTCCGCTGTAGTTGCCGGCGCAGCCTGCTGAGCCCCTGGTAGAGCCGGGTCTTCACCGTGCTCAGTGGGCTGCTCTGCAGATCGGCAATTTCCTGGAACGTGAGGCCGTGATACTCCTTCAACACGACGGTCGTGCGTTGCTCCTCGGACAGCGTCGCCATCGCCTCCGTCATCAGCCGTCCGAGGTCGCGTCGAACCATCCGGGCCTCGGCCGTCTCGACGGACAGATCTGGCAGCGACGGTTCGCCGTCGGTATCGAGCGGGGTCATGATCGCCGTTCGTCGTTTCCGCCTCATCCAGTCCCGACACAGATTCAGCGCGATCCGATACAACCAGGAGGAGAACTTTGCCTGCCGCTTGAACGCTTTGATCCCCCGAAACGCGCGAAGAAACGTTTCCTGGCATATGTCCCTGGCCTCCTCTTCGCGGCCGATCACCCGATACGCCAAGGCGTAGATCTGCCGCTCCCAGCGACCGACCAGTTGATTGAAGCTCTCGGAGTCGCCGGCGGTGGCGAGCGCGACGAGTTCTTCGTCAGTTCTTTGCATACCGAACGCCGTTCGCACTGCGGTCATGGTGACAAGCCGAGTAAATGCGCATCGTCCGTTCTCTGGCGTGTTCTGTCGGCGTGTGATCCGATCCAGCCCAACCCCGTGCCCCACGCCTACGGATAAGAGCCCCTACACCGCTGATTAGACGCCGGGTCGCGCGAAGTGGTCTTCGAAAAACACCTCGCGTCCGATCCGTACCGAAAAATGGCTCGCGTCCGTCAAAAGTGGTACTCTAGCCGTCAGCGCATTGTCGCTGTCATGATAGACGAAATGTTTCTGACCACCGACGAGGTTCTGGAGTATCTGCAGGTCAATCCGCGGACCGTCCGACGGATCAAAGCTGCCAAAACCCCTGCGGTCCGGGTGGGCCGGCAGTGGCGTTTTCGCAAGACCGATATCGACGCCGCCAACCTTGGCGTTTCGGGTTATCTCACCAAACCGGTCAAGGTGCCAAAGGTGTTGGCAGTCGCGGCACGGGCGCTCGGCGAGTAGTGTCGTCTCCGTTCTTCAGCGACCATCCGATCGCACTCCGAAAAACCACGGCCACAACACGGTAGTTTCACGCGGGCATGCTCCAACTCTCGTCGCTCACCAAGGGCTTCGGCGACCACCTGCTGTTCGAAAACGTCAATTGGCAAATTGCCGGCGGCGACCGAGTAGGACTGTGCGGTCCGAACGGAGCCGGCAAGACCACCCTCCTGCGCCTCGTGGCAGGCCTCGACGAGGCCGACAGCGGCAGTATCACCAAACACAGCGCGACCACTGTCGGGTATCTCCCGCAGGACGGTCTCTCTCACTCCGGCCGGTCATTGCTCGACGAGGTCAGCACCGCCTTCCAGCCGTTGCTGGAGGTCAAGCAGGCCATGCACGAGATCGAAGGACAACTCGCCAACGGTCAGGGGTCGCGCGAAGAGCAGGAGGCGATGCTCGAGCGGTACAGTGACCTGCAGCACCGCTTCCGTGATGAGGACGGCTACACGATCGATCTCAGGGTCAACGGCGTGCTGGAAGGCCTCGGTTTCACACCCGATCAGTTCACCCAGACGACCGACACGTTCTCCGGCGGCTGGCAAATGCGGATCGCACTGGCGACGCTGATTCTGCGGCAGCCGCACGTGCTGCTGCTGGACGAACCGACCAATCATCTAGACCTTGAGGCCCGCAACTGGCTCGAGGACTTTCTGACCGAGTATCCCCACGCCCTCATTCTGGTGTCACATGACCGGTATTTCATGGATCGCGTGGTCACTCGGATCGCCGAGGTGGGCTTGCGGACGTTGACCCCCTACACCGGCACCTACTCGGAGTATCTGGTCGCGCGCGATGCCCGGATTGCCGCCTTGCTGGAACAGAAGCGACGGCAGGATGAAGAAATCGCTCGGGTGCGGATGTTCATCGATCGGTTCCGGTACCAGGCCACCAAAGCTGCGCAGGTGCAAAGCCGGGTCAAGATGCTCGAGAAGATCGTCCCGATCGAGGTACCCGTCGCGCCCAAGCGGGTGCATTTCTCGTTTCCCGATTGCCGACGCAGTGGGCGACTCGCGCTCGAGCTTCGGGAAATTCGAAAGACCTACGGGACCACGGTCGTGCTCGATGGGGTGGACGCGCATGTCGAGCGCGGCGACCGGATCGCCATCGTCGGCCCGAACGGCGCCGGCAAGTCCACCTTGATGCGCATGCTGTCCGGAACCGAGCCACCGGACGCGGGCGACCGGATTGAAGGCCACAACCTGGTCGCCCAGTATTTTGCGCAGGATGAGGCCACACGCCTCGACCCGAAGCTGACGGTCTACGACACGCTCGGCGCCAGTTCTTCGACCGACATGCTGCCGTCGATCCGCAACATTCTCGGCGGCTTCTTGTTCTCAGGCGACGATATCCACAAGCCCGTCTCGGTCCTGTCCGGCGGTGAACGTACCAGGCTGGCGGTGGCCCGCATGCTGCTCCAGCCCTCCAACACCTTGTTGCTGGACGAGCCCACAAACCACCTCGACATCGATTCGACCAACGTCCTGCTGGACGCCCTCAAAGCCTTCAAGGGCACCCTGATCTTCGTGTCCCACGATCGATACTTTGTGGAGCAGTTGGCGACATCCATCATTGAAGTGGGTCACGGCGAGGCGAATCGATATCCGGGGACCTACGAAGAATTCCGCTGGAGCAAGACCCAGCGAGCCGCAGAGTCGGCGGACAACCCCGCCGACATGCCCAACACGGCGCCGCGTCAGTCCCCGGCGTCGGCACGCACCCGGACACCGGCGCGCAGGAACACGCCTGCCGCGAAGACGCCCGGCGGCCACGCCAAGCGCGAGGAGCGGCGCCGGCGGCAACAGGATGATCGCCGTCGCCAACGGACGCAATCGGCCCGGCGCAAACGGATCGACGAACTCGAGCGACGCATCGCGGACCGCGAGCGAGAAATCAAAGACGTCGAGGGCGCGATGGCCGCGCCCGGCTTCTACGACGACCGGGCGGCGGCACAGCCTGTGATCGCCCGCTATGAGAAACTCATGTGGGACGTCGGCGACCTCATGGGGCAGTGGGAGGCGCTCCAGCAGGTTGTTGGAGACCAGGAATCACAATCTTGAAATCCGTAAGGCTCTTCATATCTTCTGTTTGGCACAGCCTTTGTACCCCTTGAGAGTCCCTCGACCCCGCACGGCGAAGGCGCTGCAACCAATGACCGCGTTCGGGTCCATCCAGCCAGACGGCGGTCGAAGCGATGCGCGTCGGCGCCTTCGACTACGTGCAGAAGCCGTTCGATATCGAGGAGATGGAGTTCAAGATCAACAAGGCCCTCGAAGTACGGCGGCGGCGCGCTGGCCGCGGGAGCGGGCCTCTCCGGGGTCATAGAGGAACGACGATGGAACCGCCGTTTCCTGCCCGAGGCTCCACCCCGCGCGTCTGACGCGCTGGCAAGGTGAAGGCGCGCAACAATGCGCGCCCCGCGGCGGCGGAGTGGGGCACGCGGGGTCCCCGCGGAGCCGCCGCGTGGGGTTCGGGGCGCAGCCCCGTCTGAAAGAGGACGAAGCAACGCCACCAAAACAAATCCCTCGCCTGGAAACCCCCTAGGCGCGGGGGTGGCTCTTCTTGTAGAGCGACATCAGCTGCGCGGTACTGACATGGGTGTATCGCTGGGTTGTGCTCAGTCGGGTGTGCCCGAGTAACTCTTGAATGGCCCGGAGGTCGGCCCCACGCTCGAGCAGATGGGTGGCAAAGGAGTGCCGCAAGGCATGCGGACTGATCCCCAGCCGCGCGCTCGTCGCCGAGACGTATCGGCGCACCAGGCGGTGGACGCTTCTGGCGGACAGACGGCCGCCCTTGTAGTTCACGAACAACGGATCGGCATTCGCCCTCCGCCCACCGTGCGGGGCCTCGCCGGACGCGGGAGCCCGTCGCACGAGCGCCTCCCGGTCGCCGAAGTAGACCAGGAGCGCACCACCCGCGTCGCGATGGAACGGCACGATGCGCTCCTTGCCGCCCTTCCCACACACACGCACCAACCGGCTGCTCAGATTGACGTCTTCCAGGTCCAACCCGACGAGCTCGCTGAGTCGAAGTCCGGACGCGTAGAACAGCTCGAGAATCGCACGATCTCGCCGTCCCAACGGCGTCGTCGAGTCGGGCCCGGCGAGCAACGCCTCCACCTCCGATATTTCGAGCCGGGCCGGCATTTTTCGCTCCTGCTTGGGTGTCGCGACCATCGCGCCCGGTTCCTGATCAATAAGCTGCTCACGCCGCAGATAGCGGCCAAACGACCGGATGGCGGCCAACCGCCGAGCCGAGGACGCCCGTGCATTCCCGCGGTCGTAGAGCTCGGCCATGAATCTGCGGATGGCATGGTGATCGACCTCACGGGGCGTGATCTGGTCGGCTGGACGCTCGAAGTGGCGCTCCAGAAAGCTCACAAACTGCCGTAGATCGCTGTCGTAGGCGCGAACCGTGCGCGGAGACGCGTTCCGGTTGAGCTGCAGGTACTCAAGAAAGCAGCGCACGTGTGTTCGCATGAGTGTGGTTCGCTGGGCTGGCTTCCGGCAGCGTCGCCCGCCACGCGTCGATTCGGGACAATGCGCGCTCGGCGACGGCGCGACGACGGTCGGCGCGACGACGCGGCGCCCCCTGTACGACCGGAATCAGCCCGAATGCAATGTTCGACGGCTGGTAATTGCTGGGGTTGGCGTGGGAAACGTAGTGGCCGAGGGCGCCGATGGCGGTTTCGCGTGGCGGCGCCTGCGGAAGCTCTCCTTGTGCGAGCGACGCTGCATTGAGTCCGGCGACCAATCCGCTCGCCGCCGACTCGACATACCCTTCCACCCCGGAAATCTGACCGGCAAACAACACCGATGGGTCCTGTCTGCACTGCCAGGTCGGATGCAACGCCGACGGGCCGTTGATGTAGGTGTTCCGGTGGATCATACCAAACCGAACGAACTCCGCCCTTTCCAGACCCGGTATCAGCCGCAAGACCCGCGCCTGTTCTCCCCACTTGAGCTGGGTCTGAAAACCGACCAGACTGAAGTGGTCGCCGGCGAGCGTGTCCTGTCTCAACTGTACGACGGCGTATGGGCGCCGCCCCGTACGGGGATCGGTGAGTCCAACGGGCTTCATCGGACCGAAACGCAGCGTATCTTCGCCACGCCGAGCCATGACCTCGATCGGCAGGCACCCCTCGAAGAAACGCTGACGATCGATCTCGTGCACCGTCGCCAGTTCAGCCCCGACGAGCGCGTCATAGAAGCGCCGGTACTCGACCGCCGTCATGGGGCAATTCAGGTAGTCGCCCGCGCCCTGGGTATCGACGGCGCACCGAACCCCAGGCTGCTCGTCGTCCGTCGCCGACACCGCGGTGTCGCGACCCCAGCGGGACGCCCGGAACACGATCGCCGGATCCACGCTCTCGGCCAGCACGATAGGACTGATCGCGTCGTAAAAGTAGAGATGCTCGCGACCAACCAACGCCGCCACAGCGGCGGACAAACTGGGAGACGTCAGCGGCCCGGTGGCGACGATGACCGGTTCCCGCACATTGCCGGCTGCCGACAGATCCGGGACTTCCGTTCGCTCGATGGTCACCAGCGGAGCATCTCGGAGCGTCGAGGTGATGGCCTCGGAGAACCGCCCACGGTCAACGGCGAGCGCGCCCCCCGCCGGCACGCGGGTCACGTCGGCGATCCGCATCACCAGCGAGCCCAATCGGCGCATCTCGGCCTTGAGCAGACCGACGGCGTTCTCCAGCTTGTCGGCGCGAAACGAGTTACTGCACACCAGCTCGGCGAGCTGGTCGGTTTGGTGGACCGGTGTGGGCCGGTCGGGGCGCATTTCGTACAACGTGACCGGCACGCCGCGTGAGGACGCCTGCCAGGCCGCCTCGCTGCCAGCGAGCCCACCACCGATGATGTGAATCATGTCGTTTTTACTGGGGCTCTGCCCCAAACCCCGGCTCGTCGCTTGCGGGGGCCCCAACGCCCCGCGCCGCTTCCTCCTCGCGGGCGCGCAGGTGCGCGCCGTTACGGCAGGGGGTGCGGCGTGGTTCAGGCCGACGCGGCTGCCTCGGTGCGCGAGTAGTCGCAGTCCTCGTTGTCGCACAGCACCTGATGCCCCCACCGCTTGGTAGACTTCTCGACGAGATAGGGCGCGCCACAGGTCGGACACACCTCGGCGAGCGGACGGTTCCACAGCGTGAAGTCGCACTTGGGATAGTTGTCACAGCCGTAGAAGACCCGCCCACGCTTCGACTTGCGCTCGACGACATCGCCACCGTCCTTCGGGCAGGTAACCCCGGTTGACTTCAACTTCACGTACTTGCACGTCGGATAGTTGCTGCACGCCGTAAACTCCCCAAATCGACCTTGTTTGACCACCAGATTCGACTCGCATTTCGGGCACTTCTCATCGAGCATCTGGTCAGGCTTGGCCGCGGTCAGCCCGCCTTTCGTCTCGATCAATTTTCGGGTGGTCTTGCACTCCGGATAGGCGGAACAGGCGAGGAACTGGCCAAAGCGGCCACGCTTGACCAGCATCGGCTTCCCACAGTTCTCACAGGCGTCCGGCTCCTCATCGGCGACGGGCTGGTCGGCCGGCTCGACCTCACGCGTATTGGAACACTCCGGATAGGCGCTGCACGCCAGGAACACCCCGAACTTCCCGACCTTGATGACCATCGGCGACCCGCACTTGTCGCACACCTCCTCGCTGGGTAGTCCCTCCACCTTGATATTCGGCATCGTCTCGGCCGCGTGCCCGAGATCGGCGCTGAACTTCTCGTAGAAACTACCGAGCATGGTGCGGTAGTCCGCGTCGCCGGTTTCAATCTTGTCGAGCTGCTCCTCGAGCCCCCGGGTGTAGTCGACGGCCAGAATGTCCTTGAAGCTGTTGGCGAGCAGGTCAACCACCAGCCGACCAAGGCGAGTCGGGCGAAACCGTCCCTCGACCTTCTCGGCGTATTCGCGGGTCTGGAGTACGCCGATGATGGAGGCGTAGGTGCTCGGTCGACCGATGCCGTTCTCCTCCAGCTCTTTGACCAGCGTCGCCTCGCTGAAGCGGGGTGGCGGCTGCGTGAACTTCTGCTGCGGGTCGAGCGTGCGTAGCTCGAGGCGGTCTCCCTCGGCTAGCGTCGGGAGCAGATCCGTCGTGGCCCCGTCATCTCCCTCCCCGGGCGCGTCCGGGGACGCCGCCGGCGCCCCCGTCGCTTCTCCCTCGGTGGGGGTCTCCGCTTGATAGAGCGTCAACCAGCCAGCGAATTTTTGGATGGAGCCTTTGGTGCGGAGCAGGTAGTCTCCGGCCTCGGCCTCCAACGTCGTATCATCGAACAGCGCGGGTGCCATCTGCGAGGCGACGAACCGGTTCCAGATGAGTCGATACAACGAATATTGATCTCGCGTCAGGTGGGGGCGCACGGTCTCCGGGTCGTATTGCATCCCGGTTGGCCGGATCGCTTCATGGGCGTCTTGGGCGTCCGCCTTCTTCCGGAAGTACCGCGCCTTCTCCGGCACGAACGGGTTGCCATACCGCTCGGCAATGTGCGCCCGTACGTCAGTGATCGCCTGATCGGCCACCCGGGTGGAGTCGGTCCGCATGTATGTGATCAGACCGATGGCCCCTTCATCTGGCAGGTCGATGCCCTCATACAGTTGCTGCGCAATCATCATCGTCTTCTTGACCGGGAACCGCGCAGCTTGCTGCAGCTTGCTGGTAATGAAGGGAGGTGGCGCCTGTTTTTTTCGCTCCTTCTTGGCGACGCCGCTAACCACGAAACTGGCGCTCTCAAGGTCGGACACGACCTGTTTGGACTCCGCCTCATTGGTCACCTTCAGCGCCTGCTTGCCGCGCTTGACGACCTTGGCATCGAACTCCGGCGGTGTCTGACCTGCCAACCTGGCGAACAGATGCCAGTATTCCTCGGAGACGAACTGATCGATGTCGTTCTCTCTATCGCAGACAAGCTTAAGGGCGACCGACTGCACCCGGCCGGCGCTCAGTCCACGTCTGACCTTGTCCCACAGCAACGGGCTGAGCTTGTATCCGACCAGGCGGTCGAGCACGCGCCGCGCTTGCTGCGCATCGACCATCTGCAGATCGATCGTGCGCTCTTCCTTGAGCGCGTTGAGGACCGCCGTCTTCGTGATCTCATTGAAGAACAACCTCCCGACCTTCCGCCCCTTCCCCAACTCGTAGGCCAGATGCCAGCCAATGGCCTCGCCTTCGCGATCAGGGTCCGTGGCGACGTAGATCGTGTCGGCCCCTTTGGCGGCCTCTCGTAGCTCCTTGATGACCTTCTTACGAGCCGGAATCTCTTCGTAGTCCGGGGCGAACCCTTCGTCCACATCGACACCGAGCTTGCTCTTGGGCAGATCTCGGATGTGACCCATCGAGGCGACAACTTTGAAGTCTCGGCCGAGGTACTTGTTGATGGTCTTCGCCTTGGCCGGCGATTCCACGACAACCAGTGCCTTTGGCATATGCCTATCCTCTGCTTGCGGCTGCGGTGTGGCTTGGCAGCCCGGGGCCAAAGCCCGCGCTGCTACGGTTCACATGCGCCGGTCTCACCGGCGAGTGAGATCTACCCTACCACCCTTCCCCACGCCGTGTGCCCAGTTCGGCGCGGGGCTCGGCGAAGTCCCGTCTCGCCTATGTCGTCCCCGGTTTGCCGCTCGCGGTCACGGGTCGAGGCCCCGGGGCCTCGCCCCCTCGGCGGCTCGACTGAAGCGGCCACCGGCTATCCGAGCCAGACGCCCGGCGAACTCGTGTTCAAGCAACCGGGGCAACAATCGAGGCCCGTCGATACCCGACAGCGCGATCAATTCATCGAGATCGTAGCTGTCCCCGCGGGCCAGGTATCGCAGCACGGGGTCTTCTGCACCCGGACACGACGGGCCCTCCTCGACGGGCGCCGGACCGATCTCTTCCAAGATATCGTCCACAGTCTCCACGAGCTTTGCCCCATCTTTGATCAAGGCGTGCGCGCCTCGGTTCCGACCGGACAACGCGTTGCCGGGAACCGCCATGACTTCGCGCCCTTGTTCCAGCGCCAGCCGCGCCGTAATCAGCGAGCCGCTCCGCTCGGTCGCCTCGACGACGACCCGCGAGAGTCCGCTAATTAGACGATTCCGCAGGGTAAAGTGCGATGGTCTAGGCATCGTGCCTGGCGGCAACTCACTGACCACGGCACCGCGCCGGACGACGTCGGTCGCCAAACCAGTGTGCTCGGGAGGGTACACGATGTCCACACTTGAGCCCAGCACCGCCACGGTACGCCCCTCGGCCGCGAGCGCTCCCTGATGCGCCGATACGTCGACGCCGTGGGCCAAGCCGCCAGTGCGAATCCCAGCACTCGTCCCACCTCCCGGGCATAGGCGGAGCCGGCGCGAAAGCCCACGATGGCGACCGCCGGTGCGTGCAGCGCCTCCACCCGGCCCCGTATCCACAGCACCGGCGAGGGGTCCTGAATGGCAGCGAGCATCGTGGGATATCGGTTATGGGACCAGGACACTACGGTCATGCCGGCCGCACTCGCCGACTGCAGCGCCGCCCTGGCGGCGGCTCACGCATCAGTCAGCCGGTCGGGCGCCGCGAGGCTGGCATCGATCCTCGCCAGCACCCGGCTGAGCGAGACATCTGCGTCCCTCCCTGATTGGGCGGCCCCGGCTGGGTCGACCAGCCACCGGGCAATGGACATTCGGCCACGCCCACGCCAACACAACATTGCCAGCACCACCCAGTCGTCATCCCGGCCCCCAGGCGGAACCGGCCATGGACACCACGCGGACACACGGAGCGGGTGATCGAGAATGGACTGAAGCACACCGCACCGCAGGGTAGATACCACGCTGGACGCTCGGGCGAGCGCCGGGGCATGACCGTCCCCGACGATGGCAACCGACCGCGGCCAACCCGCACCCGGTGTGCCCGAACTTCCACGAGTATGCATCCACGGTCGACAGCGGCTCCCGTGATGGGATCGCCCACGCCGCGCCAGGCTTCCTACCCTCAGTCACGTCGTTCGGACCGCCGCGGCGCCGACGTGGCAGACCCCTTGCGTAGCCGAGAGACGTCTGGCTATAGTGGTTCAGGGGAATTCATGAATCGACAGATATTGGTCGCCCTCGCCCTGCTGCTGCTCTGCGCAAGTGCACACCCACTCGCGGACGCTGCGTCCGACGCGCGGGCGCAGGTAGACTTCGGCAACGAGGTCGCCAGACGGGGTCTATGGAGAGAGGCCGTCTACCGCTTTCAGCGCGCCGTCGAGTACGACCCGACCTATGCCGCGGCCTGGAACAACCTCGGCATCGGCTACGAACACGAAGGCCGGATGGACGATGCTCTGGAGGCCTACGAAACCGCGCTCGACCTCGATCCAAACAACGTCACCATCGAAACGAACTACGACCTGTTCCTGGAAGTGAGCGACCGTGTCAGCGAAGATCCTCAGTAGCGTCGCCTGTGTCGCGTTGGTCGCCGGTTGCAGCGCCGGCAACTACGAGATTCCCATCGAAACCCCACTGACACCAAAGCTGGACATCTCGAAGTTCCAGCGGGTGCTCATTGCCGGGTTCGTCTCGGGAGGCTCCGAAGACGTCGACGCCAACCTGGAAACGGCGCGACTCCTGCGAAGCCAGCTGCGCCGGAACTCTGTGCTCGAAGTGATCGATGCCGACGTGATGCCGCTCCTCGACATTGCCGATGAACAGATCCGTTCATCCGCCCGCAACGCACCACCGGCGGTACCAGACGGTTTCGCAGTGGCCCCTGGTGCCGAAGCGGATGCGGACGAGAATGCCGAGGACGACCCGCTGGGCGAAGACGACCAGATGAGCGAAGAGGAGCTCGAAGCGTACGAGACCATTTTCGCCAACGTCGGCTTCTGGCGTGATCTGGGCGAGGAGTACCAGAATCCTCTCATCCTCACCGGCACCGTCTACTTCTCTCCCCACCAGCAGTCGGGCATGGTTACACGCGAACGTGAGGTGTATGACTCGTTCGGACGACGCCGCACGACGCCAGAACGCACCTACCGCGACCGTCGTGGGTTCGTGTTGAGTCCCAAGTTCATCTTTATCGACGGCGAAACCGGAGCCACCGTCTACAGCGAACGCCATCGTGAGGAAATCCTGTACGACGCCAGCCAGAACACGCCGGCGCTCTCATCCTATTTCGAACTGATGGACCGGTTGTTGCCGTCGGTGCTCGGCGCGTTCAGCAACCAGAGTATCCGAGGCACTCGCACGCTCCTGCGGTAATGCCGGTGGCCAGGCGCCGCCCACCGCCCTGCCTGGACGATCGGCGCACAAGCGTCGGACAAGCCAGATCGCTTTACATACGGGAGCACGCGGGAGTACGCTAGAGGACTCCGGTGAGTGCCAGTGTCCGACGCAGGACGCCGGCCCCACGCAACCTTGCGCCAAGCGCAGCAAGCGGGTATTTGACTCCCGCCCCCGGGGAAGGACTAGATTCGTGTTCGCGATCATTCAAGCGGCCGGCCACCAGTTCAGGGTGGAACCGGGAACACACATCGATGTGGATAAACTCGGAGCCGACGCCGGCGCCGAGGTGACGTTCGACCAGGTTCTGCTGGTAAGCGGCGACGACGGGTCTGTGGTCGCCGGAAGTCCGGCGATCAGTGGTGCGCGCGTCGTTGGGGTGGTGGACGCCCATCACCGGGGACCGAAGGTTCGGGTGTTCAAGTTCAAGCGCCGCAAGGGCATGCGGCGAACGATGGGCCACCGGACCGACTTGACGCGCGTCCGTATCACCGACATCGCGACCTGAGGCGGCCATGGCACACAAGAAGGGACAGGGAAGCTCACGAAACGGGCGCGACAGCAACGCCCAGCGTCTTGGCGTGAAGCGCTTCGACGGCAATCTGGTGACCGGCGGGTCAATTCTCGTACGGCAACGCGGGACGGTGTTCCGACCAGGACTGAACGTCGGTCTTGGTAAGGACGACACCCTGTTCGCCAAAATCGGCGGCCGCGTGCGTTTCGAGGACCACGGCGCTCGCGGGCGCGTTATCAGCGTGCTACCGCTCGAGAGCTGAACCCGTGAACCGCGCAGGGCCGGTGGAGCGTATCCCACCCACGATCCGCACGACGCTCCTCCGTTGAAGAGCGCGGCGCAACTCCTCTGACAACCAAGCATGTTCGTCGACGAAGTCGACATCCACGTAACCTCCGGAGACGGCGGGCGTGGCTGTCTCAGCTTCCATCGGGAGAAGTCTGCCCCGCGGGGCGGGCCGGATGGGGGTGATGGCGGCGCCGGGGGATCGGTCGTGCTCGTTGCCACCCCGCACGTCAACACACTGGTCGCGTTCCGCTTCCACCGGTCCTACAAGGCTACCCGCGGCGCCCATGGTGAGGGATCGAACCGCACGGGCAAAAGCGGGAAGAGTCTAGTGCTGAAGGTACCGGTCGGCACCGTGGCGTACGAGCAGGTAGATGACAGGCAGGTCCAGGTCGCGGACCTCCGCGTGGATGGACAACGCGTGGTCGTCGCGCAGGGAGGGGACGGTGGACGAGGCAATCAGCATTTCGCCAGTCCCACCAATCAGGCGCCACGGCGAGTGGGGAAAGGGTACCCGGGGGAAACTCGTCTTCTGCATCTCCGGCTCAAGCTGCTGGCCGATGTGGGACTGGTGGGATTCCCGAACGTCGGCAAGTCGACCCTGATTGCCAGAATCTCCGCCGCGAAGCCAAAGATCGCCAACTATCCGTTCACGACGCTGAGCCCCAACCTCGGCGTGGTGAGCCTGAGCGACGATCGGAGCTTTGTCGTGGCCGATGTCCCGGGACTCATCGAGGGCGCTCACGAGGGCCACGGTCTGGGCGACCGCTTCCTCGCACACCTGGAACGCACACGAGTCCTGGTGCATATGGTGGACGTCTCGTCGAGCACCGGGCGTGACCCGATCGAGGATTTCGACGTCATTCGGCGCGAACTCGACTTGTTTCGTGACCGGGTGGCGGCGGAGGGTGATGCACCACTCGCCGCGAAGCACCAGATCATCGCCGCGAACAAGGTCGACGCGATCGACGATCCCACCCGACTCGCACGATTGCGGCAACATGCCGTGGCACTCGGACTGGACTGCTTCGAAGTCTCGGCGGTCACTGGACAGGGCGTCGGTCCACTCTTGGAGGCGATCTGGGCGGCATACCAGGCGGTCAAGTCTGCGTCGATTGAGCCCGAGGAGGCGGACGACGACTACGTGGCATCGCCGGCATGACCAAGGAACGTACGGGGGTCCTGGGCGGCCGGTTCGACCCGATTCACCGTGGGCACCTGGAGACGGCGAGGGTGGCCCGTCTCGCGTTGGGACTCGATCGGGTGCTCTTGCTGCCCTCCGGTGTGTCGCCCCACCGGGTGTCAGCCGCGCGTGCCACCGACGCCGACCGACTAGCCATGGTCAAGCTGGCGGCCCAGACGTGGCCCTATCTCGCCGCCTGTGGTCTGGAACTCGACATCGAAGCCCCATCGTACACGGCCCGCACACTGGCCCGTCTTCAAGAACGAGGCTACGACCGTACGCAGTTATTCTTCATTATCGGCGCCGACGCGTTCGAGGAAATCGCAACCTGGCATGACTATCCCGCCGTACTGGAGAGTGCCCATTTCGTCGTGGTATCGCGGCCGGGGCATTCCGTCGCCGGTCTGGCTGACCGTCTACCAACCCTTCGCGAGCAGATGCGAACGGTGACGGAGAGCCGACACGGAACGCCTCCTGACGTCGGCACCCCACCGTTCATCTGGTTGCTCGACGCCGCAACCCCGGCCGTCTCATCCACCGACGTACGCGCGCGCCTGGCGCGCCGGCGACCTATCACCGGCCTGGTACCCGTGACCGTTGCCGCGTATATCGCGGACCATCGGCTGTATGACGCCGGACCGGCCATGAGCTTGCATGACTGACATCCAGACCGCTCCCAGAGGGCCGTCGGCACCGCTGCCGCAACCGATCGATGACATCGTGAACGCGGCCCGCGACAAGAAGGCCGCGAACCTGCTCGTACTCGACCTCCGGCCAGCGAACGGGTTCACGGACTATTTCGTGATTTGTTCCGGACGGAGCAATCGACAGGTCAGGGCAATCGCAGAAAGCCTCGAGGCTCGCCTCAAGGCGATTGGCCACCGACCGGCTCACATCGAAGGCGCCGGAACGGACTGGGTGCTCATCGACTGCTTCGATTTCATCATCCATGTCTTCACACCGGAATCCCGCGATTTCTACTCACTCGAGCGCCTCTGGGGCAGCGCCGAGCGGGTGGAGGTATGAGGGCCAGGGACGAACCGCGCGCGCGGTTCTCGATGCCTGCCTGACGGTACTGCTGGCTCCAGTCTGCACCGTCTGTGCCTCGGCTTTGTCGGAGCCCACACGCGGCCCGATCTGCACTAATTGTTGGCACCGAGTCCCGAGGCTCACACCGCCGCTGTGCAATCGCTGCAGCGACCCGCTGTCGTCCTGGCGAGTGCTCTGGGTCGCGCGCCCGCGGTGCCCACGCTGCCGCCTGACCCGGTCAGCGATCAGCCGGTCCCGCGCCGTCGGTCCATACGAAGGGTCCCTCCGGCAGTTGGTCCATCTCCTGAAGTACGACCGCCGGCACACGCTCGCCGTGCGACTCGGCCAACTGATGCGTCAGCACGGCGCGGCGGTCCTTCGAGACGCGGAATGTGTGGTACCAGTGCCCCTCCATCCTCGCCGCCGCAGAGCCTGCGGCTTCAATCAGGCGACCGAGTTGACCGCCCAACTGGGTCTGCCGGTCGTCGACGCGTCGCGCCGGCACCGAAACGTACGGGGGGGGGCTTCGCGCCGGCTCGGGGTCCGGCGTGGCGCTCGATAGCGTCTCGGGATACGCGGGGCGCGCGTTGTCGTCGTGGATGACGTGGTCACGACCGGCGCGACGGTCGAGGCGTGCGCCCGGGTCTTGCGCCAGCAACTGGGCGCTCGCAACGTGCGGGTGCTTACGCTGGCGAGAGTCGCGCGCTCACGATCGACATGATCTCCGCCGTGACGGCGTCTTTGGTTTGGTCTCCGTTCACGGAGACCCAGTCCGCCTGCTCCGCTTGACGCGTGTAACTGTCTCGCACCCGTTCGAGCAGCGCAAGGTCACGTTCATATCGATCACGCCCGGTCGCCTTCCGCTCGGCGGCCAGTTCCGGATCGATGTCGAGCAGAATCGTCAACTCCGGAGCCGGCAGGAATCGTTGGATATCCGCCAACCACGACGCGTCGAGCCCTTGCGCCTCACCGTAAGCGATGCTGGACGCCACGTAGCGATCACAGACCACGGTCAGCCCACCCACCAGCCACCGCTCCAGGTCGGCTTTGCGCTCGTACCGGTTGGCCACGTAGAGCAGCTGCATCGCCTCGAAACCATACTCACGCTCGCCCTGCAACGCCCGCGCGATTTCCTCGCCAATCGACGTGCCGTAGTCAGGAAAGGACGCCAAGCGCGCCCGAGCGCCTCCCTCTCGAAGCTGATCACGCAGCCGCTCCGCCTGCGTCGCCTTGCCGCTCTGGTCGAGCCCTTCAATCGCTATCAACATGGTCCACCGGGCTACTCCTCACACACGAGTTGTTCGTCGACAGTCTGGCGCCGCCGCACGACACGCCACGCACCCCCGTCCACCATGACTTCGGCCGGCAGCGCGTGGCGATTGTAGTTCGACGACATCGCGGACCCGTACGCGCCGGCATCCAGCACCGCCACCACCATGCCAACCGTGGGAGCTGGCAACGACCGACCCACCCCGAACACATCCGACGATTCGCAGATGGGCCCCACTACGTCACACGTCACGGGTGCCCCATCACGCGCCGTCACCGCCTCGATTCGGTGGTAAGCGCCATACAGAGCCGGGCGTAGCAGTTCGCTCATCCCCGCATCGAGGACCACGAACCAGGTGCCGTCGCCCCGTGGCTTGACGTCAACCACGGAGGCCAGCAACGCGCCGGCGGGTCCAGCTACGGCTCGGCCCAGCTCGACGACCACTGTCAGTCCGGAGGGCCGGACGATATCAACCAGCGCCGCGGCGTAGACCTCTATGGGCGGAACGGGCTCGTCGTCGTAGACGATGCCCAGCCCTCCGCCGAGATCCAGATGTTCCACGGATATCCCGTCATCGCGCAACTCCTGAGCCAACCCGATCACCGCAGTCGCGGCTCGGCGCAGGGGGTCCAATCCCACCATCTGTGAACCGATATGAACGTGCAAACCCGCGAACCTGAGCTCGGCATGTGCGGCGGCATCCCGAACGATGGCACGCGCCTCGCTGAGCGGCACGCCGAACTTGTGCGTGCCCAGTCCGGTAGAAATATGAGGGTGACTCCCGGACGCGATGTCTGGATTGACCCGTAATGCGACCGGAGCCACAGTCCCGTGCCGGCGCGCGGCGGCCGCAATTCGCTCCAGCTCTCCCGCGGACTCGGCATTGATGGTCTTCACCCCGAGCGCCACCGCCCGGTCGATTTCCGCCGGGGTCTTCCCGACTCCGGTGAAGACGATGTCGGCCGGCGCGCACCCGGCCCGAAGCGCGACCTCTATTTCCGCACCGGAATTGGCGTCCACGGACCCGCCAGCGGCTCGAACGACGCGCACAACAGCCAGGTTCGAGTTGGCCTTCAGCGCGTAGTGAAGCGCGTGTGGATAATCGCCGAAACCGGCATGCAGGGCGGAGATGCGCTCCCGGAGCGTGGCGGCACTGTACACGTAGGTGGGCGTCCCGACCGACGCGGCGATCGCCGCGAGCGCCACATCGTCGCAGGTGAGTTCGTCCCCGTCAGGTCGAAAAGCGTACATAGGCCCGGCATTGTACGGCACCTTCGGTGCGCCGGGCGCCTCGGCCGCCACCGATGCGCCAGGCCAACGCCCGTCTCCCCCGCCGGGCGAACGCTGATTGACACGCCGCCGCGCCGTTGCTATGCTTCGCCGGCCTTGCTCTACGGACTGCCGCAACCTCATGCTCGCCAGTTCCGCGCCTGAGAGCTCTGACGCGATCGAGCAGTTGATCGATGGCTGTCTCCGGGGCGACCAGCAGGCCTGGGACCTCATCGTCACCCGCTATTGGCGCAAGGTCTTCAACGTCGCGTACAAATTCGTCGGCCAGCACGACCTGGCTGAAGATCTCACCCAAGACGTATTCCTAAAAATTTTCAAGGCGCTCGGCACCTTCGACCGCCGGGCCAATTTTCAGACCTGGCTGATCAGCGTCAGTCGGAACCTCTGTATCGATCATTACCGCAGCGTTCGCAAGGAACGTGAATTGGTCGACCGCAGCCTCGATTCAGCGGAGGTCTCGGCCGTGAGCAGCGAGCCTGATGCCCTGCTCACGCTCGAGCATGGCGACCGCCGAGCCCGGCTCCACGACGCGTTGGCGCAGCTCCCGGACACCCTTCGCACGGCGGTGATGCTGCGCGACATCCAGGAGCTGACCTATCAGGAAATCACGGACAAGCTGGGCGTGCCAGAGGGCACGGTCAAGTCACGGATCAATCGGGGTCGCAAGGAACTCGCGCGCCAGATCCGGCGCACCATGCCCGACGGCGTGGCCACACGCAGCTCACCCGAACCACAGGGAGGAATCATATGAATATGACCACCGAGTCCATCGGCGACGTGGCCATCGTGCGGGTCAGCGAAACCCGACTGATGTACCCGCTACTCTCGGAGTTCGCCGACGCCGTGACCGCGCTAATCAAGAGCGGCGAACGGAAGGTGCTGATCGACCTCGCACCGGTCGTCTACGTCGACAGTGCGTCGATAGGCTGTCTCATGGACCTGTATCGGCAGGCAAACGCCGCCGGCGCCACGTTGAAGCTTTCAGGCGTCCAGAAACGGGTCACCACGATGCTGACCATGACTGGCGTTCAGCAGTTCATCGATGTCCACGGGGACGAGCAGGCCGCGCTCGAGACCCTTGGGGAGTGATATGCGTAGTATCAGGACAACGGGGGGCGCAGACGTCACGCTCGATGGCGACCTGCTCGCGGTGCTCGAGGCGCTGTACAAGGAACTGAACACCCGGTATGCCGTCGACCGCACGTTCGAGGACACGGTGCGCGAGGTGAACCACCTGTTGGATCAAATGACCGAGGACGAACGACGCACCTACCTGGTAGAGAGCCTCTTCCTCAACACCGTGACGTACGAGAACGAGCGGCTGGGCGCCTACATGCGCAAGCTGACCGAGGACGCGTGAGCGTGACTCCATGTCGCTGAACCATCAGGCGACCCGGTTCAGTTGTTCGTGGCCGTGGAGCACGCTGGTGCTCACCTGCGACGGGCGCGTCGTGTGTGGATGCGCCGACCCCTACGCGCAGCGAGTGCTCGGCGACGCGCGGACCCAGACCATGAGCGACGTCTGGACCGACGACACCATTCGCGACTTGAGAGCCGACCTCAACGGCGGCGGCTCGGCGTTCTGCGGCGACTGCCCCCTCAAATTACCGTTGCCGCCGCCCGACAGCGAGAGCGGTCAGGACGCAGCCGCTCCGCGGCCCCTGGACGCCGGGGCGCTACCCTCGCGTCTCTACATCGAGTGCACCGCCGCCTGCAACATTTCTTGCCTCGACGCCTGCTGTGCCCCGGAGACCGGTATCACGCGCACCCGGCAGGCAGGCATGCTCGACTTCGATCTCTTTACCAAGGTGGTCGAGGAGACCGGCCCATCGCTCGCACGGATCGACTTCTTCAACTACGGCGAGGCGTTCCTCCACAAACGAGCGGTCGAGATGTGCGAGCACATCAAGCGGCGGTTCCCGCACGTCTACCTGTACACCAGCACGAACGGCCTCGCGCTGACCGAGGCACGAGCCCGGCAACTCGTCCATTCCGGTATCGATGAGGTGACATTCTCGGTGGATGGGGCGTTCCCGGAGAGCTACGCGCGCTACCGTCAACGGGGCAACTTCGAGGTCGCCCTGCGCAACCTCCGTGCGATGACGGATGAGAAACGAAGCGCCGGCAGGGATCTGCCGTTCATCAACTGGCGCTACATCCTCTTCAGGTGGAACGACAGCCACGAGGAAATGGACCACGCACGAGCGCTGGCCGAGGAGATCGGCGTCGACCGTCTGACCTGGGAGATTACCGACCATCCGGAGTCGGCCTACTCGCGCCGGTTCGCCCCCGGCACCGACGACCATACGGCGATCAGGCGGGAGATCTGGGACGACAGCAATCTGGGCAATGCGATCCCCGGAGCCACCCCACGGGCACGCATCGACTTACACCGTCTCGTCCCAGGGCTCCCGCTCCTCGGCCGTCGTGGCGGCCGGTTGCGGTTGCGTCCGCAAGTGAAGAACCTCTCGACACGACCGTTTCCGGCGCAAGCGTCGTATGGGCGCCGCCTGGTCCGCCTCGGGGCGCAACTCCGCGGGGCCGACGGCTCGATGAGGAACCGCGACCACGCGAGGGCGTGGCTCCAGGCAACCCTGGAGCCCGGGCAGACACACGACGTTCCGATCGAGATCCCGCTTCCGGACACACCGGGCCGGTATCAACTCACGCTTGATCTGGTGTCCGAGGGGATCGACTGGTTCGAGGCCTGCGGCTCGCCAACCACGAGCGCGCCACTCGTCGTGTGGTAGGAAACGGCCTAATTGGCGACGGGGGTCGGCGCCTTGGCCGGGACAGCAGCGCCGGCCACATCGGCGTTGGCCGATGACTCCACGAGCCGCCAGGCGTCCGTCTCCCGCAGAAACTTTTCCGCGAATGCGGCATGTAGCTCGTGACCGCCACGGTGCGCCACAAGATGCCCGATGACCGGTGATCCCAACAGCGCCAGATCCCCGATAGCGTCCAGAATCTTGTGCCGGACGAACTCGTCCTCGAACCGGAGCGAGTTGTTCAGAATGCCGGTCTCACCCAGCACGACCGCGTTGTCGAGCGATCCACCGAGTGCCAGCCCCTTCTTCCGCAACATCTCGACTTCCTTGAGGAACCCGAACGTCCGGGCCGGTGCGATCTCATCGACAAACGACTCCTGCGTGATCCGGAGCGCATGGGTCATGTGCCGCAGCAGCGGGTGGTCGAAACTGATGGTGTAGGTGACCTTGAAATGCTCGGACGGATACAACGCGATGCTCTTGTCACCGCGCGTCAGTGACACGGACCGCAGCACTTTCAAGTAGCGCCGCGGACGCGTGAGTCGCTTCAACCCGGCCTCGTGCACCAGATAGACGAACGACGCCGCACTGCCGTCCATAATCGGCACTTCCGGCTGATTGAGTTCCACAACGACGTTGTCGACACCCAGGCCGACAAGCGCGGCCAGTAGGTGCTCCACCGTCTCCACCGTGCCCGCATCGCGCGACAACGCGGTGGCGTAGTGAAGCCGGTCGACATTGTCGACCGTTGCGGGAATCTCGATTCCACCCAGATCGGCCCGACGAAACCGTATGCCGCGACCGGCTCTCGCCGGCTTGAGTGACATGGTTACCCTCTTGCCAGAGTGCAGACCGATCCCCGAGCAGGAAACAGAACGCCCAATAGTGTGTTGCACGTCAGTCACAGACCGGTATACCCCCTGAATCTAACTGTCGACGAATTGTTAAAGCAAGAGTGATACCGGTTATTCGAACAATGCATAATAGACGTAAACAACTATTTATCAACTAGTTATCCAGTTCATGCAAGTTGACATATCGAAACTTCGCATGGAGTGTGGCTAAACAGACACACCGCAAGCGACGATAAGTGTGGCTGTTGTACCACATAACGGCCGTATTGTCAGCTACTTGGGCGCTTTTTAACGGCCAGGCAAGACGGCGGACAGGTATTGTCCCGTCACCGAAGCTGGCGTGTCCACTATCTCCTCCGGGGTCCCAGACGCCACCACCCGCCCTCCCCCTCGGCCCCCCTCTGGACCGAGGTCGATCACGTGGTCCGCGTTCTTGATGACATCGAGGTGGTGCTCGATGACGANGACGGTATTCCCCTGATCGACTAGCCGCTGCAANACANCGAGTAACTTCCGGGTGTCCTCGAAGTGGAGACCGGTCGTGGGCTCATCGAGTATATAGACCGTGCGACCGGTGCTCCGCTTGGACAGTTCCTTGGACAGCTTGACCCGCTGGGCCTCGCCGCCCGACAGGGTCGTGGCCGACTGCCCGAGCGTGACGTACCCCAACCCCACTTCTTGCAACATTCTCAGTTTGGTGGCAATCGATGGGAAGTTCTCGAGCAATGGCATCGCCTGGTCGACGGTCAGTTCGAGCACATCGGCGATCGAGGCTCCGCGGTACCGGACATCGAGCGTCTCTCGGTTGTATCGACGCCCTTTGCACTGCTCGCAGGTCACATAGACGTCCGGCAAGAAGTGCATCTCGATAGCGATGACGCCNTCACCCTGGCACGATTCACATCGACCGCCCTTGACNTTGAACGAGAAACGGCCTGGTCGATACCCGCGCGCCTTGGCATCCGGCAGCATGGCGAACAACTCGCGAATAAACGTGAACAGCCCGGTGTAGGTGGCGGGATTCGAACGGGGCGTACGCCCGATAGCCGACTGGTCGATCTGAATCACCTTGTCGACCAGATCGACACCATCGATTCCACGGTGAGCACCCGGCACGATGGTCGCACGATAAAAGTCACGGGCCAGAGCCCGGTAGAGGATGTCGTTGACCAGCNTCGACTTNCCAGAGCCGCTGACACCGGTGATCGCGGTCAGGACTCCAAGCGGAATAGCCACGTCGATATCGGTGAGATTATTGGCGCTGGCGCCTTTGACCANGAGTTGGCCACGGTCCGGCGAGCGCCGTTCGCTCGGGGTCGGAATCGTACGCTCTCCCCGCAGATACCGCCCGGTCATCGACGGGTGCCCGTTGGCCAGTAACTCGGCCGGCGACCCCTGGAAGATCACCTCGCCGCCGTGCTCACCGGCGCCCGGCCCCAGATCCACCAGGTAGTCAGACGTCCGGATCGTCTCCTCATCGTGCTCGACGACGATGACCGTGTTACCCAGATCCCGGAGGCGAGCCAGTGTCGCAAGCAGGAGTTGATTGTCCCGCTGGTGCAGACCGACCGAAGGCTCATCCAGGACATAGAGCACCCCGGTGAGGCTGGCCCCAATCTGCGTCGCCAACCGGATGCGCTGCCCCTCCCCTCCGGACAGCGTGGCCGCGCTGCGCGCCAGCGTCAAGTACCCGACGCCGACGCCGTCGAGAAAACCGAGCCGATCGCGGATCTCGCGCACCACACGNCCGGCCACGAGCGTTTCACGCTCAGTCAGGTCGAGCGCGGCAAACACGTCGACGGCCTCCGCAATGGGCAATTGGACGAAGTCGGCGATGGTCCTCCCCTTGACTCGCACCGCACGGCTCTCCGCNCGCAGGCGCTCCCCGTGACACTCTCCACACGTCTGCAGCGAGCGCAACTGCTCGAGGAGTTCCTGCTGGTCCCAGGTCCCTGCGCGGTAGCGACGCCGCAAATTCGGCACGATGCCTTCGAAGTCGCGGCCAAATGGCGCGGTNGCGCCNCGACGGGTCGTGGCCGCGGCGGCCTGACGCGACTTCGTCGGACCCTCCAACAGCAAGTGCCGATGCTTCTTGGGCAGGCGGTCGAACGGCGTGTCCAGATCGATACCGAAGTGCCGTTCGAGTCCGGTCAGTGCCTCGCGAACAAGCTTGTTGTCTCCAGCGGCCCATGGGGAAATCGCACCCTCCCTCAGCGATTTCGATCCATCTGGCACGATCCGGGCCGGGTCGAAGTCGTCGACCGCCCCGAGCCCTTGACAGGCCGGGCAGGCCCCCTGCGGCGAATTGAAGGAAAACACACGCGACGTCAATTCCGACATGCTGATGCCGCAATTCGCGCAAGCGAGCGTACGGGAGAACAAGCGGTCGCCTCCGCCCAGCGTATTGAGAATCACCACGTCATCGGCCAACTCGAACGCCAGTTCGAGACCCGTGCGTAGGCGCCGGTCTACGCCGGGCCGGATGACCAGTCGATCGACCATCACCTCGACGTTGTGATTCCGCCGGCGCTCAAGCACCAGTTCCTCGTCGAGCGACCNAATCTCGCCGTCGATCCGGACCTTTGTGAACCCCCGGGCCCGCAACGCCGCCAGTTCTTTCTTGAACTCGCCTTTTCGCCCGCGGACGATCGGCGCCAACACGTTGACCCGCTCATCCGTCGGTCCTTGCAGCACCATGTCGATGATGCGCTCGACCGATTGACAACTGATCGGTCGATCACACTCCGGACAGTGCGGCACCCCCACGTTGGCAAACAGCAGCCGAAGGTAGTCGTAGATCTCGGTCACCGTGCCGACGGTAGAGCGGGGGTTCGCCCCGGTGGTCCTTTGCTCGATGGAGATCGCGGGCGACAAGCCGTCAATCTGGTCGACGTCCGGTTTTTCGACCTGTTCGAGAAATTGCCGGGCGTAGGCGGAGAGGGACTCCACATAGCGTCGCTGCCCCTCCGCATAGATCGTGTCGAAGGCCAGCGACGACTTGCCGGACCCTGACACCCCGGTCACCACGATCAGGCGGTCGCGAGGCAGGCTGACGTCGACGCTCTTCAGATTGTGCACGCGGGCGCCGCGCACTTCGATGCGATTGTGAGCCATGGCACCCATGGACAGCCTGCGGATCCCCGGGCGGGTCCGTGGTCGACTGGCGCTCCCAACTGCGCGCTNCGCGACCGGCGACATAAACTCANNATGTTATCACGCGAGAATCATCGGACCTGGCCGCACGCGGCCGGTGGTGGCAGCCGATTGAAGCGGTAGGCGATATCTTCGGACACCACCGCCGCGGCACCCGAGCCATCGAACGCGACACCGACCAGCGTCGGCGCCGCAACCACAAGCTCGACGTCGGTCTCGTCAGCATCACCAGGGTCGCCAGAGTTCCGCAGACGATACAACCCGGAGGCACCGGCCAACGCTTCGACGACGTGCAGTGCCCCGTGAGCGTCGAACGCCATCCCCTGTGGTCGCCCGAAGCATCGAGTGACGGTGGAAATGGTGCCGTCCTGGTCAATGCGGTAGATGGCGTCGCGTGTGGCCAGGGTCGGGGCCGCCACGTACAGGACGCCAGTCGGCGCCATCGCCAGATGAAATGCCGCCACGCTTGGCGGCAGCGTGGCAAATGGTGAGACCTCTCCCGACTGGGTCACCCGGAACACCGTTCCCGAGCGGTCACCGACATGCAGGGTACCGTCCGCATCGAAGGCCAGACCACACGCCACCCCCAGATCAGTCGCCACCTCTTCCACTCGGCCGTCCGCGTCGACGGCCGACACGGTGCCATCAAACCTGCTGGACACGAACAAGCGGCCGCCCGGCTGGAATGCCAANGACGTCGGGTTCGTCAGGCCGGTGACGAACGGCTCGCAGAATCCATCCGTACCGACCCGAAAGATAGAGACCGGCGACGACGCGCCACGCGTGCCGCTGTGGGTCAAATAGAGAATNCCGTCGTCGCCGAATGCGGGACTGTCGACCTGGTGCAGTCCGGTCGCCACCGGTGTGCCGATCTCGATAAACGCGGTCTCGCCCGGCGCCGTGGAGAGCCTGATCGGGGTAGCGCCACCGTCGATACCGGCCGGGACGCAGCAGGTCACGGTATCGCGATCGCCGTACACGACCCGAGCCGTCACCTCGCCAAACCCCACCTCCGGGAGACGCCCCGGCTCGCCACCGATACCGGTGCCCCGCACCGTGACCCGCCCGCCACTGATGGCCGCCAGCGGACGCACGGAGGTAATACGCGGACGGATCAGCGTAGCTGCGCACATGGGNGAACCGCACGCGGATGGCGTCGGGACGGACTCACGACTCGCCGAGCTCGACGTTCCAGAAGAGGTAGTCTCGCCAGCCTTCTGGCGCCTCACGCACGCCGATGGCGATCCGAACGGTCGCCGAGCGGAGGGGTCGACGCGGTGGTCGCAGGATGGTCATGCGCGCCTCGGTGGGCGTGCGTCCTCCTTTGCGACGGTTGCAGCGCACACACGAGGTCACGATGTTTTCCCACTCTTTGCGACCACCATTTCGCACCGGGACCACATGGTCGAACGTCAAGCTGTCGGCCGGCAACACTTTCCCGCAGTACTGACATCGATGGTTATCTCGCGCGTAGATGTTGGCCCTCGANAACGGGACGAGATNGAAGTGCCGCTTGATGGTGATATACCGCAACAACCGNATCACGGAAGGCAACTTCACGGTGAGCGACACCGAGTGGACTTCCCGCGGGTAGACCGAGATCACCTCGACCTTCCCCTGGCACCAGAGGGTCATCGCCTTTCGCCAGTCGACGACCGTGAGGGGCTCGTAGGTCGCGTTCAATAGCAGCGTAGGCTCCATAGCTTCGACGGGGCTNCGCCCCCAACCCCACNCCGCCGNTCCGCGGGGANCCCGNGTGCCCCACTCCGCAACCGCGGGGCACGCTTGCCGGCGCATTGCTTCGACGGGGCTGCGCCTCGAACCCCACGCGGCCGCTCCGCAGAACGCCACCANTGGCATCTTGCCCGACGGCCGGCGACGGTGTCAAGCGCTGNAGTCTCGTAACATGCTGAATTGAATAAGCTTATGACTCATTCATGGCATCCTTCGAGTGTCCTGTCTCACGTGAATCTAGACAGTGATCCAGTGCGCGGCACCCGGCTGGCCAGGCGCGGCGAGCGAGCATATCGGGAATATTCGAGCGAGGCGCAACGCCGTCTAGGCGGGATGCCCCGCCTGGGACACGGTCTAGATGTGCGTGAGACAGGACACTAGCGTGCCGAACTCGTGCCGCCGATACTAGCATTCAGATGATCCGAATCCTGCCCGTCGTCACGCTCGCCCTCCTGGCCGGTGCGTGCGCGACCCGCGGCGGTGCAATCCCC
>PAUN01000064.1 GCA_002712885.1 Acidobacteriota bacterium
GGTGTCTCCAGACGTGGTTTCATCAAGGGCGCGATCGCCGCCAGCGCGGCTGTATCGTCGTCAAACTATCTCTTCCGCGCGAATGGCGGGACGCTGTTGGCCCAATCGGCGGCAGCGGGCGCCGTTGAGCGGCTGATTAGCGTCAACGTCAATGGCCGGAGCCGGCGTATTCAGGTGCCTCCGATGGAGACCCTGTCTACGACGCTACGCTACACGATGGGCTTGACCGGGACCAAGATTGGTTGCGACCGCGCCGAGTGCGGGGCTTGTACGGTCTTGGTGGACGGGGTCTCCCATTACGCCTGCTCGACACTGACCCATACGGTCCGGGGCCGCGAGGTCACGACGATCGAAGGGCTGGAGGCCGAGGACGGCACCTTGCACCCGATGCAGCAGGCCGTATTGGAAGAGCAGGGATTCCAGTGCGCGTTCTGCATGTCCGGGTTCATCATGAACACGGTAGCGCTGCTGAACGAGAACCAGAGCCCGACGCGTAAAGAAGCGGCGGAATGGCTCTCTGGCAACCTGTGTCGGTGCGCCGACTACGACAAGATCCTGACGTCCGTGGAGCGGGCGGCGGAAATCACGCGGGGGGCCTGACGTGGCTGACTACAAACTGCTCGGAAAGAACTACCAGACCCCCGACCTGTACGCCAAGGTTACGGGGCGCTCGAAATACGCTGAAGACCATCGCGCCGAAGGCATGCTCTTTGCGAAGCTGCTGGTGAGCCCGATGCCGCACGCGCGCGTCATCTCCATCGACACCAGCGCCGCCGAGGCGTTGCCGGGCGTCGAGGGCATCATGACGCCCGCCGATCTACCAGATGAGGTCGAGGCGCCGGGCGAAGCATCGTTGACGATGGAGCCGCACTACGAGGGTGAGCCGATCCTCGCCGTCGCGGCGGTCAGCGAGCAGATCGCATCAGACGCGATCGAACTGATCGACATCCAGTTCGAACCGCTCCCGTTCGTGCTCGACCCCCTCGACAGCTTGCAGCCGGGTGGCCCCAACGGGCGTCTCGACGGCAACACTCGGCTGGGTCGTGAGATGGGCGAGATCAAGTGGACCGAAGCCGATGTGGCAGGTCTGGCGCCCGGTGAAATTTCGATGGACGCCGAGGCGGCGGCCGAGTGGGAGTATGGCGACCTTGCAGCCGGTTTTGCCGAAGCCGATGTCATCATCGAAGAGCATTCCTACAGCCAGTCCACGTCGCACCAGCCGCTTGAGAGCCGGACGACGATGGCGTACTGGGAGGGCGGCAAGCTCTACGTCTATCCGTCTGTGCAGAGCACGGCCCGCAGCGTCGGCCCCATGGCGCGGTGGGCGGGTATCGAACCCTCCAACGTCGTGGTCATCAACGAGTACACGGGTGGCGGGTTCGGCGGTAAAATCAGCGGGTATGTGCAGGCACAGATACCGATTCTGATGTCGAAGACACTGGGCAAGCCGGTGCAGATGCGCATCTCCCGTCGTGAGGAGAACGCCATCGGTCGCGCTCGTCCGGGTGTGCAGGCGCGGATCAAGCTCGGCATGCGCGCCGACGGCAAGATCACCGCGCTGGACATACACGCCATCGGTGACCAGGGGCCCTACGGGGGGTCTGGCGACGCGCAGAACGTGGCCGGCGTCGGGTCGCTCTGTTACCAGCCGACCGCGACGCGGATTCGGTACACGAACGTCTGGACGAACACACCGCCTCGCGGTCCGCAGCGGGGACCTGGCGGTGTGCAGTCGATGACGATGCTGGAGCCGATCATCCACAAGGCGACCAAGCGGCTTGGTCTCGACCATGTGGATGTCCACGCGATGAACGCGCCAGAGGGACAGGCACTGTTCGGGCCTCCCGGACGAGACGGCACACGGAGCAACGTGTCGAGCGCATTCGCGAAAGAGGCGATTGCCAAAGGCGCCGAACTGTTCAATTGGACGGAGCGCAAGGAGCGGAGCGGCCGTCGAAACGGCTCGAAGGTGACCGGCATCGGGATGTGCTTGAGCGCATACTCGGCTGGTGCATCCGGTGTGGACGGCTTGTTCGTCATCAAGCCGGACGGTCGGATGTATATCCAGTCGGGTATCGGCAACCTCGGCACCGGCTCGACCTTCGATATGATGCGGGCGGCAGCCGAGGGTATGGACATGCCGTGGGACAAGTGTGAAATTGCCTGGGGCAACACCGCACTGCACCTGCCCTGGAGTTGTTCGCAGGGCGGCAGTTCCACGACCCACGCACACACCCGCGCGAACTGGGCCGCGGTCCAGGACGCCACCCGGAAAATGAAGGAGATCGCGGCGACTGCCCTGGGAGGCTCGGCTGACAGCTACGAGGTCAGTGGCGAGCGGGTCCATCGGCGTGGCAACCGGGGCCAGGGACTCAGCTTCGCCCAGGTGGCGCAGCGAGCCATCGACCTGGGCGGCGAGTACGACGGCCATACGTTGCCCGAGGACATCAACGGTATGACGACCGCGTCGGCCACGGGGCTTGCCGGTCAGGGACTCATGGGCGTTGGCAAGGACAACTTCGAGTTAGGTGGCGGGCTGAGGTCCTTTACGGCTGGTTTCGCCGAGGTTGAGGTGGACGTCGAGACCGGCGACATCAAGATCATCGACTATGCGGCCGGCACGGACGCGGGGACGATCATCCACCCCAAGACCTTCGAAGGCCAGGTATTCGGTGGCGCGATTCAAGGCTTCTCTGTGGCCCTCGCTTCGAAGTGGGTCTATGACCGCCGATGGGGGCTCTTGGTGGCCAAGCGGTTCTACAACAACCGGCCGCCGAGCATCATGGATGTTCCGCATGAGCAGCCGATGAAGTGGGGCAATGCGGACTTACCCGATCCGTTCAACCCGCTCGGCGCGAAGGGGATCGGTGAGGCGGCGCAGGGCGCCGGGTCGGGCGCGGTTGTGAGCGCCATCGCGGACGCGCTGGAGTCCTTGGGTGAAGGCACCGGCGACTTCTACCGTTCACCAATCACGCGCGACATGATTCTGACGAAGCTCGAGCAGGCACCGACAGGCCACGACCGGCTGACGGCGCACGTCTAAGGGGAGGCGAGAACAATGGCCGTAATTCGCGACGTAATACCTCAGCTCGAGCTGTTCCAGCCCGGCAACGCGGACGATGCACTGGCGTTGCTTTCGGAGCATGGGTCTGATGCCTGGGTGTTTGCCGGTGGGCTCGATACGCTCGATTGGTTCAAGGACCGCGTGAAACGACCGAAGGTGGTCGTGGACCTTGGGGCTATCGACTCGCTCCGTGAGATTCGGGCGACCGCCGACGGTATCGAGATCGGGGCGATGGCCACGTTGATCGATGTCGTCAACCACGCGGACATCAAGGCGCAATATCCGGCGCTGGCCTTCGCGGCCAAGTCGGCGGCGTCGCCGCAGATCCGGAACGTGGGCACCATCGGCGGCAACATCGGGCAGGATACCCGGTGCTGGTATTACCGCGACGGCTGGACCTGCTACCGAGCGGGTGGCAACATCTGCTATGCGAGCCCGCCGACGGCCATGAACCGAGAGCACTGTATTCTCGGGGCCAGCCGGTGCGTGGCGGTGAACCCGTCCGACACCGCCCCGGTGTTGGTGGCACTCGAAGCGGAGATGGTCATCCGGCGTGGTAGCGCCGAACGGGTCGTCCCGGCCGAAGAGTTCTTTGTGGGCCCGGAGATTGACATCGAGCGGATGACGGCGCTGGAGCCGGGCGACCTGTTGATGTCGATCCGGGTGCCGTCCAAGTGGGCCGGCGCGCGGGTCTACTTCGAGAAGGTCCGGGACCGCGACAGCTGGGACTTTCCGCTGGTCAACGTGGCCACGGCGGTGCAGGAGAGCGGCGGTACCATCCAGGATGCGCGCGTCGTGGTCAACGGGGTGGCTCCGACGCCGGTCCGATTGACGGCGGTGGAGAACGCCATCATCGGGCAGCCGATGAACGAGCAGACAGCCGAGCAGGCGGGCAACGTCGCCATCCAGGGCGTGGCTCCGCTGACGCACAATGGGTTCAAGGTGAACCTGATGAAGAACCTGGTGAAGCGGTCGCTCCGCGACGAACCGATGAACGCGTAGGGCCTCGGTCCACGTTTACCCGAGTACGACCGAAGGGCCGAGGCTCAGTGCCTCGGCTCTTCGTGCGTACGGATGGGGTGCGCGGATGACACCACTAGGGCGGAGAGGCACGGCTGTGCCCCTGCGAGAGCGCGTAGAGCGCGATGCCGGCCGCCGTCGCGACGTTCAGTGAATCGACGCCAGGCGCCATCGGGATCCGGACGCGGCGGTCGACACTGGCGGCAGCGTGGTCGCTGAGCCCAGCGCCCTCGGTACCCAGGAGCAGCGCGACCCGTGGGGGCGCGCCGGCCGCGAATGCGGCCAGCGATGACGCGTCGGCTTCGGGGGTGAGCGCCACCCTCGTGTAGCCCTGCTCGTGCAGGCGGTTCAGCCCATCAGGCCAGTCCACGATCTCGCCGTAGGGCACGCGGAGTGTCGCGCCAAGCGACGTGCGGATCGCTTTCCGGTAGAGCGGGTCGCAACAGTGAGGGCTGAGGAGCACGCACTCGGCCCCGAAGGCCGCGGCATTGCGAAAGATGCTCCCGACGTTGTCCGGGTTGCTGACATGCTCGAGCACGACCACCAGGCGGGCGGTGGCGAGCGCGGACAACTCTCCGTCGGTCACCGGCGCCGCCCGCTCGCCGAGGGCCAGGCATCCTCGGTGTACCTTGAATCCGACGACCTGTCTCAGTAACTGATGGGCGCCCAGGTAGACGGGGAGGTCGTCCTTTCGGCCGGACAGGAGGCCCTCGAGACTGGCCAGCGCGGCCTGGGTCACGAAGAGTGAGCGGGTCTGCATACGCGTATGCGCCAGCAACGCGTGCACCACCAGCCGGCTCTCCGCCACGAAGAGCCCGCGCTCGCGAAGCAGGACCGGGTCCGGGACGTCACGGTAGTCCGCGAGGCGCGGGTCGGCTGGGTCTTCGACACGTACGATCGGCATCCGGGGTCTCGACTGGTGTCTGGTCCGCAGGGCATCTTCCGATGCCCGGAAATATTCGTGTGTCCCGCTCCAGGGTGCGGTGTCTGGTCCCGGAGGTCAACTACGGCCAGCACGCGAGCCGGCGATCGGACGGGGACTGCCACTGGACGCCACCTACCCCATGCGGGTCACAATCTGCTGATGGCCGTTTCGTACTCGTCTCGTTCGCAGTCCATTTCGTCGTTCCTCGCCATGGAGGTCATGGAGCGAGGCATGGTGATGGCTCGCTCGGGCATCGACATCGTCCAACTGGGTGTCGGCGAGCCGGGATTCCCGCCGCCACTCGAGGTGGTCGAGGCGGTCGCGGCGGCCGTGCGGGCGGGTCACACGCACTATACCGACAGCCGCGGTCTGTACGCGCTGCGTGAGGCGATCGCCACCGATTGTGAGCGTCGGCGAGGCGTGCGCATCGACCCCGAGCGGATCGTCGTGACCAGTGGTTCGTCCGCGGCGCTTCTTCTCGTGTGCAGTGTGTTGCTGGACCCAGGTGACGAGATCATCATCCCTAGCCCGCACTACCCCTGTTACCCAAATATGGTGGAGGTGTGTGGCGGACGGTCGGTCTTTGTCCCGACGGCGCCAGTTGACGGATATCAGATAGACGTGGACCGCGTGGGGGCGGCGGTGACCCCGCGAACGAAGGGGATTCTGGTTGCCTCCCCGGCGAACCCGACGGGAGCCGTCCAGTCCGCGGAGGTCATGCAGGCACTGTCGGCGCTGGGGGTGCCGGTGCTTTCGGATGAGGTCTACGACGGCCTGCTCTACGACGGAGTCACGAATACCTCACCACTCGGCATGTCCGACCAGTGCTTCGTCTTCGACGGATTTTCCAAGCGCTACGCCATGACCGGCTTCCGGTTGGGCTACGTCATCGCGCCTGGAAGCGCCATCGACGCACTCGTCAGGCTCCAGCAGAATTTGTTCATTTCGACCGCGCACTTCGTGCAGACGGTCGGATTGACCGCGCTCGCGCAGGGGGATGCGCACCTCGAGATGATGCGCCAGGCGTACGCCACTCGGCGAACCCTGTTGGTCGATGCGGTCCGTGGTCTGGGATTGTCGGTGCCGGTGACGCCGACCGGAGCGTTCTACGTGCTGGCCGACGCGCGTCACCTCACTCGGGGGCGCGATTCGCTCGCGCTGGCGTTCGAGATCCTCGACCGCGCGCATGTGGCGCTGGGTCCCGGTCGCGACTTTGGTGAGATCGCCGAGGGGTTCCTGCGGTTCTCTTTCGCGGTTGATCACGACGACATTGTTCGCGCCCTGGAGCGGTTGGCCCGCGTGCTCCCGGAGATGGCGGCGGGTGTGCGATGACGGCGGACCCGCTGCACACCGACCGTGTCTGGCGTCTCGTGCTGTGCGTGGCGCTCGTGTTGCTGTCCAACGCGGCGTGGGCGCAGCCGCCGCAGCGAAGCGAGCACGTCGACGTGTCTCGGCTGGTCGTGGACGCACGCGTGGTTGATGACGACGGGCGTGCCATGACGGGGCTCGACGCGGACGACTTCGGCGTGCGTATCGGTGGCCAACCGGTACGGGTAGAGTCTGCGCAGTGGATCGGCGGAGCGGAGCCGGCCCCCGGCCCGTTGGCTTCGACGAGCCTGGGTGGCGTCGTCGGCACCGGGCCCCGCGGGCGCCTGGTGGTGTTCGTGGTGCAGAAGAGTCTGCAGCGCGATCGGCTGGCGGGGTTGCTGCGAATCTTGCACGACAGCGGGCGCCTGTTGGAGCCCTTGACACCGGACGACCGCGTGGCCGTGCTGTCGTTCGATTCGCACCTCAAGATCTGGCTCGACTTCACCGACGACCTGGACCGGGTGAGGACCGTCCTCACCGACGAGATCATGTTCAGCGAGCCCGGCCCCCTTGAGGGCGGCGACGGTGTGTCGATGACGGCTGGTCTCAGCCGCGACGCCGGCCGGTCGACCTACGCGATGGAAGATGCGCTGGCACGTCTCGGGCACGCGCTTGAACCGTTGCCCGGGGCCAAGTCAGTGGTCCTCATCGGGTACGGCTTCGGTGAGATGACCGTCGCGCTTGGCATGGTCGGTTCTAGGGTGAACCCCGGGTACGACAAGGCCCGTGACGCACTACACTCGGCGCGGGCGGCGGTCTTCAGTCTCGATGTGACCGATGTCGACTATCACACGTTCGAGCACGGTCTCGAGACGGTCTCGACCGAGACTGGTGGATTCTTCGTGCGTACGCGCAACCGGGCGCGCCGGGCCATCGCGCAGGTAGCCGACGCGCTGGTCGGGCATTACGTGTTGTTCACCCAAGTTCCCGAGATCGAGCCGGGCACTCACGCGATAGAAGTTGACCTCGTGGGAGGGCAGGGCACCGTGTTTGCGCGCACGACGTATGTGAACTGACCGCGGTCTCACGGTCTGACCGCTGGTGACTTGGCCCGGACGCCTCTGACGAGTGGCTACCGACCCTGGAACGTCGGGGTGCGTTTCTCCAGGAATGCGGCAATCCCTTCCTGTCCATCGGGGCCGGTGGCCGCCTCGGTGATCGCCGCCGATTCCAGTTCCAGCTGACTTTCCAGGGTCTCGTGCGAACTGGCCAGCACCAGACGCTTGGCCGCGGCGTAGGCGCCGGTCGGACCCTGGGCTAGTGTTCTGGCCAACCCAAGCGCTTCGTCAGCCAGACTCTCGTCGTCCACCACTCGTGTCACCAGCCCCCACGCGTGCGCTTCATCCGCGGTGAGCACTGGATTCAGCAACATCAGTTCGAGGGCGCGGCGCCGACCGAGCAATCGAGGCAGGAAGAACGTCGAGCTGCCGTCCGGCACCAGACCCGCTCGCGTATACGCCATCGTGAACTTGGCCGACTGGGCCGCCACCACGAAGTCGCATGCGGTGGTGAGCGAGAATCCCGCCCCGGCGGCGGCACCTTGCACCGCGGCGATCACCGGGGCTCGCATCCTGGCCAGGCGGGCGATGGCGCCATGCAGGTCCACCGTCATGTGCCTGAGCAGCCGAGCCAGGCCGTCGCCAGCCCGCCGAAACGTGTCGAGGTCGCCTCCGGCGCAGAACATTCTTCCCTCCGCGTCGATCAGCACCGCCCTCACCGAGGGATCGACGTCACAGGCAATGGCCGCGTCAAGCAGCTCTCTGGCGAGGATTGGGTTCATCGCATTGGCGTTGTCCTGTCGGCGCAGGGTGATGCGGGCAATACCATCGTCAATCTGCAAACGAAGCGTGTCGAAGGTCATGTCGGTGGCTCCAGCCTGGTCACGGGGTTCCTGTTTCGAGCGTGGCCGAGTGTGTCACGATAGGCTCACAGCGAGGCACCGCGGAGGATTTGGCATGTCCCAGAGTCGGCGAGACTTCCTGAAGAGCGCGGGGGTGGTAGGTGCGGTGGCGATGGGCGGGCCCCCGTTGGAACTGGGTGCAGGCGCTCGGGTCCAGGGCTCCGCGACTTCGCGTCGAGTCCAGACTCCGGTCCTCGAAATCGGCTACGAGGAACACGGACCGAGCGCCGGGTTCCCGATCCTATTGCTGCACGGCTTTCCGTACGACGTGCGGTCGTTTGACGGGGTCGTCGCGCCGCTGGCTGAGGCGGGGCATCGGGTGCTTGTGCCGTATCTGCGCGGCTACGGTCCCACCCGGTTCCGCGACCCCGACGCGCCGCGCATGGCGGAACAGGCGGCGATCGCTCAGGATGTCGTCGACTTTGCCGACGCCCTTGGACTCGACCAGGTCGCGCTGGCAGGGTTCGACTGGGGCAACCGCGCCGCGTGTATCACCGCGATCCTTCATCCGGAGCGCGTGCGGGCGCAGGTGGCCTGCGGCGGCTATTCGGTGCAGGACACCGTGACCCCGGGACGCCCGGGTCCAGCAGTGGCCGAGGCGCGCCTCTGGTATCAGTGGTACTTCAATACCGAACGGGGCCGCGCGGGGCTCGAGTCGAACCGGCACGACATCATCCGTCATCTGTGGGATACGTGGTCGCCTGGTTTTGAATACACCGATGCCCAATACGACCGCTCGGCCCCGTCGTTCGACAATCCCGACTTTGTCGACGTGGTCATCCACTCATATCGCCACCGTCACGTGAATGCGCCGGGCGAATCGCGTTTCCTCGATGTCGAGCGCGGGCTGGCCGAGCGGCCGCCGATTCAGGTCCCGGCGATTGTGCTACGCGGAGCGGACAGCGGCTTCGGCCGCCCCTCGGCTGACCCCTCTGGCGACCAACGTCGATTTTCGACATTGGTGGCCCGTCGCATCGTGGACGGTGCGGGTCACGACCTGCCTGCGCACAGGCCCGACGCCGTTGCCGACGCCCTCCTCGAACTACTTCGCTAGCTGATGGCTGGATGGCATCTACCTGCGACCGGTCCGGTGAGGGTTCGTCCGACTGCCCTCGTGGCGATTGCGCTCCTGCTGGTGGCGGGGATCCCCGCGATCAGCGCCGGGCAGACCTCTCCGCCTCGTACCGAGTGGGGCGCACCCGACCTTCGGGGACTCTGGAACCACGGCACGGCGACGCCACTCGAGCGTCCGGAGCGTCATGCGGGGCGGGAGCGGTTAACCGCGGATGAGGTGGCCGCCGTGAATGCCGATGCGCGTTCCAGCGCGGGTGACCTGGCGCGTCGGGCGGTGTGGTGGGAGCGTGGATTGTCGGACGGGCGCACCGCCATGATCGTGGACCCAGTTGACGGCCGCATCCCCTCCACCGAGGCGACAGATGCCCGGAGTCGGCGCGAGCCGCATGTCGATGGACCAGAGGGGCGCAACCTGTGGGAACGCTGTCTCACGTCCGGCGTGCCACGGCTGGGCGGGGTGTATCTCCAGAACATTCATCTATTGCAGACACCGGACCATGTTGTGATGCTGCACGAGATGATTCATGAAGTTCGTGTCATCCCGCTGGACGGACGTCCGCACCTGCCTGCCGCCGTGCCGCAGTGGCTCGGGAGTTCGCGGGGCCGCTGGGAGGGCGATACGCTGGTGGTGGAGACCCGGCACTTCACAGCCGGACAGCTGTATCGAGGGGTGTCGCAGGAGTCGGTTCGTCTCACCGAGCGCTTTTCGCTGATCGATACCGACACGATCGGGTACGCGGTGACATTCGAAGACCCTGACCTCTGGACGCGGCCCTGGACCGCCGTCCTGTCGCTGCCGCGCACGCCGGGGCCAATGTTCGAGTACGCGTGCCACGAAGGCAACGTGGGCATGAGGAACACGCTGGAGATCGCCCGCGGCGAAGAGGCCGCGAGGGTGCGGTCGAGGTAGGCGCCCCGCATTGCGTGGCGGAACGGCGCGTCGGTGGATGGCGGGGGNCGGAAGGGGACGCTGCGTGGCGCGGCCGGCCGACGACGTCCCAACGCCACACTGTACCGCCTGAAATGAGGTATCGAGTCTGTTGAAGGCGATCGGNAGGCACGGTCTCGGATTCCTCGTGCTGGCCTCGCTGCGCGCTCGCGTGGTACACCGCCCTGCGGTCCGGGAACCTGGCCATGATCAATCTCGAGATTCAGGTGTTCGGGCGCGTCGATCATTGACAGTCCCCCACACGACATGACACCGACGCTGGTCGAGCGCGGCACCAAGCCGTTCATCATCGTCTCGTTGATCGGTGCCGGCGCGATGACGGTGACCACCGCCATCGAGTGGCCCTTGCTGCCGTGGGTGAGCGTGGCGGCGCTGGTGGGGTCGCATCTCGCCGCGCGCCGGCTTCACGAGACCGTCGTGAGCGGGTGGCTCCTAGTCACCTATCTGGCGCCCGGACTCGCGATGCTCGGGCTTGGCGACTTCCGCGGCTGGGATCTGACCCCGTGGTTCGCCGGCCTGATCGGGGCCATGACGGCGACCGCCGACCCGACGCGGTGGCATCTGCCGGCCCAGTGGCGCGCGCCCCTTGTCGGTTGGGGTCTCGTCGTAGCGGCCTCGTGGCCAGTCGTCTGGCTCCGCGAACTCGATTTCGCCCCGTCGGTGCTGTCAGTCGCCGACGTGGCGAACAACGGGGTCGGAGTCTCACCGGGAATCGCCCTCTTGTGGGTGTATGGCGTCGTGATCGTCCATCTGTTGGGCCTGCTGCTGCTCGACTGGCTGTTCGCGACGTTCGGGCGGCGCGACCGGGCGCGGTTTCAGCGCGTGGTGCTGATGCCGCTGGCCGTGAGTTGGATNGGCGCGTGGCTCGTGGGGCTGTACCAGTCAGTGGTCGACCCGGCCTTCCTCAACCTGGGGTTTTGGGCCGCGATGGGACGCGCGTCCGGCACCTTGATGGACGCGAATCCCTTCGGCATGATCGCCGCTCTNTGGGGCGCCATTGGGGTNGCCCTNGTGCTGGGCCGTCGGCGACCGGGCGTCGCCGGCGGTCTGTTCTCCTATACCGCTCAGCTGGCGTTGGCCCTCCTGGTGCTCGGTGCATCGTGGTACGGGTTGTGGGTCTCCGGATCGCGGTCGGCGTTGGGCGCCGGCGCGGTGGTGCTCGTCTTCGTGTTGTGGCAGCTCAAAGGACTGTCGGCCGGCGTACCCNGAGGGCGCTTGGCCGCGGTCGGGGCGGCGGGCGTGGTGCTCGTCGGCGCGGTTTGGGTTGGTGCGGGCTCGTCTTCGCTGATGGTGGGGCCCTGGGAACGGCTGGCGCCGCAGCGCCCGTCAGCCTCGGTCGCCTCGGTTCGGGAGGTGATGACCGAACTGTGGGACCGGTATTCGTACGGCACGACCGCGACCCGGATGATCGCGGACTCACCGTTGGTCGGGGTCGGTGTCGGGTCGTTCCACCTCCTGGTGCCGGATGTGGCGCACCAACTNGGGCACGGTCGGCTCGAACCGGACAATGCCCAGAACTGGTTCCGTCATCAGGTCGCTGAATTCGGGCTGATCGGGAGCCTCGGATGGATACTCTGGGTGGCGCTGTTTCTGCGGCTCCTGGTCGCGGGACGCCCGGTTGAGGGGGGGGCTGCGCCGGCCAATCTGACGCGGGGAGCGTTGGTCGCACTCGGTCTGGCGTCGTTGGTTGGCATGCCAAGCCAGAACGTGGCCGTCACCGTCACCTTCTGGGTTCTTGTGTTCTGGTACACCGTGCTCGTACAGNCGTCGTCNGGACCTGCGCCGCGCTGGTGCGNCAGCCGTCGTACGTGGGCCGCAGTCTGGCTGCTNGCGCTGGTCTACGCCGGTGGGCTGGCCTACGTGTCCTGGGTCGACCTCCGCGTGCCCTATCGTGCCCAGCGAGCCGATTGGGACTACAGCTACGGGTTCTACGACGCGGAAGCCACCGAAACCGCAGATGAATTTCGCTGGGCGTCCAGCCACGCCTTGGCGGTGGTCCGNCTCACTGACCGTTGGATCGAGGTGACCGCGTGGACGCACCATCCGGATGTGCAGGAGCGGCCCGTCGACCTGAAGGTGTGGATTGATGGCGAGCCGCTGATTGACAGTCTTCGCGAGAGCGGGGAGCCGNTCACCCGGGCCGTGCGGATTCCGGAGGGTCGGTTGCGTGTCGTGATCGAGACGTGGGTCGACCGGACCTGGCGACCGAGCGACCGCGGGGAGGCAGACACCCGCGAGCTGGGTTCCGGCGTGCGGTGGCGGTTCATCGACCCGTAGCGGTCCGTCTCGAGAGCGTCCGCGCCTGGTGCGAGCCGGTGTATAAAGAGTCTNAAATCTGGGTCCACTCGCTTACCAGCAACGCAAGGTTCGGGGCGTAGCNCCAGCCGCCGTTTCCTGACGGGTCTGTAGATNNGGGGCTCGNGAATCGAGGAGAAACATCGATGCGTCAGAACAACGGGTTCCACATGTATGTGTCGTATCAGGACGACGACANNGTCTCGATCTACCGTGTGGANCGAGGGTCGGGAGAAGTGGCGCGGCAGGCGGAGATTGCGATGGCGGGCGGNCCGGGCCCGATGGTGCTCAGCCCGGACCGCCAAGTGCTCCACATCGGGCTCCGGGGAGGGCAGCAGCTCTCGAGCTACCGGGTCGACCAGAGCACAGGCGGCTTGAGCCACATCCGCGCTGTGCCGCTTCAGGGTGAGCCGGTCTACGTCTCGACCGATCGAACCGGGCGCTTCGTGTTGTCGGCCTACTACTATCAGAGCACGGCGGCNGTGCACGCGGTCGCGAGCGACGGCGCGGCGACGGTGCCGCCGGTCGAGTGGCGNATGACCGCCCCCGGGGCCCANGCCATCCAGACCGATCGGTCGAACCGCTTCGCCTTCGTGCCGCACATCGCGAACCGTGGTCCGAACNCCATNTTCCAATTCCAATTCGACGAGCGCACCGGCCGCTTGACGCCAAGCGCCCCGGACCGGCACTCGCCGACCGAGTATCTGGGACCGCGAGCCTTCGTCTTCCATCCGACTCTCAGCACTGTGTATTTCTCGGACGAGCAAAATGGCAGCGTGACCGGCTACACGCTGGACCCGTCGGCCGGTACATTGACACCGTTCCAGACGATTTCCACGTTGCCNGCCGGGTACAACGAACCGAANACTTGTTCACAGATACACATGGCCCCGTCCGGCAAGTTTCTCTATGCCCCGAATCGTGGGCACAACAGCGTCGCCAGTTTCACGGTCGACGCGGTGTCTGGCCGCTTGACCGCCACGGGGAGGGTGCCTACCGAGCCGGTGCCACGGGCGTTTAATCTGGACCCGTCGGGNAATTTCCTGTTCGTCGGGGGGCTGGACTCAGGACGGCTTGCCGCCTATCGCATNGCCCAGGACACNGGCGAATTGACCCCGCTGGAAACCTACGAAGGCGGCAACCGGCCGATGTGGGTGTTGCTGACGGATTTGTCCGCGTAGTTACGGCTGCCGGCGAGGAACCACACGATGGACGGTCTGATGATGGAGTACCCGCTCACGATCGACCGGATTGTCGAGCATGCGGGCCGGATGTTTCCGCACAAGGCCGTCCGGACCAAGCGACCGGACGGCAGCATGCACGAGTACACCTACGCTGACCTGCTTGGGCGGAGCCGGCGACTTGCCGCGGGCCTGGCGGCACTAGGTGTGGAACATGGTGATCGGGTCGGCACGTTCGCGTGGAACCACTACCAGCACCTGGAGATGTATTTCGGAATCCCGGGCGCCGGAGCGGTATGCCACACGTTGAACGTCAGATTGTTTCCGCGACAACTCGCCTACATCGTCAATCACGCGGAGGATCGGGTGGTGTGCATCGACGCATCGGTGCTGCCGCTCTACGAGCGAGTCGCCGGCGACATCTCGTGTGTACGACATCACGTGCTCGTGAACGCGCCGCCGGATATCAAGACGACGTTGCCGAACGTGGTGCACTACGAAGACCTCATCGACGGAGCGGACGACGATTTCACGTGGCGATCGACCGATGAGCAGATGGCGATGGGGCTGTGCTATACGAGTGGCACGACCGGCGANCCCAAGGGGGCGCTCTACAGCCATCGGTCGATGTTTCTCCATACCTTGGGCGAGAACCAGGCGATGGGGCTCGGCCTGACCGAGAGCGATGTCGTGCTTCCGGTCGTTCCGCAGTTCCACGCCATGGCCTGGGGCCTGCCGTACGCGTGCGCCATGGCCGGCGCCGACGTGGTGATGCCGGGCCCGCACCTNCAGCCGGCCGCGCTGGCCGAGCTGATCGAGTCGCAACAAGTCACGGTGGCGGCCGGGGTGCCAAGTATCTGGAATGGTCTCTATCAGGAGCTGAAGACGACACCTCGCGATATTTCATGCGTGCGCGCGCTGGTCGTCGGCGGTTCCGCCATGCCGCGGTCACTGATCGACGGGTACGAGCGGGAGCTGAGCGTCAACGTGCTCCAGGCCTGGGGGATGACCGAACTCTCGCCGCTTGGCACGGTATCGAAGCTGCAGCGTCACCACCTCGGTCTGACCGAGGCGCAGCAACTGGATGTGAAGGCGCTCCAGGGGATCCCGCTCGCTGGGNTCGAACTCAGGATCGTGAGCGACGATGGCGCCGAGCTGCCCTGGGATGGCGAGACGATGGGCGAATTACAGGCGCGGGGACCGTGGGTCATCCGTGGCTATTTCAAGCGTGATCCGACCCCTGAGCATTTCACCGCGGATGGCTGGTTTCGCACCGGTGACGTGGCCACGATGACGCCCGATGGCTACATGCGGATCACGGACCGTACTAAGGATCTCGTCAAGAGCGGCGGCGAGTGGATTTCGAGCGTGGCCCTTGAGGGCGCGCTGATGGGGCACGATGGCGTGTTGGAGGCGGCCGTCATTGCGGTGCCGGACGAGAAGTGGTCCGAGCGACCGCTGGCGGTCGTGGTCCGCACCGCGGAGGGCCAGGTCGACACCGACGAACTGCGCCGGTTCCTGGTTGAGCGGTTCGCGAAATTCGAAATCCCNGACCGTTTCGTATTTGTTGACAAGTTGCCAAAAACGAGCGTCGGNAAATTCGACAAAAAGGTGCTGCGCGGCCGCGTCAGCGACGGGTCTCTGTAACAGCCCTCGTGCAGANCCTGCTCCCATGTGGGACAAGGCTTCAGGCTTCCGAGGCGTCCCCGCGTCCCCGCATGAGCAGGTCGCGCACCAGGGACTGACGGCGNACCTGGCGCGGCGCGGCCAACGTCCGATGCNCCGGGCGGCCTCCNNTAGCATTCGGGCGTGCCGTCGATCCGTCTTCACGCGCCGACGGCGTTCGGGATGCATTGGGGCGCAGCTCGGATCGGCAACGATCACTTCGTGGCCCAATGACTCGATGGTCTACGCGACCCGCTCGCTCTCGGTCGTCGCCTCAAGGAGGAGGCGGGCAGCCGGCCGGGCCGCGAACATCTTGGTGAATTGCTAGCGTGTGCTCTGGNTCCGCCGCTCCATNATCTCGTCCTCCGACATCAGGATGCAGATTTGACTTTCCCGCTTATGGACGTCGATGCCAATATGCTCCGTGATGGATCTCCCTCTGTGCACGTTAAGCGCGTTTGATAGTGTGGAGCGCAACCTGCCAGGTGGGGGGCGACTAGCCACTTCATCCCAGCTGCCCGAGGCGTTCATGCAGACGCGATGCCCCGNTGGTGACTCTGACNGAATGGATGCGAGGTTTCTTGAGGCTTTGTTGCAGGATCAGGANGAATAGTCGCGNGGGGAACCCGCGCNGGAGGACTCCGNGTGTTGAATAGAACTAGACNTCGTTCATCGCTGCTCGGGACNCTGGTCGTCGCGCTCGCGATGCTTTGGGCGCCCACCACTCTCCACTCGCAGTCGTCGACCGACAATCCGTATCGCGCGACGTTCGCGTGGGAGCAGTTGCCAGAAGGCCGCGTGATGGGCACGGTGAGCGGCGTGTTCCCGGATCCGGACGGACAGCACCTCTGGATCATGGACCGGTGCGGCGCCAACCAGTGCGCTGGCACCGACCTCGACCCGATCATGAAGTTCGATCTCGAGGGTAACCTGGTCGACAGCTTCGGGGCCGGGCTGTTCGGGTTTCCTCACGGTTTTTTTCTCGACCACGAGGGGTTCCTGTGGGTGACCGAAGGTGGTTCGCACGGAGACGCTAGGGCCACCCTGGGCGAGAGTCTGGGTATCGGCCATCAGGTGCTCAAGCTGAACCAGCAGGGTGAGGTCGTGATGCGGCTCGGCGAGGCGGCGGTATGGGGTGACGACGAGACGCACTTCAACGGGCCATCTGGCGTGGTGGTGGCGCCGAATGGCGACATCTGGGTGTCCGACGGACACCGTGGGGGCAATAACCGTATTGTCAAGTTCGACCGCGCTGGCAAGTTCCTGTTGGCGGTCGGCGGCGCGGTCGGGTCTGAAAGCAAGGAGGCACTCCGGTTCAGCGACCCTCACGACATCAAGATGGATTCGCAAGGTCGAGTGTTCGTGGCAGACCGGGGCAACAGCCGCATCCAGGTGTTTGACCAAGATGGGAACCTCCTCTATATCTGGACTCACTATGGCAAGCCGAGCGGATTGTTCATTGATCGCAACGATATTCTCTACGCGGGCGACGGCTTGTCGGGAATGGTGCGCAACGGTCCGCCGGACAATTGGCGCAGCAATCTGGGGTGGGAAAAAGGGATCCGGATCGGCGACTTGAAGACCGAGCAGGCATGGGTGACTCATTTCATTCCGCAACACGACGTGGATGTCGGGGCGGGTATCGAATTTCTGGGCGTAGACTTCGAGGGGAACATCTACGCGGGCGAGGTGCAGCGGCGGCGGTTAGTGAAATACGTGCAGCACCGGCCGTCCGAATTGAGCGCCCGGTGAGCCTCGGCACAGGGGCCGTCTGAGCCGGCTGAGACAACGTGATGGACAAACACGGACCGATCGCGGACGGGTGGTCGCGGCGTACGTTCCTGAAGGGTGCCGGAGGCACGCTGGCGGTCGCCACCGTGGCTCCTGGCGAGGCGGCGGCGATGGCCTCGGAGGTCGCGCCGGAGGACGTCGCTCGTACCCAGGTCCGCGTCACCGTGAATGGGACGACCCACCGGGTCGAGGTGGAGGATCGATGGACCGTGGTCGAACTGCTGCGTGACCATCTGCATCTGACGGGTACGAAGATCGGCTGCGACCGGGGCGAGTGTGGCGCCTGCACCGTGCTCTTGGATGGTCGTCCGGTCTACTCTTGCAGCCAGCTGGCGCCTTGGGTCAACGGTAAGGAGATCAGGACGGTCGAAGGGCTTGAGGAGGACGGTCGACTATCCCCGCTACAGCGGGCGTTTGTGGACGGCAATGGCCCGCAATGTGGTTTCTGCACGTCGGGGCAGTTGATGTCGGCGACCGCGGTCCTTGCCAGCAACGGGACGCCTACGCGGGCTGAGATTCAGCAGGGGATGACCGGGAACCTGTGCCGGTGCTCGAACTACAACGCGCTCGTCGAGGCCGTAGAAGCGGTGGCTGGCAGCGCGGTAGGCGATGCCGCCGCCGACGATGGCGGGACCGGTATTTCCAAGCTGGCCACTGTGGGGCCGCCCACCGCGCGTGTCGACGCCGTCGAGCGTGTGACCGGTCGGGCCACCTACTCGGGCGACGTCACACTTCCGGGGATGATCTACGGCCGGGTCCTGCGGAGCCCGCATCCGCACGCGCGGATCCGTCGGATAGACGTGTCGAGGGCCGAGGCGCTGCCTGGCGTGATGACGGTCATCACCGACGAACGCGCCCGGGTCGTCTGGGGCGCCGGCTCGGTGGCGGGTGGGCGTCAGTACAACGACCGGGTCAAAGAGATCACGACGCAGCGACGGTACCTGTTCAATAACCCGGTGCGGTTCGTTGGCGACCCGGTGGCGGCGGTGGCCGCCGTCGACCGGCACGTTGCGGAAGCGGCCCTTGGGCTCATTGAGGTTGACTACGAGCCGTTGCCGTTCGTGTTGGAGCCCGAGGCGGCCTTGGAACCGGATGCGCCGAGGGTCTGGCCCGAAGGCAATCTATCGCCGGACGTCGAAAACCGCCACAAGCCGATGGTGACCACGTTGGGGGACGTGGACGCGGGGTTTGCTGAGGCTGACCAGGTCTTCGAAGAACGTTATTCTACGGCCTTCACTCACGACGCGCAGATGGAGCGGCGTACTTGCCTGGCGCATTGGGAGGGCGACAAGCTGACGCTCTATACGCCGACCCAAGGCATCTCGAACTGTCGACACGATACTGCGCGCGACCTTGGAATGCCGGACGATCAGGTCCGTGTGGTGTGCAAGTTCATGGGCGGCGGCTTCGGGAACAAAAACCAGAATCAGGACGCCGACCTGATCGCCGCGATACTCGCCAGGCGCGCCGGTGCGCCGGTCTCACTGGAATTGTCTCGGAACGAAGACTGGCTGGGCGTGCACGGTCGCTGGCCGACGGTGCAGTACTACCGGGTCGGTGTGAAGGATGACGGTGTCGTCACCGCCATCGACCTCCGTGGCTACAGCGGCATGGGTGGCTACCGGAAGAACAGCGGCGGTATCAGCGGGATCGAACTCTACGGTTGTCCGAACGTGCGGCGTGAGGTCTCCCCGGTCTATACCAATCGCACCACTTCGGGGAACTTCCGAGCGCCTACCTACCCGCAGGGTTTTTTCGGTATCCAGTCGATGATGGACGATGTCGCCGACAAGATGGGTATCGACCCGGTCGAGTTCGTGCTTAAGAATGCCCAACGCCCTGGCGGCACCATCGACTACACGAATTACTCGCTTGACGAGTGCATCCGGGAAGCGGCCCGGCAGTTCGACTGGACGAGACGCTGGCGCTCGCCGGCAGGGTCGGATGTCGGCCCCGTCAAGCGTGGTGCGGGTATGTCGTTCATGTTGTTCCGGTCGGCGGTGGGTCGCAGTAGCGCGATCCTACGTGTGGATTCCCGCGAACAGTACACCCTGTTTGTCGGTGTGACAGACATTGGCGGCGGTGCCAAGACCACGATGGGGATGATTGCGGCCGAGGCATTGGGTGTGCCGTTGTCGCAGGTGGAGGTCGTGTCCGGCGACACTGATCGATGTCCGTTCTCTGTGGGGGAATCAGGTGCGCGCACCACGGTCATGACCGGAACCGCGGTGGTCGAGGCGGCGCGCGACCTGACCGGGCAAATAGCCGAGCGGGGTATGCCGACCGGACCCAACGTGCTGATCGCCTCCGCCACGCCAGACCCGAGCACCGGCGGCAAGGTCCGCAATTGCTTTGGCGCGCACTTCGTCGAGGTGGAGGTGGACACGGCACTCGGCCATGTGCGGATCACCAAATATGTCGCGGTCCACGAGTCGGGCCGCATCATCAACCACCAGACCGCGAAGGACCAGATTCGTGGCGCCGTCATTCAGGGGATCGGGCAGGCGCTGCATGAAGACCTCCTGTATGACCCGCGTAACGGGCAGCCGCTGACACCCGGCTTCTACGGCGCGCGACACATGACCCATCTCGACGCGCCGGACATCGAGACGACGTTCCTCGAGACCGACGACGGCTACGGTCCGTTCGGGGCCAAGTATGTCGGAGAGTCCGGTATCGTGCTGGCGCCGGCCGCCGTCGGGAACGCCATCTTCAATGCGATCGGGCGGCGGATGAAAGACCTGCCGATCACGCGCGACAAGATCATCGAGGCCTTGACATGAAGCCGTTGCGCAACGCGAACGCGCGCACGCTTGGTGAGGCGGTGGCCCTGGCGCAAGGGGCCCGCGCGGCCGGCGCCCGAGCGTCGTACGCCGGCGGAGGAAGCGATCTGCTGGGCATGGTCAAAGAGCGGATCGAGGAACCGGACCTGGTGGTGAGCCTTAAGACGGTGGTTGGGCACGACCAGGTTGAGACGGCCGGGGGCGGTATTCGGATCGGTGGATTGATCACACTCGACACTCTGAGTCGGCACCAATTGGTTCGAGACCAGTTTGCCGTGCTGGCGCAGGCGGCCGGTACGGTGGCCACGCCGCAGATTCGCAACGTCGGCACCCTGGCCGGCAACGTGTCTCAACGGCCGTGGTGCTGGTACTACCGCCGGGGGTTTGACTGCTACAAGGCAGGGGGCAATCAGTGTTTCTCGGCCACGGGTGAGAACCAGTTTCACGCCATATTCGGAGGGGGGCCAAGCTACATTGTCCATCCGTCGGATACGGCCGTGGCCCTGGTCGCACTGGACGCCACGTTTCGCCTGGTAGGCCCGTCCGAGGACCGATCCGTGCCGGCGGCGCAGTTTTTTGTCTTGCCCAGCGCGAACCCGGTGCGTGAGAACGTGCTTCGGGAAGACGAGATTCTGGTCGGGGTCGAGCTACGAGCGCCGGCGACCGGCGCTCGTAGCACGTATCACAAGGTGATGGATCGGGAATCGTGGACCCACGCGGTTGTCAGCGCCGCGGTGGTCTTGGACCTGGACGGTGAGGTGTGCCGGGGCGCGCGTATCGTGCTCGGCGGGGTGGCCCCTATACCGTGGCGGGTCCCGGCGGCTGAACAGGTACTGGTCGGCAGCCGGGTGACCGCGGCGGTGGCGGCGCGCGCGGCCGAGGTCGCCCTCGAAGACGCCAGGCCGCTCTCGAAGAACGGATACAAGGTAGCGCTCACGAAAGGCGTGGTTGAGCGTACTCTCGTGGACCTGCTCCAGGCGTAGCGCGGGGCTCCAGACCGCTCCGAGCGCCCGCTTGAGTCACTCAATGACGATGCGTCGTCCCATCATCCCGTCGTGGCTCGCGTTCGGCGTCGCCGCGACTCTGGTCGTCGGGGTTGGTGCGTGCTCGGCGCGCACCCTGCCGCCGGGTTCAGACCGACGTGTGCATGAGGGCCTGCCGCAGACTCCAGCGGACGACGTCTTGCGGTTGCGCGTCCTGGGCGTGCTGTCCACGGCGCTGGATGTGAACGCGAGCGGCCTGGAGGTTGAAGCAGACGCCGGTCTGGTCACCGTACGCGGCCGAGTCGCTAGCGGATTCGAGCAACAGTCCCTCGGCGCCATCGTGCGCGCGGTGCCGGGGGTGACGCGCGTGCAGTTCGACCTGCAGGTGGAGAATCCAGGAGCTGGCCGGTGAAGCGACGCGATTTCCTGCGGCTGCGCACCGAAGCGGCGATACGCGTGGCGGAGTTGTCGTGCGAACGGCTGTACATGCACTATCAACATGCGCGCGTGACGATGATGCCAGCCGGCGAGGCTGAGCGTCATGCCGTGCCGGAGCGCGGGGAAGCTGACCCGCCGGCTGAGTTGACGGTGCGCACCACCGTTCAGCTGTTCGGCGAGATCGAGCGGCAGCTGCAGCGCGCCGATGTGCTCCGGCTCGTCGACGAAGAGTGGTTGGTGGTCGACGACTACCGTCACCACGTCGAGAGGATGCTGGCCGCGTTTCGCGGCCGCGGAGGGCGGGTCGAGCGTCCCGGACCCGTGAGGGAGGCGGCGCAGTGAGGCGAGTAGTGTTGTGCACGGTCATCTGTGCGTGGGCCGCGCTGACGGTGCCCGTCCTGGCGCAGGAGGAAGTTCGGGTCGAGATCGATGCCGGAGAACTTGCGGGTGTTCGTCAGGGCGGTATCACCATGTTCAAAGGGATACCGTACGCGGCGCCGCCGGTTGGGCCGCTCCGTTGGCGCCCCCCTGAGCCGGTGGCGCCGTGGGCACGCGTGCGTGCCGCGCGTCGATATGGCCCGGTCGCCCGGCAACCGGGCGCCGGCGGGCCCGGAATGGTCGCGAGCGAGGATTGTCTCTACTTGAACATCTGGCGCCCGGCTCAAGAAGGCGATTCGCGTCCGGTGATGGTGTTCATCCACGGCGGTGAATTCACGACCGGGTCAGGCTCGGAACCCCTGTACGACGGGATCGAACTGGCCAAGCAGGGCGTGGTCGTGGTGACGTTCAATTACCGCCTCGGCGTCATCGGGTTCCTTGCGCACCCCCAGTTGACCGCGGAGTCGACGCACGAATCGTCCGGAAACTACGGGTTGTTGGACCAGGTAGCCGCGCTCGAATGGGTGCAGCGCAATATTCACCAGTTTGGCGGTGACCCGGCCCGAGTGACGATTTTCGGAGAGTCGGCAGGTGGGAGTGCCGTGTCGCTGCTGATGGTCTCCCCGCTGACGGACGGGCTCTTTCACCGGGCGGCGGCACAGAGTGGCGCGGTCCGCGGCGTAAGCACATTGCTGGCGGTGCGCGAACAAGCCGGGGTGCGTCTGGCGGAGGCGGTCGGGTGCGCCGGTCGACCTGACCCGCTCCGGTGCCTCCGGGCGCGACCGTTCGAAGAGCTGGCGATCGCCGCGGCTAGGTTCGATACGGGGCCGATCGTCGATGGGTGGTTGATGCCGGAAGACCCGCGGGTCGTGTATGCCGAAGGGCGGCAGCATGACGTCCCGATGATCATCGGCGGCAACGCGGACGAAGGGACGTTTTCCACGCTGGGGCGCCGCACGCCGATCACAACCGTCGCCGACTACGAGGCGTACGTGCGCGGTTCGGTGGCCACTGGTGCCGACGAGGTGCTGGCTCGGTACCGGGCGGGAGCCGATGACGAGGTGTATCAGACGCTGAACCGGTTCGACACTGACCGCGGAGTGGCCCGGCATGCGCGCCAGCACGGCCGGTGGGTGTCGGCAGGCAGGGCGCCGACATTCGTGTATCTGTTCGCACGCGTGTCACCGCACCACCGGTGGACCAGGTTGGGCGCCACGCATACGGCCGAGTTGCCTTATCTGTTCGGCAATCTCCAGTTCGCGGCGCGTCAGGGCAGGCTCTCGACACTCGAGCTGGCGGACCGGCGATTGTCTCAGGCGATGATGCGCTATTGGACCCGGTTCGCGGAGACGGGCGACCCGAATGGCGACGGGCGACCGGTCTGGCCCGCATATGCAGATGATGAGACGCTCCTTGTCCTGGACGGCGAGATCACCACCGGTGGATGGCCACGAGCCGACGGGCTGGATCTGCTTGACCGTCTGTTTGCCGACCAACGCGCGGCGGGAGTCACCGACGCGTCGGAGCCTCGGTAGCCGGTGATTGGCTGCCTTCCGGCGTCGTCTGACCCCGGTTGGAGCGGCGCGCCCAACGCGGAGTCGAGAGTACAATCACCACATGGGTGTGGCTAGGTCACGAAGCACGTTGCGGCTCACGTTCGCTGCCACCGTGGCGGTACTGCTTGCGGCGCCCCTGGCCATGGCTGGTGCCGGATCGGCTTCACAACCCGAGCCATTAACGTCTTCGTGGCAGCGCAGTCTGCTCGACCGCTACTGTGTGACCTGTCACAACGACCGGGTCCGGGCCGGCGAACTAGTGCTCGAGGACCTCGATGTGCTGTCGGTGCATGAGGCCCCGGCGACCTGGGAGACTGTCGTCCGTAAGTTGCGTGCGGGCGCGATGCCGCCCCCGGCTCGGCTGAGGCCAGATGCCGAGACCTACGGGCGTTTCGTGTCCTGGCTCGAACTGGAGCTTGATCGGGTCGCTGCCGTTTCTCCAAATCCTGGTCGTACTGAAGCATTTCATCGTCTGAATCGAACCGAGTATCACAACGCGGTCCGGGATCTGTTGGACGTGGAGGTCGACGTGACCGAGTTGCTGCCGGCCGACGGTGGGAGCTACGGTTTCGACAACATCGCGGGGGTGCTGGGTATCTCCCCGACGCTCCTCGAACGGTACTTGGGGGCGGCGCGGAAAATCAGTCGGATCGCGCTGGGCAGACCACCGCCGTCAGCGGCTACGGAAACGTTTCGGGTGGCGAACGACTTGTCACAGGACGATTGGGTCGATGGCATGCCGTTCGGCACACGGGGGGGAGCCACTTTTCAGTACAACTTTCCACAAGACGGCGAATATGTCGTGAGGGTGTTCCTGGCGCGAAATGCCGGTGGAAGCCTCGCAATATTTGATGCGCCGCATACCCTCGAAGTCAGTCNCGATGATGAGGTCGTGCAGTCCTATACNGTGGGCGAACGACCTCCCGTGGATGCNTCCCGGGGCAGTGACGCGTATCGCGACTGGCAAGCCAGNGAACGGACGGTCGATAGTGACTGGGAGTTTCGTCTCCCCGTTCGCGCGGGNCCTAGGGATATCCAGGTGACCTTTGCGCGGCGGACATGGGCGTATCAGGAAACGGTGCGTGAACCNTATCTGCGGCCGTATACCGGCACCGATACGCGGCGGCAGCCCTATTTGGGTCAAATTACCGTCACGGGTCCGTACGAGACGACCGACGTGTCGCCGACTGGGTCGACGCCGAGCCGACGGCGGATTCTTGTTTGTGAGTCATCTCAGGTGGACTCGACACGGGAGCAGACCGCCTGCGCCCGAGAGATATTGTCGACACTGGCCCGGCGCGCGTATCGGCGTCCGGTCACGACGGNTGACCTGGATGTGCTGTTGGGGTTTTTTGAAGACGGCCGCGCCGCAGAAGGATTTGATGCCGGTATCGAATTCGCGTTGCGATGGCTGCTAGCCAGTCCGGAGTTTGTTCTTCGTGTCGAGCGAGACCCGGTCGGACTTGCGGCCGGCACGAATTACGAGNTCAGTGATCTTGAATTAGCCTCACGGCTNTCGTTTTTCCTGTGGTCCAGTCTGCCTGATGACGAATTGATCGACGTCGCAAGTAGGGGTCGACTGAGTGACCCCGTGGAATTGGAACGTCAAACCCGTCGCATGCTCCAGGATGACCGGGCACGTGCGCTCGTGACAAATTTCGCCAGCCAGTGGCTCTATTTGCGAAATGTGCCGGCGGTGTATCCGGACGAGGATCTGTTTCCGCATGTAGGCGAGGCGCTGCGGCAGGCGATGCGACGGGAAACAGAGTTATTTGTCGAAAATATTTTCCGTGGCGACCGGAATGTCCTGGAGTTGTTGACGGCCGACTACACGTTCGTCAACGAGCGATTGGCGCGGCACTACGACATTCCACATGTCTATGGGAGTCACTTCCGGCGTGTGTCGCTCGACCGGTTACCGANTGATGCGCGGCGTGGCCTCCTGGGACATGCCAGTATCCTCGCGGTCACTGCCTATCCCAATCGGACGTCTCCGGTCTTGCGCGGAAAGTGGGTCTTGGAGAATTTCCTGGGCACGCCCCCAGCGGATCCACCGCCGGATGTGCCCTCATTGGAGGAAACGACCGACGATGGCGAGGTGTTGTCGATACGCGAGGCCACGGAGCGCCACCGAGCGAATCCNGTCTGCTCGAGTTGTCACCGACTGATGGATCCGCCTGGCTTTGCCCTTGAGCAATTCGACGCGGTCGGGCGATTTCGAACCCATACGGCGGCGAACACGCCGATCGATGCGACCGGCGAATTGCCGGACGGCACGCGATTTGACGGGGTCTCTGGTTTGCGGGACGCATTGGTGTCGAAACCTGGACGTTTTGTAGGGACACTGACGGAGAAGCTCATGACCTATGCCCTCGGTCGTGGACTGGAGCACTACGACGCTCCGACGGTGCGGCGCATTCTGCGAGATGCGGCAGAGGAGAACTATCGTTTCTCGTCGATCATTCTCGGCATCGTCAAGAGTTCACCGTTTCGAATGAGGAGAACGGAGTCATGATTATTTCGAAGAAGACCCTCGCTCGTCGGACCGTGTTGCGTGGTGTGGGCGCGGCGCTGGCGCTACCGATGCTCGACGCGATGGTACCGGCGTTGTCTGGTATTTCCGGGCGGGCGGCCGAGCCGGTTCGGCGCCTGGGTTGGGTCTACAGTCCAAACGGGATGGCGATGGATGCGTGGACGCCCGCGACAAACGAGTCGCTCGAGCTATCGACGACACTGAGCCCGCTTGCACCGTATCGAGAGCAGACGGTTGTTGTCAGCGGGTTAGCACAAGGCCAGGCGGAGGCGCTTGGAGATGGGAACGGGGAGCACACCCGCGCGACGGCCACATGGTTGAACGGCGTCCATCCCCGTGAAACCGAAGGNGCGGACGTCCGCGCCGGAAAGACGGCCGATCAGATTGCCGCGGATCAACTTGGGCGTACCACTCCGCTCAGTTCACTGGAGCTGGCCATCGATCAGGACTTTCTCGTCGGGAGTTGCGACAACGGGTACAGCTGCATCTACATGAACACCATTGCATGGCGGGATGCCACGACGCCGCTGCCGATGCAGAACAATCCGCGCGTCATCTTTGAGCGACTCTTTGGTGAAGGTGGTTCACCGGCTAACCGGCAGTCAGAATTTCAAAAAGACCGCAGTATTCTCGATGCCATCACGAGTGACCTGGCGCGGTTGCAGCGTGACGTCGGTTCGAGTGATCGGGCTCGTGTGACCCAGTACCTCGATGCTGTTCGGGCGATTGAACGTCGGATTCAACTCTCGGAACAGAAGGATACGGAGTTACCTGAACTCGAGCGTCCGGTCGGNATNCCGGAGTCCTANCANGAGCACGTNGAGTTGATGTTTGANCTGATGGCNTTGGCNTATCAGGTNGANNTGACNCGCGTNTTTACCTTCATGCTNGGNCGNGAGCTCAACGGGCGTGCCTATCCTGAGATCGGCATTCCTGACTCGCACCACGGGTTGTCCCATCATCGGTACGACACGACCAAACTGGCCCAACTGGCCAAGATCAACACCTACCATGTGTCGCTGTTTAAGCATTTTCTCGATGAGTTGGCGAGCACACCGGATGGAGATGGGTCGCTACTTGATCACTCCCTGCTTATGTATGGTGCGTCGTTGAGCGATAGCAACAAGCATTCGCACTTCGACCTTCCATTGCTACTGACTGGTGGGGGAGCGGGACAGCTCGAGGGAGGACGTCACCTCCGCTATCCGCGCGACACGCCAATGACCAACCTCCTTGTCAGCCAGCTGGACAAAGCTGGTGTGCGACTTGAAGCAGGGTTGGGTGACAGCACCGGACGGCTTACCGAACTGTCCGCCTTGGGCGATATTTAGACGAACGTTGAGATTCGATACCGGAATTGAGCGTTCAAGGGAATGAGTCACCGGTCCGACATGCGAACCCCGTGGTGCTCGAGAGCACGCCTGACAACCTGGATGGCGACGTTGACGGCCGTCTGCGTGGTGGGGGGCTCTTTCAATGCACGCGCGCAATCCGGGGGGCCGGAGCGCGCTGGTGGTGACACGGCATTGCATCAGGCGGCGCACCGCGGGGATGTTGCATCCCTGCAACGGGAACTCGATCAGGGCGTCGACGCCAACGCGACCAACCGTTTCGGTGTGACCCCGTTGGCCCTGGCCACTCGAGGCGGGCATGCCGCGGTGGTGCAACGGCTACTGGAGTCTGGTGCTAATCCGAATCTCGCCTCGCCGGTCGGCGAGACGCCATTGATGGTCGCGGCGCGCACGGGTGTGGTCGACAGTGTTGTCTTGCTGCTGGAACATGGCGCGGACCCGCTGGCCCGAGAGGGTTGGATGGGGCAGACCGCGTTGATGTGGGCCGCCGCCGAACGTCATGCCGTCGTCGTGCCAGCACTGGTCGCGGGCGGGGCCGAAGTGGATGGTCGGACGGACGCCGGCTTCACGCCGCTAATGTTTGCGGTGCGCCTTGGGCATATCGACACGGTAAATGCATTGCTTGATGCGGGGGCAGATATTCATCAAACGCTTCCGGATGGGACCACGGCGTTGGTCGTGTCCGTGATCAACGCCCACTATGATCTGGCGGTTTGGTTGTTGGAGCGAGGCGCCGATCCCAACGCGTCTGAACAGGGATGGACGGCGTTACACCAACTGGTGTGGACACGACGGCCGAACACCAACAAGAACCAACACAATCCTTCTCCGCGCCAGAGCGGACGCGTGACGGCTCTCGCACTGGTCAGAGCGTTGGTCGACCACGGAGCCGACGTGGGTGCCCGACAAACCAAGGAACCCCGAGACGGGTATCGGAACAAGCTGAACCGTGTTGGCGCGACACCGTTTCTGCTCGCCGCGCAGGTCGTCGATCTTGAAATGATGCGTCTTCTGCTCGACTTGGGGGCTGACCCTTTGTCGACGAATGAGGATGGCACGACCGCGTTGCTGGCGGCAGCGGGTGTCGCGGTGTGGCCGAACGAGACGGCGGGGAGCGCAGAAGAAGCGCTCGACGCGGTGAAGTTGATGCTCGAACTTGGCGATGTGGTGACGACCATTGACGCACATGGCGATAGCGCGCTCCATGGGTCTGTTATGCGGGGCTCGAAGGAGTTGACGCTGTTCTTGCTTGATCGGGGCGCCGCGCTGAATCACGAGAACGAGTGCCGATGGACACCGCTGACTATCGCCCAAGGCGTGTTTTATGGGAATCTCGGGCGTCGTTTTCCCGAATTGGAGACGGTCCTACTCGACCTGGGTGCGACCTCACCGAGTGCCGCTGGCAGCCCTCCTCCGTACGGGGAACCAGGATATCCCGCGCGCTGCGCCCGCTGACCTGCCGCTCATCTAGCTTCACCGGCACCATGGGGCAGCTTGCAGCTGCCCGAGGTGATAAGGTCAGCAATCACTCGTCTGCACGACCTCCGTCGAGACGATGCTCCACCACCTGCTTGAAACCTATCTTCGCCTCTTTGGGCAGTGGCTGGTGGGCCTGCTAGCGCTGCAGTTTCTGGTCACGATCGCAGGTCTGTCTCTCCCTCGGCTGAACGCGGACATCATCGATATCGGAGTCGTCGCAGGCGACACGGACTATATCCTCCGCGCGGGGTCCCGTCGCGGCCTCGCTGGTGCTGTCGTTGCTGGTCACGCCGGTGCTGTACTACCGCCTTCGGGGAATCGGGCTGCAGGACTAGACGACGAGAGATACGTCTCACTCGTCAGGTGACTCATTGTCGGCTTCGGCTCGGGATGGTTGTTCACCACCGGTAGCGCATTGGATGCTATCCTAGCCACTATTTGTGAATTGTTCTTGACTCGGGGGAGGTTTCGATATGACCGGCAGCTGTTCATTGGCCCGGACGTTGATTTTAGTGGGTGCCGGACTGTTCTTGGCGTCCGGGCCGACAATGGCCCAGGAAACCGCATGGGGAGCGCCAAACCTGCAAGGTGTCTGGGATTTTCGGACGATTACGCCGCTGCAACGACCGGAAGAACTCGGCGACAAGGCGTTTCTGACGGCTGAAGAGGCGGCGAATCAGGAGCAGGAGGTTGTCGAGCGCAACGCAGAGCTTCTTAGCGCACCCGCCCAGCGAACCGAGGCTGGTGGGAATCTTGGGGCCTACAATAATTTCTGGATGGATCGCGGTACGACGACGGTTGGTAACCGGCGCACATCCTTGATCATCGACCCGCCCAATGGCCGGATTCCAGCCGTCACGGACGCGGGCCGGGCGCGGAGCATCCGGGTCGGTTCGTTTAACGTTGATGTGCCGGCGTCATACACGGATCTGAGTAACGCTGACCGATGCATCATGGGGTTCAATGCGGGGCCACCGATTACTCCGGGTGGCTACAATCAGAACGTCCAGGTCTTTCAGACGCCTGACCACGTCGTGTTGCTGACGGAGATGGTGCACACGGCCCGCGTGATTCCGCTCGATGGCCGCCCTGCCTTGAAGGACTCGGTACAACAATGGTCTGGGGATTCACGGGGGCACTGGGAAGGCGACACCTTGGTAGTGGAGACTGAGAACTTCCTGGATGGCGACGCCTACAGTACCTGGCGTGGATCCAGCAAGGACATGAAGTTGGTGGAGCGGTTCACGCGTCTTGATGCTGAGACGCTCGTCTACGAATTTACCGTGAGTGATCCGGCGACGTGGGCGAGTTCGTGGACAACACAGCACCAGATGCAACTGAGTGACTTGGATATGTTTGAATATGCCTGCCATGAGGGCAATTACGCAATGCCGCAGATGCTTGGTGGTGCTCGCGCACTTGAGGCAGAGGAGACCGGCCAGTAGGAGGCTGGCAACCGACACTGCCACTTCAGAACGGGCGGCGAAGGCGGGTGGTCTCCTGCTCGCGTCCCCTCCCTCGCCAATGTCGGCCGCGCTATTTCTCTGAAATTCGATAGAGGCTCGATACCGTCCGCACGATCAAACTGCCGCTGGCGATGGCCGGCGTGGCGAGCGTCCACTCATTCAACGAGTTCGTCCCAAGTAGCTCGAATTCGGGCCCTGCCTTGATGACATAGGTATCGCCATCTTCGCTGAGGGCGAAGATTCTGCCGTTGTATGCCCAGGGCGACGCGGTGAAGAGCGTGCCTCCTCGGGAGACGCGCTGGCGCGGATAGACCTCGGCGCCCGTCTTGGCATCGTGGCAGATCAGAATTCCGCGGTCGAGGAGTGTGTAGTGGTATTGCCCGTAGACCAGCGCGGACGGATTGTACGACCCCAGCGTCGAGTGAGACCAGACGACATAGTCATTGCTTGTCGAGCCATCCGGCAGAGAGATGTCGCCAGTCGCCCCGGGCCGAATCGCGTAGACGGGCCGGGTCGCGTCCGCCGTGTAGCCCGAGTTGATGTAGAGCAGTCCGTGTCTGGTGAATGGCGTGGCGACATGGATGGACGACATGCCCTCGAGGCCCCAGAGGAAGCGGCCATCCAGGTCATACGATTGCACACCACCCGTTCCTGTGGTGACGATCTCGGTGCGTACGTCGTTTTGCCAGATGAACGGCGTCGACCAGTTGGAGGCCTCGTCTCGGTCCACTCGCCACGCCTCGGCCCCTGTCGCGGTATCGAAGGCGGCGATGAACGACTGATCCAAACTGTCGTTGACGAGAAAGAGCCGGTCACCGTGCATCACTGGTGAGGATGCCGTGCCCCAGCCTTGGCGCATCTGCGGCGCGTCCATCGGCGTGTGCCAGAGCCGGGTGCCGTCGAGGTCGAAGGCGAACAGGCCGACGTAGCCCAGATAGACGTAGACCCGGTTCCCGTCGGTGACCGGGGTTTCCGAGGCATAGCTGTTCTTTTCGTGCTTCGAGCCGGGCGTTGCCGTGTGCAGGGTGCGTTCCCAGCGAATTACGCCAGTCTCGAAGTCCACGTCGTAGAGCACCCAGCGCAGCGGCACCAAGGGAGTCTCGAGATTGGCCCCGGTCATAGGGCCGTCGAACGATCGGGACTGATACTGGCTGAGCGGTTTCAACGTCGTTTCGACGCCGGACGTGTTGACCACCGACGTGATGAATACGTGCTCGCCAGACACGATGGGGGAGCTCCAGCCGCGGCCCGGGACGTCGATTCGCCAGACGACGTTGTCGTCAGGTCCCCACGTCTCCGGTAGCGCGGGGTCGTTCTCTGCGACCCCGCCGTGCAGGCCGCGAAACTGTGGCCAGGCGGTTTGAGCTGACAAGCTGAGGGTGACGGTCGTCACCAAGGCGAGTGTGAGCGTGGTTCGAGCCAGGGTCACCGATGGCCTCCCAGGAAGTGAGTGCAGTAGCCAGAGGATATGCTAGCAGCCCGTGGTGAGTCGCCGGGAGTTGGAGCAAGGAGGGCAGGGTCGAATGACGCAGTGGATACGCTTTAAGCATGAGGGGACCGTCGGGTTCGGGACGTTGGCCAAAGACACGATAGACGTGTACGAGGGTGACATGTTCGCCACTCCGAGCCCTACCGGTGCCAGTCTGCGTCGCGAGCAGGTGACCACGCTGACACCGACCGCGGCCGGGAAAATGGTCGCGCTTTGGAACAATTCGCGGGCGATGGCGGCGAAACTCAGCCAGACCGAACCGCCGGAGCCGCTGTACTTCATCAAGGCCAACGGTTCGTATCTTGCCACCGGTGAGGCCATTCGGAAGCCGGCGTCCTACGACGGCAAGGTGGTGTTCGAGGGCGAGCTTGGGATCGTCATCGGGACCGTCTGCCGTGGGGTGAGGGAAGCCGACAGCGCTCGTTACATTTTTGGCTTTACCTGCATCAATGACGTGACCGCCGCCGGCATCACGATGCAGGACCCGACGTTTCAGCAGTGGACGCGGGCCAAGAGTTTCGACACGTTCGGGGTCTTCGGCCCGGTAGTCGCGACTGGACTCGACCCGACGACGCTCTCCATTCGCACGGTCTACAATGACCAGGAGCGCCAGAACTATCCGGTGAGTGACCTGTTCATACAGCCGGCTCGAATCGTAAGCCTGGTGTCACGCGACATGACTCTGGACCCGGGCGACGTCATTTGCTGCGGTACGTCGGTAGGAGTGGGCTCGATGAAGGCGGGAACCACCGTCGAGGTCACCATAGATGGCATCGGCACGTTGCGGAACCGCTACGAGGCCGCGTGACGTGGGCCTACTTCGCCGCGCCAGGTATAATCGTCGAACTTGCAAACACGTTCGCTGTGGTACCGCCTCACGGGTTCCCCCCGAGCCGGGCGGGGCTGGAGAGAAGCCATGAGAGCCTGTCGAGCGCTTGTCGTTACGGCCGTGCTGGCCGTCGCCGTCGGCCCAGGCGCCGACGTGCAGGCCCAAGAACTCCAGCAATCAGTGTTCGTCAGTGTGATCCGGAGTGGGGAGCCGGTCACCGATCTGACGGCTGACGAGTTCGTCATCGAGGAAGACGGAAAGCGGCGCGAGGTGCTACGGGTCGAGCCCGCCAACGTGCCGATGCAGGTGGCGATCCTGGTCGACGACAGTCAGGGATTCGCCCGGAACCTGTCCCACGTGCGGAACGGTCTTGCCGCACTCATTAGCGGTCTTCCGGACGGTCAGCATATCGCCTTTTCGACTTTCGGCGAGCACTTGACGAGAGTCGTGGACTTTACGACAAACAAGGACATGGTCCTGGAGGCAGCAACCCGGTACGCGCCGTTCTCCGAAACCAGCGCGTATCTGCTGAATGCCCTCGCGCAGACGGCGACCGATCTGGACCGCCGCGGCGCCATCCGGCCAATCATCGTGCTCCTCACCTCTGAAGGAGCGAATACCCAGCTGTCTCGGGTGAGCCTGGGCCGGCAAGGCGATGCGCCGATTTCTCCGCGCGGCGGTCAAGGATTGGACTACAAGGTGGTGCTGGAGGTGCTGAAGGAGACGATGGTCGCAGTCCACTCGCTGGTTGTGCGCAACGTCGGAATCCCGCAGTTCGCCACCAGGCCGGGTTTCTCCACTGGCACCAGAGGCGCGCTCATGCAGGACTCGGGGGATCGCGATCGCGCGTCCTTGCTGCAGCAATTGCCGAAGGTGACCGGCGGTGGGCGAGCGGAGCTGGGCACTACCTCGGCGGTTCCGAAGCTGTTGGCGCAAATGGCCAACGAGATCAGCAATCAGTACCTGGTGACGTACGCGCGCCCCGTGGGGTTGATCCCACCCGAGGAAGTCGAGGTCAAGGTGACCCGCCGCCGGCATCGCGTACGGAGTACGCCGTCGCGTCCCATCATGGTCCGCTGACGTTCGTTCGCGGCGCGACCCATCCACCGTCACGACCCCACCCTATCGTCCCGACTGTCCGTAGCCGCGGGTCGTTAGACTCGCCAGTTCCCGCCCCGGCCGGTGTTGTTTGGGCGCCCGCTGCCAGGTCGACGTTCATTATTCGGACTCCGGCAGTGAGAACGCGAAGAGGTTGTTGCCGGCGCTCGGATGCAGCTCAGGTGTCATCCGGAGGTTGATCGAGGCGTTGCCGGCGGTGCCGGTGCTCGCGCCAGTTGACACGCGCTTCAGGGTCCCGGTTAGAGCGACTAGCAGGGCCGACTGGTCGCGAGCGGATCGACCGCGATGGAACGCACATGAGACGTGATGATCCACTGGTCTCCAGCGTGGAATTCGAGGTGCAGGCCAACACCGATCCAGTCGAGCTTGAGACAGCTGCCGCCAAGACTCGACCCGTCCAGACGAGCGCGCGTGCACTTGGGGAAGAATGTTCCGCCTTGGACCAACACCTCGTGCCGGTGTGGCGTGAGGATCGTGATCCGGTAGACGCTGTTACGGGTTCGTACGACAAGGGCGGTGAAGGCGTCGACGTCGACCAACCCTATTCCGTCCGCTCGGGACATCGCCTCGGCGAACCCGTGCAGCGTGCGGCGTCGGGGGACGACGTCGGGTGAGCGACGATGGACGTGATGATGGGTTGGGCCGCTCGTGATCGATGAGCTGGAGTCCGAGGCCATGAAATCTCTTCCTGGGGCCAGTGTAGGACGATCGCCGTGCAGGAGGAAACTCGGACGTGAACGCTCGTGAGAAACCTACGTAGCCGCCGGTCTTTAGACCGGCCGTGGCTAGAATCTAACACCGTGGTCTCAACCCGTCGACGCTACTGTGTCGGCAACGCGAAGCTGAGGATGAGGTCGCCTCCGCGGCGGCCCCGCGAGCCGCCGCCGGAGGCGACCGTCACGAACTCCTGTCCGTCCACCATGTATACCGCTGGCGAGGCGAAAATTCCGGAACCGGTGTTATAGCGCCAGAGCTCCTCGCCGGTCATCGCGTCATAGGCGAAGAAATATCCGGCGATGTTGCTGCCGGTACCGACGAAAACGACGCCGCCCTTGGTCACGACCGCGCCGGCTTGCCCATAGCCTTCGAAGATCTGCCGCCAGACCAGCTCTCCGGTCGTCGGATCGTAGGCCGAGAAATACCCCTTCGGGCCGCGGCCAGAATTGAATGGCTGGTCGATCGCGTTGATGTACAGAAGCCCGGTGTCTTCGCTGTAGGCGATGGGCCCGTAGCTGGCGCCGCCACCCATGCCAGGCGCGAATATCTGGTCCTGGCCCAGGGGCGTGAATTGAGCCACGAGCGTCTTACCGGCGGCGTGATCGGCTGGGATGTCGGTGGGGAAGACCGGCGACACCGGCTCCATGACCTCACCATTCGCTTTGTGCGGAATCGGCTGGGTCGGATACGGCACCTCGCCCTCGCGGTCGGTTTCGGTCGATACGGGGGTCTCGATGATCGGATGGACCGGGTCCCCGGTTTCTCGATTCAAGATATACATCCAGCCGTTCTTGTTCGCCTGGGCCAGCGCTTTGACCGGCTCGCCGTCCACTTCCATCTCGAACAGAATAGGCTGCGAGCCGTTGTCGTAGTCCCAGACGTCGTGGTGCACGAGCTGGTAGTACCACTGGAGCTGACCCGTATCGAGCGACAGGGCGACAACTGAGTCCGAGAACAGATTAAGACCTTCTCGTAAAGTGCTGTCTCCGAATGGGTTGCCAACGGCGACATACATCATGTTGAGGTCGGCATCGATCGACGGCGTTTCCCAGATGCCCCCACCCTCTCGGCCGCCGCCGTTCCAGGTCGGACCCGCGATATCCCATCCCTGATCAGCTTCGCTTTGAGGCACCGTGTTGAAGTGCCAGAGCACCTCGCCGGTCTTGCCGTCGATGGCCAGAACGTGTCCGCCAGGGATCCGGCTTTCGCTGCGCGTCGACCCGACATACAGTACGCCGTTGTGCATTTGGGGTGCCGTCGTGAACCAATACCCCATCGAAATAGCCGTCTCTACGTCCGGGTACTGCTGCTTGAGCACATCGAGGATGACGCTGGCCTGTCCGCCGTCGCCGAATCCTTCCAGCGGTTCACCGGTCTTCGCGTCGAGCGCGAACATGAACGACCCGGCCGCGCTGTAGACGACGCCGTCTTCGTAGGTCACGCCACGGTGCCGGAAGACGTAGCCCTGCTGGCGTCCGCCGCCGAGGAGTTCCGTGACGTCGTAGAGCCAGAGCAGATGCCCATCGAGGGCGTTGACAGCGTATACGCTGCCGCGCGAGTCGGTGACATACATGATGCCGTCGATGACCAGCGGTGTCGTCTGATTACTGACTCCATCGATTACGCCATGCTGGAAGAGCCAGCGCGGAGTGAGTAGATGTGCGTTCTCCGGCGTGATCTGGTCGGTTTGGGCGAAACGGCTGCCGGCGAGATCAAGATTGTGGAGCGGCCAGTCAATGTTTTGGGCCACAGACGGTGTCGGCGCGAGCAGCGCGGACGCGATGATCAAGCTGGACAGGGCGCAGGCGCGCGTCAGATTCATGTGACGGTCTCCTTTGACCCGGGAAGTGTAGTCGACACCGAACGAGATTCATACGGTTGAGACCTCGTTCTTCACGACGCGCCGCGACACGGTCGCGCGACCTGGTCTTGATTGACCCTCGAAAAACTGCGTGATACGTTCGCCAGCACACCATCATGCACATGCCTTGTACCGTTTCCAGGGAGTTGGCGATGCACAACAGACGTCGACACACGTTCCGGTTCGCGGCGTTCATTGGGCTGGTCATCACGATGACGGCGGGGATGTCGGACGCTCAGCCTCGGGCGACGGGAGACGTGACGTTCTCCAAGGACATCGCGCCGATTCTTCAGCGCAGCTGTCAGCACTGTCACCGACCCGAATCGGTAGCGCCGATGTCCTTGCTCACCTACGCAGAGGCGCGGCCGTGGGCGCGTGCAATGAAAAGCCGGACCGCGTTGCGCAACGAGCGCGGCGCGATGCCGCCCTGGTTCATTGAGAAGGACATAGGCATCCAGCAGTTCAAAGACGACCCCTCGCTCAGCGAGAGCGAAATTGAAGCCATCGCGACCTGGGCCGACAACGGTGCGCCTCGTGGAGACCCGGCCGATCTGCCACCACCAAAGTATGTCGCGGGCGACACGGAGAGTTGGCGGATCGGGACCCCAGACCTGGTCTTGCGCTCGCGTGAAGTCACGGTGCTGGCAACGGGCGCCGACCGCTGGGAGCCGATCGGCATCGTCCCCACCGGTCTCACCGAGGACCGGTATGTCGAGGCCGTGGAGATCCGCGAGGTCAACGACATTCCGAAAGACGGTTCGAGCAATACGGTCGGCGGGCGCTTCGTGCTGCATCACCTGAACTATTCGTCGCACGTCGTCGAAGATGAACAGCCGGACGCGTTTTCGGCTGACACTACGACCGTGTGGCCCGTACATGAGGTCGGACGCAACGCCGACATCTTTCCGGCGAATGCGGGTCGCATTCTGGCCGCCGGCTCCGTCCTGAATCTCGAGACCGCCCATCTCCACTCGAACGGCCGCGAGACAAAGGCCTATCTGGAATTTGCCTTCAAGCTCCATCCGGTTGGGTACAAACCCAGCGTGACATGGGTCCGGCGGTTCACCGGCAATGGTGTCGACATTTCGATCAAGCCGACCATGGCCGACCAGCAGCTGCACGCCTACGCCGTGCTCGAGCAGCACACGAAGATTCTGAGCTTCGAGCCCCACATGCACGCGCCGGGGATCCGGATGTGTCTGGAGGCGATTTGGGGCGCCAACGTGCAGACCTTGACGTGCGCGGGCTACGACCACAACTGGGTGCGTAGCTACGTGTACGCCGACGATGCGGCCCCGCTTCTGCCCGAGGGCGCGATCTTGCACGTGATTGGCTACATGGACACGACGCCCGGGAACCGGAACGTGGCGGACCCGAGGAATTGGGGCGGTGGGGGACGGCGGTCCGTGGCCAACATGTTCATCGACCTCGGTGAGGGGATTGCGTTGACCGATGAGGAATTCGAGCGGGAAATGGGTGAGCGGCGAGACCGCCTCGGACTGACCAAGAATGACGTCGTCATTGGCTGTCCGCTCTGTCAGGTCCGTTTCCCGTCACAGGAGACGGCTCCCTGACGGGATGCCGGGCAGCCATGCATTCTCGACTTCTTCTCCTCAGTGCCCTGGCCCTGCTCTTCGTCCCCGGTGGAGCCGGCGCCCAGCTCACCTATTCGAGTGGTCAGGCGGTCTCTCCGGCGTTCGAGGGATGGTGGCAGAACGATGACGGGACCTACACGTTGTTCTTCGGCTACATGAACGACAACTGGGAAGAAGAACTGGACGTGCCCATCGGGCCCGAGAATTTCATCGAGCCGGGCGGGCCGGACCAGGGGCAACCGACCCATTTCCTGCCCCGAAGGAACCTGTTTCTGTTCCAGGTCGAGGTCCCGGCCGACTTCGGCGACCAGGAGCTGGTCTGGACGCTGACGACCCACGGGGTTACCCATCGAGCGTACGCTTCTCTGAGGACCGACTATTTGGTCGACAAACAGGTGATCGGGACCGAGGTCGGAGCGAACCGCGGCGGCGTGAGTCAGGATTGGCAGTGGAATGAACCGCCGGAGGTCACGCTCGGGGTCGACCAGCCCCGTCGGGTGCGAGTCGGAGAACCGCTGCCGCTGGTGGTTTTTGCCTCCGATGAGGACGGCATTCCGTCGTCGACCAAAGCCGGTGTCACCCTGCGTCCACGCGCGCCTCGGGGGCCGCGTAGTCAACGGCACCCGGCTTACCGACCACCACGGCAGATCGTGCCGGGGAATCCGAATGGGCTGCGCTTGTCGTGGTTCGTCTACCGGGGGAGCGGCGCCGTCGTCTTCGAACCGGTTCAGATGAAGGTGTGGCAGGACACTCGGCCCTACGCCAACTCGCCCTGGGCGCCCCCGTTCGAGATTCCACCGGCGCCACCTGACGGCAAGTGGGAGGCGGTGGCGACGTTCGAGGAGCCGGGCACCTACGTGCTCCGCGCCCTCGCCAGCGACGGCGCCCTGTTTACCGCCGAGGATGTCGTCGTCACGGTCACACCCTGACCCCCGGTTACGGAACCCTGGTTTTCGGGCGAGACATCCCATCTGGTGGTGTTGCTTCCTCGGTCACAGGCCGCCTGCCTGCTCCCTCGTCGCGCCTAGCCACCTGGGCGCTGCGCTCCGAAAACCGTACGCGTCGTTCTTCAGCACGCTCCGGCCTAGGAAACTCGCTCGTACTTGCGGGTCGCCCGGCGGTTGCGGCCCATCAAGAGGAACGTCCGATCAGGAATGTCGTAGTCCTAACGCAGGGTGTGGTCAGCGCCTTCGAGAATCAGATGGTCGCCCTCCCACGTGATCTCGAAGACGCGTTGCGGAATGACGGTCACTCGCAGCGGGGCGTCGTCGGCGCTCGGTCCACGCCGGTCCGCTGACCGGTCGTACCCGTAGGTCCAGGTGGTCGCTCCCCAGGTGTAGGTGCCGTAGCCGGCGGTCGACTCGAAGCCATCCTGGCCGTCGCGATTCCGCGTCGCCATGACGAGGCCGTCGTGCACCATCCACCGGCCCTCCATCTCCGGCGGACGTAGCACCCGGTCTCCGACGTGCCACTCAACGAGTTCCCAGGTGCCTTCGACTACGGCACGCACCTCCTCCGGTACCACACCGGCCTGAGCCGCGGCCGGCGAAGGTGACGCGATCACGAGGGCCATGCCGATGAGCCATAGGNACTGNGCTTGTGTCATTCGGTCTCTCGGTGTCTCGGTGTCCAGTGGGAGAACGGGCATGGCACTGCGGGCGCGAGCGTTGCTTATAATCAGCCGCGGAGGCAGACCATGACCAAACGATGGCCCATCGATCGTCGGAGGTTCTTGTCCGGTAGCGCTGGCGCGATGGGTGCGGCGTTCTTTGGACGTTTCCCGCTTGGCGAAATGGCAGAGCAAGGGACGCCGCCGNCAGCGCAGGGCTGGGATGCGGGCAACGTCCGTCATCTNCTGCCNACGGTCAGTGACTCGCGGATGCTGCTCAAGGTGTCGTTCGACCGGGCGCTGTCGGCCGCGCCCACACTTCGTGTCGGTACCGCCGCGGTCGTCGGGCGGATGAATGACACTGCGGGGGAGCACTGGCAGTTCTATGCGACCGATCTCGAGCCAGCGCGCCGCTATACGCTTTCGCTGCAGGCGGCTGACGGTCGCGCGCTCTGCGAATCGTGGCCGTTGTCCACGTTCCCTTCCCCCGATGCGCGGCCCGAGCGGTTCCGCATGCTGTTCTTTACCTGCGCCGGGGGGCCCGGCGGGTCGTATGACGGGATCGGCCAACGGCAAGGCTTCCTGCCTACGGTCATTCGTAATCGCTTGCTGCGTCGGGCGCTCTCGTTCGNGCCGGATGCCGCGGTGGCCAACGGGGATCATATCTACTGGGACCTGCACACGTGGCAGGGTGAGAACGCCGGACAGTTGAGCGCCAGCGGGCGGCGATCTAATTTCGACCAAGCCGACACGGTGTTCAGCGCGAGCAACGAGACGGCAATGAAGGCGGCGGCCGGTCCACAGATTGTGCCCGTGTACGGCAGCGATTTTCGGTCGACTCCGGTGTTNTTCCTACAGGACGACCACGACCANTGGGAGAACGATGCGGTGACCGACGACATCGCCAGNTTTCCGNTCCCGTGGTTTCAGCTCCAATTGGCNCGTGCGACNCAACAACTGTATTACCCTGAGTTTCTGCCGGATGCCAGTCGGCCGGCCGGGCTCCCATGGTCGTCCGCCACCGGCCGAGGGGATCTCTCGGAGAGTTTCGGCACCCTACGGTACGGCAACCTGGCGGAGATCCTGCTCTATGACGTCCGACGCACCATGAGCCTGGCCGGCCCGAACGCCGTCTTTNTCGATGCCCAGGTGGAGGGCTGGTTGATGGACCGGACGGGCGCGTCTGGGGTCAGCCACCTGGTGCATGCCCCGTCGAATCCGTTCGGGTGGAGCGCGGGCAAGTGGGGCGAGTGGTACCCCGATATCCTCGACCGGGAGAACGCTGCCCTCACCACGGCGGTGGCCAAGCCCTACTGGCAAGAGGGCTGGTTGAAACAGCACGACCGGCTGGCGCAGGCGATCGGTGGCCAGCCGGAGCGGGCGCCGTTGATAATCAGCGGCGACCTTCATGCGGTTGGGGTGGGACGGATGCATCGGGCGGGACAGGTCAATCTCAGCGCGCGNCCGATCACGACCGTGCTGAGNGGCCCGATTGGTACGTCCATCAGGGGCTTTCCGTCGGTCGTCCGGGGCATCGGAGCGACGACGCCCGCGCACCTCGACGTCGAGGAGTCGGTTGCGCCCGTGGAGGACCACGGCTTCACGCTGGTTGATTTTCTGCCGGACCGAATAGTGTTACAGCANTTCAAGTGGGACGTCGACCGGGAATCGGTNAACGCCATCGACCGATTGGAACCGTTCTACCGGACGGAACTGCCCAGACCCGCGTGAGACGCTGACCACCGCGATGCCAANCACACTGACCATCCGTAGTCTGACGGCCCGACCGGTTCTACTCACCCTCGAGCGACCGGTTGTCGCTCGTATCGCCACCATCAGCGAATGGCCTCTGATCCTGATCGACCTGCTGACCGAGGAAGGCATCGTCGGTCGGAGCTATCTCGAGCCGTATACACCGAAGACGATGCGGTATCTCGTGCCGGCGCTCCACGATCTGGGTGACCTGCTCAAGGGTCAGCCGGTGGCGCCCGCCGACCTCTNCGACACGGCGCGGACCTCGCTCCAGTTCGTCGGGTATGAAGGGGTCGCGGCCATTGCCGTGTCCGGTCTGGACATGGCGGCGTGGGACGCCGTGGCCAAGGCGGNCGACCAGCCGTTGTGTCGACTCCTCGGCGGTTCGCTCGGGCCCGTGCGTGCCTACAACAGCAACGGGCTCTGGCTGCACGNACCGTCGGTNGTGGCGNCGGAAGCNGCGGTGCTNCGTGATGAAGGGGGCTTNNCCGGGCTGAANCTNCGACTGGGCCGNGAACGGNTCGCCGACGACCTNGNGACGNTCGACGCGGTNCGAGCCACGGTGGGCGACGACATGCACCTGATGGTCGATTTCAATCAGGGGCTCGATCTGGCGGAAGCCATGGAGCGCTGTCGCCGAATCGACGACCTGGGATTGACCTGGATCGAGGAGCCGATCGTGTATGACGACCTCGATGGATATCGAAGACTGACCGCCGATCTGAAGACCCCAATCCAGATCGGGGAGAACTTCTTCGGGCCCCGCGCCCTGCACCGAGCGCTGCAGATGGGCGCCTGCGACTTCGTCATGCCCGACTTCATGCGTATAGGTGGCGTGACAGGATGGATGCGCGCGGCCGCGATTGCCAGCGCCGCTGGGATACCGATGTCGACGCATCTTTACCCGGAAGTCGCGGCGCACGTGATGCGGGTCACGGACACCGCGCACTGGCTGGAATGGCAAAGCTGGGCCGACCCGATTCTGCGGGAACCATTTGTCGTTCGCGACGGGCAGCTTCATATTCCTGACCGACCGGGGGTCGGCATCGAATGGAATGAAGACGCCGTCGCGGCCAATCTGGTCGCGTAGCCGGACGGGTGGCGGCCGGAATCCGCGAGTGAAGTCTTGCGTTTGATCGCGGCTGCATCTACCCTGTGTTCTCAGAAGACTATTGACTTTGAGCCGCCTTTCAGCCGAAGCGGTGATAATCGGCCGACTGGCACCCACGGGAGATTTGAGATGACAGGAAGAGTTCTTGCGGCGTCGCTGGCGTCGGCGATGGCTTTGACGCTCGTGCCGCTGTCGGCTACGGCACAGCCGATGCGGACCCCGGATGGCCAGCCGGACGTGTCCGGTACTTTCACGTTTCGCACGATCACGCCGTTTCAGAGACCCAGTCAGTTCGCGGAATTGGAGACGCTCGATGCCGAGACCGCCGCGGAATTCGAGGCGTCGGAGAGAACACGCCAGAATCGCGACCTCTTCGACCCGGAGAAGGGTTCAGGTGGCTATCAGCCGCGATCCGAGGGCGGGGTGTTGTCCTACAACGAATTCTGGTACGAACGAGGTATCGAGTTGACCTCGGACAAACGGACGTCGCTCGTCGTCGATCCTTCGAACGGCCGTCTTCCGGCGCGAACGGAGTCGGCGCAGATGGCGGCGCGGGAGGCTGCGGCCGATCGGCGTGAGCACATGTATGACTCGTATGAGAATCGCAGCTCGGGTGACCGATGCATCATGGGCTTCAACGCAGGCCCCCCGATGCGATCAAGCGCGTACAACAACAACGTGATGATCTTCCAGTCGCCGGGCTACGTGACCATTCTCAACGAAATGGTGCACAACGCTCGAGTCATCCCGATCGGCGATGGGCCCGACCTGCCTTTTTCGCAACGTAGCGGCGTGTCCCGCGGCCGCTGGGAGGGTGAGACGCTGGTCATCGAAACCGACCAATTCGCCGGCGGGAGCAGTGGACTCACCTCGACCAATATGCATCTCGTCGAACGCCTGACCCGTCTCGACCCCGACACGGTCGCCTATGAGTACACCGTCACGGATTCCTCAATCTATACCGCACCGTACACCGTGATGATGCCATTGCGGCGGACCGATGGGCCGCTCTTCGAATATGCCTGTCACGAAGGCAACATTGGGCTGCACGGTATCTTGGCCGGTGCGCGGAATCTCGAGCTGCTGGGCCGAGAGTTACGTCCGTAGCCGCCCTTGGCGGGTCACAAACATCGGGCCGGCACATGCCAGACCGTTGGCGCGTGTCGGCCCGTCGTGTGTACGGCCAGTGCTACGGGATGCTACGACTCTGACCAGAGTGCCTACCAGTCATTGAAGAGGACCGGCGGTGTTTTGCTGTCGCCCGCGGCTGACGCGACTTCTCCGGCCTCGTCGCGGTCGAGAAGATGCACCGCGAACCCCTGTTCCGGGTCGGCGCTCAAGACCTCAGCCGGCGCGCTGCTCGGTTCCGCGTCCGGTTTCTCGATGTGCAAAGAGAGCTGGCCTCCCGGGGCGAGGGTGTTGGCGTGCGCGATGAAGTTTCCCCCGTCGTTGATGTCTGAGACGGTGATGGGCAGTTGGCCGTTCGGTGTGACATATGTGCCGTCGAATGGTTCGGTGATGCTCATGGTCACGCGGGATTTCACCGAACTCAAGGAACTCGAGGAACAGCATCGGAATGTGTCAGAAGCGGACACGCAGGCGTGCGCGCAACTCGAAGAGCGATTCCGAAAGCAATTGGAGAGCCAAAAGCGCGAGTGCGCACAAATCGAGACTCTCCTACAGGCGGCGGAGGACCGAGAGCGAACATTCGCGGCCGAGCGCGACGAGGCGGGTCGGACACGCACTAGGCCGAGCCCGGATCCAACTGCTCGAGTTGGAGGCGCTACAGAGCCAGCGCGCCGACCGGGACCCCGCCCTGCGCTGGGCAGCCTGATGGCATTGTGAAGGGAGAATAGGTGGGTCGTCGGTGGAGCCGCCGGTATGATTCCCTGAAAGGCACCGTCACGCCGTTGTGCACACGTCCCCATCGCGACGATTCTTCCTACCCGCCTCGCCTCCCCTCACATTTGTCCTGACCGGCGCCATGTCGGTTGCCAGCCCGATTCGGATAGTCTCGTTCGCCATTGTTGTGTCGCGTGTCAGGTTGTACGATTGACGGATACGTGAGTGTGGTGCCAACAGTGTCCATCGGGGCCAAGGGCCGCAGGTGGTCGCGACACCCGCTGACGGTGTTTGCCGTGCCGGCGATGCTGTCGCATCAGGTTTCGGGGCCGGGTTCATCGCCGGAGCCGGCTTCAGCGGCAACGTCGGATCCAAGGTGGGCGTCTGAACCGACAACTTGGGCCACGCCACCTGGGCGCTTTCGCTCGAGCCATTGGCTCGGCGCTAGCGTTCGGCCTGACTGCAAGTCCGAGCCCTGCTGTTGAGCCCTTCTGTGACGAGACGAACCCGCGAACTGCAGGCAACCGGTCCGTGGACCTGGAGCGCCTGGTCGCTGATCGCACTGGTCGGGGCGGCGCTGGGCGGGTGCGGTCCAGGCGGAGACACGTCCACGCTCCCGTCCGCCGCGGTGGAGCAGTCTCCAGTTGCGTCACGGCTTGATGAGCCGTTCGTCGAGGCCGCTGCAGCGGTTGGTCTTGATTTTCAGCATGTGAACGGCATGTCGGGCGAATTCTATTTCAACGAGATGGTCGGCGGGGGGGTGGCGTTGTTCGACTATGACAACGACGGCGATCTCGACATCTACCTCGTGCAGGGCCACCTGCTCGGTCCGGACATTGCCCCCGGCGACACGTCCCCCGAGCCAGGCCTACAAGGCCCGACGATGGACCGACTTTATCGCAACGATCTGGACGGCGCCGGGAACGCGGAGTCCCTCGCCTTTACCGACGTGACGGACGAGAGCGGGCTTGACGCTCGGGGGTACGGCATGGGGGTGGCGGCCGGAGACATCGACAACGATGGGTGGGTCGACCTCTATGTCTCCAATTTTGGTCCGAACCAGCTCTGGCGCAACAACGGTGACGGCACCTTCAGTGACCGCACTGTGTCCTCGGGCGCCGACGACGCGCGCTGGAGCGTGAGTTCGGCGTTCCTCGACTATGACCGGGACGGTTGGTTGGATTTGTATGTCGGCAACTACGTGAACTACAGCGTGGCCAACAACGTCGAGTGTTTTCATAACGTCCGGACCTACTGTGGGCCGGACGGGTTCGTGCCCGTGCCGGACCGATTGTTTCGGAATCGAGGCGATGGGACGTTCGAGGATGTCACGGCGGTCTCGCAGGTGGGCACCGAGTACGGACCTGCTCTCGGGGTCGCGACCGCCGACCTCGACGGCAACGGTTGGATCGACATCTATGTCGCCAACGACCTGTCGGAGAATCGGAGTTGGATGAATCAGGGTGATGGGACGTTTGTGAATACCGGTCTGTTCAACGGGTCGGCGCTGAACGACGTTGGAGACGCCGAGGCGGGCATGGGGGTCGACGCCGGTGATTTCGACGGAGACGGAGACGAGGATCTGTTTATTTCGCACCTGGTCACACAGACAAACACGCTATATGTCAACGATGGGACCGGACTGTTCGAGGACCAGAGCGTGCGCACCGGTCTGGGGCCACCCAGCCTACCGTTCACCGGGTTCGGCACGGCGTGGTTCGACTACGACAACGATGGTTGGCTGGATGTGATGGTGGTCAATGGCGCCGTTGATCTGCTGCCGAGCCTGGTGCAGGAGCGAGATCCGTACCCGTTGCATCAGACGAATCAACTGTTTCACAATCTGGGCAACGGGAGATTCGAAGACATGTCTGACCGCGCGGGGGCCGCGTTCGAGCCGTCCGAGGTCAGTCGCGGTGCGGCGTTTGGCGACGTCGACAACGACGGTGACATCGATGTGGTGGTGACAAACAACAATGGGCCGGTCCGCCTGCTGTTGAACGCCACCGGGAATCGGAACCACTGGATCGGCCTGCGCATGATGGGTGCGTCGGTGGCACGCGACATGCTCGGAACTCGGGTGGCAGTGGTGACCGCCGACCGCTCGCCGGTGTGGCGGCGGGTTCGATCGGACGGAAGCTATGCGTCGGCCAACGATCCGCGTGTCTTGGTGGGGCTCGGGGCGGCAGAGGCCGTGACGGCGGTCCGGGCCGTGTGGACCGACGGGCGCGTCGAAGAATGGACCGATGTGACGGTGGACGCGTGGACCACGCTTCGCCAAGGGACCGGGGTGGCGGTTGGTCCACTGGGTCAAGGGCAGGTGTCACCGTGAGGTCCACCCGGTCGCTGCGTGTGCGCACTGGGGTGATCTCGCTGTGTGGAGCCGGCCTCCTGGCGGGTGCCTGTGGTGAGGTGCCGTCGCCGCCCAGTGCCGTCGACGTGGCGCCGGCCGCCGACAGCGAGGCGGCGGCACCAGTCACGCTTCCGCAGATCGACGGCTTCGAGGCGGACGCGCAGACACAGCTGCGTGACGCGCATCTCGCCCTGCAAGTCGCCATCGAGGCCCGTACGGTGACGGGCGACGAGTTTGGACGTCTCGGAATGCTGTTTGCGGCATACGGCCTGGTCGACGGGGCCGAGGCGGCTTACCTCAACGCCCGGGGGCTGGCTCCAGCCGAGTTTCGTTGGGATTACTATCTCGGGGTTCTGTACGACACGACGTCACGACCGGAGCAGGCCATCCCCGCCTTGGAGCGCGCGCTTGAACTGAGCCCCGGCTATGTGCCCGGGCTGGCCCGGCTTGGTGACTTGCTGGCTGGACAGGATCGGGTCGCCGAGGCGACACGGCGGTATCGCGATGCGTTGGCGCAGGACCCGTCGTGCAATCCGTGCCTGGTCGGGCTCGGACAAATCGCGCTGCAGGACCGCGATTTCGAGACCGCGGTCGAGCACCTCGAGCGTGCCCTAGAGTTGGCGCCGCAGGCCGCCACCATCCGATACCCGCTGGCGCTGGCCTACCGTGGACTTGGAGAGGACGCCAAGGCGCAGGCGGAGCTCGATGCGCGGGCCGAGGCGACGCTGAACACTGGGATGGGCCGCCAGATCGACCGCCCTGGGGTGTTCGACCCGTTGCTCCAAGAACTCGAGCGTATGGCGGTCTCGGGTAACGTAGCGATCGAAGCACGTGGGGTCATGGCGGCCCGGGAAGGACGCTGGGCCGATGCCATCTCAGATTTCGAGACGCTCGTGGCCTCGGAGCCCGACAACGCGGTGTCCCGCAATCTGCTGGCGGTCGCGCTGTTGGCGACGGGGGATCGCGACCGGGCCCGGCATCAGTTTCAAGAGACCTTGCGGATCGACCCAGCGCACCCCAGAGCGAACCTCCAATTGGGTCTGCTGTTGGTGGACGACGGTCAGGAGCAGGACGCGATCATACGATTCCGCGCCGCGGTCGAGGCGGACCCCGGGGCCAATATGGCGTATCTCAATCTCGCCGGCGCGCTGTTGCGGAACGGTGACGCGGGAGAAGCGGCGGATGTCTACGACGCATTACTCGAACTCGATCCGAGCAATGCTCCGGCCCGGCTGGGACGCGCGTTCGCGTTGATTCGGGCCGGGCGTCATGCCGAGGCAAAGATCCGGCTCGAGGAGGACATCCTGGCGCGCCCGACGGAGATGGCGTTCCCGCACACGCTGACGCGGTTGCTGGCTGCCTCTCCTGACGCGAGCGTGCGGGACGCGGGCCGGGCGGCTGAGCTGATACAGGAGGTGACCCGGGAGCTGCAGAATGGCCAGGTCGCCGAGACCACGGCGATGGTCCTGGCCGAGGTCGGTAGTTTCGATGGCGCTGTCCGCTATCAGGAAATCGCGATCGGGCTGGCCGCGGAGGCCGGGATGAGAGAACTGGCGGCCGAGATGCGCATCACGCTGGCGCTGTATCACGGGGGGCAGCCATCGCGAGTGCCGTTCAGGCCGAACGATTCAGTTTTTTTTCCCGCGCCGTTCAAGCCGCCCGGTGCGTTCGACGAACCGCCAAGCGGCGCGCCTGGTCAGCCGTAGGTTTTCTGACGAGACGCCCGCGTGGACGGCGTTGCTTCCTCGGTCACATCCCGCCCGCATGCTCCCTCGTGGCGCCTTGCCACACAGGCGACTCGTAAGAAAACGGCCTCGTCGGAAGACCTAGGGGAGCAGACGGGGAACAAACTTGGTGAGCCCCTGGACTGGGCCGCCCTCGCCGCCGATGACGTTGCCGGCCGCGTCGACCGTGACCCCTTCGCCCATCGACCCGTAGCCCCCCATTCCGGAGGGACGCTCGGACACATGTTCCGCGACGAAATAGAGTACTTCGCCCGTGCGAGCGCTACCCACTCGAAGGCCCTTCCGCCAGCCAGGGTTGTAGTTGTCGTCCGACTCCGAGTCGATGGCATACAGCATGTCGTTGTCATCGATGAAGAGCCCGCTGATTCGGCTGAACTGATACCAGGTCGCGATATGGCCGCCCTCCTGGTCAAAGATCTGAATCCGGCGGTTGCCGCGGTCTGCCACGAAGAGACGGCCTTGAGAGTCCATCGCGAGGGAGTGCGGTGCCCGAAATTGCCCGTCTTCGTATCCCCAGGAGCCCCAGCTCTCGATGAACGTGCCGTCGGGGGCGAACTTGGAGACCCGGCTAAGGGAGTCCGGACCCGCTTCGTCCTCGAATTGGGCGCCGTGCCCCTCCGCGACGAAGATGCTCCCGTCCGGTGCCACAAGGACGTCGTTCGGCTGAGTGAGGTGCGTCGGAGGGCTGCCGGCCACGCCGGATGTGCCGATGGTGAGGAGCACCTCGCCGTCCGGACTTAGCTTGACGACCGTATGACCTCTTCCGGACGGAGTGGGAGATGGACCCACGGCGGTGACGGTCGCCGCGTCAGCGACCCAGACATTGCCGTCGCTGTCGACGTCCATCCCGTGGGGCCACATGAAGATCCCCGCGCCGATCGCCTTCACGACGGTGCCGTTTGGGTCCAGCTTGACGATCGGATCGACATCCGATTCGGCGCAGGAGTTCGCGCCGCAGCGGTCGCCGGCCCAAATGTGCACACCGTCCACATCGACGTTGACCGCACTGACCGAGCCCCACGACCGGCCGTCTGGCAACGTGCCCCAATCGCGCTGGGTCTCATAGGGGTTCGGCAGGTTGTTGATCGGTTCAACATCGGCGTGTGCGGCCGGGCCGGTGGCACCCCGCTGGGCCAACGCAGTGAGTGGGGAAAGTGCGACGAGCGTGCCGCACAGGCCCGCACACATGACCAGGCGCGCGCCTGACGTCTGGAGAGAACTGTAGTTCTTGATCATCAGCTACCTCAGTTTGCTGGACGGCTAGGCCTGCGACTCAAGCGGGCCGGCAGACAAGATGGCCTCCTCGGGCTGGTATTGTCAAGTGGGCGACGGTCGGGAGTCACGCTACCGTCCCTGTGTGCGCACGTCCTGCCGGACGAGGCGGCACTGACTGCGCTTGACACCGGCTGGCCGCTCTGCGAGTTTCTCCGGACACACCGCTAGGCCAAGAAGGAGTCGCGCGCGTGTCTACCATCATGCCAATGACCGAGGTCGGGATGAGACATCGATGTGCGCGAGTCCTGGTCGCCGCGCTGGCGCTGGTAGTGGGCGCGTGTGGCGCGTCGGAGTCCCTCGTCGAACCTGGGGAGGCGCCGGCGGTACAACAAGGCGCCGCACCGTCGGGCGCCGATGCGGCGCCAGCGGGGCCGGGCGGGACTGGGCCACGCAGCGACGCGTCCGTGGTGTTCGAACAAATGACCCGCGGTGCGTCTACTGACCAATTCGCGAGGTACTCGCCGGACGGGAGTCGCATCCTTTTCGTGTCAGACCGGGACGGGGGGTTACGACTCTGGTCGATATTGGCAGAGGGCGGTGATCCGACGGCGCTCACCGACGAGCACAACTTTTTGCTCTTCCCGGTGTGGTCGCCGGATGGCTCCCGCATCGCGTATGTGTCCGATCGGGACGAACCGACGAACGTTTGGGTGGTGTCCGCCTTGGGCGGGGACTCGGTTCGGGTCACGCCCGACTCCGGCATCGTGTACGACCCACAGTGGTCGCCGGACGGGGTGACCCTGCTCTATCTCAATAACACCGACGGCGACAGCGACGTCTGGGCCGCGGCGGCGGATGGAAGTGGGGCGAGGCAACTCACCACGACGGGCGTGGCCGGTCCCGCGCGGTGGTCGCCAGACGGCGCCACGATCGCCTTCGCTTCGAGTCATGGCGACACCCGTAGCATCTGGGTGATGCCCGCTGGTGGTGGCGTCGCCACGCAGCTGACTTCCGATGACGGCCAGGCCAGCTCCGTGGAGTGGTCGCCGGACGGTACCCGGGTCCTCTTTACCTCGAATCGAGCCGGGAGCCCCAATGTTTGGGTGATACCGGCCACGGGTGGCGAGGCCACGGCGTTGACAACCGGACGCGGCAACGACAGTCTTCCCCGGTGGTCGCCCGATGGCGTGTGGGTGGCCTTTTGGTCGATTCGCGATGACGAGTCGGACGTCTGGGTGGTGCCGGCCGCGGGCGGTCCAGAGATTCGAATCACGAATGACGACCTCGGTCAGGCGCATCTCCGCTGGTCGACTGACGGCACGGCCCTCGTGTTCAGCGTGAGCCAACGCCGTTCCGATATCTGGACGGTATCGGCGGCTGGTGGGACCCGGTCGCCATTGACGTCGGACTACGAGAACGCGCGTAGCCCCGTTGTCTCGCCGAACGGCCGGGAGGTCGCATTTGTGTCGGGCGGAGGCAGCACCAGCGACATCTACATCGTGGACCTCGGTGGGGGAGCGCCCCGGCGCCTCACGACGAATCCCGGCGGCACGGCCGGGCCAAAGTGGTCGCCGGACGGTGCGCAGATCGCGTTCGAGTCCAGCCGCGGGGGGAACACCGACCTCTGGATCGTGCCGGCCCTGGGAGGCGACCCGCGGCCGGTGACGACGCACCCGGCGCGGGACACCAGTCCTGTCTGGTCACCGGATGGTGCGACGTTGGCCTTCCTGTCCAACCGCGAAGACGATGTGCCCGAGGTCTGGCTCATTCCCGTCGCCGGTGGTGACGCTCGGCGCCTGACGACGCAAGGCGCGTCGAGACCACGCTGGAGCCCAGACGGTCAGGACATCGTGTTTCAGTCTGCGGGAGGGATGGACGCCCAGATGCAGATTTGGCGGGTGCCGGTCGTGGGTGGGACGGCCACGCAGCTTACAGAAGGCGGGTATGCGGCACAGTCGGAGTACGCGCCCGACGGGCGGGCGCTCGCCTACCAGAGGCACGACGGTGTGGGGTTCGACATCTACGTCATGCCGGCGGCGGGCGGTGCCGCCACGCGTCTGACCAGCGAGGAGGACGACGATGGGTCATCACGGTGGTCGCCCGACGGATCGCGGGTGGCGTTTCTGTCGGGCGAGACGGACAGTCGGGCGCTGCATGTCGTCTCCGCGACGGGCGGCGAGCCGACCCGTCTGACCGACCCGGCCGGGTCTGTCGGGAGCTACGAATGGCTCCCGGACGGTTCGGCCCTCGTCTACAGCCTCCGAGAAGGGCGGGCCAATCTGTGGCGCGCCAAGATTCGGACCCTGCTGCAGGGCAGCACGCGCGAGCGCTAGTGCCGTGTCTGCGTCATTGAATCAAGTAGATTCCGGTGCGCCGCGCTACCGACTTAGGCAGCGAATCACGATTACAGGACACTAGAATGTTTCGCAATGCGCGAGCACGAGTCGCCCGAGCGGTGTTCCTTAGCGGGCCTGGCCTGTGCCGCGGCCCTCGCGGTTTTGGTGACGGCGGCGCCGGCCACCTCCCAGTTACGTTCGCTCGTCGTCTCGACCCGGCCACCCACGCTCGTGTCGGTCGGAGTGAAACGGGCCCCGGTTTTGGACGGGGTGGTAATGGGCGACCCGGCCTGGTCGGAGGCCAATCCTACCGCAGAGTTCTGGCAAACCCGCCCCGATGAAGGGGAGCCGTCCTCGGAGAAGACAGAGGTGCGGTTCGTCTTCTCCGACACCACGCTCTATATCGGGGTGGTCTGCTATGACGAGGAAGCTGGGGGGATCACCGTCGCGGACAGTCGTCGGGATGCCTCGTTGGACGATGGCGACAGCATTCAGATCATCCTCGACACGTTCCTCGACCAGCGGAGTGGTTTTGTCTTCGGAACCAGTCCAGCTGGTCAGGAGTATGACGGTCAGGTCGTAAACGCCGGCGAAGGCCGACTCGGACGCAGCACGACCACATCCAGCGGGTCCGGCGCCGGGTTCAACGGGAACTGGGACGGCGTGTGGGAGGTTCGGACGACGGTTTCCGATAGCGGATGGAGCGCCGAATTCGCCATCCCTTTTCGTACGCTGAACTACCCGGCCCGCGACGTCCAGACCTGGGGAGTGAATATCCAGCGGACCATCCGTCGTCGAAACGAGATTGCCTACTGGGCGCCCCTTCCACGGCAATACAACCTCCTGCGACTGTCACTCGCGGGGCACGTGACCGGCGTCCGGGTGCCCCCGGCGGAAGAGCGTGGAGTGAAGATCGCTCCCTATGTGACCGGCGAACTGGGTCATAGCGACGTCCGGGAGCGCACGACGGCCCTTGGTGACATCGGGATTGATCTGAAATACGCGGTCTCCCCCAGCTTGACCCTCGACCTGACCTACAACACTGACTTCGCCCAGGTCGAAGTGGACCGTCAGCAGATCAATCTGGATCGGTTTAACCTGTTCTTTCCGGAGAAACGCCCATTCTTTCTCGAGAACGCCGGGGTGTTCTCGGTGAGCAGCGTACGCCAGGTGGCTGGCGGGAATCCGGCCCAGACGGAGCTGTTCTTCAGCCGTCGTATCGGCATTGGCGCGGACGGCCGCGAGATTCCAATTCTGGGAGGTGCGCGGGTGTCCGGCAAGGTGTCTGACACGGTGTCCGTCGGGCTGCTGAACATGCAAACGGAGGCGGTCGGCAGCGACACGCCGGCCAATAATTTCAGCGTGGCTCGCGTGGCGCGAGACCTGCCGAACAGTTCACAGATCGGGGCGCTGTTCGTGAATCGGCAAGCGACGGGGGCGCAGGTCGGATCGGATAACTACAACCGGACCTATGCCGTGGATGGTCGGGTCGGGTTGGGGCAGAACGGGCAGGTCGCCGGGTTTTTGGCCAAGACCTCGACTCCGGAGTTGGAGGCGGATGACCACGCGTACAACTTAGCCTGGGACTATAACTCCGAACGGTGGCGTTTTACGCTCGGCTACGTGGAGGTAGCCGAGAATTTCAATCCGGAGGTGGGGTTCCTTCGGCGAGGGGGGCGAGGCTTCCGTAACGTCGATTCTGGTTTTTCTTTCATCACGCGACCGAAGAGCTTTCTCAAGCTGCAGCAGATTCGTCCCCACGTGACCTTCAATCGGTTCTGGCTCTTCGACGGGTTCGCACAGAGTTCGTTTCTTCACCTCGACAACGACCTGGAATTTAATGACAGTACGCTGATCAAGACCGCGTGGAACATCACCGGGGAGGGGGTCATCGAGGCCTTCGATATTGCCGATGGCGTGACGGTGCCAGTCGGCACATACAACCATCACGAGGCACAAATCACCTACGAGTCGAACCGGGGCGCACCGGTGAGTATTGGCCTACGAACGCGGGTCGGCGGCTTCTTCGGCGGCCATCGAGCGACCTGGGGGCCAACGCTCAATATACGGACCGGTGATGCGTTCAATGCCGCCATCGAGTGGAGCCGCAACGACGTGGACCTGCCGGGCGGCCACTTCATCGCCAATCTCACGAGTGCCCAGATCGCCTACAATTTCACGCCGCGCCGCTTTGTTCAGGCCCTGATCCAATATAACGATAGCGCCGATCTGTGGTCGACGAATCTTCGTCTGGGTCTGCTGGGTCAGGCCAACACCGGTCTCTTTCTGGTCTACAGCGACACCCGCGGGCTGCACGAGACGATTCCGGACGGTGGTGGCCGCAGCCTGATTCTCAAGTTCAGCCAGGTGTTCGATCTAGGGGGCTAGTGTTGGCGGGACCGCGGCCTCGGCGTTCCCCGGGTATACTTTCCAGCCTGTCGTCGCGCGAGGCGTGACGGACCCCGCGACGCGTCGCGGACTACACACCACAACGCAGCAGAGGAGAAGAGCGACATGAGCGACAGGCTGACCGGTGCGGAATTCAAGGCAGCGTTGCGGAACAACACCCCCAAGCTGGGATTGTTCATCAATTCGCATAGTTCCACCGTCGTGGAACAGTTGGCCCACAGCGGCTACGACTGGCTGCTGGTCGACTCCCAGCACGGTCCGATGGGCTACGAGACTTTGTCCACCATGATCGGGGGCATCGCAGCCGGTGGGGCCAAGTCACTGGTGCGGGTCACCGGGTACGCGGATCGCGCCGGTATCCAGCAGTCGCTGGACGTCGGGGCCGACGGCGTGCTGGTGCCGTATATCAACACCGCGGACGAAGCCCGTCAGGCGGTGAGTTGCACGCGGTATCCCACGGCAGGGACCCGTTCAGTCTATTTTCCGCAGAAGAGCATGAATAAGGGTGGCCTGCTCGGGTACGCCGGTTCGGCCAACGACAACATCATCACCGCGTTGCAGGTCGAAACGGCCAGTTGTATTGAAAATATCGAGGAAATTGCGGCGGTGCCGGGCGTCGACCTGCTGTTTCTCGGCCAGAACGACCTCTGTATGTCGATGGGCCTGTACGAGAAGTACCAGTTCCCCGAGATGTACACGTCGCCTGAACTGAAGGAGGCGACGGACGCGCTGAAGGCGGCGGCCAAGAAGAACGGCGTCATTCTTGGATTGTTCCTATTTGGCACCGACCGCGTGGGCGAGTTCCGAGAGCAGGGCTTCAGCCTGATTAGCATCGGAAATGACCTGCACCACCTCCTGACCCAGGCCGGCGCGCATGTGGAGGCGCTGGAGGGGATCATGCCGGATTGGAAGCGGCGTCCGACGGCATTGTTCTAGTAGTCACACGGGGCTCCGCCCGGGCCCCAAGCGACGGCTGCGCGGGGCCCCCGAGACCCCCGCTCCTCGCGGCCGTTTCTTGGTGGTCCGGAACGAGTACGGACTGCTCGTTTCGGGCCGCAGTCTCCCTCCTCGCGTGCGGTCGACACGGCGGTTCGACGTCTCTTTCGTCGACTCCCATTGGCAATCGTCAGAGTTTTGGACAGAATGGCGGTCGTGGATGACCNCAGGCGGGAGTTAGGGCGCACCCGAGAGGGGGTGTCCGGCACATGGCTCGGGACCTGCGTTAGGACGCTGGTCTGGNCCTGCGTCGGGGTTTGCCTGTCGGTGCTNCCGACCGCCGCGCAGGAGGGGACGGCGAATGGGGAGTGGCGCTCTTACGCCGGGGACGTGTGGGGCACGAAGTATTCGCCACTCGACCAGATCACGCCCGACAATTTCGATCAGCTTGAAGTGACCTGGCGGTGGCGCACCGCCGATTCGCATCTGCCATACGAGAGCGACCAGAGCCTGTCGCTGGCGCCGGCCGAGACGGTGTTCGCACGGCTTGACGAGGCCGACCCGGCCCGGTGGGTGACGCGGCCCAGCATCGGGCGCCTCTCCGCCACGCCGCTGATGGTGGCCGGCGTCCTGTATCTCGCGACCCCGCTGTATCAGGCAGCAGCCATCGATGCCCGGACCGGTGAGACCCTGTGGGTCCACAATCCGCGTGTCTACGAAGAAGGGAGCCCGCCCCTGCCGGCTCCCTGGAACCATCGAGGGGTAGCCTACTGGGAGCGTAACGACGAAGCGCGGATTGTCTGGGGAACCGGCGACGGTTTCCTCACGGCAGTCGACGCCAAGACCGGTCTTCTGGCGACCGGTTTCGGAGACAGAGGACGGGTCAGTCTGGAGGACGGGCTCCCGCGCGCGCGTCAGCACGCCAGCGGCTTGCCCCCGCCGTCCCGGTCGCCACCGCTCGTCGTCGGTGACCGTGTCATCGTCGGCTCATCAGTTCATGACTACGTCGCGACCAGAGAGAACCCGCCCGGGTTCGCGCGGGTCTACGACATGCGCACGGGTCGACACGAGTGGGACTTCCACGCCGTGCCACAGAGCGGCGACGCGTTTGGCGCCGATACCTGGCTGAACGAGTCGTGGCGCTACTCGGGCAACACCAACATTTGGGGCAACATCACCGCTGACCCAGAGCTGGGCTACGTCTATCTGGCCACCAGCACGCCGACCTCGGACTTCTATGGCGGACACCGGCTCGGTGACAACCTCTTCGCCGAGAGCATCATCTGCGTCGACATCGAAACAGGCCAGCGGGTCTGGCACTACCAGTTCGTCCACCACGGTGTCTGGGACTATGACAATCCGACCGGACCCAATCTGCTCGACGTGACGATCGCCGGTCGACGGGTGAAGGCGGTCGCGCAGGCGACCAAGCAGGGGTTTGTCTACATGTTCGACCGCGTGACCGGTGAGCCGGTCTGGCCGATCGAGGAACGACCGGTCTCGACCGACACCGATCTTGCCGGTGAGCTGCTGGCGCAAACGCAGCCGTTCCCGACCCGGCCGGCCCCGTTCGAATATCAGGGCACGTCCATCGACGACTTGATCGATTTCACTCCGGAAATCCGGCAGATGGCGGTCCACGCCGTGGCCGGGTTCCGCCTTGGCCCGCTGTATACGCCGCTGTCGTTGCGGGGCACCATCTTTCGCCCCAGCGCCGGAGGCGGTGCGAGTTGGGGTGGGGCAGCCGTCGACCCAGAGACCGGCCTGCTGTATGTGCCGTCACGCAACGTGCACACGGTCATGCGGTTTCGTGAGCCGGTGTCCGAAGATGCGGCGACGCTGCGTTATTTGCTCAGCCAGGGCGGGGCCGAGTTCCTGGCAGGGGGGAACGAGATTCGGCAGCCACAGATGCCGGAGGGACTCCCACTCTGGAAGCCCCCGTATTCGCGGATGACCGCCATTGATATGAACACCGGTGATCATGCGTGGATGACTCCGACTGGCGACGGCGACCGGATTCGGAACCATCCGCGGTTGCGCGATCTGGATCTCCCGGCGCTGGGGGGCGACGCCGGGCGGAACGGGCCCGTCGTGACCAGCACCCTGGTCATCTACCCCCTCACCGCCGGTGGCACCGACGGCGGACCGCGTCTGGCCGCCTACGACAAGGCCACCGGCGAACCACGCGGGTCCGTCGATCTACCGGGGGGCGCGATCGGGACGCCGATGACCTATGTGTTGGACGGCCGTCAATACATTTCCCTGACCGTGGGCGGGGAGGTGCCGGCACTGATCGCGCTGACGCTGGCCACTTCGTAGCCGCGGGTCTTCAGACCCGCCGGAGCACCGTCACCGCGCGGACCTGCGCGACGCTAAGAGAAGAGGATAGTGGTTTGGTTGCAGCCAGAGGCGTGACAGCCGTGTGAGAATGGTCGCCGGATGAGACCGCGTCACCGCGCGGCACGGCCGCGTTCCGCGGCCGTCGACGGAGGTCAGAAACAATCATGTCCAGCGATAGTCAGGCTTCGAACGAACTCGTCGCCGTGTTCGACACGGTCAAAGGGGAAATCCGCGTCGCGCTCTTTCCGACGGAGGCGCCGATGACGGTGGCCAACTTCGTCAACCTGGCGATACGTGGCTACTACAACGGCCTGAAGTTTCATCGGGTCCTCGCCAACTTCATGGTGCAGGGCGGCGACCCCACCGGGACCGGCATGGGTGGCCCCGGGTACAACTTCGGGGATGAGTTCAGCCCCATCCGACGACACGACTCGGCCGGTGTGCTCTCGATGGCCAACGCCGGACCCGGAACCAACGGGAGCCAATTCTTCATCACGCATGGTCCGACCCCTCATCTGGACGGCAAGCACTCGGTGTTCGGGCAGGTGTCGTCTGGGCAGGACATCGTGAATGCGATCGCGCAGAACGATGTGATGACGACGGTCACGATCGAAGGCGACGCGTCCGCTCTGCTCGAGGCACAGAAGTCACAGGTCGATGGGTGGAACGGGGTGTTGGATAGCCAGTAAGGGCCGGAGGGCAATCGAGTTGCCCTCTCTGGGCGTGTTGCCACGTCCAGAGAGGGCGTTGCCTGCACGGGTCCTTAGCGCTCGTCCATGCGTGCGCCACCCAGGATCCCCGTCATCGAATGGTTGCCCTCGTGGCAGGCATATTCGAACAGAGTGAGATCGTTGAGACGCATCGGAATCTCGGCCGTCCAGGGCGTGGTCCAGGTCGCGGGGTCGTTAACGGTGAACGAATAGAGCAGCGTACTGTCGTCGGCGCGGGTAAACCGTTCGACCAATGTCATGTTCGCGCTGGTCCCGCGCCATCCCCGCTGAGCGCTGAAGTTGGTGGTTTCCACCACCAATGTGTCGCCGTCCCAGTGTCCCCGTGAATCGCCGGACCACTGGCGGATGTCGCCCGGCAGTGGGGGCCGCCGGTCCAGCGGGACCACCCGGGCGGTATGCACCATTTCAGTCACGAGCACGACGTGGTCCTGGGTTTGAAACAGCTGGAGGTTCTGGTTGTAGCCGCCCGGGGTGATCGGCGGTCCGGCGTTGAAGCCGAGGATGCACCGATCGTAGGCGCTCCGGTCGACCCATGAATCGGCGGGGTGTGCCTCACGATGCACTCGGCGCTCGTCGGCGACCTGCTGCCCCTCCGTCGTGAGATCCGGAATACGGCCGTCGGCTGGATCGACGACCAGTGACGTGCGTCGAGTACCAACGGTGCGGGTGCCCCGGTCGAGCCAAAAATTATTATAGAACCCGGGGGCTCCTTCCTCGCCTCGGTCCACGCTTGCGGTGACCTCGGTCCGTTGAGCGGCCCGGATCGCGAGATCGGCGTTCCGCGAGATCACCTCCTGCTCCAGGTTGGCCGCCTCTTCCGCGCTCAAGAATTCCTGGTCTGACAAACTCCGGGGACGCTCCAGCGGGGTAATGGTGCGGAAATCCCAGATACCCTGCAGATCTGGCTGTCCCCAAGACGTCCGCGGAATGGTTTGGGCCCCCACGGAGCCGGCTGCGATCGACAACAGGGTAACGACGCTCACTAACAACGACGTGAGAATTCGATGACGCATCGGGATCTCCTCGTGTGTTCTAGGTGCGTTTTCCAAGCATCGTAACAGTCTGGGGTGAAAGAGGCTATGACAGATATGATTGCCTTGCCCAGCGGTGTTGCGAAGGGTGGGGAACCCGAGGGGCACGCCGACATTTGACTGAGGAGACAACCATGGCGACGATTCGCGCATTCGGTGCGACCCTGCTTTGTTCCGGTCTGCTGGCCGCGTGCGATGCGTCGTCGTTCACGCAGCCGGAGACCCGGGAACCGACTTCGATCGAGCAATTCGATCAATGGATGGACGAACTGTCGAACTGGGGGAGGTGGGGACCGGACGACCAGTTGGGCGCGGCGAACCTGATGACGGAGGCCAAGCGCCGGGAGGCGGCCGCCCTGGTGCAAACCGGGACCACGGTGTCGTTGGCACACGACCTAATCACCGAGGCGGGCGCGGACGCGGCAGAGCCGTATGTGCTGCAGATGACGGTCAACGCGGAGGCCCAGAATTCGGGCGACCGCGTCGACGTCTACTTTCACGGCGTCACGTTCTCGCATCTGGACGGGCTGTGCCACGTGTTCTACAAGGACAAGATTTACAACGGGCACGACTTCCAGGACGTGGTGACCGAGGACGGCTGCAACCAGCTCGACACACTCGCCATGAAGGACGGGCTGGTGACCCGAGGCGTCCTGGTCGACATGCCTCGCTTGAAAGGTGTGCCGTACTTGGAGCCTGGTACCAAGCTCTATCAAGAGGATATCGAGGCCTGGGAGGAGTACGCCGGCGTGACACTGGGAGCCGGAGATGCGCTACTTCTGCGGGTTGGTCGCTGGGAGCACCGGGCCGAGCACGGACCGACCCGCGAGATGGCCGGGTGGGACGCCTCGGTCATTCCGTGGCTGGCTGAGCGTGATATCTCGCTCCTCGGTGCCGATTCGGTCCACGAGGCCCCGGGCAGTGTGCCGGGTCTCCGTGTCAACCCTATTCACCGCTTCGCCATCGTGTCGCGCGGGATGAACCTACTTGACAACCTCGACCTCGACGCTGCGGCTGAAACCGCGGCGGGCCTGAATCGTTGGGAGTTCATGCTGGTTGTCGCGCCGCTCCGCGTGCCAGGCGGTACGGGGTCACCGGTCAACCCGATCGCGATTTTTTGACGAAAGGCCTCATCGAGACCTTGATATTCGCATGGGTCGATTGCCGACGGGTCGGTCGTGCTGTTTTCTGGCTGCGGCCGTCCTGCCGACGGCGACGCCGGCGCGTGGTCAGACCGGGGTTTACGCCACGCCGGCGAGCAGATACCATTGAGTCCCAGCGGAGCGAATGCAGCGCCACGTTCACTGCGGGCTGCGAGCCGAGGCCGATGTCGCCTCGAGCGAGGAAGGGACGACTCTCGGGAGAGTGACGCCAATGACGGCCAGACGGATCGTGGCGGGGGTCGGAATCACCCTGCTTGTCGGCGTCTCGGGTCTGCTTAGCCACGCCCAGACGCCACCGTCGAGCGGCGCGACCCAACGTGCCCTCCTCGACCAGTATTGTGTCGCCTGCCACAACGATAGCACCCGACAGGCTGGGCTGACCCTCCAGACCATCGATGCCGGGCACGTGGGCCAGGTCGCCGACGAGGTCGAGGCGTGGGAAAAGGTGGCGCGCAAGTTGCGGGCCCGTGCGATGCCGCCTCCTGGGCGGCCACGGCCAGACGATGCGGCCTACGAGGCGGTGGCTTTATCGCTCGAAGCCGCGCTCGACGCGGCGTCCGCCGCCGCACCGAATCCAGGCCAGCCCCCGATTCATCGGCTGAACCGGGTCGAGTATCGCAACGCGATTCGCGATCTGCTGGCGCTGGAGCTTGATGAGCGTGAATTGCTGCCCCCGGACGAGTCCGGCTACGGTTTCGACAACATCGCCGACATACTCGCCGTGTCGCCGGTGCTGCTCGACCGCTACATGGTGGCGGCCGAGAAGATCAGTCAACTGGCGCTGGGTGATCCATCGATACGTCCGGCGGTCGAGATACACACTGTCCCCTACACGCTCTGGCAGGACGGTCGGATGAGCGAGCAGCTGCCGTTCGGGTCTCGAGGCGGTCTGGCCGTGCGACACCACTTCCCGCTGGACGGCGAGTATGTCATCAAGCTGACCCTGCAGCGAGCCTACGGGAACCATATTCGTGGACTCGGCGAGGCGAACGACATTGAGCTCCGGCTGGACCGACAGCGCATCCAGCAGTTTACGGTGGGCGGAGACGGTGAGCGTGCACCTTGGGATGCCGTGTCGAGACCGACATTCTACGAACAGACGGCCGACGAGGGGCTAGAAATACGCCTTGAGGTGAACGCGGGCACCCGAGTCATCAGTGCGGCATTTCTTGACAGAGGAGCGGTGGTCGAAGGGGTGCTCGAACCGCGTCCCGCCGTCTCCAGCCTAGCGTATGCGCGCGACCGCAACGCCGCCATGGCCCTCGAGAGCATCACCATCAGCGGGCCGTTCAACGCGCGTACGCCGGACAAGACACCAAGCCGTGACCGAGTCTTCGTGTGCTATCCGGCGGCGGCGGCGCCAGAGGCGGACGTCGAGGCGTGCGCCGGGGAGATTCTTTCCAGCCTTGCCCGCCGAGCGTTCCGGCGACCGGTTGCTCAGACCGACGTCGAGCCGCTGCTGTCGCTGTTTCGCGAGGGACGCGATGAGGGCGGTTTCGAGACTGGCATCCAGTTCGCGCTGCGCGGGGTGTTGATCGACCCCGAGTTCCTGTTCAGGGTAGAGCGCGACCCGGCTGGTGTAGCGCCTGGTGCGGCGTTCGCGCTCAGCGACGTGGAACTGGCCTCGCGGCTGTCGTTCTTTTTGTGGAGCACCATCCCGGACGACGAGTTGCTCGAGGTGGCTGAGCGTGGCGACCTCAGAGACCGGACCACGTTGGAGGCGCAGGTGTCGCGTATGTTGGCCGACCCACGGTCGGACGCGCTCATCGAGAACTTCTTCGGGCAGTGGCTTCTGTTACGCAATATGAGCGCGGCGTCGCCCGACCCGGATGCCTTCCTCGACTTCGACGAGAACCTCCGCGAAGCGATGGCGCGGGAGACGGCGCTCTTCGTCGAGAGTCAGATCCGAGACGACCGTGGCGCGTTGGATCTGTTGCGCGCAGACTACACCTATCTGAACGAGCGGCTCGCCCGCCACTACGGCATTCCCCATGTGTATGGGAATCACTTCCGCCGGGTGCCGGTGGATGGTGCTCGCGGGGGCTTGCTGGGGCAGGGGAGCATTCTGACCGTGACGTCCTACCCCAATCGGACGTCTCCGACAAAACGTGGGCTCTGGGTGCTCGAGAATCTGCTGGGGTCGCCGCCACCGCCACCGCCGCCGGACGTCCCTGGGTTGCCCGACGCGGACCATGGCGATACCGGGCGCTCGCTGTCGATGCGTGAGCGGATGGAAGTGCACCGCACCAGTCCGGTCTGTGCGAGTTGTCACGTATTGATGGACCCGCTTGGCTTTTCGCTTGAGAACTTCGACGGCATCGGGGCCTGGCGAACTGACGAGGACGGCGCGCCGATCGACGCTTGGAGCGCGCTGCCCGACGGTACGAGTTTCGAAGGGCCGTCCGGTCTGCGGGATTTGTTGCTCGACCAGGGGGAGCGCTTCGCCGAGACGGTCACCGAGAAGCTCCTGACGTATGCGCTCGGCCGAGGCGTGGAGTACTACGATGGACCGGCCGTTCGCGCTATCACCGCGGGTGCGGCTGTGAACGAGTACCGTTGGTCGTCGCTCATTGTCGGCATCATTGAAAGCACGCCGTTTCAGATGAGGAGATCGCGCGAGCCATGATTGTCACCAGAAAATACCTCCCGCGTCGGACGTTCCTCCGGGGTCTCGGTGTCACGCTGGCCCTCCCGATGCTGGACAGCATGGTGCCGGCGTTTGGCGGCGCGCAGATCCGTGCGGCCGAAGCGGTGCGCCGTCTCGGGGTCGTCTACGTGCCGAACGGCATGTTTATGCCGAACTGGACCCCCGAGGTCGAGGGTGGCCCACTCGAGATCACGCAGACGCTCCAGCCGCTGGCGCGGTTCAAGGACCGGATGCTGATGGTCAGCGGGCTTTGCAGCGAGGAGGGCATCGCGCGTCCCGGCGAGGGCGCCGGCGACCATGCCCGGGCGGCCGGCGCATTCCTGACCGGCGTCCATCCGAAGAAGACCGAGGGCCACGATATCAGGGCCGGCGTCTCGATGGACCAGATCGCCGCCCGGGTGCTGGGACAGGAGACTCAGCTCGCCTCGCTCGAGCTCTCGCTCGAATCGGCGGAACGGGCCGGGTCGTGTGATCCGGGCTATAGCTGCGCCTATGCCAACACGCTGTGCTGGAGCAGTGCCACCACCCCGTTGCCGATGGCGAGCGACCCGCGCGCGGTGTTTGAACGGTTGTTCGGCACCACCGGCACCAACGACCCGGCCGCCTGGCTACAGGCGCGACAGCACGATCGCAGTCTGCTCGATATGGTCACGGCGAAAGTGGCTCGGTTGAGCGGCGAGCTCGGTCCTCGCGATCGGGTCAAGCTGAACGAGTATCTCGAAGCGGTGCGCGACGTCGAGCGGCGTATCCAGATGGCCGAGCGGCAGACCACGCGCGAGCTCCCGGCGATGGATCAACCGGTCGGTGTGCCCGATAAGTTCGAGGAACACGCCAAGCTCATGTTCGATCTCCAAGTGCTGGCCTATCAGGCCGACCTGACTCGGGTTATCACCTTCATGATGGGGCATGAGACCAGCAACCGGGCCTATCCCGAGATCGGGGTGCCGGATGCGCACCACGCCTTGTCGCACCACGGGGGCGACAAGATACTGATCGAGCGGCTCAAGAAAGTAGACAGCCACCTGACCGCGATGTTCGCGCACTACGTGGATCGGTTGGCGTCGACGCCTGACGGCAACGGCACGTTGCTCGATTCCGTGATGGTTCTCTATGGCAGCGGCCTGAGCGATGGCAATCGGCATGACCACCACGATCTGCCGGCATTGCTCGTCGGTGGCGGTGCCGGCCAGTTGTCCGGCGGGCGCCACATGCGGGTGGCCAAAGACACACCCAACACGAACCTATTCCTCGCCATGCTCGACAAGCTCGGTGTTGCGGTCGAGACCATGGGCGACAGCAACGGCCGGCTCGACACGCTGTCGGTCTGACCACGCGATGGCACTCGACATGAGCGCGTCTATCCCGGTCCAGACGGGCCCCAGCGTCGGTCGATTGGCGACCGTGGCCCCGACGACTTGGACCGGGCCTGCTTGTGCCGCGCGGCCCTTCACGCCCGCCGGCATGACCGCCGCTGCTACCGTTCTCCTGACTCTGACCATCGGTGCGTCGTCGGTTCAGGCGGCGGAGGACCATCCGCTGGTGGACGCCGTGGAACGACAGGACGGTCGCGCGGTGCGGGCTCTGCTGTCGCAGTCCGTCGACGTGAACGCGCCGCAGCCAGACGGCGCCACGGCATTGCACTGGGCCGCCCACTGGAACGACGTCGAGACGGCCGCGCTGCTGATCGACGCGGGCGCCGAGGTCAACGCGGAGAACGAGCTGGGGGCCACGCCGTTGTCGCTGGCGGCGCTCAATGCCAGTGCTGAGATGGGGGCCGCGCTGCTGCGGGCCGGGGCCGACGCGAACACGTCGAAACCCAGTGGTGAGTCCGTACTGATGACCGCGGCCAGGACGGGCAGCGCCGATCTTGTCCGCGCATTGCTCGCGGCCGGCGCCGACCTCCAGACGACGGGACACTTTCTGCGGCAGACACCGTTGATGTGGTCAGCCTCGGAGGGGCATGCCCGTATCGCGCACCTGCTGCTAGAGGCCGGCGCGCCGGTCGACGTGCGGTCGCAGCATGGCACGACCGCATTGCTGCTGGCTGCGCGCGCTGGTGACGTGGAGACCGCAAGGGCGTTGCTGGATGCCGGGGCGGACGTGAATGCGGCCGAGCCCTTGTTGCCCTTTGATGCCCGTATCGACGTCGAAGAGGCGCAGACGTCCGGTCGCAGTCCGCTGCTTATCGCCGCCGCCAGTCAGGTGGCCACCAGTGGCTGGGAGTATGGGCTCGAGGTGAAACCGAGCACGCACGAGACGCTCGCGATGTTCCTGCTGGCGCGGGGCGCCGACCCGAACGTGCCGGACAGTATCGGGAGGACCGCGCTGCATGCGGCGGTCGAGACGGGCAAGGTTGGACTGGTCAAGGCGCTGCTGGCGGCTAGCGCCGATCCCAACGCCAGGTTGATCGAGGCGCCGTTCGTGTTGAAGGGCGACTTTGTGTCGTACGGGCGCTTTGTTGGCGCCACGCCGCTGTGGCTGGCGGCGGCGGCCCGGGTCCCTCAGGTCGAGATCCTGCGAGCGCTCGTAGACGCGGGCGGGGACCCGGAGTTGACCGCCGATGACGGCACCACGCCACTGATGGCGGCGGTCGGCATGGTGCAGAACGAAGCGCGTCAGGCCGACGAGAGTGAGGCCTTAGTGCTGGTGAGGTTGCTCGTCGAGCGAGACATCAACCTCGACGCCGTCGACCGACGCGGTCGAACCGCCGTTCACGGCGCGGCCCGTTTAGCCAGGAATGACTTGATTGCATTGCTGGCCGAGAATGGGGCGCAAGTGGGCATCGCCGACACCCGCGGGCAGACGCCCCTCGATGTCGGCACCGTCTCCAGACCCCTGCATCCCGACACGGCTGCGTTGCTGCGACGTCTCGGTGGCGAGACCCCGGTTCGCCGCTAGGTTTCCCGACGAGGCGCCCGTCTGGCGGCGTTGCTGCATCGGTCACAGCCCACCTGGCTGCTCCCTCCTTGCGCCGGACCAGAGAGACGCCTCGTCAGCCCCCCCTCGGACCGTTGCTTGCCGGTCGCGTCACTCAGGGAGCGCGAACACGAACAAGTTATTGCCGGTACTTGGCTGTAGTTCTGGGGTCATCCGTAAGTTGATGCCGGCTCCGGTGCCGGTGGCCACTGCGACATATTGACGACCGTTGACCGCGAACGACACGGGGTAGCCGGCCACGGGTGACCCGAGGTTGATTTCCCAGAGGATGTCACCGGTCTCCTGGTCGAAGGCCCGGAATCGTCCGTTGGCGTCGCCACCAAACAGGAGGCCACCGCCGGTGGCCACCAATGACATCGTCGCCGCCCGCTGTTCATAGAGCCAGGTCGTCGTACCAGTTTCTACTGAGATGGCGTGCACGGTGCCCAGCGCCTCGGTGCCCGGCGCCAGTTGGTGCCGCGCGGCCAAGGCGTAGATCGCCAGCGGGCGTTGTCCACCCGCCGTCAGTGCCAGCTCCCGCTCGCCGCGGACGTTCTGGGTCGAGAGCATCCGGGCGCAGGTATTGCGAAGGGGAAAATACATCGTATTCGTCAGTGGGCTGTAGGCGCCGGCCTCCCAGTCCTTACCGCCGGCCCAGGTCGGACAGGCGAGCACTTCCTGACCCAGCCCAGTGAACACCACCTCCGCGTTCTCTGTCACCGTGCCCGTCGCGCCGTCGATGTTCGTGATGACATTCTGTGGCACGGTCGGAGTGGCCCAGAGAAACTCGCCCGTCTCGCGGTCCAGGGTATAGACAATGCCAGTCTTGCCCGGGATCCCGGTCACGACCTTGCGGACCTCACCCGCGCGCAGGTTCGGGTTGATCCAACTCACAGCGCTGGCATCCGGGGCGACCGCGGTGTCGACCAGCATCCGCTCGAACGGGTGGTCCAGGTCCCAATGGTCGTTCAGGTGCTGGTAGTACCACGTGATGTCGCCGGTGTCGACGTCCAGGGCGAGCGTCGAGTTGTGATACAGGTGCGTGTTCTCGATCCCACCAAGTAAGAACTTGGGCGCCGGTGAGGTGACCGACGTGCCCTGATAGATCAGACGGAGCTCAGGGTCGTAGCTGGGTGGCATCCAGGTGCCGACGTGTATCCGTTGCTCGAACGGGACCCCGCCCCAGGTCTCGTCGCCCGGTTCTCCGGGGGCCGGCACAGTGCGCCGTCGCCACACTTCTTCACCCGTGCGGGCGTCGTGGGCCACGATGACACACGACTCGGGTCCTCCCGCGGGCCGGCAGCTTCGTCCAGAGATCATCTTGCCGTCGGCGATGATCGGACCGGAGCTGTGGCCGGCTGGCGTGACCCTGTAGTCGAAAATCTGGGTCTCCCACGCCACCTCGCCGGTGGTGGCGTCGAGCGCGAACGCATAGTTGTCGTCGCTGGTATTGACAATGAAATGGTCGTAGATGGCAATGTTTCGGTTGTTCCGAGCGTTACCACCCACGTAGTCGTAGACGTCGTCCGGCAGGTCACGGAGATACTCCCACTTCAGGTCTCCCGTCACCGCGTCGATCGCCTGGATGGCATCGCTCGAGTTCGGCATGTACAACACGCCGTCGTAGGCCAGCGGCGTGCCCTCCATGCTGCCGGTGCGCAGCGCCCGCGTCCACGCCATGCGTAGTGTGCCCACATTTGCCCGTGTGATCTGGTCCAGCGGGCTGTACCCCCACCCGTCCAGCGTTCTGCGCCACATCAGCCAATCGTTGGGCGACGGGTCCGCCAGCATGGCGTCCGTCACGGGCCTGAAATCGTCGGTCGATTGGGCGTGAACCGTCAGCGGGTCGGACTGGAGGACGGCGAGACACAGAGCCACGATCGGCAGTGACGCAAGGCGGTATGCACACATTTCAAGACCTCATGGGAGAGACCGGGGACCTGGCCCCAGGCTGCCGCTGTCAGGTGCTAGCCGATCATCGGGGTAGCATCGGCGTCCACTCGTTTGCGCGACGTTCGGCTTCCGCGATTTGGCGCGCGTTCAGTCGCTGGGCGACGCCTTCTCGATCGATCAGCAGGAACTCGCGGTCCTCGCCGCCGGCGTATCGCGTGGCCAGGTCCAACCACATGTAGGCCGACACATCGTCCTGAGCCACACCACGGCCGGCCGCATACATCCCCCCAACCTCGGTCATCGCCGCGACGTCACCAAGATCAGCAGCCCACAGGAACCATCGAAACGCCTGTTCGAGCGTTTTGGGGACTCCGGTGCCGTCACGGTATTTGAGCGCGAGGCTGATGGCGGCCGGGAGGTGGCCCTGTTCGGCGGACAGCCTAAACCAGTGGATGGACTCGGCGTGATCGACCGGTAGGTCACGGTCCGTTCGAAACGGCTCCGGCGCACCCTGGTAGATGTGTCCGAGATGGTTCTGCGCCAGGGCGTTCCCCTGCTCGGCCGCCATCCGAAACCACCGCTCAGCTTCGACTGGGTCCTGCGGAACGCCTTCCCCGACAAGGTAGAAGACCCCGAGAGACAGTTGGGCCGCCTCATGCCCCTGTGCTGCGGCCAGACGCAGCCATCGGGTCGCCTCAACCGTGTTTCGCGTGAGCGGACCATCGGCATCGGCATACATGCCGGCGAGTGCGAACTGCGCCGTCGCGTCTCCCTGCGCCGCCCGGGCTTCAAGCGTTGATTGTGCGGTCACATTCCCCTGGTCGGCCTGGACGCGTAGCTGTTCGGCCGTCTGCTGCGCCGGAACCGGCGGTCCGGTCAACAGCACGCCGACGCTGACCAGCACGGCGGCGACGGCTCGGCGGGTGGCGTGTGCGCTCATTCGCCCCGATCATACCCGCGAGACCGGTTGGTGACGCGTGGCTTCGTCGCGAGTCGGTATACTGCTCACGCGGTCACCCGGATGACAGGAGGCACAGATGAAGCGCGTGGTTTGTCTTGGGACACTGACTCTCGCGGGCGTGTTCGCGATGGCGTCCGCCAATGAAGCACGTCAGGCGCGGGCATCGCTCTTTCTGCAAGAAGTGGCGGACAACCTGTACATGCTGGGCAACGACCCGTCCGGAGAGGGGATGAGGGGGGGCGGGAACACCGCCATCTTCGTCGGCTCGGCCGGAGTGACCCTGGTTGACACGAAGATTCTCGGTTATGGGCAGGACATCCTCGCCCAGGTGGGAGAACTCACCGACAAGCCGATTGTGCGGATCATCAACACCCATACCCACTACGACCACAGCGGCGGCAACGTGGAGTTCGCCGACACGGTCGACTTCGTGGTGCATGCGAACACGCTGACTCAGATGTCCCGTGCGACCTGTGCACCGGTCACCAACTGCGACGCGTTCAAGGGTGAGAACGCGAAATATCTCCCGAAAACGAGCTACGCCGACCGGACGTCGCTGGGGAGTGGCGCGGATCAGATTGATCTCTACTACTTTGGCCGAGGGCACACCGACGGTGACACGTTTGTCGTGTTTCGCGAGGCCCGCACGGTGCACACGGGCGACATGTTTGCCCGCAAGGGGCTGCCGTTTCTAGATGTTCCGAACGGCAACGGGAGCGCGCTCGAGTTCGGCGAGACGTTGAAGAAGGCGGTTGCTGGTATTCCGAATGTGGACACCGTCATCCCCGGCCACAACGACTTGCCACTCGTCTGGAATGACCTCGTCAACTACAGCGGGTTCTACAACGACATCGTGGAGAAGGCCCAGGCGGGACAGGCCGCGGGTCGTTCCGTCGACCAGTTCGTGGGTTCGTACACGGTACCCAGCCAATACAGTGACTTTGCGGCGGAACCGGGCCGGCTGCAGGCGACCGCGCAGTACATCTTCGACGGACAGTAAGCAGGTGACCGCGGTGTCTAGAGTGGAGACCGACGACGCGGCCGAGTCGCTCGCCAAAGAGCTACAGAACTTCCAGGAGATCGCCCATCAGCTCCTCCCGGAGCCCGGTGACGTGCCGAAGTTACGGGGCGTCGACGTGTGGGGCGGCACGCGTCCGCTCACCGGCGCCGTGGGCGGCGATCACATCATCTACGTCGACTTCAAACAGCGTTACGACCTGGACGCCCGGATCGTGCGAGCGGAAGCCAAGGGGCAGACGAGGGTGGTGGACGGGTTGAGACGGTGTCAGCGCCGGGCCGGTATCGCGGTGCTCGATGTGTCGGGGCATCAGATGACCGACGCGTTGCTCGCGGCGATGATGCATCAGGCGTTCTTGCTCGGAGCGCTGTACGAACTGGATCGCTACGGACAGATCACTACGCGGTTGTTCGAGAACCTGAACACGCGGCTCTATCGTTCATCCGGGGCGCACAAGTTCGTCGCGCTGCTCTACGGGGAAGTGTCGGAGGACGGGACGTTTCGATTCCTGGCCGCCGGTCAGCCGTTCCCACGTGTGTTCTCCTATCGCGAGAACCGGTTCGTGACGGTCGAGGCCGACCGTCGACTGTCGGCGCCGCCGATCGGCATCCAGCCGTCACTGAACGTCATTGACCGCGCCACCAATGAGAGCCCGTTCGGGTTCAAGGAACAATACGAAGTGAACGAGTGGGCGCTGCTCGGCACCGGCGACATCCTGCTGCTGTATACGGACGGTCTGTCCGAGCACGGTGACGACCGATACTTCCCGGATCATGTCGAAGCCCTCGTCCGCGATGTGAAAGACCGCACGGCGCGGGAGATCTACGACGCCATTCAGTCAGACCTGCTCGTGTTTAGTCCGCCCGCCGACGACATCACTCTCGTGGTGGTGAAGCGCCGCTGACGTGGGACACGACCCGGGCGTTAAGGTCGAGATCGGCGCAATTACGGCGGAGTTGGGGATGTCGGTCGTAGGGAGCGGGACTGGGAAGCTGCTATGTTGTTCGCAGGTCTGACTCCGCCAATCCCTTCTCGTTTATCTTCTTGTCTGAAACAGTGATGAGCATGCAGATAAAAGCCGTTCGTTGTCATCGTTACTCGGGCCTCGATGCAGATGGAAAACCGGTTCCGATCCCGGGGCCGCTTCGGGAGGTACTCGCGCTGGATGAGATTCCAGCGCCAGTGTGTGCAGACGGACAGGTTCTGGTCCGCACCCACTATGCCGGCGTGCAATACCCCGACGCGCTGCAGGCGCAGGGCCTCTACCAGCACAAGCCGAGCCTGCCCTACGTGCCCGGTATGGACGTGGCTGGCGTCGTCGAGCAGACGGGTGCCGGTATCGACCATGTGGCCGTCGGAGACCGTGTCATCGCTCAGATGAACATCGGCGGGTTGGCCGAATCCGTTGCCGTGCCGGCGTCGTGCGTGTGGAAGGCGCCTGACGGTGTCGATCTCGCGAAGTGCGCGAACCTTGGGCGGAATTTTTTCCCGGCCTACCACTCACTCAAAGTACTCGGCGACGTGCAGGCCGATGATCTGGTGCTCGTCGATGGCGCGTCCGGTGGGGTTGGCATGGCGGCGGTCGAACTGGCCAAGGCCATGGGGGCCACGGTCATTGCGGGAGTCAGCATTGCGGAGAAGCAAGAGTTTCCCCTGGCGGCCGGGGCCGACCGTGTGCTGTGTTACGGGCGCGAGCGAGAGAGCTATCGAGCATTCAAGAAGCAGGCGCGGGCCGCGGCCGCCGAACTGGGTCACCCGGAGGGTGTTGATGTCGCCATCGACATGGTACAGGGGGGCCTGTTTGAGGCGCTCGTATCCTCCATCCGTCCGCTTGGCAAGATCTGCCTCGTCGGTTTCACGGCCGGACAGCAGCCGATCCGTCCGGGACTACTACTCATCAAGCAAGCGGTGGTGATCGGCAGCATCTGGGCTGGATGGGCGGAGGCCAACCCGGACGGTCACCAGCGCAATGTGACCGAGATTCTCGATTTCCTGGCGAATGGGGCCATTCAGCCGCGAGCCGATCGCATTGTCCCGGTCGGCCGGTTCATCGATGCATTCGAACTCTTCGAGCGGAACCAAGGTCGCGGCAACACGGTGGTCTCCTTCATGAAGGAGTAGTGCGCGGGCGGTCTTGTCGGGGTGATGCCGCGCGACCACGCCATCCGCCGTCGTGGTTGGCGTTGAACCGGCGGCCGCGGCGCGTTAAGCTAGGGGCCTATTCTCAGTGTGTGTCAGGGTTCGCCGTGCGTCGGGGGGCGGTGACCGGTCCGTTGCGAAAGGGCGATTTCGAGGGATCGTGATGCGTGACAACCGCGAAATAGCGTTCGGATGTGGGCTACTCCTGCTGGCGATGGCCACCGGGGTCTCGGCGGCGCAGTCGGAGAACGCGCTGGTTGCGGCCGCCAAGGCCCAAGATCATGCTGCGGTCACGGCTCTGGTCGCCGGGCATGAGAACGTAAATGTGTCACAGCCGGATGGTGCGACGGCGCTGCACTGGGCGAGCTACTGGGATGCGCTGGACACCGCGCTGGTGCTGCTCGACGCGGGGGCCGAGGCGAATGCGGTGAACGACTATGGCGTTACACCGCTGGCGCTGGCGTGCGATAACGGGTCGGCGGCGATGGTCACACGTCTCTTGCAGGGAGGCGCGGATCCCAATGTCGTCCGGTCGACGGGGGAGACCCCCGTCATGACCTGCGCGAGGACCGGGAACCTGGCGGCGGTTGACGCGCTGTTGACCTACGGTGCCGAGCTAAGCGGCACCGACACCTTGTACGGCCAGACCGCCTTGATGTGGGCGGCAGGGGAAGGACATGCCGAGGTCGCGCGTCTCCTCGTGACGCGTGGCGCCGACGTGCAGGCTCGAACGAGTGGTGGGTATACGGCGCTGCTGATCGCGGCGCGGGAAGATGAGCGCGATCTGGCCGGGCTATTGCTCGACGCCGGGGCCGACGTGAACGCATCCGCGCCGGACGGCACCACGGCGCTGCTGGTGGCGACCGTGCGCGGCCACGCGGATCTAGCGATTCTGCTGCTCGAGCGAGGCGCGAATCCCAACTCCGCCGAGACGGGCTACACCGCGCTGCACTGGGCGGCTGGGTCCTGGCATACGGAACTGACCGGGTTACGAGGTATCGAGACCGGTCGCGACGATGAGTGGCGGTCCATGAATGAGGTCCGCGTCGGCAAAGTTCGGCTGGTGGAGGCGTTACTGGCGCATGGTGCTGATCCGCAGGCACGTCTTGTCAGTCCTCCGCCGCAGTTCGGGTTTGCCAGCGGGCGATTTCGCGTGAGTCTCATCGGCGCGACGCCGTTCTTATTGGCGGCGATGGATGGGAATCTGGATGTGATGCGAGCATTGGCCGCGGCCGGCGCCGATCCTGCGATCGGGACGGAAGAGCAGACGACGCCGGTGATGGTGGCGGCCGGGCTCGGGCAGGTGCCGGCCGAAACGCGGGTCCAGGAGCGAGATTCTCTAGCCGCGGTTCGACTGGCGCTGGAACTAGGGGCTGACGTCAACGACGTGAATCAGATTGGACGCACGGCGCTGCATGGCGCCGCGCACATTCGATCGGATGCCATCGTTCAGTTGCTCGTCGAGCACGGCGCACGGATCAACGCCGCCGATGTGCGAGGGATCACACCGCTGATGATCGCGGAGGGTGGAGGACACATTCTGCTCCCTGGCCTTGGCGGAGGCACCACGGCGGATTTGCTCCGGGCCCTGGGCGGCAACGAAACGGCGCCGCCGAACTCTACGGAACTCTACAGCCAGGGAGCCATCAGATAACCGTGGATTCCTTCACCCCGGCGCAGGCGACGGGACGGGGGGCGATCGCGATGCGGTGTCTCGCGGTCGGCGTGGCCCTGTCGATCATGCCCACCGTCGCCAGCGCCAAGCAGGCGCCAACCGACGCCGCCATCTTTCGAACCGTGCTCGATCGCTACTGCGTGGCCTGTCACAACGAGCGTCTCCTGCGGGGCGCGCTATCCCTCGACGACCTGCGGTCCGACCAGGTTGGGGACCATGCGGAGGTGTGGGAAAAGGTCCTGCAGAAGCTCCGGACGCAATCGATGCCGCCTCCGGGCCGGCCACGTCCAGGGGAGACGGAGTACGGGCGGCTGTCGGCCTGGCTGGAAGCCGAGCTCGATTTGGCGGCCGCCGCCACGCCAAATCCTGGACGACCGACTATTCATCGGCTCAATCGACTGGAGTACACGAACGCCATTCGCGACCTGCTCGGTCTCGAGATCGACGGCGAGGCCCTGTTGCCCGGTGACGACCTCGCCTACGGATTTGACAACAACGCCGACATGCTGACGGTGGCGCCCGGGCTGCTGGAACGTTACATGTCGGCGGCACGCAAGATTGCCCGTCTGGCGGTGGAAGACCCCTCAGTTGAACCGGACATCGCACGACACGCCATGTCCACGCTCGACGTGCAGGATGACCGCATGAGTGAAGACCTGCCCTTCGGGTCGAGGGGCGGGATCGCGATTCGCCATCACTTTCCCCTCGACGCGGAGTATGTCGTCAGCCTGAGCCTGGCGGGCAACACACGAGAGCCGCAGGAAATCGACGTCCGGCTCGATGGGGCCAGGCTGGCGCTGTTACCGGTTGGGCGCTGGCCGGCCGAGAGCGGACGTGAGGTTGCGCCGAGGGAGGCAGACGGCACTCTGAGTGTCAGGTTCCCGGCGACGGCCGGTACACACGTGGTCGGGGTCTCGTTCGTCAAGCGAACGTCGGTCGTCGAAGGCGTCGCTCCGGCCCGGTTACCGGTGTGGACGTTCGGCACTGGTCGTGGATTCGTCGAGCGGATGGCGCTCGACAGTGTGGACATCGGAGGGCCGTACTCACCAGACACCATCGGTGGCGGGGCGGGGGGAGCGGAGGACATCGACCCACGGCCGCGTGTGTTCAGCTGTCGACCGACGAGTTCGGCGGACGAAGGTCCTTGCGCTGACGAGATTCTTGGGACGTTGGCGCGACGCGCGTATCGGCGGCCGGTCTCGGACGACGATGTTCGGCTGTTGCGCGAGTTTTTTGCCGTGGGCCGACGTGGCGGGAGCTTCGAGGCCGGCATCCAGCGTGCGCTCGAGATGATGTTGGTCGACCCGGAGTTCTTGTTCCGTCTCGAGCGCGATCCGGCGGGGACAGCGCCGTCCACGGCCTATCGCCTCAGCGACGTCGAGCTGGCCTCACGACTGTCGTTCTTTCTCTGGAGCAGTATCCCGGATGACGAACTGCTGGCGGTGGCCGAAGCGGGGCGTCTCGGGCAGCCTGACGTGCTGGAGGCGCAGGTACGCCGCATGCTCGCCGACGAACGGTCGACAGTGCTGATGTCGAGTTTTGGGGGACAATGGCTGCATCTGCGCCGGATGCGCACCGTGACGCCGGAGGTCAACGCCTTTCCCGGTTTCGACGACAACCTGCGCGACGCGCTGGTGCGTGAGACGGAGTTGTTTCTTGAGGATCAGTTTCGTGACGACCGCAGCGTGGTCGATCTGCTCACCGCCGACTACACGTTCGTCAACGAGCGACTGGCACGACACTACGGCATCGAGGGTGTCTACGGAAGCCGATTCCGACGGGTGACCTGGACCGACGAGAAGCGCCGGGGACTGTTGGGGCACGGGAGCATTCTGACCGTCACCTCCTTGGCGACCCGCACGTCTCCCGTTGTCAGAGGCAAGTGGGTGTTGGAGAACATTCTCGGGACCCCGCCGCCGCCCCCCCCTCCCGACGTGCCGGAGTTGCCAGACCGCGTCGAGAACGGGGTGGTGCAGTCGATGCGGACCCGAATGGAGGCGCATCGCGCGAATCCGGTCTGCGCGAGCTGTCATTCCCGAATGGACCCACTGGGGTTCGCGCTCGAGCATTTCGACGCGGTCGGGAAGTGGCGGGACACGGAGGCCGAGACCCCGATCGATGCGTCGGGCGTGTTGCCAGACGGGATCGCCTTCGACGGGCTCCCGGCCCTGCGCGGAGTGTTGTTCGAGCGACGTGGCGAATTCGTGGAGACGGTCGCCGACAAGCTGCTGACGTACGCGTTGGGCCGTGGTATCGAGTATTTCGATCGACCGGCGATCCGTGCGATTGTGCGCGAAGCGGAGCGTGACGACTACCGCTGGTCGTCGCTCATTCTCGCCCTGGTTCGAAGCCAGCCGTTCCAGATGAGGAGATCCGACTCATGATCATCACCAAGAAGGCGCTACCCCGGCGCACAGTCCTGCGTGGTCTCGGGACCGCAATGGCGTTGCCGTTGCTGGACAGTATGGTGCCCGCATTCACGGCTCTGGCTCAGACCGAGGCACGACCGAAGCCTCGACTTGGCGTCGTGTATGTGCCACATGGGGCGGTCATGAACAACTGGACCCCCGCGACCCAAGGCACCGGGTTCGAGTTCACCACAATACTCCAGCCCTTATCCGCGCATCGTGAGCACCTCACTGTGCTGTCCGGACTCGACCACGCGCCAGGGGCGCAGATGCCCGGCGACCCGGCCGGTGGGCACGGTCGCATTACGGGCGCGTTCTTGACGGGCGTCCACGCCAAACCGACCGAGGGCGCCGACTTCGAGGCGGGCCGGTCGATGGATCAGATTGCGGCCGCGACGTTGGGCCAGCACACCCAGCTGGGGTCGCTCGAAGTGGGTATCGGATTGCCGGACTTCGCCGGCGCCTGCGACGCAGGATTCAGTTGCGCGTATATCAGCACGCTCAGTTGGAGCACACCCACCACGCCGCTCCCTATGGAGAGCAGCCCCCGCGCGGTCTTCGAACGGTTGTTCGGCGACGGCACCAGCACGGACCCGGCGGCTCGACAGGAGCGGATGACAAAGGACCGGAGCATCCTCGATGCCGTGACCGAGAAGTTGTCACGGCTGCAGGACGGCCTCGGCGCGTCGGACCGGGCCAAACTGACGGACTATCTGACGGCGGTCCGCGACATCGAGCGTCGCATCGCACGAGCCGAAGCGGAGGTGGACCGCGAGTTGCCGCTGGTCGACCGGCCGGCCGCCGGGACGCCAACGTCGTTCGAAGAGCACGTCAAGGTGTTGTTCGATCTGCAAGTCTTGGCCTATCAGACCGACCTGACGCGGGTCATCTCGTTCCTAATGACGCCGGAGCTCACGGCCCAGACTTACCCGCAGATCGGCGTGCCAGACCCGCACCATGCGTTGTCACATCACGAGAACAATCCAGAGAGCCTGGCGAAGTTGACCAAGCTCGGCGGGTACCACACCGGGTTGTTTGCCTACTATCTCGACAAGCTGCGCGCCACCCCGGACGGTGACGGCTCGCTCCTGGACCAGGTGATGGTCCTGTACGGGAGCGGGATGAGTAACAGCAACCTCCACAATATTCAAGACCTGCCGCTTCTCCTGGCCGGCGGCGGCGCGGGTCAGCTTCGTGCCGGACACCACGTCCGATACGCGGAGGGCACGCCGCTGACGAATTTATATCTGTCACTGCTGGACAAGCTGGATGTTCCGGTCGAGCGCTTCGGCGACAGCACGGGCCGCCTGCAGCAGCTAAGCGATCTCTAGCCTGTGAGGTCGCAGTCGCCGGTCGAGGAGCTACGAGCCGTCACCGTCCCACGAGATTGTTTCGACCAGCGACATTAACAGAAACCAGCCGAGGTCTGCGCCCCGCCGAACGAAGATCGATCCCGCCACTGTCAAGGTCGTGCTCGGGATGACGCTTCACTACAACGTCAAGTATCTTCTCGCGGCGGTCCAATTTCTTCGGCACCGCCCTATTTTTCGCTGTACCGCGATGCCAAAGTCCAGCGGGTGTGCCAGTTGTACGTCCAGCCGCCGCGGGGAACGACCGTCCTCTGCGTGGACGACGACGGGTCGGCCCTCGCACATCCTGTCGGCGAAAGGCCCGCGCCAGAAATCGGTCAGACGTGGTCGCCGGGTGCCGGTGGTCGCAGGACGGGCTCGATAGCCGACCGTCCAACCGGTTCGCGTACCCGCCAGACCCTTCTTGAGGCTATAGTAGGCGGCATGCTCAGTAGACGATCGCTTCTCCTAACCCCCGTGGCGGCGACGCTGGCCCGCGCGGTCAATGCCCAGTCCGCGGCGTCCGGAAAAATGCTGCTGGCGATGCACCAGAACACTACGAGAGCCGCCGGTTTTCGCGCTTCGATGGAAGGGTGGGCGAGGGCCGGGATCCAATATGTGGAACTCGGTGCCCCACAACTCTCCGCGTTCTTGGAGACCGAGACGGTGCCGACAGCCCGACGTCTCCTCGGGGATCTCGGTCTGACGCCGGTATCCGCCGCGGTCGTACTGCCGGACATCTGGCTCCCTGGACCAGCCCGGGCCGATTCACTGGAGGCCTGGAGGCGGGGCTGCGAACAGATGGCGGAGATGGGCCTCCAGAAGGTCTACTCGCCCTCGATCACCAACCGGCCTCTCACGGCCGACGACTTCGCGGCCACGCCGGACGCTATCTTCGAGGCCGGGGAGATCGCCAAGGCCTTCGACTTGACCGCCATGATCGAGTTCATCCGCACGTCGACGCACCTGGCCACGCTGACGTCAGCGCTTCAGATGATTCGCGCCGCCGGCCACCCGAATGTGCGCCCGATGCTCGACTTCTTCCACTTCTGGTCCGGGCTCAGCAAGTTCGAAGATCTCGACCTGCTGGACCGCGGCGAGCTCGCGCACGCGCACTTTCAAGACGTGCTCGACACCCCTCGGGAACTGATCAACAACGACTCGCGACTGATTCCCGGCGACGGCATAGCCCCCGTCGTGCGCATTCTCCAGAAGCTGGCCGAGAAGGAGTACGACGGCGCCCTGTCCGTCGAGCTGTTCCGGTCAGAATGGGTGCGAGGCGACCCGTTCGCGGTAGCCTCAGAAATACGCCCGAAGTGCGAAGCCGTCATGCGGCAGGCCCAGGTCCTGTAGGCACCCACGGCAATCGCGTGATGACCCGTTCCTCGGCCATGTCGTTGGTCAGATACCTGACACTTCTGCTCATTTGCGTCTCGGCCCCGGTGGTCTCGGCCGATGAGGACTTTGCTCGGTTCGTGAACCCGTTCGTGGGCACGGCCGGACACGGCCACACGTTTCCTGGCGCCACCGTGCCGTTCGGGATGGTCCAACTCTCCCCAGACACACGAACGCACGGCTGGGATGCCGCCTCCGGGTATCACGACTCCGATCGCGACATCATCGGATTCAGCCACACTCATCTCAGCGGAACCGGGGGCAATGACTACGGCGATATCCTGTTGATGCCGACTGTCGATGACAGGCATCTCAATCCCGGCACGCGTGGACTACCCGACAGCGGCTATCGCTCCAGGTTCCTGAAGACTGAAGAAGCGGCGTCGCCTGGCTACTACCGCGTACGGTTGCAGGACTACGACGTGCTGGCCGAACTCACGGCCACCACGCGAGTCGGCGTGCACCGATATACGTTTCCGGAGACGGGGGAGGCCCGCATCGTGCTGGATCTGCGGCATCGCCGTGGTGAGGCGTGGAGCCACGGGTCGCTCGACGTGGTGAGTTCCACAGAAGTGCAAGGATATCGCGTCAGCCGCGGATGGGCGCAGGATCAGCCGGTCTTTTTCTACGCGGAATTCTCACAGCCGTTTACCTACGAGTTGATCGATCTCGCGCGGCGCTCGCGCCAGAAGATGGCGGGGAATGACCTGCGCGGGTTGTTCTACTTCGGCCAGCGTCGTCAGGGGCGTCAGATACTCGTCAAGGTGGGGATTTCTGCCGTGAGTGTAGAGGCGGCGCGACACAATCTGCTGGCGGAGGTAGACCACTGGGACTTTGATCGGGTGCATCGCGAGGCCAGACAGAGCTGGAATGCGGAGCTGAACAAGATCGCGGTGGAGATGGGGGAGGGCGATGGTGACGACAACCGACGGATGACGGTGTTCTATACCGCTCTGTATCACACCATGATCGCGCCCAACACATTCATGGATGTGGACCGGGGGTATCGAGGCATTGACGGTCGGAGGCATGTGGCTGAGAATTTCACCAACTACACCGTCTTCTCGCTCTGGGATACGTTTCGCGCGCTACACCCGCTGCTCACGATCACGCACCGCGAACTGACGGCCGATCTGGTCGAGACGTTGTTGAATCATTACCGCCACGGCGGGTCGTTACCCATGTGGGAGCTGTGGGGCAACTACACCGAGACCATGATCGGATATCCGGCCGCACCCGTCATTGTCGATGCCATTCTGAAGGGTATCGAGGTAGACACGGCGACGGCATACGCCGCGGTGCGGCACAGCGCCATGCAGGACCATCGAGGGCTCGAAGCCTACAAGCGCCTCGGCTACGTGCCGTCCGATACCGATCCGGAGTCCGTGTCAAAGACCCTCGAGTATGCCTACGGTGATTGGGTCATCGCGCAGCTCGCGGCACATCTCGGCAAGCAGGTGGACTATCAGGACTTCTCGAAACGTGCCGAGTTCTATCGTAACGTCTTTGACCGCGAGACCGGGTTCATGCGTCCTCGAGAGACTACGGGTCGTTGGATGCCCGACTTCGACCCACTGAACAGCGCGCACCGCACGAACGGCTACACGGAGGGCAACGCGTGGCAGTACTCCTGGTTCGTGCCGCACGATGTGCCCGGTCTTGTCCATCTGTTTGGCGGGCCCGACGCATTCGAACAGAAGTTGGACCGCTTGTTTACGCTCGACTCGGACGTCGCGGGCGCGCGCTCTGTGGATATTTCCGGCATGATCGGGCAGTACGCACACGGGAACGAGCCATCGCACCACATCGCCTATCTCTACAACTACATCGGCAAGCCGCACAAGACGCAGGACCGGGTGCGGCAGATCATGGACACTCTGTATGGTCTGGGCGCCGACGGCCTCAGCGGGAACGACGACTGTGGGCAGTTGTCGGCGTGGTTCGTGCTGAGTAGTCTGGGGCTGTATCAACTGGCGCCAGGTGACGCGCAGTTCACGCTCGGGAGTCCGCTGGTGCGTGAGGCGGTCATTCAGCTCGAGAACGGCGGGACCTTCGTCATCCGGACCGACGGCGACGTCGCGCGCGAGCATCGTGTGGCGCGGGTTCGATTGAACGGTCGCCAGGTGGATGGCCTCTCGATCGCCTACGCCGATCTGATGGCCGGCGGGGAACTGGTATTCGAATTGGAGTAGTAACGAAAGAGAGTGGATGTGCCATGAAGCTGCATCTGAGGTATCTAGCCGCTCTTTGCGGTCTCGTGCTGGTGACCGCCGTGCCGTTGGCCGCCCAGAATCCCGCCTGGACACGTCCGTTCCCCGGGCACCGTGTGATCGGCAACCTGTATGCGGTCGGGACCTACGACCTGGCAGTCTTTCTGATCACGTCGGACGACGGGCATATTCTGATCAACACGGGGCTGGACGATTCCACTCCGCTCATTCGCGACAACATCGAGTCGCTCGGATTCCGTCTGGAAGATGTGGAGATCCTGCTCCAAATGCAGTCTCACTGGGACCACACCGCCGCGCTGGCTGAGATCAAGGAGATCACCGGGGCGGAGATGTGGGCGACGGAGGCTGATGCCCCGGTACTGGAGGACGGCGGATTCAGTGACCCGCACTTCGGCGGCCGGGAGTCGTTCACGCCGGTGTCGGTCGACAAGCTCATCAGGGAGGGAGACCTGGTCGAGCTGGGTGACATTCGGTTGACGGTGATGGAGACCCCAGGGCACACCGCGGGCAGTTCGAGCTACACCATGGTGGTGCGAGAAGGTGGTCGTGACTACAACGTGGCCATCGCGAATATGGGTACCATCAACCCGGGGAAGCAGCTCGTTGCCGACCCCACCTATCTCGGCGTCTCAGACGATTTCGCGGCGACGTTTCGCAAGCAGAAAGCGATGGATGTCGACGTCTGGGTTTCGGCCCACGGTTCCCAGTACGGATTGCACGACAAGTATGAGGCGGGGCAGGGATACAGCCCGGCGACTTTCGTCGACCCCGACGGATTTCTTGCCGCAGTAGAGCGTCTCGAACAAGCCTACCTGGACCAGCTCAGGGATGAACGGCGTTGACACGATGGTTCGGAGGGGCCGGCTGTCGGAGCCGTCATCGTGACGGTCCCCATGGACCAGATGCGCGGCTCCATGTGCAAATTTGTGACAGACGGGTCTCACCATGGACGTTCGTGTCCTGCCCGGGGCCTCACTGGATGTCACTAACTGAAGTCCAGCGTGTTAGTTAGCCGGTTCCGACCTCAGGGCTGTCCTCGGCACGATGGTTGCGTCGATGGTGGTCGTGGCTACGACCTGTGCGTGCTGCGGCCGGCGTGACCAGCACTAGCGCATTCGTTCCATTGGTGGGAGCTGGTCTCGGTGCCGGCACGTCAACTACGCGTGCCACGGGCTGCTACCGTCGCTGTCGGCCGTGTAGACGAAGCCGTCAGACGAACCGGATCACGACTCGGGCGCCGCCAACGACGCGGCCCGTCGACGACCGCTGTTCGCGTTCGTTCGGCCTGGTCGCCTCGCGCCCGGACCGACCGGTTCGCGTCCCGACCCGAGACGTCCGGAGGAGCCGTTTCGGTCCGACCAGACGCCAGACGGTCACTGGTTGGCCGGGGTCGAGGCGGCGTTCAAGGTGGATACGACCGCTGAGGCGGGGACAACACCGTCAGCCCCTATCGCGGCGCAGGCGGGCGGGGGTGGTCGGGGGTCGGCCGGGGAGGGGTCACTCGACCTGGATACGTGGTTCGAACGCGTGGAAGGCATGTTCCCACCAGCCGTCGAGCGCGCGTCGATGGCAGACCGCGAGGGCCACTCCGTCGGGGGCCCACGCGCCGACGACCACTGGCTGGCTGGTGTCGAGTCAACGTATGACGCAGGGCTCATCGCCGATGAGCGACCGACACCTCACAACAGGAGCGCACCGCCGTTATACTGCGTTCATCCGCACGCGTGGTCGCGCACGGTAGTCAGGAGAGTGATGATGAACGGGCTCTGTCTCGGAATGGTGGTGCGGATGACCCGTGTGGAGGCGGTCGTCCTGGGCATTCTCGCGGCCGTGCTCCTGGCGCCGGCATTGGCCACGGGTCAGACCGGGGCCGGGCAGAGCGCGGCTCGTACGCCGTGGGGCCACCCGGACCTCCAAGGCATCTGGAACAACTTCACCATCACCCCGCTTGAACGTCCGGCCAACCTCGGCGACCGGGAGTTCCTGAGTCCAGAGGAAGCGGCGGCGCTCGAGCAACAGGCGGTCGCCGGAGTCGCGCGCCAGAATGCCCCGAGTGAAGTGCGAACCGAGCCGCTGCCGGTGGGCGGCAACGTGGGGGCCTACAACAGTTTCTGGACCGAACAGGGTACGCGGGTGGTGCCGACAAGGCGCACGTCGCTGATCATGGACCCACCGACCGGACGACTGCCCGACCTGACCGATGAGGCGATCGCCCTTCGCACCTCCACCGAATACCGCAGACTGTCCGATGTGAAGGATGGGCGGGCCCCGGCCAACGGTCCTGAGGAAATGGGCCTGAGTGAGCGGTGTCTCTGGTACCGGGGGATCCCGTCGTTTCCCACCGGCTACAACAACAACTATCAGTTCTTTCAGAATCCTGACTTCGTTGTGATCCTTCAGGAGCACATCCACGATCTGCGGGTCATCCCCCTGGACGGTCGTACGCATCTGGCCCCTCATGTTCGCCAGTGGGCCGGGAGCTCGCGTGGACACTGGGAGGGCGAGACGCTGGTGGTGGAAACCACCAACCTGCGGAGTCCGTTCATCAGGCGCTGGAACCGTCCGGAGCACTCGCTGTCGCGGGGTGAACTCAGTGATGCCGTGCAGGTGATGGAGCGCTTCACCCGCGTCGATGCCGAGACCCTCGACTACGAATTCACCGTGACCGACCTGAAGACCTGGACCAGTCCCTGGAGCGGGTCGCTGCCGATGGTGCGCACGGATGGCCCCATCTACGAGTTCGCCTGTCACGAAGGCAACTACGGGATGGCGAACATGCTGACCGGGTCTCGCGCGGATGACCTGGCGGCCGGCCGGTAGCGGCGCGGTCTCAGGCCTCGCCCCGGGCGATTCGTTCGCCGGCCAGGAGAGACTCGTAGACAAACGTGTTGATCGACGTGTCAACGCGCTTTTCGCGTCCCAGACGGACAATCGCACCGATCTGTGCCTCCAACTCAGACGGTCGACGCTCCATGATGTCCCGTTGCATCGAGGCGGTGCCGCCGGCCGGCACCTGGGCGAGGAACCGCATGGTCCTCTCGACAATGTCCGGTGCGAGCGTGACCCCATGAGAGGTGGCCACCGCGGCCACTTCCCTCATCGCCTGCGTGAGCAGCCGGCGCGTCTCGGGCGTGCCGCAGAGCACGTCCAGGGTCACGCGGGTGAGGCCGCCAAGCCCGCCCCACGGTGCGATCAGCAAGAACTTCTCCCAGAGCGCGGCCTGGATGTCGTCCGCAACCTCTACCGCCACCCCTGCCTCCGTCAAGAGATCGCGCACCAGGCCCACACGGTCACTGGTCGATCCGTCCAGCTCGCCCACGATGACCGTGGGTTCGATTCCGGTGTGGGTGATACGCCCCGGGCTCGTCACCGAGGCGGCGATTCGGCACAGGCCGCCGATGACCGGCTCCGACCCGAGCGCCGCCATCAGATGTGATGGGGCTTCGACGCCGTTTTGTAGGGGCACCACCACGGTGTGGGTACCGAGCATCGGCTTGAGGGACGGCGCTACGGCTGACACCGTGCCCGCCTTGACCGCCACCAGCACGACGTCGACTACTCCGACCGATGAGGCATCGTCGGTCGCCGTCGCCGGGTTGACCACGAAGTCGCCCTTGACACTGACAACCTGCAGTCCGTGACGTTGTATCGCGTCGAGATGGGCTCCACGCGCGATAAAGGTGACGTTCTGACCAGCCTGGGCGAGTCGTCCCCCGAAGTAGCCACCCACCGCGCCGGCCCCGAACACCGCGACCCGCGCGGTACGGCCTCCCAACATGCCAAGATTCTACTCGCGCCAGGAACCTGTGTAGCTTGTGGTGTCCAGTGTGGCGCACGGCTTCAGCCGTGCGATCGCAGGCCTGAAGGCCTGCGCCACAGGGCCTCACTCCGACTAGGCGGCGAGCTTGGCGGCTAGGTACTTCAGGATGTCGCGGACGGAGATGATGCCGGTGACCGTGCCGGCATCGTCGACGATCGGCAGATGTCGATAGCCCCCGACGTCCATACGCTGCAACGCGAAGGCGACCTTGGCGTCGACCGGGAGCGTCTCGGGAGCGGCCGTCATGAAGTCGGCAATGGGACGATCGCCCTGTGAGGCCGCGTCCGTACCCAGTTTCACCAACGCGTCACGCTCACTGAAGACCCCGACCGGCTTGCCCGCGTCGGCCACGATCATGCATCCGATACGACGGTCGACCAGCATGCGCAGGACGTCGCGCACCGGCGTGTCAGGCGATACGTGCACCGGCGCCTTCGGGTTCAGTACCCCGACGCGGTCCATGAGGAGGCTCCGCTCGACCGCAGTCGACGGCTCCGGGAGCGAGGCGTCGTTCAACGGCTGACCGCAGGCGGCGCAGTCAATGACGCCATCGAGGTTGTCGCCGCCGCACGATGGACAGGTCATGACACCGTCCAGGTTTCTCCCGAGTTGATGAGCTTGCTCAAGTCACCGTCGCCACGCTCTTCCCGCGCGGCGTCGACCTGGGCGTTCAGTTGCTCATCGTAGCGTGGCGCATCCACCGCGCGGAAGATCCCGATCGGTTCGGGAAAACCGTTTTCGTGCCGAAATCGACTCAGGAGATACGCGAGGCTGGGTTCGGGCGCGTGCGCGTCGTGTATCAGCAGGTCGGCCTCGGTGATACCGTCGCCAAGCTCCACTACTTCAGGTTCCAATCCCTTCAGGCGGATCCCCTTCTGACCGTTCGCACCAAAGATCAGTGGTTGCCCGTGGACCAGTTCGATGGTGTTCTCTGCCCTGGTCTGACGGCCGGTGGCGTAGTCGAACGCCCCGTCGTTGAACACGTTGCAGTTCTGATACACCTCAACGAACGACGTGCCGCGGTGCTCGGCCGCCTGACGCAACACCCCTTCGAGGTGCTTGATGTGCGTGTCAATTGAACGGGCGACGAACGAGCCCTCACAACCGATGGCCAGCGACAAGGGGTGCAGCGGATTGTCGATGGCGCCCAGCGGTGACGTTTTGGTCTTCTTGCCCAGCGGAGACGTTGGGGAGTACTGACCCTTGGTCAACCCGTAGATGCGGTTGTTGAAGAGGATGATATTGATGTCCAGATTGCGACGGATGGCGTGCATCAGATGGTTCCCACCGATGCTCAAGCCATCGCCGTCGCCGGTGACGACCCAGACCATGAGGTCGGGACGGGCTACCTTCAACCCGGTGGCGAACGCCGGGGCGCGGCCGTGAATGCTGTGAATGCCATACGTGTTCATGTAGTACGGAAATCGGCTCGAACAGCCGATGCCGGAGATGAAGACAATCTTCTCGCGCGGCACCCCCAGCGAGGGGAGCATCTTCTTCATCTGCGCCAGAATGGAATAGTCGCCACAGCCGGGGCACCATCGCACGTCTTGATCGCTGGCGAAATCGGTGGCCTTCAATACGGGAAGTTCGGTCCTCATCGAATGTCTTCTCTCGGTTACGCTACGCTACGAGCTCTCTGATCGCGAACGCGATCTCTGACACGGTGAACGGTTTGCCCTGGACCTTGTTGAGCCCGACGAGCTCGCGCACATAGCGTGCCTGCACCAACGTGCGTAACTGGCCCATGTTCAACTCCGGCACCAGCACCTGGTCGTAGGCCTTGAGCAGGTCGCCCAGGTTCTTTGGGAACGGATTCAGATAGCGCAGATGCGCGTGCGCTACCGACAGGCCCTCGGCCTGACAGCGCCGGACCGCGGTGACACACGTGCCGTAGGTCCCCCCCCAACTGAGCACCAGCAACTTGCCCTTTTCCGGCCCGTTCACCGTTTGCAGTGGAATGTCGTCGGCAATCTGCGCCACTCGTGCGGCTCGCACATTCGTCATGTGCTGGTGGTTGTCCGGGTCGTAGCTGACGTTCCCGGTCACGTCTTCCTTTTCCAGCCCACCGACGCGATGCATCAGCCCTTCTGTCCCGGGCAGGGCCCACGGTCGGGCCAGGCGTTCATCACGCTTGTAGGCCAGAAACGGCTCGCCGTCGGTGGAGGGCCCCGGATGCTCGACGACGATCGGGGCCAGCGCGTCAACGTTGGGCAGCAACCAGGGTTCGGACCCGTTGGCGATGTATCCGTCCGACAGCAGGATGACCGGCGTCATGAATCGGGTCGCAATCCGCCACGCTTCCAGAGCGACGTCGAAGCAGTCGCTCGGGCTCCGGGTCGCGATCACCGGAATCGGCGACTCGCCGTTTCGGCCGAACATCGCCTGCAGCAGGTCTGATTGTTCCGTCTTGGTGGGCAATCCCGTGCTCGGACCCCCGCGCTGGATATTGATGATGATCATGGGCAGTTCGAGAATCATGCCCAAGCCCATCGCCTCGCCCTTGAGCGCGATCCCGGGGCCACTCGAGCCGGTGACCGCCATCGCGCCGGCAAACGCGGCGCCGATGGTCGAACACATCGCCGCGATTTCGTCCTCCGCCTGCACCGTGCGGACTCCGAAGTGTTTGAGCGAGCTGAGCTCCTCCAGGATAGAACTGGCGGGCGTGATGGGATACGCCCCGCAAAACAGTTCCTTCCCGCTGAGTCGGGCGGCCGCGACGAGTCCCCAGGACAGCGCTTGGTTCCCCATGATGTTGCGGTAGGTGCCGGGCGGCAGTTGGGCCGGCTCGACCTGGTAGCTGTGTAGGAACGCTTCGGTGGTCTCGCCGTAGTACCAGCCGGCGCGCAGCGACCGTTCGTTCGCCGCTTTGACCGCCGGCTTGTTGCCGAACTTGGCGTCCACGAACCGCAGGGTCGCGTTCAAGTCTCGGCCAAACAACCAGTAGATCAGTCCGAGTGCGAAGAAGTTCTTGCACCGATCCTGGAGCTTGGAGCTGAGACCCTCGATGTCTTTGACCGCCTCGCGGTTCAGCGTATCCAGCCGTACCTCGATCAGGCGATAGTCGGCGACGGTACCGTCTTCGAGTGGATTGGTCTCGAGCCGGGCCAGCTTGAGATCCTTCGGCTTGAACGCCTCGGAGTTGACGATCAGGATCCCGCCCTTCTCGAGGTCACCGATGTTGGTGACCAGGGCGGCCGGGTTCATGGCCACCAGCGCGTTCAGGGTGTCGCCCGGGGTGAAAATGTCGGTCGACGCGAATTGCACCTGAAACCCGCTGACGCCGGCCAGGGTGCCGCGTGGGGCGCGTATCTCCGCGGGGAAGTCCGGGAAGGTCGCCACGTCGTTTCCGTGCAGGGCTGAGGTATTGGTGAACTGTCCGCCCACGATCTGCATCCCATCGCCTGAGTCGCCGGCCAGACGGACCGTGGCGCCTTCGAGAACGATGGTTTCCTTGCTGGACGTAAGGGGGGCTTCGGTTGGTACTGCCATGTGTGACTTGCGCCTTGCGTTGAGCAGCGTCGACGGTCTACGCGCCTTCGCGTGTGCCCGTCGCGTGGTGAGGAGTCGGTGGGAGGTTGTAGACGGTGGCCGGAAAATGGTCGACGAGGAAATGCAGAATGCTGTTGGCTTTGAGGAAGCCGGTCGGTCGCCCGTCCGAGTCGATGATCGGCAAGCGGCGATACCCACCCGTGGACATCTTCGCGATGGCGGTGGCGACGGTGTCATCCTCCGACAGCGCAACCGGATTCGCGGTCATCACCTGCTCGATGGCAACGTCGAGATCGGCGCCGTCGGCCAAGAGCGCCAGAGCGTCCCGTTCGGTGAAAATGCCCACCAACACGCCAGCCCGACAGATGAGCACCGCACCGCGCCCCTGGTCGTTCATACGCCGAAACGCCTCACGCACCGCCACGTGCGGTTCGAGATTGATCGGGTGCCTGGAATAAAGGGGGGCGGCCCTGTCGGTGTCGAGATTAAAGAGAAAACCCATCGCTGTAGATCCCGCACGATACCCAGCCGGGTTCCCATGACTGGTCTGGGGCGGACCCGGCTGGACCATATCCGGCCCCAGATCCCTCGAACGTTACCACTCCTGAATGGGCGGAACAAGGGCCAGGTAGCGCGTCCTTATAGCGTACATCGGCACCTGGGCCCAACGCTTAGCATCCGATCAGCTTCCGCGGAGGCCTTGCCGATCCGGCGAACGGTATAATCGGGCGTCGAACGGAAGGGATGTCTCCAAATGATTCGAGTGGATGTGACCGTGCTGGTCGCGAGTGTGTGTCTTGCGTTGGTGGCTCCGGTTGCCGCTCAAACGGACACGGCCTGGCTCAAGACGCCGCACGGTGACCCTGACATCCAGGGTCTGTTTACGTTCAGAACGCTCACGCCATTGCAGCGTCCGGTCATTGAC
>PAUN01000065.1 GCA_002712885.1 Acidobacteriota bacterium
CCTGTCGCTTCCACATACTCAGCAGTCCCCTGGTCTGTTAGACTCCCGGCCGCGCCGGGGTCCACCGTCGCTCTGACACAACCACTGCAGCAGACGAGCAGGAACCATCCCACCCGCCCGGGCCGCGCGACACGCGACAATTTGGCGGCGCGGGGGTGTCCGTGGGCACACGGCGAGCGTCGTCACGTGTGGCTCGCTAAACACGACTGACGCAACGGCAGTGCTCACCAGCCGCGTCAAGTCGACTATGCTTGCCCCATCGAACCACCCTGCAACGTGACGTGCGCCGACGCGACCGCAACGTCGGCGGGAGGCAACGATGCCGAAGCACAGTCAGCTTGATCGACGGGCGTTCTTGAGGGGCGCCGGACTCACGGCCGTCGCCGGAGCGGCCGGCGCAGTGCTGCCAACCGCGGAAGGCGGCGGCCGCGTGCAGCCACCGGGCGACCGCTACGACTTCGACACGATCTACAGTCGCATCGGCACCGACTCGTCGAAGTGGGACGCCCAGATTGCCAATTACGGCCGACGGCAGGTCGAGGTCGGCATGGGCACCGCCGACCAGGATTTCCGGATCGCCCCGGCTATCACACGCGCGCTCCGCGACCGCGTCGCTCACGAGAACTACGGCTATTTGACCAAACCCGAGTCGTATCTCGAATCGATCGTCGACTGGAACCAGCGTCGCTACGGTCTCGAGATCTCGCCTGAAACCATCTTGCACTCGGACGGGGTGCATCCGGCGATCATCAGCACCTTGCGTGCGTTCTGCCCTCCCGGCAGCAAGATCCTCCTCCAGACTCCGGGCTACAACGGCTTCTACACCGATATTCGCGTCGTGGGCGCCGTGGCCGAGGAATGCCCGCTGCGACTGTCGAACGGCCGGTACAGCATGGATTTCGAGGATCTCGAACGTCGAATCGACCACGACACCTACGCGTTCATTCTCTGCAACCCGCAAAATCCGACCGGCAACGTCTGGTCACGCGACGACCTGATGACCCTGGGTGAGATTTGTACCCGCCGCCGGGTCGTCGTCCTTGCCGATGAGATCCACTGTGACTTCGTGACCCGAGGGCACACCTACACGCCGTACGCGACCCTCGACGACGAGGCGATCGTCCGCAACAGCATCACCTACAAGTCGGTCAGCAAATCGTTCAACCTCTCGAGCCTGAAGTGCGCCTACCTGTTCTCGACCAATCCGGACTACCTCGACCGGATTCGCGGCGCCGGACAGCACCGACAGGGCATCAACACCTTGGGCGTCGTCGCCGCCGAGGCCGCCTACAACGAGTGCGAAGGCTGGCTCGACCAACTGCTTGACTACATCGACGGCACGCAAGACCTGGTCGAGTCGTTCGTCGGTGCACGCGTGCCTCACGTCCAGGTCGTCAAGCCCGAAGGCACCTTTTTGTCATGGCTGGACGTCAGCGAGGCTATCGACCGGGTCGATAGCGGCGATGTGGCAGAGAACGGTGAAACGCCCGAACAACGGTTCCAGCGCTACCTGCTGGAGCAGGCCCACATCCACATCATTCCAGGATCCAGCTATGGCACCAGCGGGTCGGGCTACATGCGGATGAACATCGCGACGAGCCGGCAATTGGTTGAGCGGGCGTTGAGCAACCTGGCGAGCGCGATGGCGCGCGTTTAGTAATTAGACGGGGCTGCGCCCCGAACCCCCGCGGGGCGCGCATTGTGGTGCGCCTTCGCCTGGCCGACAGACGCCTCGTCAGAAAACCCCTGGGACCGTTTTCAGCGACCTGCGAGTTTTCTGTCACGGTGATTTGCGGCAAACGTCGGTCAGCACGGCACGCGAGTGGAGAGGCGAGCCGGTCCAGGAGAACCCTGTGAACCCGAGAAACAGAAGTGCCGCGGTGACGGCTCGGGGCGAAGCCACTCCGAGCCCGCCCTCCCCTCTCACATCGGAGGTGTTGGGACCGATCGCGCGGATCACCGAGGAAATGTGGCCGGGGGTGCCGGTGCTCCCCGTGATGTCCACCGGCGCGACCGATGGTCTATATCTGCGCCGAGAGGGCATCCCCGTCTACGGCGTGAGTGGGATCTTCGGAGACATGGACGACTCGCGAGCGCACGGTCAGGACGAACGGATCCTCATCGAACACTTCTACGAGGGTCAGGAGTTTCTCTACCGACTCGTCAAGGCGCTGGCGGGAGACGGTGCGTCCTAGCAGTCCTCTATACCTTCTTCACGGAGAACATCAGGACATCACGCACCAGCTCGGACTCGACCACCTCCACGTCGAAGGAGGGCATCCCAGGCGCATTCGCGAAGGCGCGACGCGCGCGGCCCCGCCAGCCTTTCTGTCGCCTCGCGTGTTGATAGCAGACCAGCAAGCCTCCGGGCCGTAGAGCCTCGAAAACCCGCGCGATGTCGGCCGACGTGACGTGCTCGGGCCCACCCTGTTCGGCTTCGATACCAATGTCAGGGTCCAGGAACACGATGACTCGCCCGGAGCGCGCCCGCACCAAACCGCAGACCTCGCCAAAGTAGGCCACCCGATCGGTAAAGGGACTCTTGAAGACGTCGACCTCGAGTCCGGTCGCGGTGGCCAGCCGTTGAATGTCATCGACGTCGCGAAAGTGGCGCAGCACCTCGTCCGGCGGTGCGACAGCACCGAACGCGGTGGCCAGCGGGGCGATCGGCTGACTCGGACGATACATGGCGACGTGCAGGATTCCGGTGACCGACTCGCGTCGTGCCAAATGGACGAGCGTGCTCCACTTGAGGACATCCCGGTCATCGCCGTACCACTGATCTCGCATGTCATTCCTGCCCTCAGCGGCTCTGAGGGCCCTTGCAAATTAGTCGCGGAAATTGCCGCGACGGGCTTCCAGGTGCTCCCAGCGAGTGTAGGACGATTCCAGTTCCACCCGGGCGGCCTCCAGGCGCGCCAGGGTTGCCTTGATCGACTCCGGCGCTTCGCGATAGAAGCCCGGCGCCATCGTCGTACCGTTCAGCCGATCCACATCGACCTCCAACCGCTCGATCCGCCCAGGTAGCGCCACCAACTCGCGCTGCTCGTTGTAGGACAGTCGCGCTGAGGGGGCCACCGCAGCGTCGGTGGATGTCCGCAGCTCAGCCGTCTGGGCGCGAGGTGTCGTGAGACGCCCCGGACGCTCCGCGGGGGACTGGGGCCAGCGTTGCCGCAGCCAATCCTGGTAACCGCCGACGTACTCCTGCACCTGGCCATCGGACTCGAACACCACCGTACTACTCACCACGTGGTCGAGAAACACCCGGTCGTGACTGACGAGCAGGACCGTACCCGACCACCCGACAAGCTGCGACTCCAGCAACTCGAGGGTGTCCAGATCGAGGTCGTTGGTCGGCTCATCGAGCACGAGCACGTTGGCCGGACGCGTGAACAAGCGTGCCAGCAGGAGCCGATTCCGCTCGCCGCCAGACAACGACTTGACCGGCGAGCGGGCGCGCTCGGGCGAGAACAGGAAGTCGCTCAGATAGCCGTGGACGTGACGGGACTGGCCATTGACGGTGACGGTGTCGCTCCCGTCCCCCACCGTGTCGAACACGGTCCGCTCGACGTCGAGCTGTTCGCGTTGCTGGTCGTAGTAGGCGATCTGGACGTTGGTCCCGCGACGAATGTGACCCTGGTCGGGCTCCAGATCGCCGAGCAGCAAACGCAGCAACGTGGTCTTGCCGGCCCCGTTGGCACCGATCAGACCGATCCGGTCTCCCCGCAGCACGCGCAGATTCAACTCCGGAATCACCGCGGTCCCGTCGAACGACTTGGCGACTCCCTCGAGCTCGAACACCAATCGACCGGACGCGTTGGCCGTGACGGGCTTCAGCCGGACACGCCCCATTTCGGCGCGTCGCGCCGCCCGGTCCGCTCGCATCGCCATCAGCGCCTTGACGCGCCCTTCGTTCCGGGTGCGACGGGCCTTGATACCCTGGCGCAACCATGCCTCTTCGACCGCTTGTCGCTTGTCCTGCTTGGCGTGCCGCACCGACTCGTCCGCTCGGCGCTCTTCCAGCCGACGCTCATAGTTGTCGTAGTCTCCCGGCCAGGAGGTGAGCTGTCCCCGGTCGATCTCGACGATCCGCGTCGCCACTCGTCGGAGGAACTGACGGTCGTGCGTGACCAGGACCACGGCGCCGGGGTAGTCGACCACGAACGCCTCGAGCCAATCGATGGCCTCGATGTCGAGGTGGTTCGTGGGCTCGTCAAGCAACAGAATCTCCGGCTGGGCGACCAGCGCCTGCGCCAGCAACACTCGCCGCCGCCAGCCGCCGGACAGCGTGTTGACCACCGCGTCCGACGGCAGCCGCAGCCGCTCGATGATCAGCTCGACGCGTTGTTCGACCCGCCAGCCGTCGCGCTCCTCGAGGGCGTGCTGCCGACGGCCCAGCGTGTCGAGCCGGGCCGCGGTGGACCCAGTACTCAACGCCGTCGCGGCGCGATGATAGGCGGTCACCAACTCGGACAGGTCTCCCAATCCTTCCGCCACGACATCGAACACTGGACGGTCGGAGAACAGCGGGACATCCTGCGCGAGCAGCGAGATCCGTACGTGGCGCTCCCGGCGGACGTGCCCTCGATCCGGCGCCTGTCGCCCGGCGATCAACTGCAACAGCGTGGACTTGCCGGCACCGTTCCGCCCGATGACGCACACGCGCTCGCCGGCCTCGATTCGCAAGCTGGCCGATTCGAGCAACGGCACGTGCCCGTGCGCCATCGAGACCTGGTCCAACGAAGTGAGCGGCAATCGAGTGTCCTGTCTGGTCTCAGTACGTCGCGATCATGAGCCGCGGACGGCCTGCCGGAGTTGGCCAGGAGCGACGAGGGCGGGGTGATGGCCGGGCACTACTGCCTGGCTCGCAGAACGGCAAGCTCGCCGGCCGCAGCGGCCCGTACGGTCTCATCGCGATCGACTGCCTGAACGTAGTCGAGCAACTGTATGGCAGTCGGACCGCCGATGGCGCCGAGTGCGTCCACGGCCCGGAGACGATGTGGCCGCGAGCGATCGTGCAGAGCGCCGGTCAACCCCCGCGCGGCCCGGTCTCCTCCGATGCGGCGGAGCGCCTCGATCGCGTCCAGGCGGAGGCCGAGCTCAGCATCCCGCAAGGCCACTTCCAGCAGGGTGACCGCAGCGTCACCGCCGCGAGCGGCGAGCGCGTTGACGGCCCTCGCCCGAACCCCGCGGTCCGGGTCGCGCAGCGCGGCCAGCCCCCCTCGTCGCACCACGGTCAGGTCGTCGCTCGCGAGAAGCACCTCGAGAGGACCAGGGCCGTCGGAGGACTCGCGAATCGGCTGGTGCTCCGCCTGGTCGGCCGGCGGCGCCGTGGCCGCTGGAGCCCGGAATGACACCTTACGGGGGCCGAGCACACGAAGCCGGAACAGCGACGGCTCGGTGCTGCCGCCAGGCCCCTGCCCCGACTCGGACGTGAGCGCATATCGCCACCCACTCAGAATGAGCGCGAGCCCATCCTCGAGCGTTCGCCGGCGGAACCGAACCGTCACGTCGCCTCGCAACGCGTCCGCTCCCTCCAGCCGCACACCACTCTCCCGCGAGATCTCTTCAATGAGCCCACGGAGCGACGCGTCGTGGGCGGCCACCGTGAGACGCCCCTCGGCGAACTGCACGAGCTGCAGCGGCTGTGCCGCCGCCAGCCCCGGTGACGTCGACGTGAGCCACAGCAGAAGCCAGACGCCGGTTGCACACCGGCTCGCCCCCCATGCTGAACGTCTCACAGACATCGCGTACGTGAACATGATAGCGTGCGGTTCCACGTGTCACCATCACGCACGGACCGCGCTACTGGAGGCAGCATCTCTTGAATTTACGTCCGCTCCCGCACGGGCAGGGTGAGTTCCGACCGAACTTGAGTCGCCCGCGCTTGAGCTCCCGTCGCAACGCGCCCGCTCGCGCCCGCAGGTTCTGATTGAACACGCCCTCCAGTGCGGCATACAACTCCGGGTGCTTCCGCGCCATCACCCCTGGCCGCTCAAAGAAATACTCCGAGGCGACCGCAAAGAACTCCGCTTCGTTGGTCAGCGCGTAGCGGTTGATGTCTGACCGCCCCTCCTCGATTTCAGACATCTTGCGCCTGACCAGATCGACCCAGGGACCGATGGCGTCCCGGACCAACCCGACCCCCGGCACGCCGTCGATGACCCCGTCGCTCTTGTCCACCAAGTGCGCGAACTCATGGACGCCCACGTTACGCTTGTCGGTCGCGTTCCGGAAGCCACCAATGAGGTCCGGCTTCGACAGAATCATCAGGCCGTTCAGGCTGCCGGTGCCAACCATCCCGAGTATGTTGTGATCTTGTCGGTCGCCGAAATCGAACTCGCCGTCGAACCGCGTCGGGTAGACCAGCACCTCGCGAATCTGATCCCATTCCCAGTCGGGAAACCCGAAAATAGGGATGATGGCGCTGACGGCCGCCAGCACCTGGGTGGTCGTGTCCAAGCGCACCTTGATGCCGGTGATCCGTTTTTCGCCGAGAAAGACCTGCAACTCCCGCCGGAACCGTACCTGGTCCGACGGGTCGAGCGCTCGAAAGAACAGCACATCACGCTGGAGCACGGTCTCCCACTCCGGCGGGAACGGTGCGCTGAGGAGGGCACGTCGGCGACGGATGCGCGCGGTGTGCCACACATACACGCCCGCCGCGGGAGCTAGGGCCAGGATGAGAGTCGTTGCGGCCGGACGACCCGCCCGAATCAGCACGAGGGCGCCCAACATCGTCACTCCGAGCGTGAGCGCCGCGAACACCAGCGCCCAGAATTTGGTGCGTCGCTCCCATGCGACGAATCTGGGTGGCGCCGCATCGTCGTCGTTCATTGGTGTCGCGGCCGAAGGCACCGCACGATCCTACAGGCTTGAGCGTATGTGACACACGACGTTGGCGTGGGACTTGCGCCGGCGGCGGGCGTCGCTTGGGAGATGTCGCGGGAGGCCGGGGCCTGAGCCCCGTGACTCGCGGTATGTGTCGGGCGGTCCAACAACCCGTGTCGCCCGACCGACAGTAGGGGTCCACAGATGACGTCTCGACGTATCGCGCTCTTCTCGGACCACACGCTGGGTGTGGGTGGCGGGGAGTACTACACCTACTCGTTGCTGCGGGCACTGCTCGCGAGGTATGAGGTCGACCTGATGCGAGAAGCGGACCGCGCCGCCCCGGATCCGGCGCGACTCGAATCCGCCTTCGGGTTCCGGCTGACACATCCTCGACTCAGGCTCCGGACCCATCGACACGCCCGCGAAGCTGCGCGGATATGACCTGCTCATCAATCTGTCGCACTTTCGGGCATGGCCACCGGTCGCCCGTCACAATCTGCTCGTCGTCATCAGCGGCAGCCAGCCGAACGCCGCCCGCACAGGGTGGGAACTTACGATCACCAGCCCGACCCTCGTGCAGCGTACTGGTGTGACAACTGAGATCACCATCATCTGCGCTGACATCTGAGCCATCGGTCCCATCGGGGAGTGGTCCCGCTTGTCGCCGGCGGAAGATGAGGCATCTGGGGTCTGACCATTGGCGAAGGAAGCGGGCTCCCGAAACCGTCGGCCGCATGACATCGCTGGCGGGCGAGCGGTCTGGATCAGCTCGGCGTGGCCGCACCAGTCACCATCGGAACGCTCCCGTCAGCAGCGCCACCGCGGCCATGAGCAACGTCAACCCAAAGGCGAGAGGAATAGTCCTCCTCTGGTGATCTCCAAGATCGACCCCACTCAATCCGGTCAATAGAAATGTGGCGGGGGTGAGCGGGCTCACGGGAAAGCCGGTGGTCATCTGTCCAAGCAGGGCGGCCCGGCCGACTTCGACGCCGGCCACGCCGGACGCTTGGGACGCCTCCGCCAGCACCGGCAGCACACCAAAATAAAACGAGTCTGGGTCAAAGACGAGACTGAGCGGCATGGCCGCGACGGCAGTCAGCGCCGGGAGATGGGTCGTGAGCCCGGTCGGCAGGCTGGCCACCAAGCTCTGTCCCATTGCCCCAAGCATTCCCGATTCGCGCAGGACACCGGCAAAGACCCCGGCGGCGAGGATGAGCGCCACCATCTGCATGGCGTCGCTCCCGTGTCTTGTCAGTTGCTCACGTTGGGCCGACACCGCAGGACGATTGACCGCGAGTGCCAGCGCATACGCGGTCATGAAGACGATGGGCAGTGGTAACAACTCGAACAGCAGAGCGGCGAGCGTGACGACGGTCAGTCCCGCGTTGAAGAGGTAGAGCCGCGGCGAGGGACTCTCCGTCCCCGAGAGCGCCGTCCCGTCATCCAGCAGCTCGGGCATGCCGGCTGGCCGCGTGTCGCCCAGTCGGTGGCGTTCTCGCTGTCCGAACCACGCGGCCACCCCCAGCACGCCGAGCAGGCCCACGACAACCGACGGCAGCAGCGGGCCGAACAGCCCCCCGACGTCGGTCTGCAGGGACGCAGCCGCCCGCAGGGTCGGACCGCCCCAGGGCATGATGTTCATGGTGCCCGCCGCCAGTGCAACAGTGGCGGCGAGAACGCCACGGTCGAGACCCAAACGCTGGTAGACCGGCAGCAAAGCTGGAATCGTGATCAGGAACGTCGATGCACCGGCTCCGTCGAGATGCGTCAGCATGGCGACAACGGCAGTACCAACCACCACGTTGCGGGGGTCGCCACGGCTGACCCGTACCACGGTCCGGATCAGCGGCGTGAACAGCCCGCGGTCGTTCATGAGCCCGAAGTACAGCACGGCGAAACCGAGCATGGCGGCGGTCCCGGCCACACTCTGGATGCCGGCCAACGCGTAGCCACCGACATCGCCCCCCAGACCGGCCAACAGTCCCATGACGAGGGGTACCAGAATCAGCGCGACCAGGACGGAGGTCTGCCGGCCCAGGACGAGGGTGAGAAATGTGCCGACGGTGACGACACCAAAGAGGGTCAACATACCGACGCCAATTCTCGCTCGCCGAGGCGACCTCCAGGACGGTTGCCTGGCAAGCCGTTCGTCTGGCCAGGCGCGAGGAGGGAGCATGCAAGCGGCATGTGACCCCGCTGAGTCAATGTCGCGACGTCCGCCTTTTGCGGACGGGTCGCCAGGAAACCTAGGACCGTTGATGCTTGAGCACCTGCGTCCAGAGCACCGAAAAGAGACAGTAGCCCAGAAAGTAGTAGAACCCTGGACCGAGCGTCGAGGTCAGGTGTGTGGCCATGTCCACATCGACCTGAGTGATCAGCACCTGGACGTTGAAGCTGTTTGTCTGGGCCTGGTCGCGTGTCGCGAGAAACGCGAGAAACACCGCCACCACGAACACGTCAGCCATCGACCACTTGCCGATCAGGTCCACCAACGTCACCAGCCTTCGCTTCACGGCGTCCGGTACCGCAGCGAGCGACGCCAGGAGCATGGCGCCCTTGGTCACGGGCACGACAATGCTGAACAACAGGATCAGGAACGACACCAGGTAGTCGGCCGACCGCCACAGCTCTTGCACCGTGCCGAGGATGGACCGAGTCTGCTCGTAGACCGTGACCTCGACCGGGTCCGGAATAATCGTCGCCTCGACCAAGGTCGTGATGGTTACGCTATAGATCGGAAGGGTCACGCCTGGGACCAGAAGCGCGAAGTTCACCAGCGTGAGGGCGACGATTGCGATCTTCACTCCGCCTGATCGCCTTTCCGGACAAGCCCAATCTTCCGATCACGGGTGGAGACGAACCGCGCCAGGTCTCGACGGTAGTTGGCGTCGAGTTGGTGTCTCGCCTCCGGGTCCATCGTCGCCGCCAGCGTCGAACGATACAGAATCTCCGCCTCTGCGACGTTCGCCTCGTAACTGCGCCTGGCGGCGGCGATCGCAAGCTTCTGGTCCTCGGTCAGCGGAGTCGACTCACCGCTGGCAGTCGCGTCTTGCTTCCGTAAGCGCTCCATTACCAGCTCAACGGCACTCTTGGGGCGGTCTGTCGGCACGTGCTTTCCTTCCTTCCGGTCTCACGCGGACGCACTCGAACGGCCAGTGAGAATCGGATTATAGCGCGCGACATCGAGGCGGTGAGACACCGTCCCGCCGCTGGAGGGCACACCGAACCTCTCGATTTTCTACCGCCCCCCTTGACCTCAGGTCGACACTTCCGAGTATGCTAGTGACAGCTGTAACGGCGTCGCCCTGATGGGTGCCGTCACACGCGCGGCGCCAGCCGCGCATTCAAGTAGTCGGCAGTACACGGTCAGACCGATCTCCGACGAACAAGACGTGTAGGAAGAACATGGCTAATACGGGTACNGTGAAGTGGTTCAACGATGCTAAGGGTTTCGGATTTCTGACTCGTGATGATGGAGAAAAGGATGTCTTTGTCCACCACTCCGCCATTCAGGGTTCGGGCTTCAAGAGCCTGACCGAGGGTGAGCGAGTGGAGTTCGACGTGGTGCAGGGCCTCAAGGGCCCCGCCGCCGAGAACGTGGTCAAGCTCGGCAACTGAGCCACTGCGCGATCACGCGCTTTGCTACGCCGACCAGGGGGCCCGGTGCCTCCTGGTTGTTTTTGTCCTGGATGGTTCCAGCCGTACCGCCGGTCTGGCTTGCGGAGCTATGCCAGTCACTGGCTCAGCGGGTCCGTTTCACCGACAGTAAGCGTCCCGCCATGCGGACGATCTCCCGTCGAGTTGTGCTCCAAGCCCTGGCTGGGCACGCGGTGGCCGCGGGTACGGCCTGGGCACAATCGCCTGCCACCAGTCCCAAGGCGCTCGCTCCTGACGCGATCACGCACAACTGGGGCTCCTTCCTCGGCCCCACGCACAACGCCGTTTCCACCGAAACACGTCTCAGTCGGGAACTCCCGCCGCCGCTGGTGTGGGAGCTTGAGAANGGCACCGGGTACACGTCGCCGGCCATCGTCGGCGACCACCTCCTGTTTTTTCATCGCGTCGACGACCAGGAAGTGGTCGAGAACCGGCACGCGTCGACCGGGGAGATCCGTTGGCAGTACCGCTACGCCAGCGCCTATCGCGACCGCTACGGCTACAACAACGGTCCGCGGTCGAGTCCCGTCATCAGCGACGACCGTGTATACACAATGGGAGCCGAAGGCAGATTGCACTGCTTCGATCTGGCGACGGGCGACGGCATCTGGACGCGTGACCTCCGCGACGACTACGACGTCAGCCAGGACTTTTTTGGAACCGCCTCCACGCCGCTGGTGCACGGAGGCCGCCTAATCGTCAACGTAGGCGCCCCGGACGGTCNCTGCGTCGTCGCGTTCGACGGCGCCACCGGACGAGAAACCTGGCGCACCGGCGACTGGGGCCAGAGCTACGCGTCGCCGGTACCGGCCGTCGTCCACGGCCAGGAACGGGTCTTTGTATTCGCTGGGGGCGAGTCGACGCCGCCGACCGGCGGTCTGCTCTGCATCAATCCGGCTGACGGCGCCATCGACTTCGAATTCCCCTGGCGCAGCCGGACCTACGAGTCAGTCAACGCATCCTGCCCGGTGGTGTTCGGCGACCGTGTCTTCGTGTCGGCCAGCTACCGCGCCGGCGGCGCGCTGGTTCGAATTCTCCCCGACTTCTCCCCGGAGGTACTCTGGACCACACAGGAGTTCGCATTGCACTTCAACACCCCGATCCACCAGGACGGCTACCTGTACGGGTTCGACGGGCGCAATCAGGGTGATGCTTCACTCGCCTGCATCGATGCCACGGACGGTCGAGTCGTCTGGCGCGAAGCTCCGCAATGGACCGAAACGTTCACGCAGGGTGACCGGGAACGACAGGTCACGGTGGGCATGGCGCGGGGCTCGCTGTTGGCGGTTGACGGCAATTTNCTTGCGCTCGGCGAACTGGGGCACCTGCTCTGGCTCGACCTGACGACCGACGGGTACCGGGAAATCTCGCGAGGCTGGCTCGCGGCAGCGCAAGAATCGTGGACGCTCCCGGTACTCAGTCGAGGGTTGCTCTATGTCGTGCAAAACACCCGCGACATCTTGACCGGTGCCAGCCCCCGTCTCCGCTGCTACGACCTTCGAGCCTGATCCTCCCTCGGAGTGTCCCCACGCTGTCGTGACCAGGNGGTCGTCACCGAGTACGCCCTGGCCTGGTTCGGCGACATGTCCCGAACGGTCTGCGATACGATGCAAAGGCGCGCGACAATGCGCGCCCCGCGGCGGCGGAGTGGGACTCCCAGTGGTCCCCGCGTAGCCGTCGCGNGGGGTTCGGGGCGCAGCCCCACCTTAGTACATGACCGGGGAGGTAGCCGAATGGGAGACACACCGAANGTCAGCCACAGTCTGACGCTCCGGGTCCAGTTCAAGAACGACAGCGGCATGCTCGGCCGCCTCGCCTCGGAAATCGGTCGGCTCGGCGGCGATATCGGTTCGGTCGACCTGGTCTCCGTTGGCGACGGCATGATGGTTCGAGACCTCACCATCAATTGCCGGGACGATAGCCACGCGACCGAGCTTCTCAGCGGCATCCGGGTGCTGGGTGATTTCACGCTGCTTCATCACTCGGACCGCACCTTCCTCCTGCATCTGGGCGGAAAGATCGAAGTGGTCAGTCGATCGCCCATCCGCACGCGGGACGATCTCTCCATGGTCTACACGCCCGGGGTCGCGCGGGTGTGCATGGCGATTTACGAACACCCTGAAGACGCCTACTCGCTGACCATCAAGAAAAACATGGTCGCGGTGATCACCGATGGTACGGCCGTCCTGGGCCTCGGCGACATCGGGCCTGCCGCCGCCATGCCGGTGATGGAGGGCAAGTGCGCCCTCTTCAAGGAGTTCGCCGGCGTCGACGCATTTCCGCTNGCTCTCGACACCACCGACACCGACGCGATCGTCGACACCGTGAGCCACCTGGCTACCGCGTTCGGGGGGATCAATCTGGAGGACATCGCGGCACCGCGATGCTTCGAGATCGAGGAACAACTACAAGCCCNGCTCGATATCCCGGTGTTCCACGACGACCAGCACGGCACGGCCATCGTCACACTTGCGCCGCTGATCAACGCGCTCCGGCTGGTTGGGAAAGAACCGGGCGACCTTAAAGTGGTCTTCAACGGCGTCGGCGCCGCCGGCGTGGCGGTCAGCAAGATCTTCATGGACTACGGCATCACGCATTTGATCGGTTGCGATCGAAGCGGCGCGATCTACTCCGGTCGCAGCGGACACATGAACTTCATGAAGCAGTGGTACGCGGACCACACCAATCCGCACAACGAACGGGGATCTCTGGGCGAGGTCATCGAGGGCGCCGATGTCTTCATCGGTCTCTCGGCGCCCGGAGTGCTGACGGTACCGATGCTGAAGAAGATGAATCGAGATGCGATCGTGTTCGCGATGGCCAATCCCACGCCTGAGATCATGCCCGAGGAGGCCGCGCCGCATGTCCGTATCATGGCGACCGGCCGCTCAGACTACCCAAACCAGGTCAACAACGTCCTGGCATTCCCGGGTGTCTTTCGGGGCGCGCTGGACGTGCGCGCAACCACGATCAACGACGAGATGAAACGGGCCGCCGCGTATGCGATCGCCGGTGTGATCCCAGCCGACGAGCTCCACGACGACTACATCATCCCGAGCGTCTTCAACAGAGCGGTCGTGGACGCGGTTGCCAAGGCAGTCGCCAAGGCGGCCAGGGCCAGCGGCGTGGCACGACGCGAGACCAAGGGTTAGCCGCCCGTGGCAAGAGTCCCGCTGCATTCCACCGGCGCTGAATCCGGCCGATCTGCGTTGTTCATCGGTCAAATACTGTCGGTATTCCCTCTTCTCGCCTTGTTCAGCCGGTCCAGCGCCGGTCTCGGTGCAACGCGGGACTTTCACCACGGACGGCTAGCGTGACCCTCCCTTCCACCCTGGTTCTGGTGCCGACCGAGAAGGAACGTCGACATCTCGCCCGCCAGTCCGGGTTCGGTGTCGACGCTCCGTGCGAGTTGTGTGGCTTCGGCCCGGTCGCCGCCGCGGCTCGGGCCGCGACCTTGATCGCGCAACACCAACCGGACCGCGTGCTCCTGGTCGGCATTGCCGGCACCTACGAACCGGTCGGTTTGCCGGTCGAATCAGCGGCCATCTTCCCCAGCGTCACGATGCACGGCGTCGGGGTGGGGGTAGCATCGGGATTCGTCTCAGCCGCCACACTCGGTTTTCACCACTGGCGGCGAGCCGGGCAACCGCCGCCGGAGTTGGACGAGTTACCCTTGGCCGCACCGGTGCCGACCGCCTCCGGTCCGTTACTGACATGCTGCACGGCGTCCGCCTCCTCTGATGAGGCGGCTCAACGCTATGACCAATATGTTGGCGTGACGGCCGAAGACATGGAGGGCTTCAGCGTAGCCCTGGCCTGCCGTCTGGCGGAAGTGCCACTGGCCATCGCTCGGGGAATATCCAACGAAGTCGGCGACCGTCGNTTCGAGCGATGGCGCATTCCCGAAGCCCTCGACGCCGCCTNCCTGATCGCCAACGACCTGATCGCCCGACCTACATGGGGCACGCGCCNGTGATACCGATACATCTCGGGATCTCGACGTGCCCCAACGACACGTTCACATTCCACGCCATCCTGACGCAACGGATCGACTTGCGTGGTCTGGCATTCCGGGTAGAGTTGCTGGATGTCGAAGACCTGAACCGCCGGTTGTTCGCCGGGGACTTCGATGTAGCGAAAGCGAGCTTTCACGCGGCGCTCCATCTGGCCGGCGACCTGGGCGTGTTGCCGGTGGGATCCGCCCTCGGGTTCGGGGTTGGGCCGCTGCTGCTGGCGGCCACGGCCGACGACCATCCAGGCACTCCCCGCCAGCGGGATGGTGGAATTGCTCGGGCCAGGGTGCTGTGTCCAGGCGAGCACACCACGGCGACCCTGCTATACAAACTTTTCCATCCGAATCAGGGCACGCTGGAGCAGGTCGTGTTCTCGGACATCATGCCCACGCTCACACGCGGCGCCGCCGACTTCGGNGTCTGCATCCATGAAGGTCGGTTCACCTGGCGCGAGCACGGTCTGACGCTGGTCGAAGATCTCGGCGAGGTCTGGGAGCGAGAGACTGCAACCCCATTNCCGCTCGGCGGCATCCTCGCGCGCTCGCGACTCCCGCCCGACACGATCGCCACCCTCGCCGGCGTACTGGCCGATTCGCTCGCCTATGCGGTTGCCCATCGCGAGGACACCGTCTCGACGATGCGACGCTACGCACAAGAACTGACTGACGAAGTCATGTTCAAGCACGTCGACCTGTACGTTAATGAGTGGACCACCGACCTGGGTCTCACGGGACGCGCCGCGCTGGAGATGCTGAGCCGGCAGGCCGCCAGCATCGGGCTCCTCCCCCCGGGCACCCCCCCGCTGCACGTGTTCTAGTCTCCTGTAACCGTGATTCGCTGTATAAGCCGGTAGCGCGACGATGCCCCGCTTGCGCCTTATACAGCGAATCACGGTTACAGGAGACTAGCAGGTCACTGAAAAAACGTCCTTGGGGATTTTCTGACGAGGCGTCTGTCTGGCCAGGCGCGAGGAGGGAGCAGCCGGGTGGGCTGTGACCGACGAAGCAACGCCGCCACACGAGCGCCTCGCCAGGAAACCTAACCGGAGCGGAGCGCGCCGACCGCGAGGGCAACCCAGCCCGCGATGAAGCAAAGGCCGCCGATCGGGGTGATCGCGCCGAGCCATCGGATCCCGGTCAGGGCAAGGAGATAGAGGCTGCCGGAGAAAATCAGAATCCCGGCCACAAAGAACCAGCCGGCCGAGCCGGTCCAGGCGTTCGGCCATCGGGACGCGGCCCAGGCCACCGCCAGCAGCCCGAGCGCGTGGCTCAGGTGATATCGAATCCCGGTCTCGTAGACCGCCAGCATGTCGACTGTCAGTCGGTCGCGAAGGCCGTGCGCGCCGAACGCCCCCAGTAAGACCCCGAGCCCACACAACGCCGCCCCTGTCGCGAACCATCCTGCCACCATGATTCGGTATCATACCTGCCCCGAACGCGAGGCAGTCACGTAGGGCAACCCACATGGGGGNAACCGCTAGCTGCGGTTGCCCCCTTTCCGGCGCGAAGTGCAAACGTTGTGCGAACTCAGGCAGGGGCAGCATCATTGATGCCGCCCGAGCCATGTGTCGGTTCCGCTCAGACATTGAAACGCCGGCTCTGCATCTCAGTGACGCAGAACATGGAACGCCCCGGTGCAANGAGCGCTCCCCCGACAGCGACCCCCACGCCATTGACGAAGTCGCGTCGGGTGATACGCCGGTGCATCCCGAGATCACGATCCCTCTTCGTAGACATAGCCCCCCCGATTCTGGAACGCGCTGATAGTACTCAGTGAAACCGTCTGTTCAAGGCTGGCCGCGGACCCAACGCGGTGAAATTCGAGCAGGGGTGAGGAACCACGCCGAGAACGAACTTCCAGGGCGCCGGCTCCATCCACGCCTCCGGGATCGTGTCCGTGTCGACGGCCCAGTCCGGAAACACCAACTCTCACACCGTTGGACGGTCTCCGCTCATCGTGCCGGCAGGACCTCNAACCCTCGTCCCGTGTCGGCCGTCCAGCGCGCTGCCATCTGGTAGTCGTCCCGATGCGGCATCTCGACCAACGGCGGTCTTCCGCGTCCATGACGGGAGTTCGGGGTAACCTGGAAGGGCAGATGCCGACGGTGCTCACCGTGTTGTCCGTGCTCGGCATCGCCGGCTGTCTCTTTGCCTGGAGGCGCAATACCAATGTTCGTCACGCGAACCATAAGGTCTCGTCCATGAACGCTCTACACGACATCGACGACCGCCCTACACTGGACCGAGCCTTGNCCAGCGACCGAGCCATCCTCTACAAGCACAGCACGCGGTGCCCCGTCTCGTCCTACGTCATCGACGAGGTCCATCAATTTGCCGACACGCACCCCGACTGGAGCATCTACATCCTCAAGGTGGTGGAGCGACGCGCGTTGTCAAACGCGGTCGCCGACGAGCTTGGCATCACCCATCAATCGCCGCAGGCGTTCGTGATCAAGCAGGGCACGTGCGTGTGGCATGCGTCGCATTCCGACATCACGGCCGAACGGCTCAACGCGCAGGCGACCTGAATTCAGACCCCAGCGGCACAGTTCACNAGGACANACCATGTCAGACGAGACTCCGAGCATGCCCACCGATACNACACCAGTCCCCGAGACCGCGACGGCTCGTTTCTTTGTCGGTCAACTGGTTCAGCACAAGAAGTTCGATTACCGCGGGGTGGTGTTCGACGCCGATGCCACGTTTCTTGGCACCGACGAGTGGTACGAGGAGGTGGCCAAGTCACGGCCACCCCGAGACCAGCCGTGGTACCACGTGTTGGTCCATCGCGGCGANCGCACGACGTACGTCGCAGAGCGACATCTCGCAGCCGACGACCGGGGACCGATCGAGCATCCGCTGATCGGGCAATTCTTTGACCGGTTCGGCGATGGTCGTTACGGCTTNAAAGGCGGGGNGCAGTAAAACGGCACACCCATTTGGGGAGGGCCTTATCTGGACGTCCAGACCGTGGTCTTGATGGCGAAGATATTGTCGCCGCTCGCCGTCAACGATTCGAACAGGTCGCCAAAGCCCACGTGGGCTCCCTGCGCCTCCCGACTCTCCTGGTTCTGCTGCCACACCACGAANAGGGTGCTTCCTGGTCGCCACTCCCAGCGCAGCACGACATTGCTCCGGAACGATCGGATGTTGAAGTCTCGATTTGACAGCCCGAACGTGTCCACACCATCGGTCACCTGATAGNTGCCATCGTCCAGGCGCACGATGCTGGTGCCGTCCAATCCATAGACCCGCAAGTCTCGCGCGCCAGGCACCAGCGTCTCTCCGAACGCCAGATACCGGCCGCTCGCGGCGAACGGCTCGGCGTACACGTCCAGCGTCAGGTCCGGCTTGAAAGTGTAGCTGGCGCGAAACTGGGTCGAGAGAGTCGTGCGNTCGGGAAACCCAAACACGTAACGGTTCCCGAACGTCTCGGCCCTGCCGCCCGAGAGCGTCGTCAGATACTGCCGGTTGACCGGCCCGCTGAAGGTGCCCCGGGTGCCGCGCTCATTGCGGTAGTCGGGCCGNACCGACAGTTCGAGTGACGGCGTCGGGCGCGCCGACAACGCCGCGCCGAGGCGCCACGTGTAGTCGCCCAGCTCGTTGGACTGGTAGTTGGCCTGCCCGCTCCACTGGGTCTGCGACCCGGCCCGATTGCGGAGCGACCAGCTGGCCCCCCACCCGAGCGGCACCCCCATGACCGGCCCCCCACGCGTGAGCTGGGCATCGAACCCGCGCAGATAGCGGGTCAGGCTCACCCGAGTCGACCAGAAGTTCAGAAAGGTGGCGCTGGCGTTGACGCCCACGTTGTACCGGTTCCCCAACGTCCGGTCGTAGTAGGAATAGTGCGTGATATTGGGACCAATCGAGTAGGCACGCAGGAAGCGCCCCGGCACCGTCTCCCGGTAGTTCAGTTGCGCCCGCCAGGTGTAGTCGCCGGCGAAGTTCAACCGGCCAAAATCACTCGGCTCGAATTCCGGAGACTCGATCATGGCGCTGGCGTTCCAGATCCAGTGCCGTCCCGACAACTTGTTGATCCGCCCGGTNACCTGTCCGCCGTCCAGAGCCCGCCGGGACACATCCAGCAGGGGCACCGGCAGGTCGACCCGCTGAAACAGATGCGAGTTACGTTGTTGAAATCCGGCAATCGCGTCTGGTTCCCCGTCGATGTGCGTGATCCCAACGTTGAAGGACGCCTCGTAGCCCTGGTCGGCGAAACGGATTCTCGTGTCGGCTCCGGCCGTTACCGCGTTGCGGCTGAGCCCCGACGCGAGCGGGTCGTCCGGCGACATGCCGCGNTGCACCATCGTCAGGTGGCCCCCGACGGTCGAACCCTGGTCGCCGACCTCCTGGATGACCCGCGCCACGCCCCAGCCGGACCGCGGCGCCACCTGGGTTCGACCCAGCACGCCGTCGGTCGACGTCCGGGCCGACTCCGCGTCGGTCACCGCCGCGAGCAGTCCCAGCGACGTGCCGGATGAGAGTCGTCCGGTCAGTTTGGCCGCGGCGAGGATGGTGGCCGTGTCTGGCCGGTCCACATAGTCGCCCACCGCCGAGCCGGTCGGCCGCGCGCCGATCCGGCGCGAGTAGTAGTAGTTCCCGGTCCCAGCCGTGAGAACGTCGCTGCCTTCCAGGAAGAACGGGCGCCGCTCGGAGAAGATCGTCTNGAAGACGGTCAGATTCACTTCGGCCGGATCCGCCTCGATCTGGCCAAAGTCGGGATTGAACGCCACATCCAGCGTGAGATTGGACCCCACGCCGTATTTCACGTCGGCGCCACCCCGGCCACCGAGGTTCTTACCGTCATCGAACGGGTCGTTCAGGTCGCGGTCGCCGGTGAACCGCGCCGACCCGGAGACATAGGGCAGCAGTTCGAGCCGCAATCGCGGTTCGACGTCCACGATGCCACGCAGGTCGCCAAAGCGTGACGCCCATCCGCTCTCGGTACGCCGCACCAGCGCCCAGTAGTTCTCCTCGTTGAGCGCGGGAATGTCGCGCTTGATGTTCAGCCCGAACACTTGCTCGGCTCGGGCGTTGAACCGCAGCTGCGAGAACGGCAACCAGAGCTCCGCCGTCCACCCGTCATCGGTCCTCGCGGTCCGCGCCTGCCAGACCGGGTCGTACTCGGTGTCTCTATTCCCCTCGTCGTCGCGCGAGTGATAGTGATCGAGCCGCACCCCGGCCGCGGTCACCCCGAACATGTAGGCGGTGCGGCGGTCGAGGTAGGTGTCCAGCTCGATCTGAATCGACTCGGCCAGACCGCCGTCGTCGCGCCGGCTCAGCGGCGCCTGCACCGGAGCCGTACTGAACATTCTGGCGCCCACATACAACGCGCCGTCGTCGTAGGCGAACCGCACCTCCATCCGATCGGTCGGCGGCTCGCCCTCGTCGGGCTCGGCCTGGATGAAGTCGGTCACCGCCGGCGCGGTACGCCAGATCGGTTCGTCCAGCGTGCCGTCGATCCGGATGGCCCCTTCCGCCACCCGCCCGGCGCGTGCTTCCAGTCGGTCGTTGGGCTGGGCGTCGGCGAAGGCGGGGAAAACGAGTAGCCACGCCACGACGAATGAGTATCGACATGCGTGTCCGAGCCAGGGCCTGCACCGAGGAGACACGACGCGATACGTCATCAGGAAGGGAATCGTAGACTCGACAGGGCGCGCCGCACGTGGACCGGAGCGGGAATCTTACCGGTTCGGGTGGGTAATGAGAAGGAGCGAAGGACCCGCCGCCTGCGCGAGGCTCACGGGTTGAGCTGTTCCCACGGCGCCACATCCACCTGTTTGAGGAAGAACGCGAGGAAGCGCGCCATCCGTTCCAACCCCGGCACCGAGATCACCTCCGGCACCTCGCCGCTGGTGTGGTACAGCGGCGGTGCCTGCATGGTGGTGACAATGGCTACCTCGAGGCTGCGATAGCCGCCCCCCTCGCCGCTCGCCATCGTCGACGGACCGGACACAAAATTTGTGCCGTATCGTTCGACGCCGCGGCGAAACAGATTCTCCAGGAACGGCGCCTCGTTCGACACCCCGGCCACGATCGGCGCCTCTCCGGCGTCCGCCACGAACTCGCGATACCCGTCGTCGGCCACGCTGCGCGCCGGTGAAAGATTCCGCTGGGCGACATGCTCGATGTTGAGCGCGAGCACCGCGGACTCGGCAAACGTCGGGTTCATGGCGACGAAATTGCGGGGCCCGTTCATGCCAGGTGAGTGGTGACCGGCGCTGGCCACGAAGACGAGCGTACGCCGCGGCGGGTCCGCCTCCGTCGCGAAGTGCCGGGCCAGCCCCACCAGCACCGCGAGCCCGTCGCCGTTGTCGCCGGCGCCGTCGAACCAGGCGTCGGCGTGGGCGTTGATGATGATCGTTTCGTCCGGCCGCTCGGACCCCGGAATGACCGCGATGGCGTTGTGGGCCGAGAGGCCGGACCGACGGGTGGTCTCGAGCGACATCCGGATCCGCATCCGGTCGAGGGCGCCGGCTTCGGCCGCCCGGTCCATCACCGTCTCCAGGAACCGGCCGTCGCGGCCACCCAGGTTGAAGCAGGGTCCACCGCAGTTGCTAAAGTCGCGCGCCCGCTCGTTCCCGGGCAGATCGATCACGTTGATCACGCCGACCGCCCCCCGTTCGAAGAGCGTCCGCGCGCGCGGCACCGCGCTCGAACACAAGGTGCCCCTGCGGGGTCACGTGCAACACGGCCACTTTGCCGCGCACGTCGATCTGAGCCAACTCCGCCGCGGCGCCGAAACCGACGTGGACGAGTGGCGCCACCAATCCCTCGGGAGGCACCTCGGAGGGCGCCAGCGGCATTGCGGTCGTCAGGACAAGATCTTGCGTGCCCGCCCCGAAGACCGGGTCCCCCACCAGCCGCATCTCCCAAGAGAGCGGCAACCAGAACTCGGATCCGTCCGTCTGGTAAAACGGCTGGCGTCGGACGTCGTCGATGTCGGCGTCCTCAAACTGCCGGGCGGCCCAACTCACGGTGTCGTGACCAGACGGGAACCCGGTGATCCGGCCCCAGAGCTGCCCCGACCCGAGCTCCCGTTGCTCGCGGCTCGTGCGCGAAAACTGGACGATCGCTCCGAGGTCGGCCCGAAGCGCGTCGCCGGTCAGAGCCCTGAACGCCTCTTCCCCGGGTGGCACGACCGCCGGGGCCACGCCCCGGTCGCCGACGATGACCGGAGGCACGTGTGGTTCGAACACCGGCGGCATCGTCACCCCGAACCAGGGCGCGTCGTCCGACGGCTGCGCCGCCGAAGATGACGCCATCGCGCCCAGTCCGCACGCGAGCAGGAGCAGAACGCGAGTCGATCGGACCATGCGGGCGGTGGCACTCTTACACTTGGTCGTCATCGATGCCGGTCCTCCCGCGATAGCGGAGCGGGCGCACTATGATACCGGCACCCGGGTACCGGCCTCCGCTCCGACCTGAAGGCCATCCTGTCACCGCCAGACCCAGACCCGTGAGCCGTTCACCCTGGTAAGATGCTAGTAGTTCGGTTTAGCCTCCCGGCCGCGCGAACCCGCGATGACACGCAGTACGATCGACGGTAAGTTCCTGGCGGTCGAGGACGGACGCTTCCTCGTCCGCGGAGTGTCGTATGGCACGTTCGCTCCGGACCCTAGCGGCGTGCAATTCCCTCCCCTCGACCGGATCGAGTCCGATTTCGCTCAGATGGCCGCGGCCGACATCAACACGGTCCGCACCTACACCCCACCTCCCGAGACCCTGCTCGACGCCGCGGCGCGACATGGCCTGCGTGTCATGCCCGGGCTGTCGTGGCCGCAGCACATCCCGTTTCTCGACGAGACCCGCACCGCCAGACGGATCAGGACTGACGCCACGCGCGAGGTCAAGCGACTAGCCGCGCATCCGGCGGTCTTGGTCATCGCGGTCGGGAACGAGATTCCGGGTGGAATCGTCCGCTGGCACGGGCACCATCGGGTCGAGGCCTTCTTGGGGACCCTCTACGGCGACGTCAAGGCGGCCGCACCAGACAGCCTCTTCACCTACGTCAACTACCCGCCCACCGAGTTCCTCAACCTCGAGTGCTTCGATCTGTGTGCCTTCAACGTCTATCTGCATGAGGAGCAGGTGCTCCGCGGCTATCTGGCCCGACTGCAGCACATCGCCGGTCACCGGCCGCTCCTGCTCGCCGAAGCGGGAGCGGACAGCCTGCGGGAGGGGAGGGACGACCAGGCGCGGATCACCGCGACGCATCTGCGATGCGCGTTCGAAGAGGGCGCCTGCGGGGCCATTGCCTACGCCTGGACCGACGACTGGTGGCGCGGCGGCCACCAAGTAGACGACTGGACGTTTGGCCTGGTCGACGCCCAGCGCCAGCCAAAGCCGGCGCTGGCGGCCGTCACCCGCGTATTTGGGGAGGTGCCGTTCCCGCCCTCGGCGGCGGCAGAGTGGCCGGAAGTGTCGGTGGTGGTCTGCGCCTACAACGCGGCCGACACCATCGACGACTGTCTCACCTCGCTGGAGGCACTGACCTACCCGCGCACGCAGTTCATCGTGATCAACGACGGTTCGCGGGACGCCACCGCCGCCATCGCCCGGCGCCACCCCAGTGTCCAGGTGGTCGACCTGCTCAACGGCGGCCTCAGCGCCGCGCGCAACGCCGGTCTCGCCGTGGCGACGGGTGAGATCGTGGCCTACACCGACGCCGATTGCCGGGTGGACCCGGACTGGTTGACATATCTGGTGCAGCCGCTGGTGCGATCCGACGCCGTCGGTGCCGGCGGCCCCAACGTGGTGCCGGCCGACGACCCATGGATGGCACAGTGTGTGGCGCGGGCGCCCGGCGGACCGACCCACGTCATGCTCGACGACCGGACGGCTGAACACATACCCGGGTGCAACATGGCGTTTCGACGTGACGCCCTGCTGGGCATCGACGGATTCAACCCGGTGTATCTGCGAGCCGGCGACGATGTCGACATCTGCTGGCGACTGCAGGCGAGAGGGCTCCGCATCGGCTTCGCCCCTGGCGCGCTCGTCTGGCACCATCACCGAGACAGCATCCAGGCCTACTGGCGCCAGCAGGTCGGCTACGGTGAAGGCGAGACCTGGCTCGACGCGCACCACCCAGAGAAATTTCTGGCTGGACACATGGTCTGGCACGGCCGCATCTACAGCGCTCTCCCGTTCCTGCGCACGGCCGCGCGTCGGGTTAACACCGGCGTCTGGGGTACCGCCGCGTTCCCGTCGGTCTACGCGACCCAGACGCGACCGTGGCAATACCTGCCGCACACGCCGACGTGGATGGCAGGCACGGTGATCTTGCTGCTGATTGGCAACATCGGGCCACTGGCCGGAATGGACGCGGCCTGGCTTCCGCTGGTGGCTGGCATCCTCGCGCTCCTGACCACGCTGGTTCGCTGCGCGCGGTTCGCGCGCCGTTCAGATCTCTCCGGTCTGCCGCGTATCTGGTACTGGCCGCACACGCTGAGTCGTTGGTGCTACCGAGCGGTGATCGCCTGGCTCCATGTCATCCAGCCGTTGGCGCGGGCGCGCGGCCGCATCCGCGGTCTGTCGCAGCCGGAGGCGGTGGCGCCGCAGCATGTCACCCGTCACCCGTGGAAAACGCCCGTGCCGGGTCCACGCGATGCGCTCTCGGCGGCCCGGGCCTCAGCCCGAAGCGGCGCAAAACAGTCGTTCTGGAGCGAGACCTGGACATCCCACACGACCTTGCTCAGCGAGCTGGTCGGGATGCTGCGCGCGTCGAGACCGGCCCTGCGAGTGGACGTCGACGAAGGCTGGCGACCCAATCGAGACCTGAGCCTCGCCATTGGCCGCTGGGGCTGGCTCCATGTGGGGATGCTGGTCGAAGAGCACGCCGAGGGCGCCTGTCTCTGCCGGGTCCGAACCCGGTTGAGACCCAGTCTGCACGGCACGCTGCGTGGCCTGGCGCTGGCGCTGCTGCTAGCCGGCGGCATCGCCGCCTCGCTGGCCCTCTACACGCCGCCCGTCGGCATCGTGGTGGCGGCGCTGGCCGGGGTCGGCATCGCGGCTCGGACGGCCTGGCAAGCGGCCCGCGCAACCGCGGTGCTCGACCGCGCCCTGACTCATGTCACCACCGCCGCGGGGCTCATCCGTCTACCGATGCTACCGGCGGCGGCGCCCCCCCCGGCCGACACCACCGCATCCGACACGGTGCACTAGTCCCCTGTAACAGTGACGAGCCTGGTCTCATGGACCCTGTCGTTTCTTCGACCGTATAAAGGTCGCAGCAGTGCCATCGTGGCGCTGACCCTGCTGGAGATCGGTCTGGCCGCCCTGGCCCCATGGCCGCTCAAGCTCGTGGTCGACACAGTGCTCGGCGACACTCCACTTCCCGCATCGATGGCGAGCCGGCTGCCGGCGAGCGTGGTGGCGAGCGCGGCGGCCCTGCTCGTCCTCATCGTATTGACCGGGCTGTTAATTCAGCTCGGGGCGGAAGTGACCCGGATGCTGCACACGCAGCTTCAGGTGCAGATGGGCCAACGCATCGTCTATCACCTGCGCGAGACCCTGTTGGAGCACCTGCAGGCGCTGCCGCTGCGGCACCATCTCCAGTCACGGACGGCCGATTCGGTGTATCGGCTCGACGCCGACGCGCATTGCGTGGACGACTTGATCATCGGTGGACTGTTCCCACTGGCGCTGGCCGCCATCAACCTGACCGTGATGTTCGTCGTGTTGCTCTACGTCGACGCGCCCCTCGCCTGGCTGTCACTGACGGTGGCCCCGTTCCTGTTTCTGTGCCTGCGATATCACGCCGGCGCCATGGGCGAGCATGCCGAGCAGGTCAAGACCCTCGAGTCGTCGCTCATCGAGCGCACGTTCGAGATTCTGTCGTCGATCGCCGCCGTCAAGAGCTTCACCCGGGAACGCCACGAATTGTCTCGCTTCTCGCGAGACGGTCGCGCCACCATGGGCGCGCGGCTGTTGCTGACCTGGCGCGAGTCGCTGTTCTCGGTAGCGGTCACCGCCATCACCCTGTCCGGCACCGCGCTGATCCTGGTCATCGGCGGTCTGCACGTGCTCGACGGCCGAATCACCGTCGGCACGCTCCTGGTGGTGGTGGCGTATCTGGCGGCCGTCTACGAACCGATCTCGGAAATCGCGCGGACGACCGGGTTGTTGCAGCAGGCCGTGGTCAGCGCGCGCCGGGTGCGGGAGATCCTGGGACTGGCGCCCGAGGTCATGGACGCGCCCGACGCCGTCGACGCATCCAACCTCCGCGGCCACCTGCGCTTCGAGGGCGTCGGGTTCAGCTACGACGACCATCGGACGGTGCTCGACGGCATCAGCTTCGAGGCCCGCCCCGGCGAACTGGTGGCCATCGTCGGCTTGACCGGCGCCGGCAAGACGACGCTCGTTAATCTCATCCCTCGGTTTTTCGAGCCACGGGAGGGGCGCGTGCTGATCGACAACACCGATGTGGCGCACTTCGCGCTCCGATCGCTACGCGATCGAATCGCACTGGTCCCGCAGACCCCGGTGCTCTTCAGCGGTTCCGTCGCCGACAACATTCGATACGGCCGACTCGACGCCACCGACGCCGAGGTGGAGGCGGCGGCGCGTGCCGCGCACGTGGACGTGTTCGTGCGACGGCTTCCGCAGGGCTATGACACCCCGGTCGCCGAGGGGGGCGCCACCCTGTCGGGGGGAGAACGGCAACGATTGGGTATCGCCCGCGCGTTGCTGAAGCAGGCCCCGATCCTGATTCTCGATGAACCCACTTCGGCCATCGATGCCATCTCCGAAGAGGCGGTGTTCGATGCACTCAGGCGGCTGCGCCCGCGTCACACGACCCTAGTGATCGCGCACCGGCTGTCGACGATTCGCGACGCCAACCGGATCCTCGTCCTGGATGACGGGCGTCTGGTCGCGCAGGGCCCGCATGAGACGCTGCTGGCCACGAGCGAACTGTACGGACGCATGTGCGCCCGGTTGTCGGTCGGGCGATCACTCGACGAACCGGAATCGGTCGACGAGCTACTGCGAGAGACCGCCGTGGACGCGACGCAGACAGCGGGTATCGAGGAATGAAAGTGGTGCTCGCCGGCATCATCGGACGCTACCCCTACGGCGGGGTGGCCTGGTGCTCGCTGATGTATCTGCTCGGGCTGCGCGACCTCGGGCACGAGGTGCTGTATCTGGAAGACACCGGTGAGTGCGTCTACGACGCGGACCTCGACCAGCTCTCGACCGATCCGTCCTATGGCACACGCCACATCCAGGCGACCCTCCAGCCGTTCGACCTCGGCGACCGCTGGTGCTTTGTGAACTACGACGGCACCTATCACGGGATCACGAGAGCGGCGCTCCGCGCGTACTGTGCGGACGCCGACCTCTACATCGACCTGTCCGGCGGTTGCTGGTTCTGGCGCGACGAATACCAGCGTATTCCACACAAGGTCTTTGTGGATTCGGACCCCGTCTTCACCCAGCTCGCCATCGCGAAGGGTGTCGAGTGGTATGTCGAGTTCTTCCACGGCTTCGACCGCCTGTTCACGTTCGGAGCCAACATCGGCACGCCGGCCTGCGATGTCCCGACCGGGGCGTTCACGTGGCACCACACGTGGCAGCCGGTCGTCACGACCCAATGGCGCACGGAGGCGCCGCCAGCCACGGACCTGACCACGACCGTCATGACCTGGAAGACGGAGAGCTTCACCGACGTCGACGGCAACAAAGACCGAGAGTTCGTCAAGTTCCTCGACCTCCCGACCCGAACCGCCGCCCGATTCCAACTCGCGGTCAACGGCCCCCACGCGCTGCTCCGTAACCATGGCTGGGGACCGGTGGACGCGATGCAGATGTCACGCTCCCCGTGGGACTACCGCGACTTCATCCAGCGTTCGAGAGCCGAGTTCGGCGTCGCGAAGCATGCGTATGTCTCGCGTCGATCCGGCTGGTTCAGCGACCGCACCGAGTGCTACCTGGCGGCCGGCCGTCCCGCGGTAGTGCAAGAGACCGGCTGGAGCGCCCACCTCCCTTCTGGTACCGGTCTGCTCCCGTTCTCGACCGTCGAGGAGGCGGTGGAGGGTCTGGCCCGGCTCGACCGCGACTACGCGGCGCACGCGCGCGCGGCCCGCGAAATCGCCGAGGCGTGCTTCGCGGCCGAGCGCGTGCTGCCACCGTTCCTGGAGACGGCGTTGTCATGAGCCCTCTGCGTATCGCGATGGTGGCTCCGGTGGCCCAGGCTGTCCCACCCGCCCGGTCCGGTTCGATCGAGACCGTCACGGCGTTGCTGACCGACGGTCTGGTCGCTCGCGGACACCACGTCACCCTGTTCGCCACCAGGACATCGACCACCACGGCGACCTTGGCATCGACCCTGGAGCGCGGTTATCACGACGACACGTCTCTCTGGCCGTGGGAGCTGTGCGAGCTGTTCAATCTGGCCGCCGCGGCGGAGCGAGCCGACGACTTCGACGTCATCCACTACCAGGCGGAGTACGTACCGATCGCGCTCGCCTTCTCCCGTCTGACACCGACCCCGGTGCTGCAGACGGTGCACCACGCGCCGTCGGCGGAAGAGGTCCGGCTCTGGTCGCGTTATCCGGATGCACCGTTCGTCGCGGTCTCCAGCGCGCAGGCGAGGCTGCTCACCGGCCTCCGCGTCGCGGCCACGATTCACCACGCGGTCGACCCCGCGCGTCTGACGTTTCAGTCGACCCCAGACGACTATCTGGTGTTTCTCGGTCGGTTCACACCGGGCAAGGGCGTGCTCGAGGCGATCGAGGTGGCCACACGAACCGGCCGGCGTCTGCTGCTGGCCGCGGCGGAAAACGACTACTATCGCGAGTCGGTCGCGTCGCACGTTGATGGCCACCAGGTCGTCTATGTCGGTGAAGTGGACCAGGCCGCCAAGGCGGCCCTGCTGGGCGGGGCACGGGCGCTCATCTATCCCGTCCAACAGGCGGAATCGTTCGGGCTCGTCCTGACCGAAGCGATGACCTGCGGAACCCCGGTGGCGGCCCTCGACCAGGGCGCAGTGTCGGAGTTGGTCGACAACGGTGTCACGGGCCAGGTCAGTTCGTCACTCGACGCGCTCATCGCCACCCTACCCGCTGTCGAGGCGCTCGATCGCCGGGCGGTCCGGACTCACGCCGTGGCTCGGTTCGGTCCGGACCGGATGGTCGACGCCCACGTCGCGGTCTACACCCGACTCGCCACCCAGGCTTCGGGTCCCCCGCCATGCCCGACGTGACGACCGCACGAACGGCGAGACGCCCCTCGCTGCTCGCGGTCTTCGCCCATCCCGATGACGAGTCGCTCACCTGCGGTGGCCTCCTCTCCTGGTGCGTGGCGCTGGGTGTCCGCACATCGCTGCTGTGCCTCACGCATGGCGAGCATGCGGAGCACGCCCGGACGAAATCATTACTGGCCACCGTCCGTGCGCGGGAGCTCCGGGCGGCGGCGGCCGTGCTCGGTCTCGATGACGTCACGCTGCTCACGCACGAGGACGGCATGCTGCCCTGGACCGACCCCGCTCGCCTCGAACGGGACATCCTCGAGACAATCGAACGGACCGCCGCCGACATCGTCATCACGTTCGACGAAGACGGACTCTACTGGCACCCCGACCACATTGCGGTCCACGAGCGAACCGTCGCCGCCATCGCCGCCATGGCGACGTCCCAGGCCGATGCGCCGGCACTCTATTACGTGTCGCTGCCGGCCGGAGCGATGCGGGCGGTGGCCGACCATGCCGCCGAGCTGTCCGCCGCACGCGAGCCGGTCACGACGGCGCCCACCCACATTCTGGGCGTGGCGGACCCCGACGCGTTCGGGGCCGACGCCCCGCCGCCATCCCTGGTCCTCGACACCAGTGACTTCGCCCGCCAGAAGCTGCGGGCCCTGCGGTGCCACAATAGCCAGATCCGAGAGAATGACGCGCTCGCCCTGGTGACGCTCGAAACCGCGCCCCGCTTGCTTGGGGTCGAACACTATCGGCGCGCCAAGGGGAGGGGGAGCACCGGCGAGACGTTCCTCGATCGCCTCACGTCTTCGCCCGTGCTTCCGCGCCCGGTAGACTGAACGCCATGCGCACGGCTCTACTCGACCAGCTTCGCTGTCCGTTCTGCGGCACTCGTCTGGCCCTCGTCGATACCGGCGCAACCGTCAGCGACGATCACGTGGTCTCGGAGGGCGTGCTCGGGTGCGAGTGCTGCGCCTTTCCGGTGGTGGCGGGCATCCCGGTCCTGCTAGCCGATGAGGCAACGCGGACCGCCATGCACGCGCTTGAAGCGGGTCGGCGCGCCGACGCGCTCCAGACACTGTTGGGGCTTGACGGCGAACGTGCGGCGCGGTTCCAGGCGCTCCAGGCACGCATATCGCCAGCGACCTACCGGGACATGCTCGACATCCTGAGTCCGGACGCGGAGGGCCGCTACTTTCTCTACCGATTCTCTGACCCGACGTTTGTGCCGGCCGAGGCGATCGTGCGGACGCTCGGGCAGAGCCCGTCGGTCGCGGCCGGCCCGATCCTCGATCACTGCGGCGGATCGGGCCATCTCTCCGGCGTCCTGGCCGGGCTCGCGCCCGGCGGCCCGCCGCGGCCCCACACGGTGGTCACCGACCTGCACTTCTGGAAACTGTGGCTCGCCACCCAGTTCACCGCCACCGCCGCTAACGCCGTGTGCTGCAATGCCGACGCCCCGTTGCCCTTCGTGGCCGATCTGTTCGCGATGACGGTGCTGATGGACGCGTTTCCGTATATCTGGCACAAACGGCTGTGCGCCGACGAGATGTCGCGGGTCACGCGTTCGGACGGGGTCGTCCTGCTGCCGCACCTCCACAGTTCACTGGGCGAGAATCCTTCGGCCGGCGACCCCCTGAGTCCCCTCGCCTACCAGGAGCTGTTCGCGGCGCACGCGCCCAGACTGTTCAGTGACCGCCGTGTGTTCGACAGCCTGGTCGACGATGCTGTCGTCGATCTGGCGAGCAATCTGTCTTCAGACGCCCTCGGCGACGAACCGTCGCTGACGCTCGTCGCGTCCAGAGACGACAGCCTGTTTCGCAGACACGAGGCACCCGATCCGCCGCAACCCGCCGAAGGAGTCATCGTCAATCCGCTGTACACGATGGTCGCGCGCAACGGCCGGTCGGTGCTCACCCTCCAGTTCCCCACGCCGGAGTACGCTGAAGAGTTCGAAGACTGTCGACGCTACCTCCCGATCGAGGTCACGATAGACGCCGACCTCACCTCTCGGCTGAACCCGACGCTGATCGGACCCAGGTATGACGACCTCCGACGGCGCCGCATCTTGATTGACGCGCCGCCCCGGTATTGTTGATAGACGCACGCCTGGCTTGGATTGACACATGGACAAGAGACCGATCGGATTCATTGGACTCGGCCGGATGGGTGCGGCCATGGCGAGGAACCTCGCGAGCGCGGGCGTCCCGCTGACGGTGTACGACATTCGACCGGACCTCCCGGACGCCCTGATCGACCTCAGGGTGTCCAGCGCCACGACACCGGGTGACGTGGCGACTCGGGTCGAGCTGCTCTTTCTGTGCGTGCCGTCGGAGGTCGAGGCGGAGGCGGTGCTGTTCGGTGAGGCGGGCGTGAGCACGGGAGCACGGGGGCCGCTCCCGATCATCGACACCACCACGATGAACCGCCGCGCGGCCCTGCGGCTGGCCGGCCAGGCCGCCGCGGTGGGGTTGTCCTACAGCGACTGCCCGGTATCGGGCAAGCCGTTTCGGGCCGAGGACGGCACGCTGACGATGATGTTCGGCGGCACGCCCACGGCCTTCGCCGAGGCGACACCCTATCTCGACGTCATGGGCGAGTTCGTCGTCCATTGTGGCGACCTTGGCTCCGGTCAGCTGATGAAGGCGATCAACAACATCATCTACGACGTCAACATCGCGGCCCTGTGCGAAGTGATGCCCCTGGCGGTCAAAGCCGGCCTCGCGCCGGACACGTTGGCCAACGTGCTGACGTCTGGCAGTGCGCGCAGCTTCGCCAGCGAATACTTCATCCCCCGCATCCTCAGGCGGGAATTTGACGGCGACTTCTCGCTGCAGGCGGCGTTCAAAGACATCGTGAACGTGCAGGAAGTCGCCACCGAGCTACAGGCCTCCCTCCCGGTGGTCGAGGCGATGGTCGACACCTATCAGGCCGCCATCGACAGCGGGTTTGGCGACCAGGCCAAGAGCGCGATGATCAAGACCTACGAGGCACGACTGGGCCTGACGGTGAGCCTGCCCCCAAACCGGTGACCGGCGCATATACTGGGTCGTTCGTGGGGCGTTTTATTTGGTGAGGAGGGAACATGCGAACCAGATGGATGGTCGGCGTCATCGCCGCCGTGACAGTGACAGCCGTGTGCGCGCGACCCGGGGTTGCGCAGGCACAACTCAGCGATACGACAGCCTTTCTGGCCGACATATCGAACCAATACCGCGTGGTCCCGAACGTGACCTACCATGTCGCGAACAACCACGAGAACAAGCTCGACCTGTATCTGCCAGCCAACGCCAGCGGCCCGGTGCCGGTGCTGATGATGATCCACGGCGGGGGCTGGGTCGCGGGCACGAAAGAATCGCAGTTCCTGCGCGCAATGCCGTATCTCGAGATGGGTTGGGCGGTCGTGAACGTGACGTATCGACTGGTCCAGGTGTCGCGCGCACCGGCGGCGGTCGAGGACTGTCTCTGCGCGCTCCAGTGGATCGCACGCAACGCGGAGAACTACCGCTTCGACCTCTCACGCATCGTGACCACCGGGAACTCGGCCGGCGGACACCTGGCGCTGACGACCGGCATGGTCCCTGCGTCGGCCGGACTGGGTCGGGAGTGCACAGCCGGAAGCTTCACCGGTCCCCCGTCGTTGCCGTCGGTCGAGGTCGCCGCCATCATCAACTGGTACGGCATCACCGATGTGGCTGACCTCATGCGCGGCCCCAATACAAAGGGCTATGCCGTCCAGTGGCTGGGTGGCCTCTCGAACCGCGCTGAGGTCGCGCGACTGGCGTCACCGTTGACCTATGTCCGACCAGGGTTGCCTCCGGTGCTCACCATACACGGCGATGCGGACCCGATCGTGCCCTACCAGCAGGGCGTCCGGTTACATCACGCACTCGAGAACGTTGGGGTCGCCAGCGAACTGCACACCGTGTCTGGCGGTGGCCACGGGGGATTCGACACGGCCGAAACGCTAGCGATCTACGCGACGATCACGCAGTTCTTGAACCGACACGGACTGTAGGACACGCCCTGGGGGTCAGCGGATGACCAGCCGCACGGCGACCGGATAGTGGTCTGAGGGGTACCGGCCTCCGACGTTGTGGACGACGGTTTCCGCGCGCTGAACGTCGATTGGACCGCCCACCAAAATCCAGTCGACGCGCTCGGCCAGCGCCTCGTCCGGCGGTCCGAAGTCGCCATAGGTTGCGATCGGTCCGACGCGCTCGGCCGCCGCCACCCACGCATCGCGCAACCCCCGAGCAGTGGCGACGCGCCAGGTGTCACTCCTTTCAGCGTCGCTGTTGAAATCGCCCATCACGATAGCGGCGGCGCCAGCCGGAAGGGCGGCGACCCGGTCGGCGATCAGGTCGGCCGAATCGAGCTGTGATTGGCCGCGCCGAAGCGTGAAGTGTGTATTGAAGACATACATCTGGCGGCCGGTGGCGCGGTGATAGAAGCGGGCCCACGTGACGATGCGTCCGCCGCCCCGACGACGTCGACCCTCGGTCCGCCGGACGGGCGGGGTGTCCGGGGTGTCGGTCAGCCAGAAGTTCCCGGACTCGATCGGACTCAGCTCAGCGTACCGGTAAAAGATCGGCGTCGCTTCGCTCAACCCCACTCCCCCGTTGAGTCCACGGTCGATGCCGATCCACCGGTAATCCGGTAGGTGCTGTTCCAGATACTCAATCTGCTCGCCCAGCGCCTCCTGCAGCCCTACGACCTGGGGCGCGTAGCGTTCGATGGTGTCAACCAGCAGCGCCTGGCGCTTCGGCCAGGCGTTGTCACCGTCGCGCCCGGCCGCCGTCCGAATGTTGAAGGTCATGACGTCAAGCGACACCTGCGTGGACGCCGTCGACGGCCCCACCAGCGCGACGGCCGCGGTCACGACTGACGCGGTCATGAGCCGTCTCCCCCGCCTCCCCATCATCATCACGGCCCCCCTCCGTCGCCGAAGGCGTCCAGCAGGATTGGCAGCAGCGTGTCCATTCTAGCCACGGCCTGGTCGCCCGGCTGCAGCGTGTTCGTGAACTGATGGTGCCGCGTCAGTCGGTCCAACACCGCCGGCCGATTGGCAATCACATGCACTGGCACGTCCCACGATGCCCCTTCTCCGCTGACCAGCGCCGGCGGCTGGTGGTCACCAACCAGCACCATCACGAGATCGCGGTCCGCCCGCAGACGGAGATACCCGCCGATGTTGGACAGGGCATACTCGATCGCCTCGAGATAGCTCGGTCCCAGGTTCGTCCAGTCTGGCCAGGCGGACCACGCTCGATCGAGCGCCTCGGCATCATACGGGTCGGTCGTCAACACTCGCGCCCAATCCGCTTGATATGGCGGGGCCGGCACGAACGGCGCATGGGTGGAGATGGTGGTGAAGAACACGAATGCCGGCTGCTCTCGGGTCGGCTCGATTTCCAGGGCATCGACACGGGCCAAGGCGTACTGATCGTTGACGTCCCACCAACCGAACTGCGGACCTCGATAGTCGAGCCCCTCGTGGTCGTAGATTTCCTCGAATCCGTAGAACGCGCCCTCCGGCCAGGCCACCAGCATGCCAGGCATGATGGCCACCGTGCGGTAGCCTTGCCGTCCGAACAGCTTGACCATCGTGTCTCGCTCCTGCGCCATGAGACGCACGTTGGTGGCCGGGTCGCGGATCTCGGTGCCGGACAACAGGCTGACATGCGCCAGCCATGACTCGCCACCAAAGGTGGTGGACTCGACCAACGCGGACGCTACGAAGCGACCTGTCTCGGCGATGTCCGCATCCAACCGGGTCATCGCGGCTACCAACGGATCAGCCAGTTCGGGACGCTGCCACGCGACCGCCCCATACGACTCCAGGAAGATCACGAAGACGTCGGCGCCACCCAGCCGGGACAAATCGGAACGCAGCACAGGCGGCGGGCCGAGATCACGCATGCCAGCGCCGCTGAGCTCGTAAGCAAACTCGCCGAGCTCCCGTGCATACGCCATAGCGACCGGACTCGCCACGCGGACACCAGGGATACGGGTCCCCAGCGGTTGCGCTAGACTCAGCCCGAGCACGACTACCGCCAGGGCGCCCAGCCCACGTTGCGCCGACGGTTCGCGAGCGGCCGACGCGACAACGCCGAGCGACCACCGGGCCCCGAGATACAGCGATACTAGCCCGAGCACCAGACCCACCACGACGCCGGCCTTGAGCCATGGGTCAGCCACCACGGCGAACATGGCGCCCACACTTGGCACGTGCTGCAGATCCCAGTACAGGTTGATGTTCCGCCCATACAGGGAAGTCACGGTGACCTCAGCGTAACGCCCGACAACCAGCACCAGCCACAGCCCAGCCAGCCACCGCAATCCGACCGCCGACGGCCCATTCCACCATCGACGCGCGGCGAGCAACGCGAGCACACACACGGCCGTCTCCAGCGAGAGATCGGCATTCAGGCCGATACCGAGCGTGGGCCAGATGTTCGAGAACGTCAGTGAGACATTCAGCAGCAGGAGCGCCGCCACGAGCTTGATCAGCCCCGCGACACGGACGCCCGCCATCGCACCGGGTACCCGTTCCGTCACGACATGGCTCACGTCGCTAGTCACAGGTCCACCACGCTACGGACGGACGCTGAACGGCAGCCTGGCCGGGCCCAGCGCCAAGGCGGCCAGACTTCCCACGACCGGCGGGCCATAGCCGTTTGTGAGATAGGCCACCTGAAACAGGATGCCCATGGCGAAATGAAAATTGAGCACCATCAGTACGGCCACGGTCGCGGCCAGTCTCACCCGGAATCCGACCAGCAGAGCGACACCGGTGAGGAACTCGCCCAGGGGCACCAGCCGGGCAAACACCGGCGCCCCCGGAATCGCCACGGTGTTGAGATACCAGCGGCTGAGGGCCGGCGCCGACTCCCACCACCCCCAGAGCTCGTAGGTCAACGGTCCGCTGTCTGACAGCCACCCGACCTTGCCGAGCGCCATGAGCAGGAGAAAGCCAGCCATCACGAACGACAGAACACGCAGGCTACCTGCGGCCGAACCTGGCATGACCGCATTGTAGCGGCTCTGGTCCGATCCCGCCCGAGCCGATCCGACGAGTCATGGACCAAAGAGTACCAACCCCGCCGCGCGAAGCGTCCACTGCCGACGGACCGTTCGCGATACGATCAGGACGACATGAGCCAGTTTGGTCGAACGGTCGGGCTCCTCCGATCGTTGGCCGTCTATCACGCCGTCCCATTCAGACAACGTCGCCTCCGGCGCCTCTATTCGGGGTTCGTCACACGTGGCGACGTCGCGTTCGATCTCGGCGCCCATGTGGGCAACCGTACGAGAGCGCTGGCCGCGCTCGGATGTCGTGTGGTCGCGCTCGAGCCCCAGCCCCACATCGCACGGCTGCTCGGCGTCTTGTTCGGCCGACGATGCAATATCGAGATCGTGGAGGCTGCCGTGGGCGAACACAGCGGCCGCGCCGCGCTGTCAATCAGCGACCAGACGCCGACAATGACCACGCTGACCCCCGAATGGCGGGACGACCGCGAGTGCGACCCAGTGTTTGCCGGCGTGCAGTGGAACCGAGCGGTCGAGGTCGACACGACGACGCTGGACGACCTGATCGCGCGCTTTGGCGTCCCGGTCTTCATCAAGATCGATGTCGAAGGCGGTGAACCTGGCGTGCTCGCCGGGCTGACCCACGCGATTCGCGCCCTGTCGTTCGAGTATCTTCCGCACGCGCTTGACTACACGAACGCGTGTGTCACCCGCCTGGGCGCGCTGGGGTCCTACCGCTTCAACTGGTCCCCCGGCGAGTCGTACCAACTGATGTCGGAGCCGTGGCTCACGGGAGAGGCGTTACTGACGGCACTGGAGACGGCGGTCGCGCGTCGTTGCTCCGGTGATGTCTACGCCCGGTTGGACCCGCCGGGAAGAGAACCCCGGAACTCCGGCGCCGTGTAGGCCGCTCGTGGACCACAACAACATGCCCGAGTTCGATGCCGCCGATGTGCGCCGTTACTACGACCAGAACACTGACGGCTTCGTCGCTCACGGACAAGGTGGCATGGTGGGCGCGCTGCATCGGCCCGTCTGGAGCCCTGGGACCGAGAGCGCAGACGTCGCCTTTCGTTACGTCGAAGATCGTATCGTCGAGTACGCCCGGACATTGCCTGAGGGTCCCGACCCCCTCCACGTCGTCGATCTCGGTTGCGGTGTCGGGGCGAGCCTCTGTTATCTGGCTGAGCGGTTGCCCATCAGAGGCACCGGGCTGACACTGAGCCCCGTTCAAGTGCGACACGCCGACGCGCGCATCCGCCAGGCCGGGCTCGACGGACGTGTCGTGTGCCGCAAGGGCGACTTCTGCGCGCCCCCGGACGACGTGATGTCGGCCGACCTGGCCTACGCCATTGAGTCGTTCGTCCATGGACCAGACCCGGCCCGATTCTTCGCGTCCTGTGCGGCACTCGTGCGACCCGGGGGGCTGCTTGTCCTGTGCGATGACTTTCGCCGGGGCATCGACTCCGCGGCGGGAAGCCGGGCCATCGACCGCTTCCGGCGTGGGTGGCATCTCAACACCCTGATCCGCGAGGACGAACTGCGGCGCCTGGCGACCGGCGCCGGGTTCGAGCACCTGTCGACGGATGACCTCACACCCCATCTTCGGCTCAGCCGACCACGTGACCATCTGATTGCGTGGTTCGTCGGGCTCTTCGGCTGGCTCCCGCTCGATGGCACCCGGTTCGGTCACCTGGTCGGCGGCAGCGCCCTGCGGACATGCCTGGCCCGAGGCTGGATCGGATACGATCTCGCCGTCTTCCGTCGGCGGTAGCGAGGTACTGCACGAGGGTTGTGCGGCGCCTGTCGTCGCTGCGAGTCCCGTGGTCGGAGGCTTTGAGCACCCTCACACCATCATGTCCGACACGTCGATCCCGTTCTGGCACACTCAAACCACTACCGATACGGCCGAGCTGGCCCAGCGTGACCCCGTGGTCGTGTTGCCGCTAGCCGCCATCGAGCAGCACGGGCCGCACCTCCCGCTCTCCACCGACCTCGACATCGGTCTTGGCGTGCTCGCCGAGGCCTGTCGGCGTCTGCCGACGGGCGTGCCGGTGTCCGTGCTGCCGCCACAGACCAGCGGCTCCAGCCGAGAGCACACGCAGTTCCCCGGCACACTCAGCCTGGACCCGGAGCTGGTAGCCGAAACAATCCGACAGCACGGAGCCGCCGTGGCCGCCACCGGGATCCGGCGCGTGGTGCTGTTCAACAGCCACGGCGGCAATGCGGGCCCACTCGATCTGGCGGCGCTCGCGCTCCGTGAGGAATACGGACTCCTGGTCGTCAAGGCCAGTTACTTCGCGTTCTCTCGTCCAGCCCAGGTCTCGCTACCCGACTCGGAGTGGCGTCATGGACTGCACGGCGGGGCACTCGAGACCGCGATGATGCTGCATCTCCGCCCGGACCTCGTCAGGAAGGGCGCCATCCAGACGTTCAGGTCGCTGGGCCACGACCTCCAGGCATCGATGCGTCGACTCGGTCCAGAGGACGAGGCTTCATTCGCGTGGCTGGCGAGCGACCTGAACCCGGCCGGGGTAACCGGGGACGCCACCCTGGCCACGCCGGCCATGGGGGCGCAACTGGTGGGCCACTATGGCCAGGTGCTGGCGGAGGTCATCAGGGACACCCACACGTTCCCGCTCGACCGCCTGAGCGAGTGACCCGATGGGGGTGCCGGGCGGCAACGCCCCCTACTTTCCGCGCATCGGCCCCGAGAGCATCTCGGTGAGCCAGTGCCCGGCCCGGTCGACCTTCGCCTTGACGTAGGGCAGGTTGTGGCGATTCAGCGTGCCGTAGAGCGGTAGACGGTCCGCCACATCGATGCCACCGGCTTGCAAGGCTCGCACCTTCTCTGGGTTGTTGGTGAGCAACTGAATCCGATTGATCTGGAGATGCTCGAGCATCTCCACCGCGGCGTCATAGCAGCGTTCGTCCGCCCCGAACCCGAGGGTGCAATCGGCGTCGACCGTGTCCAGTCCTTGCTGCTGGAGGGTATAGGCCCGCAGCTTGTTGCCCAGACCGATACCGCGCCCCTCCTGCGCCAGATAGAGCAACACGCCGCCGCCTCGGGCGGCAAACACCCGAAGGCTGCCCCGCAACTGCTGACCACAGTCGCACCGAAGGCTCCCAAACAGGTCGCCGGTGAGACAGGCCGAGTGCAAGCGGACCGGCACCGGCTCCGGCCAGTCCTCTCGGAGGCCGATCAGGATGGCGACATGCTCGAGGATGCCGTTGGCTTCACGAAAACAGACGAACCGGGCCTCTTCCGCCTCTTCCAACGGCACCGGCCCATCGCTGACGTAGGTGACCTCCACCCGTTTGTTGGCGGCCAGAGCCTGGATCTGTTCGATGGTCACCGTGGACACGACATCGTCGTCAGACGCCCCGACAGACGCGTGCTCGTGGCAGAGCGGCACGCTGACCACCGCCGGCAATAACTGGCCGAGCCGCGCCAAAGTCAGACCTCCGACTTCCGTGATGGAGGCGGCGCCCATTTCCAGGCTGTTCCGTGTGGGTCGGTCCAACCCACTTGAGAGACGCCACACGGCGTCCGGCGTCGCCTCATCGCCCAACCCGAGGCTGACGTCGCCTGTGTGCACACCGGTCGTGCGGTCGCGTGTCTGGCCAGCGGGCGGGGCCGGGGTCAGGCCCATGGCGTGCGCACGATGATGGGTCACGGCGAGACGCAGCCGGCGACGTTCGTCGCCACGCAGTTGGTCCAATGTCCCATGGGTGAGCCCCTCGACAGCCGCGAGCAGCACGGCGTCGCTAGACGACGGAACCCCGGTCACCCGAATGCAGCGACCGCGGCGGAGGTCGAACAGGCCACGCTCTGCCTCCCGCATATTACCGTCCAGCCTGAACTCCATTCCTGGTCACGATAAAGTTATGCCTCTATGGAGAACTCCACGTGCAGAATCCGGTAACCGAATCCAGCGCCTGGAGCTTAATTCTGGCTCTGCGCGCGGCCGAACTGGGTACGCCACGTCCTGCGCGTGTCCATCATAGCGCAAGCGATGCCGTGTGGCTGCAGACAGACGCCACCGGCGAATGGCTCGCATCCGGCCCGCTCAGTGAGGCCGCGACGGGGCTCGTTGACCTGTATTTGCCCCTGCAGCTGGATGCCGACCTTGTGATCGGCCAGATTGGGCAGAGCCTGGACGGCCGGATCGCGACCGAACGGGGGCATTCGCACTACATTACCGGCCAGGCCGACATCCTCCGCCTGCACCGGCTGAGAGCGCTGGTCGATGCGGTGGTCGTCGGGGCCAGCACTGTCGCCGCGGATGACCCGCGCTTGACCGTGCGCGAGGTCGAAGGCGCCAATCCGGTCCGGGTGGTGATCGATCCAGACGCGCGTCTCTCGGCCGAGCACGCGGTGTTCAAAGACGGGGCGGCGCGGACGCTCGTGATCCATCGGACATCGGTCGGCTCGACCACCGACGCCGAGGTGATCAGCCTTCCCGCCGCCCGCTCCGAGGGAACCGGCGACGGCGCCGGCCGCAGCGCGCC
>PAUN01000066.1 GCA_002712885.1 Acidobacteriota bacterium
ATTCTCGCGCATCCGCTCCGGATCGACCACGAGCCCGCCCAGCGCACCAGCCACCGCCTGGCTACCGGCGGCGGAGACCACGACCAGATCCGGCAGCGCGTCCCATTCCGCCTGCCAGGCACCGAGCCCACGCTCGTGCTCGTGGACCATCGCCCCAAGCACTGTGGCGACCAATCCCGGGGCCCGGGTGGCGGACGCCAGCGCCACCGACGCTCCCACGGGGTTCCGTTTGTGCGGCATCGTCGACGAGGCGCCCCGGCCGTCGGCCGGCTGCTCCCATGCCTCGCTCACTTCAGTCTGCGCCAACAACCCCAGATCGCGGGCGATCTTGCCGAGCGTTCCGCTAGCCACCCCCAGCGCACACGCCAGCTGCGCCAGCCGGTCACGGTGGCTGTGCCAGGGCGTATCCGCGACGCGGAGTCCAAGTCGCTCGGCCAGTGCGGCGGCCACCGCCGGCCCGTCGGTGCCAAGCGACGCCAACGTGCCGGTCGCCCCACCAAATTGCAGCACCAACGCCTCCCCAAGGGCAGCATGGAGGCGAGATCGAACGCGAACGAGGGCATCAAGCCATCCGGCCGCCTTCAGCCCGAACGTAATCGGGGTCGCCTGCTGCACCCACGTACGACCGATCATTGGCGTGTCCGCGTACCGTCGCGCCAACTCGGCCGCGGCGTCAGACGCAGTCGCCAGGTGGGCGCAGACCGTGGGCACGCTGGCGCGCAACTGCAAGACCAACCCGGTATCCATGATGTCCTGGCTCGTCGCGCCCCAGTGCACGTACCGCGCCGCGACCGGGTCGGTCTCCGCGACCCGCTGGGTCAGGTGACGCACGACCGGCACCGCGGGAATCCCGCCATGGGCCATCTCTGCCGCGATGACCGCGTGATCGTAAAGGTCGGCACGCGCGGCTGCCCTGATGGGCGCCACGCAACTGGGCGGCACCACCCCGACCGACGCCTCCGCTTCGGCGAGTCCCGCCTCGACATCCAGCATCATCTGCAACTGGACCACGGCGTTGAACTGCGCTGCGACTTCGGCCTCGCCCAGCAGCAAGTCGTGCAACCGACCGCCGACGGTCCTCGTCGACTTGTTACTGCCGCTCATGATTAGGGCCACGTATTCGGCAGTACCTAGACATCGAAGAACACCGTCTCCGCGGGTCCCTGCAGCACAATCTCGACGTGGTACACGCCGTCGCGTTGAATGGCAATAAGCGTCGACCGACGGTCCGCCGGCACCTGCAACAGCACCGGGTCCTGCGCGTTCGTCGCCTCGTCGTCGAAGTATATGCGGGTCACCAGCCTGGCCAGCAGCCCCCGCGCGAACAGGCCGACAACCAGATGTGGCGCCTGGAGCCGGTCGTCGGGACCCGGCACGGGGCCAGGCTTGATCGTCTCGATGGCAAAGCCGCCTTCAGCGTCGGTGGGGATACGTCCGAATCCGCTGAACCGATCCACCGAGTCGCAGCCGCGGGAGGCGTCCGGGTGATTCCAGCGCCCGTCTGCGTCCGCTTGCCAGGTCTCGACGAGCGCGTCGGACACCGGCGCACCCTGCCCGTCACGCACCGTCCCCGTGACGGTGACCCGCGTGCCGAGGGTGCCCGGCGGCGCGATGGACACCGACGGCCGCTCGGGGATGAGCACCCCGAAGAACGGTCCGATCGTCTGTGATGGGGTCGGTCCCGGCATGCTAGTTTCCTGCACTCGTTCGCGAAGACGTTCCACGGGGAGGCATCCCGCCTGACAGCGTTGCTCCTCGGTCGAACGTCCCCGATGTACCCTATCGTCGCAGCGTGGCCGCCAGCCGCCGCATCCGCGAGGTTACCCGAAAGCTACGGTGACGGGACATTAGAACCCGGTCGGCGTGGCATCGCGCCCGCGCAGCACGATGTCGAACCGATACCCAAGGGCCGTCAACGGTTCGGTCAACCCGAGATCGAACGCCGACACCAGGCGTCGGCGCGCGCGTTCGCTCGGGATGCTGTTAAAAATCGGATCAAGCGGCAGCAGTGGATCGCCGGGGAAGTACATCTGGGTCACGAGTCGGGTCAGGAAACTCTGTCCGAAGACCGAGACGTGCACATGGGCCGGCCGCCAAGCGTTGTCGTGATTGTTCCACGGGTAGGCGCCCGGCTTGACGGTCACGAACCGATAGCGCCCATCCGAGTCAGTCAGCACCCGGCCGGCACCGGTGAAGTTGGCGTCGAGCGAGGCATCATGGGTGTCGCTCGCGTGCGCATACCGACCGGCCGCATTCGCCTGCCAGATCTCGACCAATGTGTCGGGCACCGGCCGGTCGTCCTCGTCGACGCCTCGGCCCGCGATGACAATCCGCTCTCCGATCGGCTCACCCGCATGCTGCCGGGTCAGGTCGTGGTCCAGCAACCCGATCGACGCATCGCCGTGGGCCGGACCGGTAATCTCCGACAACGTCTGCGGCACGATCACGAGCGGCTGCGTGGGATGACGCAGCGCCGTGGACCGATAGGATGGCGTATCGTTAGGTGGAACGTCATCGGTGCGCAGCCGACGATACCCCCGCAGCTGAACCTCAGCGTTGTCCATTGGCCGCCCCAGTCCCCCTCCCCCGATTCGCGAACGCTGATCGTACCGCGCGTCCCCAACAGCGTCCAGGGCGCGCGACAATGCGTAGGTAAAGTCCACCCCTCTGAGGAAGGATCCCATACACTCTTGCGATGCCTACATTGACGGTTGAAGGGTTCGGTAGCTGTGACGTCCCCGCGAACACCAGACTCGTCCTGGCGCTCGAGCAACTCGCGAAGGTTGACGTGATGCACGCCTGCGGCGGCAACGCGCGCTGCACCACATGTCGAGTCGAGTTACTCGACGGCGAACCGACGAAGACGACGGTGGCGGAGCAAACCTGCCTCGAGGCGCGGGGTCTGACCGGTGTTCGACTGTCGTGCCAGATCCTGTGCGACCACGACATGACGGTGCGCGCCATCAGCCGGCTTGAGGGTAGCGGCCGACCCGACGCCGGCGGAACCCCAGCCGAAGAGATCACGCCGCCCGCCGAATGGGTGTAATGGTTCTTCCTTAGACAGGGCTGCACCACAGACAGATGGACTGTGACTGAGGAAGCAACGCCGCCGGCCTGGATACCCTGCCCGGAAACGTCTTAGTCGTCCCCAGCGTGTGCCCGGCCGCGTAGCGCCTTCACTTCGCCCCGACGGCGCTTCCCCTCGAGCCGGCGGGCGCCGCCCCCCGGCTTTGGCTTCGTCGGACGGCGCACGGCGGGCCGTCTTGACGCGTGCTCGAGCAGCTCGGCCAGGCGGGCCCGCGCGGCGACCCGATTCTGTCCCTGGGTCCGGTGCTCACGGCTGTCGATAATCAGCACCCCGGCAGCGGAGATCCGGCTTCCGAGCTGCTCGATGAGGCGTGCCTTGGTCTCGTGTGGCAGGGACGAGTTCGTCACATCGAACCGCAACTCGACCGCCGTCGCGACCTTGTTGACATTCTGCCCGCCAGGTCCGGACGCTCGCACGAAGCGTTCTTTGAGTTCGTGTGCCTCGATGGCGATCCTCTCAGAAAGCTTGATCATCGTTCTGTCGCGATCAGCGCGCGTCCTCGAGAATGAATTCCGCGCCCTTCTCGGCGATCATCACGGTCGGCGCGTTGGTGTTGCCGGACGAGATCCGCGGCATCACCGACGCGTCGATGATTCTGAGCCCGGCGATCCCGCGCACGGCGAGGCGGTCGTCAACGACCGCCAGATCGTCGTGTCCCATCTTGCACGTGCCGACAGGATGAAAAATGGTTGAACCCAGATCGCGCGCCGCGCCGATTAGCTCCTCGTCGCTCTCGACCTCTAGGCCAGGCTTCCATTCGCTCGGATCGAATCGCGCGAGCGCGTTTGCCTTCATGATCCGACGCGTAAACCGCAGACCCGTGACGGCAACCCGCAGGTCCGCCTCGGTCGACAGATAGTTCAATGTGATCGCCGGCGCGTCGAGCGGGTCAGCGCTCTTNACCCGCACGTGTCCGCGGCTCGTCGGCTGCAGGTTGCACACCGACGGCGTGATCGCGTTGAACGTATGCAGGGGGTCGCCGAACTTATCGAGCGACAACGGTTGCACGTGCCACTCCATGTTCGCCGACTCGCGCGACGGATCGCTCTTGGCGAACGCGCCCAGCTGAGACGGCGGCATGGTCAGCGGTCCGGTCTTGAAGAACAGGTATTCGAGCCCCATCGCCGCCTTACCAAACAGCGAGTTCACCCGTGTGTTCAGCGTGACGGTGTTCTTCACTTTGTACATCGTCCGAATCTGAAGATGGTCGTGCAGGTTCTCACCGACACCGGGTAAGTCGTGCTCGACCGCGATATCCCGTTCCTGGAGCACCGAACCGGGACCGATACCGGACAGCTGCAAGATTTGCGGTGAACCGATGGCGCCGGCGGCGAGAATCACTTCCCGTCGCGCGTTGAGTCTGTCACCGCCGACCAGGACAACCCCGGTCGCCCTTCTAGCAGAGTCGGTTGACTCACCCGATTCGAGGAGGAGCCGATCGACCTGCGCACCGGTCCGCACCGTCAGGTTCGGTCGGTCCATGATCGGCCGCAGGTACGCTTTCGTCCCACTCCAGCGCCGGCCGCCGCGCTGGTTCATCTGAAAATAGGCGGTGCCCGAGTTGTCGCCGCGATTGAACTCGGGAATCTTGGGAATGCCGCACTCCTCGGCGGCATCGCGCCAGGCGTCGAGAATCTCCCAGCTGACCCGCTTCTCCTCGACACGCATCTCACCGCCGACCCCGTGAAACTCGTCGGCGCCATGCTGGTAGTCCTCCGAGCGCTTGAACACCGGCAGCACATCCTCCCAGGACCAGCCGCGGTTGCCGAGCGACGCCCAGTGGTCATAGTCAGTCTTCTGGCCACGCATGTAGATCATGGCGTTGATCGACGAACAGCCGCCGAGCACCTTACCTCGCGCGTAACCAATGGTCCGTCCGTTCAGCCCCGGGTCAGGCTCGATCGTGTAGCACCAGTCGGTGCGCGGATTGCCGATCGTGTAGAGGTACCCCACCGGGATGTCGATCCAGAAATAGTCGTCCTTGCCGCCCGCTTCGAGCAACAACACGCTAGCGCCCGGATCGGCCGACAGACGATTGGCGAGTACACAGCCCGCTGTCCCGCCTCCAATGATGATGTAGTCGTGGCTCACGAAGGGATCCTAGCTTAGACGGGCTGCGCCCCGAACCCCACGCGGCCGCTCCGCGGGGACCCCGAGTGCCCCACTCCGCGACCGCGGGCCGCGTATTCTCGCCCGCCCGGCGCCGGGCGGGCGCCCCCCAACCGGCGCTTGACTTAGACGGGGGCTGCGCCCCGGACCCGCCGGGTGGAACCGTTCGCCGAACCTCGCACAGGTCGCCAGCCGTGGTTATAATCGCGGTCTCCGGTTCGGACATCGCGACGACCACGTTGAGAGTCCATCAATATGAGAATGCTTTTCGCTTCTGCGGTCATTGCTCTTGTCGGCGGACTCACGGCCTGCGCCGGCGGCGCGCCTGAAGAACCGGTCAGCTCAGTCGTCGCCTACGAGGGCGCCACCCTGATTACGGGTGACGGCGGCCCTCCGCTTGGGGGCGGAGTGCTGGTGGTCGATGAGGGTGTGATCACCGACGTCGGATTGGCCGCCAACGTCACGATTCCTGAAGGTGCGACCATCGTCGACCTGACCGGCAAGACCGTGATGCCGACGCTGGTCGATCTGCACGGGCACGTCGGATTCGTCGATGACCTGAGCTTCGACAACGCCAACTACACCCGTGAGGTCATCACCGACCAGCTCGACCGCTATGCGTACCACGGCGTCGGGGTCATCGTCTCTCTGGGCACCGACCCGGGCGACCAGGCGTTCGGTATCAAGGCGGACCAGGAAACCGGCATCCTCGGCGGCGCCCGCCTCCACACCGCGTTCCGGGGAATCGCGCGTCCCGAGGCCGGTCCCGGGGCGCCGACCATGCGACCCACTGCGTTCGGGGCCTCGACGGTGGAGGAAGCGGTCGGGTTTGTCGAGGAGATCGCCGCGACCAACGCGGACTTCCTGAAGATCTGGGTTGACGACAGAGGGGGGTCGGTCGAGAAGCTCGGGCCGGACCTCTACGGACCCATCATCGAGGCGGCACACGAGCGTAACCTCCGCGTGATCGCCCACATCTTCTTCGCGAAGGATGCCCGGGAGCTCGTAGCCGCAGGGGTAGATGGCTTCGCCCATCTGGTCCGCGATGTCGAGATGGACGACGAGCTGGTAGCCGCGATCGTCGAGAACGACGTCTTCGTGATGCCGAACCTGGCCGTCTCCGAGCGGGGACGGAACGCTGAGCCACCGGCCTGGGTCGATCATCCCTTACTGGCAGAATCCGTCTCCCCCGAAGTCATCACGCGCATCCGGGAGTCGTATGCCAATCGGACACCCGAAGCGGCGGCCCAAGGGACCGAGTCGTTCGCTATGATGCTACGCAGTCTGAAGAAGTTGTCCGACGCCGGGGCTCGGCTGGTCCTGGGCGCCGACACGGGGATCCAAGACCACATCCAGGGCTACATGGAGCACTACGAACTCGAGTTGGTCGTCGAAGCCGGGATCTCACCCGCCAAAGCGATCCAGATCGCCACCAGCGCCCCGGCCGAGGTCCTCGGAGTCAACACCGGTCTCCTCGCACGTGGCAAACGCGCCGACTTCCTGGTGCTCGACGCCAACCCGATGTATGGCATCTCGGCCACGCGCCAAATCTCGGCGGTGTTTCTGGCTGGGGAGGAGCTCGACCGTGAGTCGCTCCGGTCCCGCTGGTAGCAGAATGCAGCGGGTCCTTCGCCACGGGCTGCTAGCCGCCACGATAGCCATCGTCGCCACCGGCACTGTCGATGTTCTCGCCCAGGCTGGACGCTATCCTGCGTCTCAGCACGGCGGGAACTACATGCACAACTTCTACTTCCCGCCGGCGCCGAGCTCCACACCGTGGGCGCCCGCCTGGGCCCCGGACGGGGAGTCGCTGGCGGTCTCGATGAGCGGGTCGATCTGGCGCGTGGACCCGGACACGGGCATTGCCGACGAACTGACCTACAGCCCTGACGCGTATCATGCGTCGCCGGACTGGTCGCCCGACGGCCGGTGGATCGTGTACACCGCCGATTACGATGGTGCCCGGGTGCAGCTGGAATTGCTGGACGTGGAGACCGGCGAGACCCGCGCGCTGACTGACGACCAGCGGATCTACACCGACCCGGTCTTCTCTCCCGACGGCACGCGCATCGCCTACGTGTCGACGAGACCACGCGGGTTCTTCAATTTGTCGGCGCGACCGGTCTCGGACGGCCGGTGGGCCGGCGACGAGATGCCGATCACGTCCGACAACGACTATGGGAACAATCGGTTGTATTTTGGACGGTGGGACATGCACCTCACGCCGACCTGGCTGCCGGGGAACGATGAGTTGCTGCTGGTCTCAAACCGGAACGTCTCGCTGGGCTCGGGGAACGCCATCCGGGTGCCGGCCGTCGAGGGCGGTATCCGCGAGGCCACCACAGTCCTGAGCGAGCAGACGCTCTATCGGACCCGGCCTGACGTGGCCAGTGACGGCAAACGGTTCGTCTATTCGTCAACCCGGGGGGCGGCGGACCAGTTCAACAACCTGTATGTCCAGCCCACCGTCGGCGGCGAGCCATACAAGCTCACCTTTTTTCAACACGACGCCTTTCACCCGCGCTGGTCACCCGACGATGAGTGGATTGCGTTCATCCAAAACGACGGCGGGCTGCCTCAGTTGGCACTACTCGAAACGCACGGCGGCGAGATTCGGTCCATCGCCATCACCGACCGTCGCTGGAAGCGACCGATGGGCACGCTGTCGGTGCGGACACTTGACGAGGGCACCGGCCTGCCCACCGGGTCGCGCGTGCACCTGACGGCGGCCGACGGTAAGTTTTATGCGCCCGCCGATGCGTATGCGCGACTCAGCGGGCGCGGCGATCATCTCTTCCACACGCCCGGCGAGTTTTCGGTGGAGCTGCCGGTCGGCGAGACCGAACTGACGGTGGTGAAGGGTTTCGAGTTCTATCCGGACACGACCACCGTCCGGATCGCCGCCGACCAGATCGCCACGGTGACCGTCACCCTGCAGCGCATGACGGACATGGCGGCCGAAGGCTGGTACAGCGCGTCGACGCACGTACACTCGAACTACGGCGGCAATCTGCACAACACGCTCGAAAACCTCATCATGATGTCAGCGGCCGAGGATCAGGACCTCGTGCTGGAGCAGGTCGCCAACAAGGACAATCGGATTCTCGACTACCAGTACTTCGAACCGGGTGGCGGTCCGCACTCGACCTCCACACCGGAACGGATGGTCGTTGTGGGTCAAGAGTATCGGCCGCCGTTCTACGGGCACGTCTTCATGTTCGGCATGCGCGACCACCTCCTCTCGCCGTTCACGATGGGCTACGAGGGCACCGCGATCGAGAGCCTGTATCCGAGCAACACCGACATGTTCCGGAAGGCCAAGGCGCAGGGAGCCACCGTCGGCTACGTCCACGCGTTTGGGGGCGAGAACGACCCCCTTGACCGCGGCCTCGGCGGCGGCAAAGGGTTCATGGTGGACGCGGCCCTGGGCACGACCGACGCGGTTGAATGGTCGGACGCGTCTCGCGCCGGCTTCTATCCGCTCTACGCCGTCTGGAACAACGGGCTCCGCATCACCGCCACCGGGGGCGAAGACTCGATCAGCAACCTCCATCGCTCGAAGCTGGTCGGCTCGGTGCGAACCTACGTCCATACCGGTGACCGCGGCCTCGACATGGAGGCCTGGTTCGAAGGGCTTCGGACCGGACGGGCGTTCGTCTCGTCAGGTCCGCTGGTCGACCTGACGATCGACGGTCGGTTCCCGGGTGAAGAGGTGCTCCTCCCGGAGGACGGCCGCACGGTCGAAATCAAGGGCCGCGTTCAATCGGTCACCGAGCTCGACCGCATCTTTCTCGTGTGCAACGGCGAGACGACGGATGTGGTGCCGATGATGGGCGACCGGCGTCGNGCCACCTTCACGCTGAGACATCAGGTGCGCCGCAGCGGATGGTGTCACTTGCGCGCAGAGGGCGCCACGGGGGACCGCTTCCCGATGGACGTGGCCTACGTCCAGGCGTTCACCAATCCGGTCTGGATTCAGGTGGGCGACCAACCGATCAGAGACGCCGCGGCGGCCGACTACGGGCTACGCTGGATCGACACCCTGCAGGAGATGGCCGACGCCTGGCCGGGGTGGCGCGCCCAGAAAGAGCGCGACCATGTCTTCGCGCAGTTCGATGAGGCACGGGCGATCTATCGCCGCCTCGCCGCCGAGGCCGGCCAGTAGCGTCGTCAGAAGGAGCCTCCTATCCAGGTCTTTGGTAACACCGGCGGCCTCAGAACCAGCCAGGTTCGCCAGCTCGAACGTCTGTTCCGGCGACGCGTGCCGGCCGACCAGCTCCTCACGCATGAGCTCGCGCGGCAACTGACCGAGATCAGCCATGACACCCGGCGGCAGGTCGGGNTCCTGATCGACCGTCGAGGCGCGGTCCAGCACGTGATGGTGGGCGACGCCCACTCGACCGAATTGCCGGACTGGGGGCGCCTCCGAGCCGGTCGGGGCCGACTCCGCGGTCTCCGCTGTCTGCACACCCACCTCGCCGAGGAAGGCATCACGCGGGATGACAGGACCGACCTGCTCTTGCTCCGCCTCGACGTCATGGTGACGATCGGCGTCGGCGACGACGGACTGCCGACGCTCGCCCATATCGCGGCATTGACCGCGGAGGGTGAGCACGGCGTCGAGCTCCTCCCTCCGAGACATCCGGCCCAGATTGACCTCGATTTTCAGACCTGGATCCGCGAACGCGAAGCCGAACTCTCTCGAGCCGTGGGCGCACGCGAGGTCGGTGACCGCGAACGCGCGATTCTCGTCTCCGTCACGGCGGGTCGCCGCGCGGGCGACCTCGAAATTCACGTCGCCGAGCTACGAGAGCTGGCCCGCTCCGCCGGGGTCGAGATCGTCGATATCGTCACCCAGCAGCGCCCGCGAGTGGACCCCAAGACGGTGGTCGGGTCCGGAAAACTGCAGGACCTGGTGGTCCGCGCCTTCCAGCAGAATGTCGATCTGGTCATCGTCGACCAGGACCTGACCCCGACCCAGGCACGCAATCTGGGCGAACGGATGGAACTGCGCGTGATCGACCGCACCCAGCTCATACTCGACATCTTCGCGCAGCACGCCACGACCCGGGACGGCAAGCTCCAGGTCGAGCTGGCGCAGCTGAAGTATCTGCTGCCTCGACTCGCGCAACGCGCCGATGTGTCGCTGTCCCGCCTGGAGGGCGGCATCGGTGGTCGCGGACCCGGCGAGACGAAGCTCGAGGTCGACCGCCGACGAACCCGAGACCGGGTGACCCGACTCGAGCGGGAGCTGAAGAAACTGGGCANCCAGCGTCAAAACCGGCGACGGCGTCGCGAGCGCCGCGACGTCCCGGTCCTGTCGATCGTCGGCTACACGAACGCGGGCAAGAGCACCTTGCTGCGGGCGTTGACCCAGACCGACGTCTACGTCGCCGACCAGATGTTCGCCACGCTCGACCCNGTCTCGCGTCGGCTGCGGTTCCCACGTGAGCGTGAGGTCATCATTACGGACACGGTTGGATTCATCCGCAACCTGCCGGCAGATCTCGTCACCGCGTTTCGCGCCACCCTCGAAGAACTCTCTGACGCGTCGCTGCTGCTACACGTCGTCGACGCCTCGGCGCCCGACTGCGACCGGCGCATGGAGGCCGTCCGGGAGGTCCTGGACGAGATCGGCATGCGGGCTCCCACGCTGCTGGTTTTCAATCAGATCGACAAGCTGGAGCCGGGGGAAGGTGCCGCCTTGGCGCTTCGATACCGTGGCGTCGCCGTCTCCGCGCTCAAACGCACGGGTCTGGGAACACTGCTCGAGCGGGCCGAGCAGATGCTCTGGTCCCCGGACGCCCCACGGCCGCTCCTACACGATGACCTTCCGCCGCGCCTCTTCGAACCCACGTGAGCGGGGGTCATGCAGCGTCGTTCATCCTCGTACTGTGGGTCGACACGCATTGCCAACGACCGTCCCGCCGCACCCAGACATCGGTGTAGCTGAAGGCTACCTCAGCGCGCTCGCCCTGCCGGATACCGACCAGCCGCAAGGTGAACCACACCACGGCCGTGTCATCGAAAATCCGCACCGTGAAGCCGTCCTGNACCGCCGACTGGACCTGCTGATTGAACTCAGTCGAGAGGGTCAATTCTCGGGCCCGGTCGCCCCGACTGCCGTCGTCGTAGGTCGCCGTGAACTCGTCCGCGAGGACACCCTCGATGAACGCGATGTCCTTGTCATAGAAGGCCGCGTTCCAGCCACGCTCGAGTTCGATGAGAATCTGCTGCTCGGAGCGCACCGGTGGCTCTTGAGCCACCGACACGACCCCAAGCCATCCCATCGCCAGAGTGCTAGATAGCAGATAACGCAGCGTGTTCATGGAGTAGNTCCCCGTCTCTCCGGTGGCATGACTGTCTGCGACCGCGACCAGACGTCCTCGAGCTACGCTCAGGACCCTGACCACGACAACTTACCACCCGAACTCGCGGGACCGTGCGCCAACAGGTATGAGGCGATGAGGAAACCCTGCCCGCGTCCGACGCGGGCAGGGTGCAAGGTGATGTCGCCAGCCGCCCGCGATTTATTCTCGACGGCTGGGGAAGGTCCGCTCGACACCCATCGACTTCATGCGCGAGGTCAATTCTGGAGCGGGGGGGGGAGCCGGCCGCGGCGCTGGATCGGCCTCAGGGTCCGCAAGCCCCGTTTCCCTATGGCAACTGGTAATGGGGCCGCGGACGTCGAACCGCAGGTCCAGGCACAGCTCGCGCAGCTCACCAGTCCTTGGTTTCGCTACCTCCTGACCTACGGTCCGTTTCCGGCCCTACGCAAGCTCGACCGCCCGGTGGTGCCCTCAATGGCGAGAAGGACACGCAGGTGCGACCAAGAGCAAACTTGGAGGCGACCCGCCAGGCCCTCACCGGCGGTGGCAATGCCGGTTTCGACATTGTCGAGCTACCAAGCCTCAATCATCTCTTCCAGACGGCTCAGACCGGCTCGCCCAACGAGTACGCCTCCATCGCGGAGACGATGTCGCCGNTCGCCTTGGAGGCGATCACGGACTGGATTGTGAGTCGGTTTGGTGCGGCGAGACAGTAGCGCAGCGTTGCAGCCACGCGAGGCACCGTGCCGAAGACGCGCGGTCAGTGATCCCGGAATTCATCGAGATTGCNGGCGCGGGGTGCGAATAACGAAGCGGTCTCAACGTAGGAAACAACAGGAAANGCCGACACGAAACCATCGNCGGACATTCAGNCAACAGGTGAGTGATGACCCTGCGACACTTCCAGAGGCTGACGANTGACACGAGCGAAAGAGACATACGCCACGCGATGAGCAAGGCGCTGATGGTTGAGGTGCCGCGTGACCGGAAGGCCTTTGGGCGCTTCTACTGCCGTGTGTTGCGGGAACTTGGTCGGCTCGACGTCACGCCCTTTGAGGACCACAACCGAGCTNGCACCCGCAAGACGAGCGCCGGTTCGCCCGCGGCCGCCTGAACTCGAACGTCGCCGAAGAACGGCTCACACCCGACCACTCACCAACGAGTCGACGACGCCTGGGTCAGCCAGCGTCGAGGTGTCGCCCAGATCGTGGACGTCNCCCTCGGCGATCTTGCGCAGGATGCGTCGCATGATCTTGCCGGACCGCGTCTTCGGCACGCCCTCGGTGAATTGAATCTTGTCTGGCGTAGCATGCGGTCCGATGTCGCTCCGCACGGCCTGGACGATCTCGCCCTTCATCTCCTCCGACGCGGTCTCGCCGGTCCTGAGGGTCACGAACGCGTAAATCGCGTTGCCTTTGATCTCGTGTGGGTACCCGACCACGGCCGCCTCCGCGACGGCCGGGTATCGACCGATCGCCCCCTCGATCTCCGCGGTGCCCAGGTTGTGCCCGGAGACGATGATGACGTCGTCGACGCGACCGGTGATCCAGTAGTAGCCGTCCTTGTCGCGCAGGCAACCGTCGCCGGGAAAGTACTTCCCGGGGAAGCGCGCGAAATACGTGTCGAAGAAACGTTGCGGGTCACCATAGATNCCCCGCATCTGCCCGGGCCATGACTCGAGAATACAGAGATTGCCACGCACGCCGTTCCCCTCCAGCAGCCTACCCTCGTCATCGACCAGCCCGGGCGTGATCCCGAACAACGGGAAGGTCGCGGAGCCCGGCTTTGTCGGTGTCGCGCCTGGCAGCGGAGAGATGAGGATGCCGCCGGTTTCGGTCTGCCACCACGTGTCGACGATCGGGCAGCGCCCACCCCCGATGACCGAGTGATACCAGGTCCACTCGGGCGACTTGATCGGCTCACCGACGGTGCCCAGCAAGCGCAAGCTGCTCAGGTCGTACTTGGCCGGATAGTCGTCCCCCTCCTTCATCAGCGCGCGGAGGGCGGTCGGCGCCGTGTAGATGACGTTGACCTTGTGCTTCTCGCAGATCTGCCAGAACCGGCCCCAGTCCGGATAGTTCGGCACCCCCTCGTACATCATCGTGACGGCGCCGTTCGCGAGGGGGCCGTAGGTGATGTAGCTGTGGCCGGTCACCCAGCCGATGTCGGCCGTGCACCAGTAGATGTCGCCCGGGTGGTAGTCGAACACATAGTTGAAGGTGGTGGCGACGTAGGTCATGTACCCGCCGGTAGTGTGGAGCACTCCCTTGGGTTTGCCGGTGGAACCGGACGTGTAAAGGATGAAGAGNGGGTCTTCGGCATCCATCGGCTCGGGCGNGCAGGTCGCGTCTGCGGCCGACAGGGCATCGTGCCACCACACGTCACGGCCGTCGACCATGTCGACCGACGCGTCAGTCCGCTTGACGACCAGAATCTTTTCGATGCTTGGCGTCTGTTCAACCGCCTTGTCGGCGTTGGCTTTCATCGCGATGTCCTGTTTCGCGCCGCGGACCCCGGTGTTCTGCGTGATGATCGCCTTGCACTCCGAATCATTGATCCGGGTCACGAGGCTGTCGGCCGTGAAGGCGCCAAACACGATCGAATGGATCGCGCCGATGCGGGTGCAGGCCAACATCGCGACGACGAGTTCGGGGATCATCTGCATGTAGATACACACGCGATCGCCCTTGACCACCCCCAGGTTCTTGAGCGCATTGGCGGCCCGCTGGACCTCGGCATGCAGCTCGGCGTANGTGTAGGTCTTGCTCTCGGTCGGGTCGTTGCCTTCCCAGATCAACGCGGTGTCGCCGCCTCGTCCCGCCTCGACGTGCCGGTCGACGCAGTTGTAGCAAGCGTTGAGNTTGCCGCCCAGATACCAGGCAATCTCCGCCTTGTGATAGTCGACCTGTCGCACCGTGTGCCACTTCTGGAACCATGTGATGCGCTGTTCGGCCTGCTCGGCCCAGAAGTCCTCGGGGTCGGTGACGGACCGGTCGTACAACGCGCGATACTCGTCGAGCGACTTGACGTGGGCGCCTTCCGCAAACGCCGCTGGTGGGTTGTAGACAGGTGCTTCGTCGAAAGTCTCAAGCTTGTTCGCCACAATCTTCTCCCATCGGTTGCTCGTCGAGCCCCAAAGCATACCCCAGCCAGGGTGCCGGTGCGATCGGGCGGCGGGAGCCGGCGTATCGATCCGCGAACCGGTTTCCTGGCGAGGCGTACGTCTCTTGAGGAAACGTGCCGATCGCTGCGGCATTCTGGCCCGCAGTCGACGCCCGGCCGGTGGGGAACCAGCGTGCGGCTACTCCTGGCGGAGCTTTACGCGATAGGGTCGTCCGCGGCGAAGGAAGTTCACAACCGTGTCGGTATCTGACTCGATGAGGCTGAGGCGCGCCGCGGCCATGACGTTGTCCGCGACATCGACTCCACCGACTCGATAGATGACGTCTCCGGGTGCCAACCCGGCTGTTTGGCCGAGCCCCCCGAGCGTCACTTCGGTGACCAATGCTCCTGATCGTAACTGGAGGTTGTCGACCTCCAGCCGTTGGGTGAGTCCGTCGGTCGGCGTGGCATCGCACAGCGTTACGCCGATATCCAGCGTGCGGGTATCGTCCTCGGCCGTGCACGTGTACANCGTGTCGGCATCTTGGGCGACCAGGGTCGAGGCCGCGCCCAAGACGATGAACGAGGCGGCAAGGGTGCAGGCCAAACGGGTCCGCATCCGNCGAGTATATGTCAGATGTNTGGGTCGCGCGCGCCCTCGCGNCGCGTGCCNGCCTCGGCCGACACGCGCTGATCCGGTACCCTGTGGACATGCTGTGGCTCGTTGCTCGCCGTCCCCGTCCCGACTCTCGNCACCGGCCGAGTNTCGCCGTGTGCAGNCTGGCGTTCGTCATGTGTGCCGGTCCGGCCACGGCGNCCCAGCGCGATGCGNCGGTGGTGAGCCACTTCGCGCAATTGGCGCTCGACTGCGTCCATCAGGAATACCCGAACAAGATCGCGCATGTGCTCAATGACGACGGAGATGTCCTGCCACCCCGTGCGCTGACCCCCGCGTTCTACGGCTGTTTCGACTGGCATTCCTCGGTGCATGGGCACTGGTTGCTTGCGCGCGTGGCNCGGCTATACCCGACGTCAGACCTTGCCACGGCGGCCCGCGTCGCGCTCGAACGCAGCGTGACCNTCCCTCACATCGCTGACGAGGTGCGCTATGTGTCGTCGCCGGGGCGAGCCGGGTTCGAGCGCCCGTATGGCCTGGCCTGGCTCCTTCAGCTGGCCACCGAGCTTCGGGAGTGGGACGCTCCGGATGCGCGGCGCTGGCAGGCGGCCTTGTCGCCGCTCGAGACAGCGGCGGCGCTACAGATCAAGGCATGGCTACCCAAACTGACGCACCCGATCAGGATCGGGGAGCACTCGCAAACGGCCTTTGCGTTTGGGCTGGTNTTTGATTGGGCCCAGGTCGCCGGCGACACCGAGATGCTCGAATTGATCACCAGGCGGACCACCGACTACTACGCAGACGACTACGACTGTCCGCTACGCTACGAGCCGTCCGGCCACGACTTCCTATCGCCGTGTCTCGCGGAGGCCGATCTCCTACGCCGCGTGATGCCCCCGGATGAGTTTGCCGGCTGGCTCGCGGNGTTCCTGCCCGATGTTCCGGAGGACGGTGNTCCAGACTGGCTGGAGCCGGCGGTCGTGAGCGACGCAACAGACGGCAAGCTCGTNCANCTCGACGGGTTGAATCTCAGCCGGGCCTGGATGCTGGAAGGAATTGCGGCCGGGCTGCCCGACGATGACGCCCGCCTGGCCGCGCTGCGTGCCGCCGCCGCCGCCCATCGAGAGGCGGGTCTTGCCGCCGTCAGTGGTGCGCACTACGAAGGCGGCCATTGGCTCGGGACGTTCGCGATGTATCTAGTCACCGAGCGAAGCCCGCCCTAGGTTTTCCGACGAGGCGCCCGTCTGGCGGTGTTGCTGCGTCGGTCACAGCCCGCCTGGCTGCTCCCTCCTTGCGCCTAGCTAGACAGACGCCTCGTCGGAAAACCGCTCGGTCCGTCGGGCAGCCTAGGCGCGACAATGCGCGCCCCGCGGACGCGGAGTGGGGCTCTCGGGACCCCCGCGTAGCGGTCGCGTGGGGTTCGGGGCGTCGCCCCGTCTGAATATGAAGCGCCGGTCGAGCACTATTCGTGCGGCATCGGCAGGTGGACGAGCCAGGCGGTGACCAGCAGCAGGACGGCGGCCACCAGCAGCTCGGCCGTCCCGGACCGCTGCAACCGCGTCACGCCGCCGGGTCCGGCGACCGCGGGTCGGACCCGGCGCCAGTTGTAGGCGCCCAGCGCCGCGATCAACCCGAACAGGCCGCTCTTGAGCAGCAACACGCGCCCGTAACTCGTCTCCCACAACTGGGGAATTTCGTCGACATACAAGCATGCCGTCAGCGCGCCGGTAGCGCCAAGGACAATGGCGGCGGTCATCGCCACCGGCGAAAACCGGTCGACAAGTCTGAACACCGCCGTCACGTCCTCTCCCGCCGTGGACCGCACCGATGACAGCCCCGCCGAGAGCAGCACGAGCAGCGAGCCCAACCAGACGCCGGCTGCCAACAAATGACCTATTTGCAGCGCCATCGGGAGGACGACACCACCGTTGTAAGCAAACGCGTGGCCCGTGGTGGGCGCCACGCCGACAATGGCGAGGATCGTGGCGCCAAGCACCCACCAGGTCCANCGCNCACCGGACTTGACCGCAACCAGCGCGGTCGCCGGCGCCGCCAGCGCNACCGCAGCCGCTTGCATCTGCCAGCGGCCGCCCCACCGCGTCTGCTCGGCCACCAGGCGGATCAGTTCACCGGTGACCGGCTCATCGAGCCCGAACGACGAGTAGGTCTGTGCGTAGAGTCTGGCGGCCGTGGCAACAGCGAGCAGCGACAGGGCGAGGCCAGCCTGACGCGCCAATCCAGCATCGAGCGCCCGGACGTCTCCTGGGGGGGCGCCGGCCGCGATCCATCTGTACGCGCCTACCCCAATCAACCAGACGATGGCGACATCAGTGAGCCACTTCGCACCCGAGAGCAGCGTCAGCGCATAGGTGTCCCCGGCCACCACCGCAGGGTACCCCGAACACGTGTCATAGGATAGGCGGATGCGTCTCCTATCGGCCTGGTGGCCAGCGTCGGTGTCGGTGTCACGGGCGGCGTTGGCGAGCGTGCTGCTCGTTGTCGCGCCGGTCACGCCAGTCGCCACCGCCCATCCGCTGACCTTCACCGACACCACGGTGGTGCTCCGCACCGATGGCACGTTCGAGGCCGATCTCATCGTCGACCTCGACGCGCTGGCGCTGGGCGCGCCCCAGAATGCCGACGACGCCGAACTGGTGGCGGCGCTCATGGCGATGACGCCATCCGAGTTCGACGAACAACTCGACCGGCTGCGTCAGTTGTTTCAGCGGCGGGTGCGGTTCCGATTCGACGGTACACCGGCCCCATTTACGGTCACGTTCCCAGACCACGGCGCCACGGCCGCCACCGAATCGACCATCCCAACCCTGCTCGGGCTGACGGTCCGACTGACCGGCGTCGTCCCTCCGGAGGCGCTGGAGCTGGAATTCTTCGCCTCCCGCGCCTTCTCGGAAGTCAACCTGACCATCCGGGACGAGATCCGGGATCTGACCCGGCAGGCACTGCTCGAGCGCGGCGCGCGAAGCGACCCGTTCACTTTGGCCGAACCGGTCCCGCCGCCCAGCCCGGGATCAATCAGCCTGACATATCTCCGGCTGGGTTTCCTGCACATCGTGCCGCGTGGGCTCGATCACATCCTCTTCGTGCTGGGGCTGTTCCTGCTCGGCTCTCAGCTCCGCCCGCTGGTCTGGCAGGTCACCGCGTTCACGCTCGCCCACGCTCTCACGCTATCGCTCGCCGTGTTCGACGTGGTCTCGCTGCCATCGGCGGTGGTTGAGCCCTTGATCGCGATGTCGATCGTCTATGTGGCGGTCGAGAACCTGCTGACCAGCCGGCTGATGCCGTGGCGGCCAGTAGTCGTATTCGGGTTCGGATTGCTCCACGGCCTCGGGTTCGCCGGCGTGCTGCGAGAGCTGGGACTGCCGGATCAGCAGCGCGTACTAGGCCTGATCAGCTTCAACGTCGGAATCGAGCTTGGTCAGCTCCTGGTGATCGCGTCGGCACTGTTGGCGGTGGGATGGTGCCGCTCAGAAGACTGGTACCGACGGCGCATCGTCGTTCCGGCCTCCTTCGTCGTAGCTGGAACCGGTCTGTTCTGGGCCGTCCAACGGCTGAGCGGAGGCTAGCAGCCGTGTAGTATATTTATTTGTTTTGATTTTGGTGGTCGGCTCGGACGCCGATGACAGTTCTCCATTTCAATGAAGGATGACCGGATGAACACGGCTGCATACGGCTCGAAGGTGGCCGCGGCGCTTCTCGTTGCCATGATGCTGTGCTTGGCGGCCCCGGCCGCCGCGCAGGACTGGCCGAGCTGGCGCGGACGCGGGCAAACAGGGGTGTCAGAAACCACCGGGCTCGTCTCGAGTTGGTCGCCCGACGGCGAGAATCTCATCTGGTCGGACGCCTGGGTCGGCCGATCGACGCCGGCCGTGTTCGACGGCCGGGTGTGCGCCAACGGACGCACCGGTAACGGGGTCGACGAGCAGGAGGTCATTGCTTGCTGGAATGCCGAGACCGGTTCCAAGCTGTGGCAGCACAACTACAACGTCAACAATACGACCGTCCCATTCAATCGGCTCGGCTGGGGAAGCGTGACCGGCGACCCGGACACCGGCTATCTCTACGCGATGAACATCGACGGTCATCTCAACGTGTTCGACCGAGACGGAACCGTCGTCTGGAGCTGGAGACTCGCGGAGGAGCTGGGCCGAGCGTCCGGCTATGGTGGCCGGACCTCGACGCCACTCGTCGACGAGGACCAGTTGCTGCTGAGCATCATCGGCGCCGGCTGGGGCAACCTCGGTGGCCCGCCCCGCCATCGCTACTTCGGGTTCGACAAGCTGACCGGTGAGGTCCGGTGGACATCGACGCCAGGCGGCACTGTCGCCGACATGAACACCCAGTCCGTCGGCGTCATCGGCGTGATCGACGGCCAGCGTCTCTGGATCGACGGCAACGCGGATGGACACCTCTACGCGCTGAAAGCCAGGACGGGCGAGAAACTCTGGGAGTTCCATCTCAGTAAACGCGGCATCAACGTGTCCCCCGTCCTCGACGGCGAGACCGTCTACGTCGCGCATAGCGAGGAAAATGTCGATACCTCGACCATGGGCCGAGTAGTGGCGATTGACGCGACCGGCACGGGCGACGTCACGGCCACCCACGAGCGCTGGCGCGCGGACGGCGTGAGCGTCGGGTTCTCGTCGCCACTGGTGCACGACGGTCGCGTCTACGTGATTGACAATTCCGCCAACCTGTTCGCACTCGATGCATCGAGCGGCGCGGTGCAATGGGANCAGAGCGTCGGCACCGTCGGCAAAGCCTCGCCGGTGTGGGCCGACGGCAAACTCTTCATCACGGAAACCAATGGGAACGTCACCATTCTACGACCGGGCGCCACCGGCGCGACCGAGCTCGACCATGACGAGCTGATGGTACCGGAGGAAAACCGAGCGGCCGAGATCTACGGGTCGTTCGCGGTCGGATACGGCCGGTTGTATGTGACATCGGAGGCGGGCATCTACTGTATCGGCAACCCCAGCGAGAGCTTCGTAGCCCGAGCGGGCACCGCCCCGGACCTGGGTAGCGAACTGGCCGCGACCAGCGCGCCCTCGGTGCTCCAGGTGGTGCCGGCGGACGTCATTGCGGCGGCCGGCGACACGATCGAATTCGAGGTCCGAGCGTATGACACGGGTGGTCGTTTTCTCGGCGTGCAGCAAGCCACGTGGGGAGTGGACAGCCTAGCCGGTGGGAACGTGTCGGCCCAGGGGGTCTTGACCACCGACCCGCGCGCCACGAACCAGGCCGGTACCGTGACCGCCGCCCTCGGNGGCCTGACCGCCGTCGCACAAGTGCGCGTGTTCGCGCCGCTGCCCTGGTCGGAGAACTTCGAAAGCGGACGCCCCCCCTTTTGGATCGGCGGCGGCGGCAGCCTCGCTGTCGAAGATCTGGACGGCAACCAGGTCTTCCGCAAGGGGGCCTCGCGCACCGGCATCCACCGACACGCCATCTATATGGGTCCGGCTGACATGTCAGGCTATACCGTCCAGGTCGACGTGCTCTCGACCCAGCAAGGACGGCGGCGTCCCGATATCGGTCTAATCAACAGCGGGTACACGATGGACCTGCAGGGCAACCGGCAGAAGGTCCAGATTCAGTCCTGGTCAGCAGAACTCCGGATCAAGGAAGAAGTCGATTTTGCGTGGGAACCTGATACCTGGTATCGACTGAAACTGCGGGTCGACATCGAGAATGACCGCGGCATTGTCCGCGGCAAGGTGTGGGCGCGCGACGNAACTGAACCGACGGACTGGACGATCACCGCCGAAGACCCGCTGCCAAATCGAACCGGCAGTCCCGGCATCATCGGCTATTCGCCAATCAACATCTACTTTGACAACGTCAGTGTGGTGGAGAACGAATGACTCGACAGCGCGTGATCTTTCTCTTGATAGTTGGCCTCATCACGACGGGGACCACGAGCATCGCCGAAGCACAAGGCGAGGCCGGCATGTTCGGGAATACACCGTCGCGCAACATGGTGTCTGACGCCACCGGCGTACCTGACAGCTGGGATCCGAGGACCGGCGCCAACATCCTTTGGACCCAACCAGTCGGCTCCCAGGCCTATGGCGGGCCGACGGTGGGCAACGGCAAGGTGTATGTGGGCACGAACAACGAAGGCGTCCGCGACCCGGCCTACGACGGCGACAAGGGCGTCCTGATGGCGTTCGACGCCACGACCGGTGAGTTCGCATGGCAGATGGTGCACGACAAGTTGTCAGCTGGGCGTGTCAACGATTGGCCGCTGCAGGGCGTCTGCTCGACCGCCTTCGTCGATGGCGACCGAGTCTGGTACGTATCGAATCAGGCGCACGTCGTGTGCCTCGATGCCAACGGGTTCGCCAACGGTAACGACGGGCCGTTCACCGGNGAGACCGGCACCGGGCCGACCGACGGGGACATCCTGTGGTCCTACGACATGATCGGCGAGTTGGACGTGTTTCCTCACAACCTCGCCACCGGGTCACCGCTGATCATCGGCGACATGCTCTACACGATAACGAGCAACGGTGTCGACGAGGGGCATGTGAACATCCCGTCACCTTTCTCGCCGCACATGATCGCACTCGACAAGAACACCGGTGAGNTGATCTGGGAAAACACGGATGTCGGCGAAGGCATCTTGCACGGTAGCTGGACCAATCCAGCCTACGCGGAAATCAACGGCACCGGTCAGATTGTCGTCGCCGGCGCCAACGGGATCATCTACGGTCTCGACGCGACAACCGGCGAGACGATCTGGACATTCGACTGCAATCCGAAGGACGCCGAGTGGATTCTCGGCGGCCGGGGCACCCGCAACAACATCCTCGGGACACCGGTCATCTACGACGACCGGGTCTACGTGGGCGTCGGACAGGACCCGGAACACGGTGAAGCGCCCGGCCATTTCTACGCCATTGACGCTACTGGCAGCGGCGATGTGACGGACACCCACAAGGTGTGGAGCCGCGACGGCGACGATTTCTATCGGACCATGTCGACGGCCGCCATCGCCGACGGGGTCCTCTACATCTCGAGCCTCTCCGGCTTCCTGCACGCGCTCGACGCAGACACCGGTGAGGAATTCTGGACCTACGACGCCTTTGCCGCCGTCTGGGGCTCGCCGTTTGTCGTCGACGGGAAAGTGATGTTGGGCGACGAGGACGGCGACATCGCGGTGCTCCGTGCCGGCAAAGANATGGAACTNCTGGGCGAGATCAACATGGGCGCCTCGGTCTACAGCACCCCGGTCGTGCGTGACGGTGTCATGTATCTCCTCACCCGCAACCGTCTCTGGGCGGTCCAGACGGGCGCGCAGTCGGACCCGATCGGGAACTAGTAGACCGTACCGGACAGACGTAGCGCGCCAGGGCCCGCCTGTGTCATCGACGGGACCGCGCAGCACGGCCGCGCGTCCCGTTCGCGCAGACCCCGGGAGGGCGCCATGCGTATCACCTCGGCCGTATTCGTGTGCGTCACCGTCCTGTCGGCCGCCACCTTGAGCGGCCAGACCCCGGACACGCTCGACATCTACGTCATCGACGTCGAGGGTGGCGAGGCGACGCTCTTCGTCGCGCCATCCGGCGAGTCGATGCTGATCGACACCGGCTGGCCAGGATTCGACGGGCGTGACGCCGATCGCATCGTCGCGGCCGCTCAGGACGCGGGTCTCACTCGAATCGACCACCTCATCGTCACGCACTTCCACACGGACCATATGGGCGGTGCGGAGCAACTGGCTGACCGGCTGCCGATCGTGAACTACCTCGACCACGGCACGACGGTGGACGAGGGCGAGCGCCCCCGGGCTGCCTTCGGCCGCTACGTGACCCTGAGACGCGGCGCCACGCATCGGACGGTAGCCCCCGGCGACGCGGTGCCGATCGACGGACTTGACGTGCGGATCATCGCGTCTGACGGTGCGGTGCTGACCAGCGCTCTACCAGGTGCGGGCCGACCCAATCCGCACTGCACCGACTTCACGTTCCATGGCGAGGATATCCTCAGTCGGTATGGCGACGCCGAAGACCAACGATCGGTGAGCGCCTTCATCGGCTTCGGACAGTTCCGCTCTGTGATCATGGGCGATCTGACCTGGAACAAGGAACAGCCGCTCATGTGTCCGGACAACAAGGTCGGCACGGTGGATCTGTACCTGGTGTCCCACCACGGCTCCGACACATCCGGGTCCGATGCGCTCGTCCAGGCGCTCGAGCCCCGGGTCGCAGTCATGAACAACGGGCCACGCAAGGGCGGCGGGCCACTCACGTTCGACAGCCTGACACGCGTCGAGAGCCTGGAGGACCTGTGGCAAAACCACTACGCGGTCGCAGTCGGCGACGCCAATCGGCCGGCGTCGTTCATCGCGAATCTCCAGGACTTCGCACCGACCGACAACGATGAGGCAGCCGTCCACCTAGGCACGGCGTATTGGACCCACATCGCGGCCAGACGCGACGGCTCATTCACGGTAACCAACAGCCGAAACGGCTTCAGTCGTACCTACGGTCAGCCCANNGGTCGCTGATCGTCGGCCGCCGAACCCGAACNNAATCGACATGCGCCCGGCGTAGCCGCCGGAGTGCCGTGGCGCCAAAGGCGGCGTCCGTGCGTGTGATGGGGTCGTGGTGGGGTCAGGGAGCTACGGGAATCTCGATCGAGCTAAGGAGCAGCCCCCGGATGTCAGAGGTGAATGTCACGTTGACGGTGACAACCGCTTCCCGGCCACCGTTCGGCAGGAGATACCAGACGTCGAACTCGATGACCCCTTCGCCACCCGACTCGATCCGATTGTCGCGAGGTCGCTGCTCGACGAGAAACTCCTCGCTGTCCGGAAAGGTCGGTACCACCACGATGCCGCCCACCGCTTGTCGCACGGTATGGGTCACACTGGTGATCGTGACCGGTTCATGNTCGACCCCCACGTTCNNGATCAGNGCAAAGGATACCTTCCACGGCAGTATCACTGGCGCGCCATCGACCATGATGGTCACTCCAGTAGAGGGCACAGCGGTCAGCGTTGCCGGCGCCGAAGAGAGCACCACCAANTGCATGTTGCCTTGCGAGACGACAGGGNCTGTGGGTNCGGTCGGCAGTCCCTCTTNGCACCCCACGACCGAGAAGGCGGCGACCAGCAGCACGGCAATGTAACGTCTCCCGAACATCCTCGAATTCCTTCCGTCACCACACCAGACGAACCGCGAATCCAGCGATCAAAACGANATGTGGAGGCCCGCTCGCACCAGGCGTCCCAATGCGGGGTACCCAAGCACTTCCTGATACACCGCGTCCGTCAGGTTCTCCCCCACCACCGATACGGCGAACCCGTCACTCACCTGGACCAGCCCCCGGGCGTCCCACCGGGTGTAGCGGTCCAGCACATCAAGACCCAGTACACGACTCACGAAATCGACACCGGCCGTTCGCGAGCCCACATAGCGAANCGTGGCCCCCACCGAGACGAGGCCGAGGCGAAGGTCGCCGGTCACGCTCCCTTGGTGCCGCGGCACCTCCGGCAACGGCTGTCCGGGCCTGATCGGACCAAAACCGGTCATTACCAGGCTGTCGGTGTACGAATAGACCGCCTCTACCTCCACTTGGGNGATCGGCGACATCGACACGGTGGCTTCCACCCCATAGGTCCGGCTACGGGGCAGGTTGGCATAACCGGTCCGGACGTCGGTGGCCACGCCGATAAGCGGACCGCGAAGTCCGGCCGCGACGTCGAGGTCCAGCTGCGCCCGCTCAGCCAACGTCAACTGGCGGAACGTCTCGTTCGATGTCAGGCCAGGCAGGTCAAGATCCGCGAGGACGATCAGATCGTCATATTGGTGGTAAAACGCGGTCAGGTCGACCCCGACTCGTCCCCGCCACAAAGACCCGCCGACGCCGCCATCGAAGATGACACTTTTGGCTTGTAACANCTCCTCCATGCCACGACGCTCGAACGTCGCCCCGAATCGTTGTTCGAGNNTTGGCGTCCCGATGCCGTATCCACCGCTGCCGTGCGCGGTAAATCCGCGCCCCAGCTCGTAGGTCATCGACACCCGCGGCTGGGCGGAGATAGCGAACGGACCGTTACGCATCAAGCGCCCGCCCACCGTCACTTGGAGGTTGTCATAGGCCTGGAGACGATCTTCTCCGAAGAGCGCGAAATTCAGCCGCTGCTGGTCGAAGGTGTCGCTCAGACCAAAGCGCCCCGACTGACCTTCGACGGTGCCGCCAAAGGTGATGAAGTGAAACTCATCCGGCACAAACGTATATTCGTAGGTGGCACGCGCCACCTGGATATCGTTTCGCAGCCCGTCCGTGCTCGCAAAGTCTGGNATCTCGACCTGCAGCGCCCCCGTCTCGGCCGACTGCAGCCGGATCGATCCGGAGTCGAGCGGATTCAACGAGCGACGGTTNGTCTGGGACGCGACGAGACGAAGCTCGTGTTTGTTGGTCGGGCCGCGGTGTAACCGCAGAATCGCTCCAGCGGTCCACTGGGTCCGGTCCTCCCCCGCGTCCAGATCGGCCGGCACCAATAGGGTCTGCCCGGGGAGCCCCAACTCGCTCGTCTCGCCCCGAAACATCATCTGAGTCGAGATGTCGCCCTTTCGCATACCAAACCTTCCGGCGACGGCGGTTTGTGAATACAGGCTATTCGGTTGTTCGTTGGCGGCTTCCAGGTTCGCGGCGCCGAGACTCCAGTCGTAGTTGCCCCGTCGGCCAGCCGTCGTCACGCCGAGCCGCCGCCAGCCCAACTCTCCCCCCTCCGCGTCAACCGCGAGCAAGGGACTGGTCTCGTCCACCGAGCGGCGCACGACGTGCGCCAGGCCCGCCAGTTCCGTACCGCGCGCACTCGCGGGGACGCCGCGGACCACCTCGACGATGTCGGTCGCCCCAGGAGCGCTGAGATGCAGTCGGTTCGTGAGATCGTCAAGCGGCAAGCCGTCGGTTACCTGAAAACGCGTGCTGACCTCCGCACCGCGCACACGAATGGTGGTCGCCTGACCAACACCTCCCGCGCGTCCGACGGTCATCCCGGGTACCCGCTCGACGACGCGGACCAGCGGGGTACGGCCGCCAGCAACCGCCTGGGTGTCGAATACTGACGCTGACAGACCGGGATTCCCCTCTTTCATGCGATCGGCCTGCCACCCTCCGCGCGCCCGATCCGGCGGCACAAGCGTCAGATCGCGACGGATCATGATTCCGGCCACGATATCGATCGGACTCTCCGGCTCGACCACTAGCGGCGTCTGGTCGGTCGTCAAGATGTGCGACCCGGGAACCAGGTCCTCGAACAGGAACTCTCCCTCTTCGTCGGTCCGCGCGCCCCGGGCTCGCCCGTCACTGGTGGCGGTCACCACCGCGTCACCCACGACGTCGCCGCTGAGCGTCCGCAGGGTCCCCACCAACCCGCCGCGCGATTGGCCGGAGGCGCTCGCGGCAAGGCAGAGCGACGTCAGGACCGTCGATGAAATCTGGCGCCATCGACGGCCGGCGCGCGGTTCACAACACATCATGTGGATAAGACTCGAACACAGGGAATATGGTCTCAGTCGTCTCGGACCATCCCNACACGGTTGGTGGATTGCATGCACACCGCAGGCGACGCCCGCCAGGTTGACAACCCTCCAACACTATCAGGACCATGCCTCCGGATGCCACGACGTGCCCGCTCGCGTCGCGGGCCGTCACCTAGACTCTGAACGGTGCACACGTCTGGTGTGGATTACTCTCGGACCTCGGGAATGAGCTCCGTTTCCCTCCGCTCGCCATCGCGCGTGAAAACGACCGGGGTCGGTTCACCGACCTTGAGCAGGTCAAGCGCGTAGGTGTAATCGTAGATATTGGCGATCGACTGCCCGGCCAGCTCGACGATGATGTCCCCTGCTCTCAGACCGGACTTTTCAGCCGGACCGCCGCCCATGACCCCCGACAACAGGAGTCCGTCCACCTCTGAGGCATAGTCGGGAATGGTGCCGGTGTACAGGCGGATCTGCATCTGGCCGCCCTCCTGACCCGTTCGCTCCACGCGGACAAAATCTGGTGGGGCCGAGGCGGTGACGAGGCGGGCGGCGATCGCCGCGCCGTATCGGGCAATCCGCTCAAGGTCGGCAAAATTGACCGTCTCCGGGTCATCCGTCGGCCGGTGATAGTCCTCGTGACTTCCGGTGAACAGCGCCAGGCTCGGCACCTCCGCCAAGTTGAAGCTCATGACGTCGGTCGGCAGATACGGGTCGGTGACTTTCTGTAGCTCGAAGTCGAACGACGTATTGACCTCGTCCACCAGATCAGCCCAGATGCTGCTGCTACCGAGCGCCTGGACACTGAGCTTGTTGTCGCGCAGGCGACCCACCATATCGAAGTTCACATAGGCCGCGATCTGGCCCATCGGCACCGGTGCGCTCTGGACGAAATCAGCCGAACCGAGCAGTCCGAGCTCTTCGCCGGACCAGAACGCCAGGACGACCCCACGAGCACGCTCCTGGGCCGCCAGTTCAGCGCCGGCGGCCAGCACGGCCGCCACCCCTGACGCGTTGTCGTCGGCGCCATTGTGGATGTCGCCCGCTTCCTCCGCCTTGGCCAACGAGCTGCCATCTTCGCCTCGGCCCAGATGATCATAATGGGCGCCCAACACGACATACGGTCGGTCGAGGGTCGTGTCGCCGGTGGGCGGCAAGTAGCCGACCACATTGTGACCGGTCTGCTGCTCACGCACGACCCGAGCCTCCAGCGTCAGGGCGACCGGAATCGCAAATCCGCTGACGTGCGGGTTTCCNGAATCCAGCGCACGCTGCGCCTCTTCCAGCGTCGTATCTGGCACCAAGTCGAACAGCGCGTCCGCCACGGACAGACTGACGCTAGCCGCGGCGATCCCGGAATCAGCGACCGCGGTGTCGCCGGTCATACGCACCAGCGCCCCCGCATTGGGTGATCGGGGACCAGTCACCACCAGCAACCCACTGGCGCCGCGCTGACGCGCCGCCTGCGCTTTGAAACGCAGTGACGAGTATCTTGAGAAGGTGGACCGAAGGTCCTGCTCGGCGTCCTCCGGAAAATAGCGAAGCGCCACGACGATCTTGTCCGTGACGTCCAGCGTGGCGTAGCTGTCATAGCTAAATCCATCGGTCTCTGGCACCACGAGGCCGTAACCGGCGAACACCACCGGACCGCTCACCTCCGACGACTCCGAGAAGGACAGCGCCCGCACCGATTCGGAATCGCTCCATTCGAGCCCATCCGTCCCGTCGAGCCGGACTCGCGTGCCACCATCGATGGTGCTGCCGGTGAACTGAAACGGCAGGCGGTAGCCGTCCGCCGTGGGGAGCGGCTCGGCGCCAAAGGCTTCGAGTTCCGCAATGATGTGGTTCGCCGCGAACCGGATCCCGTCGGTCCCCGTGAGCCGTCCCTCGAACGCATCCGACGCTAGGACCTCGACGTTGGCCTGAATGGACGATGGCGCCGACTGGGTCTCGGGGGCGCAGGCCGAGAGGAACGCCAGCCCCCCGGTCACCAATGAGGCACGACACACGACACGGCCCACAGTNACAGTCATCATGGTGTCACTCTAACCGACCGCAACCCGCTCCGCGCGTCCCCCGTCATGCCGTGTGGGCGGTGGTGCCCGGTGCGCCCGCTACAACCGCGGTCGGGTCGGCGGCGGGCAGCAGTTCGACGAGGCCGCCCGACAGAGCACTGACGTGCGGCCCGGGCAACACGATACCGGTCAGGTTGAGGGGGTCCGCCGCGGGCACGCTCAGCGACCCGGTCGCCGGGCCATCTCGACGGACACCGNGCAACAGGTCAACGGCCTCTGGTCGCGCGAAATGCTCGCCGACAAACCCGGCCACGAAACGACCGCCCCGGATCTCCCCGCGCGCTTCCATCCGCCGGAACGTCCCCAGGAGCTCACGCCAGACCGGCAACGAGGAGCCGACCCAGACAGACCAGAAATGCGGCGAGCGTCTTGCCCGAACCGGTGGGGGCGGACACGAGCACATCATCACCGGCCTCGATACGTGGCCAGGCTTCCAACTGCAATGGGGTGGCCGAGGCAAATCGGCGTTTGAACCAGTCGGCGACCAGCGGATGGAACGCGTGCATGTTGGACCCGGGCTGGACAGTGGCCTCACCGCGAGCGACCCGCGACACATCTCCGGACACCCGCGGGCACGGCTCGGGGGCCGACCCGGGCGCCTCGACGCCCTCGATAGGTGGCCGTATTCGTGACCAGGACCACTACGCACGACCGCGCGCGCCAGGCTCGGACCGCCGGACACGCGCCGTTCGAGGACCGCCGTGTCGCGGCCGCGGCGCCCGACCGGCAGACGGTGGGTGCTGCTGAAAGAAACGGTCGCACGCGGTCCGAAATCGGTCCGAAAGCTGCTGACCGGTTTCGCCAAGCACGCTACCCAGACTGCGTCGCTCGGTCTGCAACCGCTTGACCTCCTCAATGTCGGCACGTTCCTGCACCGCGGGATCCACCCGGGCGCCCATCGTATTACTAGCCAGGGCNTCCCGCCATTGCGCCGCCAGNACCTCNGCTGGCGACCGGTCTTCGCCANCCGACGACTCTGTCGCGTCGTCAAGCAGTGCCTCAACCCGCTCGCACAGCCGCTCGAGCGCGCTTCGGTTGCGCTCCGGGTCCAGGTCTGACCCGGCGAACGCTGCGGGATACCGTTCCACAACACTGGTCAAGGCGGCCTGGAAGCGCGCCGTGAGTTCCCGTTCTTGGAGTCGCGGCACCGGAGGTAGCTGCCGCCAATCCGTCCGGATCGTCGCCACCAGACTCTTCAGACCGTCAGGCGGGTCCCCTGCGTCGGCGTCCCGGTCCGGCGTCAGCNCCTCGAGCCGCTCACACACGGTGGCCCGCGCGGTCAGCTTGTCTTCGAACTCGGCCGCGGTCGCCTGTTGTGAGCGGCTGTAGACCTGATCGCAGGCGGCGCGGAACCGCGTCCAGAGCGCCTCGGACCGGGCTCGCCGGACCGGTCCCACGGTCTTCCACTCAGCCTGCAACCGCCGAACCGTCTCTTTCGCGACCGCCAGGTCGCTCTCGTCTGACAACGCCTCGGCCCTCTGGGACAAGGCCTCTTTCAGTGCGGCATTCTTCGACCACACCTGTTTCCGCTCGGCGAGATCGTCGCGCCGACGCTTGAAGAATTCTCCGCACGCGGCCCGAAAACGATTCCAGACCTCACGCTCCTGTTTCCGGGTGGCCGGCCCCACGTGCTTCCAGTCAGCCTGCAGCTCGGTCATGCGCTGCGCCGTCGCAATCCAATCCGTCGACGTGACCAGCTGTTCGGCCTGCTCGCACAACGCGATCTTCTTCGCCAGGTTCTCCTGCCGCACCGCGTCCTGCCGGGCCAGGTGCGCCTCCGCCCGCGGGCGTATCGCATCGTGGGCCACCTTGAAGCGTTTCCAGATCTCGTCACCCTTGCCCGGTTGCACTTCGCTGGCCTGCCGCCAGGCCAGCATGACCTCCTTGTATTCGTTCGCCACGGCGGCGTCGTCCTCGACCGCCGCCAGTGCTTCGAGCCGGTGACACAACGATGTCTGTACGCTCAAGTTGGCCCACTGTTTCCACTCGACGAGGCCGCGCAGTTCGCGCACACGCCCGGTCAGACCGGTCTGCACCTCACGCAGGCGTGTCGTCAGGGCCACGCGGTCCTCGCGCGGGAGCCGCTCAAGGTTGCCCAGCAGCGACCGGGTCGTACGCAACGCCCGCTCGGCGGCAGGAAGCTCAAGCGTCTCGTCGGCTACCGCCTGCTCGAGTTCCTCGCACCGGCGCTGCTGCTTGAGAAGATTCGCCTGTTCACGCTTCGACCGAGCCTCCCGCATCTCTTCGAGACGCTCGGCCCGTTTCGCGGCGGCGCCTTCGACGCGTGTCACGAGATCGGCGACCTCGTGCGGCTCGGAGGCGCCTATCAGCTCGCGCCACTCGGCGTGCGGCGCCGCCCATCGTCGCTTCAGCTCGTCGGCCGCCACCGTCCCGCTGATCTGCTCGAGCGCGGCCACCAGCTCGGTCAGTCGCGCGCCGCGTTCGCCGGCGGACTGACGGCTCTGCACCACACCGTCCGCCCGCGTCAGCAACTCGTCGAAGCGCCGCTGAATCTGATTGAGCGCCGCCTCTCCCTGGGAGGCGTCGGCCCCACCCGACACGCTATCTTGGAGGTCGTTCGGAGAGGCCTCGTCGGACGACGACGCAACGGCCAACGCCGCCCACTCAGCCCGGATGGCGGCCACACCCGCGACCAGCTCGTCCGCATCGACGGCGGGGGCGGACACGAGGCCGCTCAACCGCTCACACAGGGCCGTGCGGGCCGCCAACGCCACCATCCGCGCCTCGCTCCGACGGTCGGCCCGACCCCGTTCCGTGTCGAGTTGACCCATGTGCTCGACCGCCCGGGCCAGNGCGTTGGCCCAACGCTCGGCCGCGGCCGGATCCGGGTCGGTCTCGTCGTCATCGGTACTCATGGAATCNACCGTCCGGCCGGAGGGTGCTGACAGGACCGATAGGGTACGAGCCACCGAGTCCAGCGCCGCCCACTCCCGCTCCGCGTCGACCAGACCCTGGCGGACGAGGTCCCGGTTCGTCGTGCCGGTCAGCGCTTCNACACTCTCGCACAACCGTTCCCGTTGCTGTCGGCGACCGGCCGACGGTGGGGAAACCGGCTGCGCATCAAGCGCGGCCAGCGCCACCTTGGCTCGCCTTGCCACCGGCTTCAGGCGAGCCCGAGCGCCGACGGTCTTGAGGCGTTCCCGGTCGTCTGGTGCCTGGGCCAACACCCGCTCGAATGCGGCGAGCGCGATGTCGCGATAGTCGCTCTTGACGGCCACCGCCAGCAGTTCGTCGCTGTCGGTCACCCGCGCCAGCGCCGCCAAGCGCACGGCGGGATGCGCCGACCGACGTGACACCGCGGAGAGTGTCTTCTGCGCGTCGAGACGCTCCAACGCCGCCAGGCTGACCGACTCGAGGGCCGCAACTCGCGCCACCTCCCCCAGATCGCGCGGTTCCGAGAGNCCGGACAGTGCCGCACGAGCCACGTCAGTGTCNGTCCCACCGACCGCCATCTCGCGTAGCGCCGCGACGGCGTCGGTCCGGATNCCGTCGTCCTGATCGGACGCAGCGATACTCCCCAACACCGCCGGATCGGTGAGCCGCATCACCGCCACCGAACGCACGCCGGGGTCCGCATCTTCGGTGGCAATCNCCAGGAGCAACTCCTGTGCATCGTCGTCGAGGTCGTCGACGGCGGCGGCCCGGATGGACGGGTCCGCATGCTGCCACTTGGGCTGACCCCGAAGACGATCGAGTAAACTCATCTGGTCTTTACGACAACCTAGGAATCACCGGCCTGGCCGCACTGGACAGCGCCACCTGGAATTATGCATACTTTGGNCCGAATTGGCGGATCATCCGTCACACGCAAAACCGGCGTGAGAGGCGGTCGAACGCTCCCTTGCTCGTTCGACCAACGTTTGTTTGGATCGCAAGATACCAAAATTTGAATGAGCGGCGTCGGCCGCTCAGGGGNGAAAGGAACCCTACCATGTCGGTCAGAACGCTGACTCTCCTCGCGGGCTGTTGCTTGGCGGTCCTGGTGACCATGCACGCGCCCCAGGCGACCGCTCAGGGCAACCCGGTCGTCGTGATCGAAACCAGCCTGGGCAACATCACCGCCGAGCTCGATCAGGCGAATGCGCCACTCTCCGTCGCGAACTTCCTCGAGTATGTCGAGAGCGGTCACTATAGCGGCACCGTGTTCCACCGGGTCATCAAGACGTTCATGATCCAGGGCGGCGGATTCACCGCTGACATGCAGCAGAAGCCGGTCAACCCGCCGGTCAAAAACGAAGCGCGGAACGGTTTAGTGAACGATAAGTACACGCTGGCCATGGCCCGCACCAACGTGGTCGACAGTGCCACCAGTCAGTTCTTCATCAACACGGCCGACAACGCCGCACTCAACAACCGCGGTATCACGCCGGGCGAGTATGGGTACGCCGTGTTCGGCCGCGTCACCGAAGGGACGGACGTGGTCGACAAGATTGCGGACGAGGAAGTCGGCAACCGAGGACCGTATCAAAACGTGCCGACCACCGCCGTCGACATCCTCTCGGTCACTGTCCAGTAGAACCGTATACGGCANGAACCTGAGACCAGCCGGACGCGGGTCGGGTCCGGACCCTGCGGGGCAACGCATCGGCAGCCGCTCCGCGCNGAGGCCGCGTGGTGCCGCCGCGACCATCACCAAGTTAGGAGCAAACCTTGTCTTTACGTGCGTTCGCCGTCTGGCTGAGTTTGGCGTTAACCCTGAGTATGGCCGCGCCGGTGGGTGCACAGGACCCCCCGCCGAACCCACGCGTCCTCGTCGCGACCACCAAGGGCGACTTCGAGATGGAGCTGTTCCGCGACGAAACGGCCGTCATCGCTACCGTCGTGAACTTTCTCGGCTACGTGCGTGCCGGTTACTACGACGGCACCGTCTTCCATCGAACGATGCGGGACATGCTGATCCAGGGCGGCGGATTCATGGTGGGCGAGAACGACCAGCTCGTACCGAAAACCGAAGGACTGCGCGGTCAGATCGTGAACCAAGCGACCCGCAACATCCAGAACCGTCGGGGCACGGTCGCGATGGCGCGGGGTAATGCCCCGGACAGTGCCCGGCAGCAGTTTTTTATCAACCTCGATGACAACTCCAGCTTCAACTTCAAGAACCCGACCCCGGAAGGCATCGGGTACGCGGTGTTCGGTCGCGTTACCGACGGTCTGAACGTCGTCCGCGACATCGGCCGGGTTCGCACCGGCAGTCAGGCTCCCGACGTTCCGAACGAGCCGGTCGTCATCACATCGATCACCATGGTCCAGACTGGACCGTAGCCACACGGGGCTGCGCCCGGAAACCCACGCGGCCGCCGACGACGCGGTGGGCCACGACCAGCGAGGNACGAGACGAGTGGGAGTATCATGACCACTCGGGGCACGCGCGCCTCGCCGGTCGCGCCCATGTCCGACCCTATCTCTCCTCCGAGCGACGACGCCGCGCTCGAACGCACGCTGCTCGAACTCGTCGGCCGGTTGGTAGCCGAGTTGCGGCCAGGATCGTCGGCCGCGGGTATTGGTCCGCACGACTCGTTCGAACGTGAGCTCGGAATCGGTTCGCTGGAACGAGTCGAGTTGCTGACTCGCATCCACCGGGAACTGAGTGTGCGGCTCCCCGACGAGGTGATGGCGGGCGCCGACACCGCGGCCGACCTCGCACGCGCGATCGGCACGGCCGAGCCGGCGCGCATCGAGATACGTCCGCCGCTCGCCGCGGCCGTCGGGATTGGTGCGGCGGCGCCAGAGTCGGCCACCACCCTCGTCGAAGTGTTGGAATGGCATGCGCGCACCACGCCGGACCGTACACACATCTTTCTTCGGCAGGACGACGGCTCGGAACAGCCGATCACCTACGGCCGGTTGTGGCGACAGTCCGTCCGTGTCGCGTCAGCGCTGGGCGCCCGCGGCATCGGCCGCCGGGACGCGGTCACGATCATGCTGCGCACCGAGTCGGCGTTCTTTCCGGCCTTCTTCGGCACCTTGCTGGCCGGCGCAATCCCGGTGCCCATTTATCCCCCGTTCCGCGCCGACCGCATAGCGGAGTACGCCGAGCGCCAGGTCGGCATCCTCGTCAACGCCGGCACGCGCCTGATGATCACCTTCGCGGAAGTCGAGCGGCTCGCCGGCCTGCTGCGCGGACGCGTGCCGACGCTCACGTCGGTCACAACCCTGGACGCGCTGTCTCCCAATCTGTCCCGGGACCAGCCCGAGACGGGGGCCTTGCCCGCCAACCCGGCGCCGTGGCTCACGCCGGAGGACCCGGCGCTGATCCAGTACACCTCCGGCAGCACCGGACAACCCAAGGGGGTTCTGCTGACGCAGGCCAATCTACTAGCCAACGTCCGCGCCATCGTGGCCGGGCTTGAGGTCGGACCGGCCGATGTGGTCGTGAGCTGGCTGCCGCTCTATCACGACATGGGACTCATCGGCGCCTGGCTCGGCACGATGTACGCCGGCATTCCGGTCGCAATTCTCTCGCCGCTCGCGTTCCTGTCGAGACCGTCGCGATGGCTGTGGGCCATCCACGCGCATCGGGCCACATTGGCGGTCGCCCCGAACTTCGCGTTCGACCTGTGTGTGGCCAAGATCGAGGACGACGAGCTCGCGGGTTTGGACCTCAGCTCTCTGCGCAACGTGCTCAACGGATCCGAGGCGGTCCTGCCGGACACCATGACCCGCTTCGTCGAGCGATTCGCCCCGATGGGTCTGCCACGCGAGGCCATGCGCCCGGTATACGGGCTGGCCGAATGCTCCGTCGGCTTGGCGGTCACCCCCCGGAGGTTTCCGGCCCGAGTGGACCATCTCGACCGGAGCTTCCAAACGACCGGACGTGCCACACCGAGCACGGCGGTGGATGCGCTCGCGTTCGTCGCGTGCGGCGTGCCGCTTCCCGAACACGAGATCCGTGTGGTCGACCAAGGCGATGTCGTCGTCGATGAGCGCATCGAAGGACGGGTCCAGTTCCGTGGCCCNTCGATGATGGCCGGTTACTACCGGAACCCGGACGCTACGCGGGCCATCACCACAGACGACGGCTGGATCGACACTGGCGATCTGGGGTACTTCGCGGATGGTGAACTGTTCCTGACCGGACGCCGAAAAGACATCATCATCAAAGGCGGCCGGAACATCTATCCCCAGGAGGCAGAGGCGGTCGTCGCGACGGTGCCGGGGGTCCGCAAAGGCTGCATTGCGGCCTTCGGGGTGGNCGACGCGGCATTGGGCACCGAGCAACTCGTCATAGTGGCGGAAACTCGCGAGACCGACGCCGCCGCCCGCGAGCGGCTCCGACAGGCGGTGCACGAACANGTCACCGATGCGCTCGGGATTCCACCGGACACGGTCGTGGTCGCCCGGCCCGGCTCGGTGCTCAAGACATCCAGCGGGAAAGTGCGTCGCGGAGCGACCAGAGATGCGTACCTGGCGGGGTCGCTGGACCGGGGCACGGGCTCGATGGTCACCCAGTGGTTGACCCTGGCCGTGCAGGCTGCCAAGGGGCGCCTTTCTCAGGCTGGACGTCTCTTGCTACGTCTCGTCTATACCGGGTACATCCTGGGCCTCACGCTCGTCGCCATCCCGCCGCTGTGGGCGCTGGTCGGGCTGAGTCGACACACGACCACGGTCCGTCGCCAGCTGAAGCGCTTCTCCCGAGTCGTGATTGCCGCGTCAGGATGCCCGCTCACGGTGACCGGGCTCGAACGCCTCCGCGACCTCGGCCCGGCNATCTTCGTCGCCAACCACGCGAGCTATGTCGACGTCCTGGTGATTCTCGCCATACTCCCTGAGAACCTGCGCTTCGCGGCCAAGGGCCGTCTGGCGAGCTATCTGGTATTGGGCACCATCATTCCGAAAGCGGGATACATCACCATCGAGAAGACGAAACAGGCTGACCGGATGGAAGGCGCCGACGACGTCAGCGCCGCGCTCGCGGACGGTGAATCGATGTTCGTCTTTCCGGAGGGCACGTTCGTACGGGCACCCGGTCTCCTGCCGTTCAGACTGGGTGCGTTCCGGGCAGCAGCCAGCACCGGGCGTCCGGTCGTGCCGATCGCGCTCGCCGGCACGCGGCAGGTCTTCCCGGCGGACACGATGCTGCTGCGTCCGGGACGAATCACGCTGACCGTCTGCTCACCGCTCCACCCCGGTGACACGGGATGGGACGAAACCGTGCGGTTGCGCGACGAGGCGCGACGCCTAATTGAGGCNCGCGCCGGAGAGGCCGCGGGATGACCAACCGCAAGCACCTCGCCCTGGGCGTCGGAATGATGTGCTTCAGCTTGATGGGCTTGATGCCGCCGTGGGTGCACGTGCGATCGGACGAGCCGGACACTCGGGTGTCCGCTGGTTACGCCTTCATCAGCGTAGGTCGACAGGTCGCGCCCGATGGCACGCGCGAGCCACGCGGCAGGAGCGGGGCTGGCCGTTTCGGTCGTGTGAACCGAACCTATCGNGGTGTTCCTCTCAGGCTCTGGACCGCGGAGATCGACACCCGGCGACTGATGCTGCAATGGGTGGCCGTGTCGGTCGCGACTGGAGGCGTGGTCTGGATACTTGGTCGACCACGCCGCCCATCGCCAGACGCACAGTCAGTCCCGTCGGGGTCACAGACCGAGTAGCAGGNTGCTGAAAAACGTCTGGAGGNGTTTTCCGACGAGGCGTCTGTCTAGCTAGGCGCGAGGAGGGAGCAGCCAGGCGGGCTGTGACCGACGAAGCAACACCGCCAGACGGGGCGCCTTGTCGGAAAAACTAGGGCGTCAGCACCATCCGTCCCACGGACCCGCCGCGACCCAAATCATCCAACACGGTCTGCGCGTCGCCCAGCGGCCGAGGCTGAATCGGAATCGGCGACACTGCGCCGCCCTCAACCAGACGCATCAGCTCCCGCATCTCGTCGAGACTGCCGACATACGACCCCTGGACCGTAAGACTCCGCAGCGGCCACAATGGAATCGACGCTCGGAACTGCCCGCCGAAGAGCCCGACGATCACCAGTACCCCACCGGTGCCGAGNGCCTTGAAGCCGAGTGACGTAGTGGTCTCAGCGCCCACGAAATCGATCGCCGCCGCCGCGCCACCGCCGGTCAGCGCGCGGATCTGTCGTGGCGCGTCATCGGCTCGCGCGTCGNCCNCGGCGGCGCCCGTCTGTGCCGCCGCCTGGAGCGTAGCCTCGTTGACGTCCACCGCGATNACATCCGCCGTCGTCATCGCCTGAGCCAATCGCAACGCCGCGAACCCCACACCGCCGAGCCCGATGATCACGAGGGGGCGTCCCTCGACCCGAGGCTGCACTTTTCGAACCGCGCCATAGGCGGTGAGCCCTGAGCAGGCGTAAGTGCAGGCCAGCGTGACCGGTCGGTCACCGAAGTCAAGTAGATAGCGAGGATGCGGAACCAACACGTAGTCGCTGAACCCACCGTGGCGGGCCACGCCGAGCGCGAGCGACCCCGGACACAGGTGCTCCTCCCCCGCCGCGCAGGTCACGCAGTCGCCGCATCCGATCCACGGATAGGCGACCCGACGCTCACCCACCTCCACACCGGGGGCATCGGCGCCACACGCCACGACGCGGCCCGCGATCTCGTGTCCCAAGGTCAGGGGCAGCTCTCGTCCCTTCGACAGGTCGAGGCGCTTATCGGCTCCCATGTTGAAAAAGCCGTCCCGCAGATGCAGGTCGCTGTGGCAGACGCCGCAGGCTTCGACCTGGAGCAGCACTTCGGTGCCAACCGGATCCGGTCGCACCGATTCGATCCGCTCGAGAGGCTGCCCGTATTGGGTCAGTTGATAGCTAAGCATTCCTTAATCGGGGCTGCGCCCCGAACCCCACGCGGCCGCTCCGCGGAGACCCCGAGTGCCCCACTCCGTGGCCGGGGGGCGCGCATGTGCGCGGCCTGGCCAGACGCCGTGTTCAGCGCACGGCGCCCGGCCGGCAAGATGCGACAAGGGTGTAATCNGGCGATACACCCTATCAGGGTCGGTGCCGGCGGGTGCACGCTTNCGGGCTCATTTCGTGCTCTCTCTGCCCCCTAGCGCCTGGTCGAGGTCGGCCAGCAGGTCGGCAACCGCTTCGATGCCGATCGAGAGGCGGAGCAGATCGTCCGGCACCGGTGTCCCTGGTCCCTCGACGGGGGCGCGATGTTCGACGAGGCTTTCGACACCACCAAGCGACGTCGCGTTCTTGAACAGTCGCAACACCCCGGCCACGCGGCGCGCCTCGGCCGCGCCCCCCGCGACACGAAACGATAACAGCATGCCGAAGCCGCCGGACATCTGCCGAGCCGCCACCGCATGGTCTGGATGTGACGTGAGCCCGGGATAGAACACCTCGACGACTGCCGGATGCGACGCCAGCCGCTCGGCAATCAGCTGCGCACTCGCGGCCGAGCGTGGTACGCGAAGGAACAGCGTCCGCATGCCACGAAGGAGCAGCCAGGCCTCGAACGGCCCGAGCACCGCGCCCCGACACCCGCGATCGTGGACGATACGATCCCAGAAGTCATCGCGCCGCGCCGTGACCAGGGCGCCGGCCAGCACGTCAGCATGGCCATTGAGCTGTTTCGTCGCCGAGTGCATGACGAGATCGGCGCCATGTTCGATCGGACGGCATAGCACCGGTGTCGACAGGGTACTGTCGGCGACCACCTGGGCGCCCGCGCCATGGGCCAGCTCGGCAGTCGCGGCAATGTCGGTGATGGCGCAGGTCGGATTCGCCGGGGTCTCCACCCAGACAATTCGTGTGCGGCCGGGCCGCAGCGCACGCTCGAGCGCCGCCTGGTCACCGTTGGGGACGAGGTCNAGTTCGATGCGCCCACGGACGGCCAACTCCTCAAGCCAGCGCCGAATCGTCCAATACATCTGCTGAGGCGCGATGACGTGGTCTCGGGCCTCGAGGGTGTCGAGGATGGTGGTCGCGGCCGCCATACCCGAGCTGAACAACAGTGCCGCATCCCCACCTTCGAGACACGCCAGCANCGCCTCCGCTTGATCGTAGGTGGGGTTGTGGTCTCGGGTGTACGTGCGCCCACCGGGGTANCTGCCGTCCGCCGCNCGTTCGTAGATCGCTGAGGGATGGATCGGNGGAATGATCGCCCGAGTGTCCGGGTCGACCCGCCCGAGCGCCTGCGCGGCCAGCGTGGAAGGGTGATCCTGTGACCCGTCAACCATTGAGACGTCGATAGGGTGTATCCCCGAGGCAGAGCCGCAGCGAGCGGGCCATAGCGTCTCAGGCCTGCGCCGAGCCGATATCGACGCGGATGTCGCGCCACTTGCCTTGGCGGAACCGTATCACGCTGAGGACGGCACGTGTCACATGCCCGATGACGATGGCGAGCCAAATGTCGTGCGACTCGAGCCCGGACGTCGCCTGAACGGCGGCGCAGATTCCGAGCGGCATGACCACCTGGGAGATGATGGAAATGTACAACGGGCTCCGTGTGTCGCCCGTGCCCTGGAGCCCGCCCGTGTAAGCGAGCGCAACGGTGACAAACAGTCCGGAGATGGCGAGATAGCCGAGCAGTTCGACCCCGAGGTCGACGACGACACCATCGTGCATACCGAAGATCGAGAGCAGCGGGCGCGGTATCGCGAAGAACAGCACGCCGACCGACGCGGCGACGCCGAGTCCCATCAGGGCCGCCGCCTGTGCCGACCGGGCGCTACGGTCAGGCTGCCCAGCCCCCAGGTTCTGACCCGCAACCGCGGCAGTGGCGCCCATCAGACCCACGGAGGTCCAGGTGATCAGCGAAAACAGCTCCGTGTAGCCGACCGCATAGGCCGCCTGGGCTTCACCGCTGTGCTCGAGCGACCCGATGAAACGGAGCATCAACACCCCGCCGAAGTTCATGGCGATGCCCTGNATGCCGGCGGGGAGCCCAAACTTGAACAGCTGCCGGATTATGTCCCAGTCCGGACGGAACGACATCGTCCGCGTGAACTGGATGACCAACCGATTCGAAAACAGCAACCACATGAAGATGATGCCGGTGATGCCGCTGGCGATCGCCGTGCCCATGGCCGCGCCCGTGGTCCCGAACGCCGGAATCGGTCCGAGCCCGCGGATCAGCACGATGTTGAACACGATATTCATCGCGGTCATCAGGATGCCGAGGCGCATCGGAGTCTTGGCATCGCCGGCGGCGCGCAAGGCGCCGCTGAACATAAAGAACATCAGCATGCCGATGCTGAAGACGAACATGATCCTGATATAGGGCAGCGCCTCGACCTGCACCTCGGCCGGCGCGTTGATCAGCGTCAACAGCGTGGGCGCCGCCCAATAGCCCACCGGCGCCATCACCCCGACAGCCAGTACGACCGCCACCAGAAACGCCTGATAGACTGACCTGTTGACTTTGTGGCGGTCGCCGGCGCCGGCGAACCGCGCCACCAGCACACCCATCCCTGTGAAGACGGACGCCACGAACACGATGACGAGGATGAAGAGCTGTAGGCTGACCCCGATGGCGGCGTTGCCGGTGTACCCAACGAAGTTGCCGACCATGGCCTGGTCGATGATGCCCTGAAGCCCGCCGATGACGTTCTGCACCATCGTGGGCCAGGCGATATGCCAGACTGCGCGACCCAATGGCCCCTCGACGATAGACCGATCGAACTTTTTCGTGCCCGGCGCGGAGTCGGCCATGCGGTGTCGGTCAGGCGGCGAGCGAGAATACGGACACCGTCATGAGACGCGGTAGGATANGGAGTTGCACGTGGAAGTTGCACCGACACTCTATCAGATCGAAGCGCAGTTTCGCGCCGCCCTCGACGNCCCCGCACCGCGCCACGACACACACAACGCGTTCGCCCCGCGGCCCCGAATAGGGTGGCAAGCGGGGGTGATACCCAGCGGAGCCCGCGCCGCCGCGGCGCTGGTGCTGTTCTACCCGGTGGCGCATCAGGTGCATGTGGTGCTGACACGCCGGGCGGGTACCCTGGGTCAGCATGCCGGCCAGGTGTCGCTGCCGGGCGGTGCGGTCGACGGCGACGAATCGGTCGAGGCGGCCGCACTCCGGGAAGCGCGCGAGGAAATCGGCCTCACCGTTGACGTGCGCGTCCTGGGGCCGCTCTCACCGCTGTACATCCCGGTCAGCAATTTCGCGTTACACCCGGTGGTGGCCGTGTCGGACGAGCGGCCACGGCTGACGCCGGCCCTGGGGGAGGTCGAGCGGATCCTGGAGGTGTCCCTGGACGAACTGCGGCACCCGGACCATCTGAGACAGGGATGGCGTTGGCGGCAGGACCAGGTGATTCGCGTGCCCTACTTCGAACTGCAAGGGGAACGTGTGTGGGGCGCAACCGCGATGGTGCTGGGCGAACTCCTGACGGTGTTGGACGCGAACCCGTCGGCCGTCGCGTCGCGCACGTAACAGACCATGGCCAAACGACCTCCGCGTCGCGNCACGCCGCTCTTCGACGAGCCTGACGACACGGGCAGGCCAGACACGCGCCCGACGCCGGGCGAAACAACCATCGAGCTGATCGACGCCGCACAGAGTCGTTATCTCAACTATGCGCTGTCGGTCATCACCGCGCGCGCCCTGCCCGACGTCCGCGACGGCCTGAAACCGGTCCAGCGGCGGATCCTGTACACGATGTGGGAACAGCGCATCACGGCTGATGCCAAACCCCGCAAGTCAGCCAAGGTAGTCGGGGACGTCATGGGCAGCTACCATCCGCACGGCGACACGGCGCTCTACGACACCCTGGTCCGGATGGCGCAGCCCTTCGCCCTGCGGTATCCCTTGATCGACGGACACGGCAACTTCGGCTCCCTGGACGGCGACGCCGCGGCGGCGATGCGCTATACGGAGTGTCGACTGGCTCCGCTGAGCGCGGCGATCATAGGCGAAATCGACCAGGATACCGTCCCGTTCCGCCCGAACTACGACGGGACGAAAACGGAGCCGGTGGTCCTGCCAGCGCGCCTGCCAAATCTGCTGCTCAATGGAGCCACCGGCATCGCCGTCGGTATGGCCACCAACATCCCGCCGCATCACGCGGGAGAAGTCTGCACGGCGCTGCTCAAGCTGCTCGACAACCCCGAGTTGAGCAGTGCCCGGCTGTGCGCCTACGTCAAGGGACCCGACTTTCCCACCGGCGGCCAGATCCTGAACACTCCGGAGGAACTCAAGGAGATCTACACGACCGGGGGCGGAGCCGTCAGGCTGCGATGCACCTGGGAAGCAGGGCCTGGGACACGGTCCACCAAGACGATCCACGTCACCAGCATCCCCTATACGGTCAACAAGGCGCAGTTGGTCGAACGCATCGCNGACATCATCATCGCCCGCAAACTGCCACCACTCCTCGACGTCAAGGACCTCTCCACCGACGAAGTTCGGATCGCNCTCGAGCTCAAGCGTGATGCTGACGAGCTGATGGTCATGGCGTATCTGTTCAAGCACACGCCCTTGCAGACCAACTTCGCCGTCAACCTGACCTGCCTGGTNCCGACCGAGCAACCGGAAGTGGGCCGGCCGGAGCGACTGGACCTGCATCAAGTGCTGTGGCATTTTCTGCGGTTCCGCCTCGACGTCGTGACCCGTCGTCTCGAGCACGAACTGGCGGCGCTGGAACGACGCATCCACATTCTGGAAGGGTTCGAAACGGTCTTCGACGCCCTCGACGAGGTNTTGCGGATCGTCCGCACGTCGGACGGGAAAGCGGACGCAGCCGCCAAGATCATGGCGCGCTTCGGGCTGGACGCGGAACAGACCGACGCCATTCTCGAGTTGAAGGTCTATCGCCTAGCACGATTGGAGATTTTGGTCATCCGCNAGGAACTCGGTCAGAAGCGTGACCGCGCCGGCCACATCGGAGGGCTGCTCGAAGACGACGCGCGACGGTGGACGCTCGTGCGAGACGAGCTGCGCGAAGTGAAACAGGCCTACGGGAGCGCGAAGACCAATCCGCGCCGGACCGTGATCGAGAGCGTCGAGGAAGAGGTCGAGTATCGCGCCGACGATTTCATCGTGGACGAGGACGCCATCGTCCTGGTGACTGCCGACGGCTGGATCAAACGNCAGAAAGAGGTCCGCGACGTCACCGCCACCCGGCTCCGGGAGGGCGACCGACTGGTGACGGCCTTGGCCGGAAGCACTCGCGCGACCTGTGTGTTCTTTAGCAGCTTCGGTGTCGCCTATACCCTGCGCATCACCGACATTCCGGCCACGACCGGTCACGGCGAGCCGATACAGCGCTTCTTCAAGCTGAAGGACCACGAGCGTATCGTGGCCGCCATGAGCCTGGACCCGCGGGTGGCCTCGAAGATCGCATCGGCGCACGAAGGTGGCGCGCCGCCCAGCCACGCGGTCGCGGTCACGACCGACGGCTACAGTCTGCGCTTCAGCCTGGAGCCGTTTCTCGAACCGAGTACCCGGGCCGGACGGCGATTCGCCAGACCGACCACCGGCGCCCACGTCGTCGGCGTCGCCCATACGACCGGTGCCGAAGTAATCATCGCCGCCACAGCTCAGGCCCGCGCCACGTTGTGCGCGGCCGAAGATATCAATTTTTTGTCCGGCCCCGGCAAGGGGGTCATCTTGATCAAGCTCCTGCCGGGTGCGGATCAGGTGCTCGGCTTCATCGCTTCCACCGGTGACCGTGACCTCCTGACCGTCGAAACCAATCGCGGCGCCAGCCAAACCATCAGCACCGCCAAGTACGGCGTCACCGGACGCGGCGGGAAGGGGCGCCAGTTGCTCCAGCGGGGCCAGTTCACCCGGGTGATCCCGCCACCGGTGACCGTGCCCACCCTCGATTGATCTCCCGAGCGACGAACGTCCCTTCTCCCGTGCAGGACGAGCGAACAAGAGGGCCGGACCTCGCGTGCTACACTGGCCGCCGCTTCACCCCACCTCGGCACAGCAGGGTTGGCATCCCAGCGCCCTCCGCGGTCAACGGCAATGGCGAAGAACTACACGGCGAAAGACATCACTGTACTGGAAGGCCTGGACCCGGTTCGCAGGCGCCCCGGTATGTATATCGGCGGGGTGGGTCCGGCCGGGTTACACCATCTGGTGTGGGAGATCCTCGACAACGCGGTCGACGAGGCAATGAATGGGCACGCCTCCAACATCGCGGTGACCCTGCACGCCGACGGCGCCTCGGTGACCGTCACCGATGACGGACGGGGCATACCCGTCGACCTCCACAAGACAAGCAAACGGAGCGCGTTGGAGGTCATTTTCACGACGCTCCACGCCGGGGGCAAATTCGAGCACGGCACCTACCGCACAGCCGGAGGCTTGCACGGCGTCGGCGCCAGCGTGGTCAACGCGCTCTCAAAAGAACTGGTCGCCACCTCGCGTCGTGACGGTGCCACCTGGGAACAGCACTTCACACAGGGCAAGCCGGTCGCGAAGCCGAAACGGGTGGGCAAGGCTCGCGGCACCGGCACGACGGTGTATTTCCGGCCCGATGCGACGATCTTTCCCAAGACGACCTTCGACGCCGGATTGATAGCCGAGCGTCTGGAAACCGCCAGCTACCTCCACAAGGGGGTCAAGGTGGTGTTCGAGGACGAATCGTCCGGCCAGCGGCACGTGTTCCATCACGACGAAGGGCTGCTCGACTATCTCCAGCGTATTCTCGCCGACCGGAACACGCCGGCGGTGCACGCGGCTCCATTCACCGTCGTGCGCGAGCACACGGCCTCCAATACGCGCCTGAACCTGGTGCTGCAGTGGACGGAGTCGACCGACGAGCATCTGCGCAGCTATGTGAACGGTATTCCGACGGGGTCCGGCGGCACCCATGAGAACGGGCTCCGCGCCGGCCTCGGCCGAGCGATTCGCAACTTCATCGACACCCACGGGCTGGCGCCGAAGGGTGTCACGCTGACCGCCGAGGACATCAGGGAGGGGATCACCGGGATCTTGAGTGTCTTTATGCCGGACCCGCAGTTTCAGGGGCAGACGAAAGAACGGCTCAACAATCCTGAGCTCGCCTCGGTGATCGACGGATTGGTCCGCCCCGCGCTGGAACACTGGCTGAATCACAACATCAGCGTGGCCGAGGCGATCGTGGCGCGAATCACCCTGGCCGCGCGAGCCCGGGCCGCGAGCCGGGCGGCACAGCAGGCGGTGACCCGCAAGAGCGCCACCTCGAACCGGTTGAATCTGCCCGGTAAGCTCAGCGATTGCACCTCGCCGGGTGCGACCGGGAGCGAGCTGTTCGTGGTGGAAGGCGACTCTGCCGGTGGCTCGGCCAAGCAGGGGCGCGACCGGGTGCACCAAGCGATTCTGCCGCTACGTGGAAAGGTGCTGAACGTCGAGAGCGCGCCACTGGCGAAGGTGCTCGAGAACAAGGAACTGTCCGATCTGGTCACCGCCCTCGGGTGCGGCCTCGGCAAGCAGTTCCAACTGACCCGACTCCGTTATGACCGGGTCATCATCCTGGCGGATGCCGACGCCGACGGCAACCATATCGCCACGCTGATCTTGACATTCCTCTACCGGTATCTGCCCAAGCTGATCACCAACAACCGCGTGTATCTCGGCCAACCGCCGCTGTATCGGATTGACGCCGGAAAGCAGACGTTCTGGGCGTTGGACGACAACCAGCGCAACACCATCCTGGACGAGATCGCGCAACGCAACGGACGAGTCCGCCCGGAGGTGACTCGCTTCAAGGGTCTGGGCGAGATGATGCCAAAGGTGTTGTGGGAGACCACGATGAACCCGAAGACTCGGCGTCTCCTCCGGGTATCGATCGCCGATCAACTGCGGACCGACCGTGTCATCACGGACCTGATGGGACGGGATGCCTCAGCGCGATTCCGGTTCATCATGGACCGGGCCGAAGACGCCGACGACCTGGACGTCTAGGTTTTCCGACGAGGCGCCAGTCTCGTCAGAAAACCCCCGCGGACCTTTTTCACTAACCTAGGTTTTCGGGCGGGGCGCTCAGCTGGCTAGGCGCGACGAGGGAGCAGGCAGGCGGCCGCCCGGCCCGAAAACCAGGGCACTACTGTGGTGGGTTTGCGCCCAGCGCCGTGAACATGTCGCGATCCAGTAACCCCAGCAGCGCACGAGTGGTGGTGGTCTTGCCCGTGCCAACGTCCCCGGTCAGCAGCAACATCCCCTCGCGACGCCGAACGCCGCGCAGCAACTCTTCGAGCGCCTTCTGGTGGATGGCGCTCTTGCACAGAAACTCCGGGTCCGGCGTGGGACTGAACGGTTGGCGGCGGAAACGGTAATAGCTCTCGTACACGGCGGTGACCAGTCAGAGACCCTGCGGGCACGGTCGACGGAGGCTCCCAACCCGTGGCGAACGCCCCGCGGCATTTAGAGTGCGCATCATTCCAGTTGACGGCGTTGCTTTCTCGGTCAGCAACTGCCCGTATTTTCCCTCATCGCGCCTGGTCTTGGCCGTACTTGTCGTACCAGGCCAGCATCTCGGCGTGACGCCGGGTTTCGCCACGAGCTTGGGAGTCGCCTGGCCTGGCCGCGCCGGTCACATCACTGTTACCATACAAGGATGCTCGCGACCGCGCCGGGCACACGATGCCCTCTGATGACTGTTTCGGCCCATCGGGCGCACTGCCCCAGACTTTTCGCGGTGCCACCGCGCAAGAACCGTCCCCCCCGGCCTCGGGTGTCCGACCGCGGCGGTCGCCGGGGCTGAAGCCCGTACCGAGGAATTGTCACAGTGTGTGGCCCCCCCCGCGACACCACGGCGTCCAATGCGATAGCGGCGGACATCGGTCGCGAGCGGCTGACGCCGTTCGAGTTTCAGCCCCGCACGCGTCTGGTGTTTGGAGCGGGCTCGATCACCCGCCTGGGTGCGATCGCCTCCGAGTTGGGCTTCCGCCGACCGCTGCTCGTAGCGGACCATGGGCTGGTGGAGGCAGGGCATGTTCACCTGGCGGTACGGCAATTGGCGTCTGCGAACATCCGCGCGGTGCCGTTTCACGCGTTCGACGTCAACCCCGACACGGTAATGATCGAGACCGGATGCGCGGCGGCACGTCCACGCGAGGTCGATGCGATCATTGGCCTCGGCGGCGGCAGCTCGATGGACTGCGCCAAGGGCATCAACTTGTTGCTGACCAACGGTGGCCGGATGGAAGACTACCGAGGCTACGGCAAGGCGCATGAACCGCTGCTGCCGATGATCGGCATTCCGACCACCGCCGGCACCGGCAGCGAAGCGCAGAGCTATGCCGTCATCGCCGATGCCACGACACATGTCAAAATGGCCTGTGGTGATCCAAAGGCGGCATTCCGAGTGGCGATCCTCGATCCGGACCTGACCCTCTCGCAACCGGCCTCGGTCACCGCGACATCTGGTTTCGACGCCCTGGCCCACGCGGTAGAAACGGCCGTCACGACGCGGCGCACCGCGCTGTCGGACTGCTTCGCGCGCGAGTCCTGGCGTCTGCTGAATGCCCACTATGAGACCGTGCTCGACCACCCGGACGACGTCGATGCCCGGGCCGCCATGCAGCTCGGGGCGTTCCACGCGGGACTGGCCATCGAACAATCGATGCTCGGCGCCGCCCACGCCTGCGCGAATCCGCTCACAGCGCGATATCAGGTCACCCACGGGGCGGCGCTGGCAATCGTGCTACCGCACGTCGTCCGCTGGAACGGCATCGAGGCGGCGCCGATCTACAGCCGTCTATTGGGCGACACGCCGAATCCCGATGGCGACGACGCGGCCCACCGATTGGCCGCTCGACTGCGTCATCTGGCCGATCGTGCCAGGCTCCCGTCGCAACTCAGTACGGAGGGGGTCCGCGAGACCGACCTGCCACAGCTGGCCGATGACGCCGCCGTGGAATGGACCGGTTCATTCAACCCAAGACCGTTTACGGCAGCCGATGCCCTGGAGATCTATCGATGCGCCTTTTGATGACAGTGTCGTTCCGCGCTCTGACGGTGGCGCTGACGTTGGCCACCGTGCCACACGCGGGCCAGGCCCAGACCAGTTCCGACAGGTGGTCTCAGTTTCGCGGCGACGCTGGAAACGGGGTCTCCGAGTCCACACTGCCGGCCGACCTGACTCTGAAGTGGACATACGAGGCGGACGAGGCCATTGACTCGTCGGCTGCGATCGTCGACGGCGCCGTCTACGTCGGGACCTATGCCGGCACGTTGATCTCGCTCGACCTCGAGACCGGGACCGAGCGCTGGACCTATTCCACCGGCGACATGGGTATCGGCGAGTCGTCGCCGGCCGTGGCCGGAGACCTGGTGTTCATCGGCGACCTCGGCGGTGTGTTCCATGCGGTCGACACGGCGACGGGCAAGGCGCGCTGGACCTTCGAGACGATGGGCGAAATCAAATCGTCACCCGTCATCGTCGGGAACCGGGTCTTGATCGGATCGTACGACGGTTTCTTGTACGCGCTGGCCATTGCCGACGGCGAACAGGTATGGAAGTACGAAACCCAAAACTACGTCCATGCCACACCGGCGGTCTGGGACGGCGTCGCCTACTTCGGGGGGTGCGACGAACTGTTCCACGGCGTCCGGATCAGCGATGGCAAGGAGGTCGTCAGTCTGTCGGCCGGCGCCTACACTGCCGCGTCGCCGGTGATTACCGACGGCAAAGTCTACTTCGGCACCTACGACAATGAAGTAATCGGCATTGACCTCGACACACACGAGTTGCTCTGGAGATACGAGCATCCGCAACGGCACTTCCCGTTCTATTCCTCGGCGTTGGCCACGGCGGATACGATCGTGATCGGCGGTCGCGACAAGATGGTGCACGCCATCGATGAAGCGAGCGGCGAGCCACGCTGGACGTTCACCACCAAGGCGCGGGTCGATTCGTCGCCGGCCGCGAGCGGCGGCCGGGTGTATGCGGGGTCGAGCGACGGTCGACTCTACGTCCTCGACCTCGACACCGGCGAGAAGTTGTGGGAGTTTGACACCGCAGCGCCGTTGGTGGCATCGCCGGCGATCGCCGAGGGCCGACTGGTGATCGGGTCCGAGGACGGCGTGTTGTATTGCTTTGGCTAGTGGACGCCAACCCTCGTATATGGTGGCAATTGATGGTTGATCTTGGACACTCGACGACGCCCGAGCAGACCGACGTCGGCAGCTATTTCGTCGCCAACTACCCCCCGTTCTCGCTCTGGACGCCCGAGTCGGTAGGGACCGACGCCAAGTCGGCGTTGGCCCAACGCCCGGCGGACGTCCCGTTGGGGCTGTATCTGCACATTCCGTTCTGTCGGAAGCGATGCCATTTTTGCTACTTCCGTGTATACACCGACAAGAACGCGAGCGAGGTGGCTGACTATCTGGACGTGGTGGGGCGCGAGTGGGAGCTGTACGCGACTCAACCGGCCATCGCCGGACGGCCGCTCCGGTTTATTTATTTTGGTGGCGGGACCCCGTCGTTCCTGTCCGTGCGTCAGTTGAAGAGTCTGGTCGATCGGCTGTCCGCCCTTACCCCCTGGACCGACGCTGAAGAAATCACGTTCGAGTGCGAGCCGGGGACGCTGACCGAGCCAAAGCTGTCGCAGATTCGCGACATGGGCATTACCCGTCTCAGTCTCGGGGTCGAGCACTTCGACGATCAGGTGCTGGAGCTCAATGGCCGGGCGCACCGGTCGGCGGAAATTTTCCGCGCCTACGAATTTGCCCAGTCCCTCGATTTCCCCCAGGTGAACCTCGACCTCATCGCGGGCATGCTGGGCGACACGGACGAGAAATGGCACGCGGCCGTGGCGCGGACCATCGAGCTGAGCCCGGATAGCGTGACCATCTACCAGATGGAGCTGCCTTACAACACCACAATCAGCAGCGACCTCCTGAAAGGGACCGGACAGTTCACCGAATCGGTGGCGAACTGGTCGACCAAACGGCGCTGGGTCCGTGAGGCGTTCGACGCGCTCGAGGCCGCCGGCTACACGGTAAGCAGCGCCTACACGGCGGTCAAGAACCCGGAGACGACCCGGTTCGTCTATCGCGACCAGCTCTGGCAAGGTGCGGACCTGGTGCCCCTGGGCGTCTCCTCGTTTGGACATGTGAACGGGGTCCACATGCAGAACCAGGACTCCTGGGGACCCTACGCGGCCGCCGTACGACGCGGCGAGCTCCCGCTGAGCCGCGCCTTCAGACCGACCGATGAGGAACGACTGATCCGTGAGCTGGTGTTGCAGCTCAAGCGTGGATCGGTGCGTCCCGGCTATTTCAGCGACAAGTACGGCGTCGACCTCCTGGACCGCTTCGGCCCGGCGCTCGGGTCGCTTCGTGCGGACGGCTATCTGATGGCGTCTGACGCGGATCAGATAGCCCTCACGCGGGACGGCCTGCTCCGGGTGGACAGCCTGTTGCCGCGATTCTTCCTCCCCGAGCACACCAATCTTCGGTACACATAGGACCGGCAACGCGGGCCCGAGTCACTCCGCTACACCGTGCACCCCATGGCCAAGTCGACACGCACGCCTCGCGCCCGACGAACCCGCGCTGTGCCCGCGCGACCGTCGACGCGAGACACCCTGTACCCGCTCAACGTCGTGTATGCCCGGGCCGGGGTGGACATGCCGGCCTGGCGCATGGTGACCCCGGACCAGATCCCGGCCCCGTATCGCTCGATGCTGGTGCATGACGACGACATGACGAGCACACTCGAGCGCCACTACGGGGGGCAGGTGGTGCTGCGGGCGCTGTCGACGTTTTCCCGTGGGGGCTGGTATTTTCGGCGGGTCCTCCTGGTCCAGGAATACAGCGGGCGACCGGTCGAAATGGGCGCCATCCGCATCAAGCTCGGCGCGTTCGAGACACGCCTCAAGGCCGCTATTCTCAAGAACGAGGTGCCGCTGGGACGAGTGATGGGGGAAGGCCGGTTCAACTACGCGAGCCGTGTGAAGGGCTACGTCGCCCTGACGCCAAACCCCGAGATGATGGGGGTCTTCTGGATGCGCGAGCCCCGGACGCTGTACGGGCGACGTACCGAGATCATGCACGCAAGCCGAAAGATCGGCGACGTCGTGGAAGTGCTGCCGCCCGTGTAGATCCGCGAGGTCCAACCCATCATGTCCACATCCACCTACGACGCCATCGTGGTCGGAGGCGGGCCGGCCGGGGCCACCACGGCCACCCTGCTCGCGCAGCACGGCCGCCAGGTGCTGCTGCTGGAGCGCGAGTCGTTCCCGCGCTATCACATCGGCGAATCGCTGATGCCGCACACCTGGTTCACCTTCGAGCGTCTTGGCGTGCTCGACTGGCTGACTCAGTCTGGCAGTCCCCGAAAGCACAGCGTGCAGTTCGTGTCGACCAGCGGCAAAGTATCTCAGCCGTTCTATTTCTTCAAGACGATTACCGAGGACTGGGCGAGCACCTGGCAGATTCGGCGGAGCGACTTCGACACGATGATGTTGGAGAATGCCGTCGCCACCGGGGTCGACGTGCGGCAGGGCGTGGCGGTGCGCGACGTGGTTCGGGAGGGCGACCGGGTAGTCGGCGTGCGTGCGGACGTGCCGGGCGGCTCAGAAACGCACCGGGCGCGCGTGGTGGTGGACGCCACCGGACGGGACGCGCTGCTGGCAGCCAAACTGGGCTGGAAACAGCGCGACCCCGACTTGAACAAGATCGCCATTTTCACCTACTTCACGGGAGCGCTGCGAGACCCCGGCCTCGATGAGGGCGCAACAACCGTGGCGTACATCCCTGACAAAGGGTGGTTCTGGTACATCCCACTCATGGACGACACGGTCGGGGTGGGCGTGGTCGCCGAGCACGACTATCTCTATCGGGAGACACGGGACCCGGAGGCGATTTTCCGACGTGAGGCTGAGGACTGCCGCTGGATCCGGGAGCATCTCGCGCCAGGCACGCACCAGGGCCCGATGCGGGTGACCGGCGAATTCAGCTACCGCGCGACCCAGGCGGCCGGTGATGGCTTCTGCCTGGTCGGCGATGCCTTCGCGTTTCTCGACCCGGTGTTTTCCTCCGGCGTCTACCTGGCCCTGAAGAGCGGTGAGCTGGCCGCCGACACCATTCACGCGGCGCTCGAGACGGGCGAGGTAACGGCGACGACCTTCGCACAGTATGAGCGAGATGTCCGGCATGGGCTCGACAGTTTCCGACGGCTGGTGCTGGCATTCTACGACCCGGCGTTCAACTTCGGGGAGTTCATCGGCAAGCACCCGGACCTGCAGCCGCAGCTCGTGGACGCGCTCGTGGGCAACGTCTTCAAGGACCTGCGTCCGCTGATGGACGCGTTGGGCAGCTACACCGGTCGCACGACACAGCCGGCGGATGCGATCGGTTCCTAGGCACTTGTCACCGTGGCGATCAGCGAGTTTCGGCTCACCCGACGCGTGCAGTTCTACGAAACCGACAGCGCCGGGATCGTCCATTTCAGCGTGTTCTTCCGCTACATGGAGGAAGCCGAGCACGCCATGTGGCGAGCGGCGGGGTTGAGTATCGCCGTGCCCAACGCCGCGATCGGATTCCCCAGGGTGGCCACCAGCTTCGAATTTCTCAGGCCGCTCCGTTTCGAAGATGAATTCGAGGTCGTGTTGCGGGTCACCCGGAAGTCGACCAAGAGTCTGTCCTATGCCGCGACCATCGAGACCGGCGGTGTGGTGGCCGCGCGCGGCACGCTGACGATCGCCTGCGTGACCAAACGTCCGGACAAGCCGATGCGCGCCACGGCGATTCCGGTAGACATCGCCGACCGGTTCGAGGTGGCGCCCGTCCCGCCGAGCGAGGACCGCCCGGCCGACGCGCCCGTCGGGGAGACCGCCAAACAGCAGGTGCACGCGGTGGAGCCGAGCGACNGATGACCACGACCGGAGCGCCCCACCTCGCGCCGCCCGCGTCCGAGTGTGCGCTACGCGCGCACATCGAGGCGCGGCAACTTGACCGGCTGCGGACCCTGCTGGCTGCCGTCCACGGCCCCAACCGTTTCTACACCCGGAAGCTCGACGACGCCGGGGTCAGCGCCCAANCGCTCCGTACCACCGACGACCTGCGGTTACTGCCGCTAACCTCGAAGCAAGAGCTAGCGGCTGACCAGGACGGCACCCCGCCCTGGGGCACGGCCCACACGGAACCGCTCGACCACTACACCCGCTATCATCAGACGTCGTCCACCACCGGCCGCCCCCTGCGGTGGCTGGATACCAACGACAGCTGGCAGTGGGTGATCCACTGCTGGGCCACCGTGTTTCGCGCGGCCCAGGTCACCGCCCACGACCGCATTTTCTTCCCGTTCGGCTTCGGGCCGTTTCTCGGGTTCTGGTCGGCCTTCGACGCGGGGTCGCAACTAGGGGCACTGTGCATCCCCGGTGGCGGCATGTCGAGTGAGACACGTCTCCAACTNTTGGACGCCAGTCAGCCGACCATCGTCTGTTGCACCCCGACCTACGCGCTGAGACTGGCGCAGGTGGCCCGGGAGACCGGTCTCCTCGATCTCGAGGCCAACCCGATGCGGACCGTCCGCACGGTGATCGTCGCCGGCGAGCCAGGCGGGAGCATACCGGCCACTCGGGCTCAGATCCAAGCGGGCTGGGGCGCGCGAGTCATTGACCACCACGGGTTGACCGAGGTGGGACCGATCAGCTTCGAGTGCTGGGAGGCGCCGNGCGGGCTGCACCTCAACGAGTGCGAGTTCATCTGCGAAGTGATCGACCCAACGACGGGAGACCCGGTCGCCGACGGCGCGGCCGGCGAACTGGTGGTGACCAATCTGGGACGCACCGCCAGTCCGGTGATTCGCTATCGCACCCGGGACATGGTTCGCGTCGACCGAACGGCGTGCGCCTGTGGTCGGACGCTGGTCAGGGCCGCCGGCGGCATTCTGTCTCGAGCTGACGACATGGTCTGCGTACGCGGTGTCAACGTCTACCCGACCGCGATCGAGGCGGTGGTGCGGCACTTTCCTGAAGTGGTGGAATACCGGTCGACGATTTCCGCGACCGACGCCTTGTCCGAGCTGACCGTGGAACTCGAGCTGGACCCAGGGTCCGTATCCCAGGACGTCTCCACCCGGGTGGCGCAGGCGCTCCGCGAGTCGATGGGGCTGACCGTACCGGTACGGGTGGTTGACGCGGGCGCCCTCCCGCGATTCGAGATGAAAGCACGTCGATTTGTCGTGGAGGCGCCATGAGTGACATCCGACTGACCCAAATTAACAGCATCATCCTCGACGTCACCGACCTCGCCCGGGCGAGTGCCTTCTATCGCGAGACCTGGGACTCGAGGTGCAGGTCGAATCGGACGGGTTCGTATTCCTGGACGCCGGTGGTGTCGTGCTAGCGCTGAGCACGGCACACGCACGGCTGGCGACCCCGCCGGACGGGGCCACCGAAGTGGTCTTCGGGGTGGCCAACGTCACCGCCGCGCACCACGCGCTGAGCGCGCGCGGCGTGGAGTTCCTCAACGCGCCCCGCAACGTCACCGGTGATCAGTGAGCGGCCAATTTCCGCGACCCCGACGGTCATCTGCTCTCGATCTTCGGACCTGAAAAGGCGTAGGAGGCGCGGCCCGGCCGGTGGCTCGTCAGGCGCTGGCTGGAGTAGCATTACGGGTTTGATGAGCGTCCGCGACCGCGTGCGGGCTATAGCGGATCTCGCCGACGCAAAGGACGCGTCGGTTCCCGGGTGGAGAACAGCATGCGCCGAGTCGGTTTTCTGGTTGTGTTGATGGTGGGCACGCTCGCCGCGTCGTGCGGCGGCGGTGACGATGGCGAGNCGGGTGACGCACCTCCGTCACGTGTATTTCTGAGTGTGGGCACGGCTCCCCCCGGAGGCGCGTTCTTTGTCGTGGGCAGCGCCCTGGCCGAGGTGGTCAACGAATTCGGCGATGCATTCGGTTGGAGCACCACGGCCGAGGCGACGAGCGGGTCGCAAGAGAACATTCGACGGCTCGACAGCGGCGAACTCGACTTCGCCATGTCGAACGCGGCCATCACGTATTTCGCGGTGCGAGGCGGTGAGGGCTGGGACAAGGCCTACTCGATGCGCGCGGTGATGACGCTGGCGCCGAACGTGGCGCTCTTCATCGCGCCGGCAGGATCTGACGTCGAGACCATTGAGGACCTGCGTGGCAACCGGGTTGGTGTCGGACCAGCCGGCGCCGGGTTCGAGTATTTCGTCGGGCCGCTCCTGGCGGCCCACGGAATCACGTACGACGACTTCACCCCACTGAACGCCACCCAGGCGGGNGCGGTCGACCTGATTGCCGACGGCTCNGCNGCNGCCGTNTTCGTNGGNGGNGCNGNNCCGACCGCNTCNATCACCCAGGCNTCNGCNTCNCANGNCATTCACTTNNNNCCNTTCGNNGANGANGCAANACNGCAGNTNANCGANGANTATNTNTTCTTCCGNCCNGCCACNATTCCNGCCAACACCTACCGCGGCCAGACAGAGGCCTACGAGGGGCTCGATGTCGGATCGATGCACCTGATCACATCGGCCGCCGTTGACGAGGAACTGGTGTACAACATCACCAAGACCTTGTACGAGCAGCGTGCCAGCGTTGTCGAAAAGCACGCCGCCGGGCGCGCCATCAACCAGAACAACGTGATCCGCGACACCGGGACCGAGTTTCACCCCGGCGCCATTCGCTACTACCAGGAGATTGGCATCTGGCCATAGGCCGGTAGTGGTGGTCACAATGACGCCCAGACAGCTCGTCTCTCGCGTGCTGGCGGTCGCGCTCTGCGCGTTCACCCTAGCGCAGGTGAACTATCCCGTCCTGGCGCCGCAGCCCCAGCTCGCCGTCTTCGCGCTGCTCGGTCTAGTCATCTGCTTCCTGAACATCCCGATTCACCCGACGCTGAAGGACAACGCCGTCGCCAAAGCCAGCGACATTCTGCTGGCGGTGCTGACCACTGTGTGCTGCGGCTGGGTTCTGGTACAGAACGAGCCATTTTTCCAGAGGCTCTGGCAGGACGGCTCATCGCTCGGCAACCGCGCCGGGTTCGAAACGTCAGCCGACATCCTGGTCGGTGTCATTGGTCTCCTGATTGTCATCGAGGCCGCACGGCGATCCCTGGGTTGGGCGTTGCCGATCATGTCGGGGCTATTTCTGGTCTACGCCTACATCGGCCCCAGCATGCCGGACTGGCTGTTTCCACATCGCGGATACTCCATCGAACGGATCGTCGCGCAAACGTTTCTACAGGCTCAGGGGACCTTCGGGGTCGCGCTGAGCGTCATGTTCACCTACGTGTTCCTCTTCGTCATCTTCGGCGCCTTTCTGGCCGCCACCGGCGCGACGCGCTTCATCATCGACTTCGCGCAGTCGGTCTTCGGCTCGAGCCCCGGCGGCCCGGCAAAAGTGGCCGTGCTCAGCAGCGGGCTGATGGGGTCGCTCTCGGGCAGCGCCGTCGCCAACACCGCCACCACCGGCACCTTCACGATTCCGATGATGCGGAGCGCCGGATTCAAGGCCACCACCGCCGCCGGCATCCAGGCCGCCGCGAGTTCCGGCGGCGCGCTGATGCCGCCGGTGATGGGCGCCGGCGCCTACATGATGTTGGAGATCATCGACCCACCGGTCACGTATCTTCAGATCATTCGGGCCGCCCTGATTCCGGCCGTCCTCTACTACCTGTCGCTCTTCTTGATTACCCATTTCCACGCGCGCAGCACGGAAGGCAGTGCTGCGGCCCTGAAGGCCAGCGCGGTGCAGACGAAGCCGATCGCGGAGTCGCTGATGGAAGGCGTCGTCTTCGCGACAGCGCTCGGGACGCTAATTTTGATGTTGATCGTCGGTTACACGCCGTTCCGGGCCGTCACCGTCTCACTGCTGGCCATCGTCGTCGTCGGCGCGTTCAATCCCCGCACGCGTCTGTCACTCAGTGCCATCATCGAGGCGTTCGCCAAGTCGGCACGTGATGTCGTGTCGCTGGTCGCCGCCTCCGCCTCGGTCGGCATCATCATCGGCATCGTGACCCTGACCGGCATCGGTACTCGGCTACCCGCCACTATCTTGCCGCTCGCCGAGCAGAGCTTATTTCTGGCGCTGCTCCTGATCATGGTGTCGTCGATCGTGCTCGGCATGGGGCTGCCGTCGGCTGTCTGTTATCTGCTCCTGGCGACACTCATTGGCCCGGTACTGGGCAACCTCGGCGTCGTGCCGCTAGCCGCGCACATGTTCATCTTCTACTTCGGCATGATGTCCATGGTGACCCCACCGGTCGCGCTCGCTGGCTACGCCGCCGCGTCGATCGCGGGCACCAACATCATGCAGACCAGCTTCGCCGCGTTCCGCTTCGCGCTGGTCGGCTTCACCCTGCCCTTCATCTTCGTATACAGACCCGAACTGCTCATGCTCACTCCGACCGGCGACGCCGCCGGTCCGCTTGAGATGTTCGTGCCGGTGCTGATGGGCACACTCGGTGTGCTCTGCTTCGCCTCCGCCATCACCGGCCAACTCCGAAACGCACTAACGACGCCGCTGCGGGTCGCGATGTACGCAGCCGCGGCGCTGTTGCTCGCCCCCGGCCCCGACGTTGCAGTGGCCGGGCTGAACGTCCCGATTCTCGACGGTACCGGGGTCGTGCTGTTCGGGGTAATTTATGTCCTCAACGGGCGGCGCTGAACGGGCCAGGCCCGGGCACCACCTGACGGGTGACCGTCACCACCGACTGATGCAATCATGACGAATGAAAGCGAGAAGGACGTGCCGTGCGCATAGTCTTCGCGCCCGGCGGCGCGAGCGGTAAGTAGTGACAACGGCCGCTCCCTGACTCTGCTCGGCCGTCGGCCTGTTACGATCGCGGGGTGAGTTCGTCACGGCACGACCGCGAGAGGTCCGTGGCAAACCCCGCCTGAGGCGAGCAGCACGTGGGGAATGCAGGACGCCAGCACCGGGGCCGTACCGGGTTCGGCGACCGTCCTGGCGAATTAGACATGTCATCGGAAAAGATTGACTACAAGCGCTCGCGATTCTCGACACGTCTCCTCAAACACCGGCTCTACACCGCGGGACACAGCTGGCTCGAGCAGGAGGATGAACACCTCTGGCGCGTCGGGTTCACCAAGTTCGCGGTGCGGATGCTGGGCGAAATCGTGGAACTTGGTTTCGAGACTGAACCGGGCACTGCGGTCGAAACCGGGCAGGTCATCGGCTGGCTCGAGGGATTCAAGGCCGTGACGGACATGTTCTCACCGCTCGCCGGTCAGTTCGACGGGTTTAACCCTGCCGTGGACAAGAACGTCCAGATCCTGACCAGCGACCCGTACGGCAAAGGCTGGCTCTTCAAGGTACGCGGCCAACCCGGCGACGACTGTCTGGACGTGCACGGCTACATCGCACTGCTCGACACGACCATCGACAAGATGTTGGGACAACGGCATGAGTGATTTGGCGCGGTACATCATGATCGGCGGGTTCCTGGGCGCCGGGAAGACGACAGCTGTGGCCGGTCTCGCCCAACACCTCACTCACCAGGGCAAACGGGTCGGCCTGATCTGCAATGACCAGAGTAGCGGGCTCGTCGACACCACGCTCTTGCGGTCCAAGGGCTTCCCGGTCGAGGAGATCACGGGCGGCTGTTTCTGCTGCCGCTTCAACTCATTGCTGGACGCCGCCGACAGCCTGACCCAGAGTTCGCGACCGGATGTGTTTCTGGCTGAACCGGTGGGCAGTTGCACCGACCTGGTCGCCACCGTGTCCTATCCACTGCGTCGTATCTATGGCGATCGCTTCAGGGTGGCACCGCTCAGCGTCATGGTCGACCCGATGCGCGCCGCGCGCATCCTCGGTCTGGCTGAGGGCCGGTCATTTTCAGAGAAGGTCGCCTACGTGTATCGCAAGCAGCTCCAGGAGGCAGACCTCATCGTGATCAACAAGTGCGACGCGCATCCGGCAGAGTGGCTGGATCGCCTGGACGCGACGCTAGCCGAGGGCTTCCCGCGAGCGCAGATCTTCCGGTGTTCCGCCAAGGACGGCACCGGGGTCGAGCCGTGGTTCGACGCCGTGTCACGTGGGGAAAATTCCACATGGCCGGCAATGGAGATCGACTACGATATATACGCCGAAGGGGAGGCATTGCTGGGCTGGTTGAACTGTACTGTCCAGCTTGCAGCCGACGCGCCGTTCGACGGAAACCAGACGTTGGTCGCGCTAGCCCTGCATATCCGCGACCGGGTCGCGGGCAGTGGGCAAGACATCGCCCACTTGAAGATGACCCTGGATTCGAAGGATGGGTCTGGGACGCTGTCGGTCGTGAGCGTGGTGGGTGCGGACCGCGAGCCTGACCTCCGGGAGTCGCTGCTCGACCGCGTCGAGAGCGGCGAACTGGTCATCAACCTGCGGGCCGAAGCGGATCCGGAGATATTGGAGTCGGTCACACGCGAGGCACTTGGCGCGCTAGCTGGCGTGCGGGCCACCATGGAACATCTTGAGCAACTGCGCCCTGGCCGACCGACCCCGACACACCGGATGGTGCGATGAGCATCTTGTACTGTAACTGCACGTATGCGAAGGTCGTTCCGGCCGAGGTCAAGAAGGACGTGCTGCGCCGCCTCAGCGACTCCGGTCACGCGTTCGACGCCGTGGCCGACCTGTGCGACATGTCGGCGCGCAAGGACCCCGCGCTGAAGAAGATTGCCGACGGCGGCTGCACCAAAATCGCCGCCTGTTACCCCCGGGCCGTAAAGTGGCTCTTCCACGCTGCCGGCACTCCGTTACCGGGCGAGGGCGTCAAGGTACTGAACATGCGCGAGGACTCTGCCGACGACGTCATCAAGGAGCTCCTGGCGTGAGTCGGACCGAAGGCAGGAACCTGCGCGTTGTCCTGTATGAGGGGCCCGGGAGCACCCCACTCGCCGCCGACGACCGCTTTCAGGCGTTGTCGACCCTGCTGGACGGTGGTTTCGAAGTAACTCGCCCGGTCGCCGGACAACAGGTAAGCCCAGCCGACGACGCGCCGGTCCTTGTGCTGGGTCTATTGGACCCCGTGAGAACGCCGCCGGTAGTCGCGCCAGACCAGGAAGTACATTTTCGCAATTTGTCCGACGCTCCGCCCCTTCAGGCCGCCAGCGAAGTGCGCGAGGCGACGGGCGCCCGAAAGCTCGACGCGTGGAAACCGTGGTTTCCCGTGATCGACTACGACCGATGCACGAACTGCATGCAGTGCCTCACGTTTTGCCTATTCGACGTGTACGGCGTCGACAAGCAGCAACAGATCACGGTGCAGAACCAGGACAACTGCAAGACCGATTGCCCCGCCTGCTCACGGGTGTGCCCGGAAGTGGCGATTCTCTTTCCGAAGTACGGTAAGGGACCGATAAACGGGGATGTGGTGCGCGCGGAGGACATCCAGCGCGAAGCGATGAAGGTGGATATTTCAACCCTGCTCGGCGGTGACCTGTATGGGTCGCTTCGAAGCCGGCAGCAGGACGCGCGGAAACGGTTCTCCACCGAGCGAGACGAATCGAAGGCGCTGCTCGAGCGGAAACGCTGTCTTGGGAAGCTCAAGAAAGACCTCGATATTCCAGACGAAGTCCTGATGACGCTCCCCTCGGCCGAAGATATCGAGGAGCGCGCCGCCCGGGCCAAAGCCAAGTTGGCGAAGCGTCAGGCCATGTCACAAACGGTCAAGGACACACGTCCGGCGCCGTCGGAAACCGAGTGGGGCATCTAGTGCTTGGAGCAACCGCGGGCCTCGGATATCGGACGATGCGCTCCACTGACGCACGCATTCTCTGGAAGTTCGCGTACAACTTCGGCTACAAGGGCGTGCGGTCGGTCCAGCGCTTCAAGAAGCGGCTCAAGCAGGGCATCAGCTTCCCGCCATTTATCTACATCTCCATCACCAACAGCTGCAACTTGCGGTGCCAGGGGTGCTGGGTCGACGTAGACAAGCCGCAGCACATGATCAGCTTCGACGACATGAACACGCTGATCAACAACGCCAAAAAGCACGGGAACAGCTTCTTCGGGATCCTGGGCGGTGAGCCGTTCATGCACCCGGATCTGATCAAGATCCTGAAGGCACACCCTGACTGCTACTTCCAGATTTTCACCAATGGTCATCCCATTACCGACGCCGTGGCGGCACAGTTGCGCGAGGCCGGGAACGCCACGCCGCTGATCAGCGTCGAAGGGACAGAGTCAATCAGCGACACCCGACGCGGGCGAAGTGGGGTGCTGAACCGGACACTCGAGGGCATTCGGGCGTGTGTCCAGAACGGCCTTATCACCGGGGTCGCAAGCAGCGTCTGTCAGACCAATATCGACGATCTGGTCCGCGAAGAGTGGATCGACACGCTGATCGACATGGGCGTGCACTATTGCTGGTTCCACACGTATCGGGTCGTTGGACCGGTGCCGAACGGGCAACTCGCGCTGCGACCGGAGCAGGTACTGAGTGTGCGTCGATTCGTGATGGACATGCGAAACCGTAAGCCCATCGGCTTGATTGACGCGTATTGGGACGACAAGGGTGAAGCGCTGTGTCCCGCCGCCACCGGCATCAGCCATCACATCAGTCCGTTCGGGGACGTCGAACCGTGCCCGATCATCCAGTTCGCGAACGAGAAAATTCAAGACAACGACGGCGACATCTACAAGACGATGACCGAGTCGCCATTGCTCAAGGATTTCCGTAAAACAGCGGCCAAGGCCACACAAGGCTGCATCGTGCTCGAGCGCCCCGATCTGCTTAAACAAATCGTCACGCGACATGGTGCCGGCGACACGACGATTCGCAAAACGGCTGCCATCGAGCTCGATGGGTTGCGGTCGCGACCAAGCCAACACAACCCGGGAAACGAGATCCCGGAAGAGAACTGGGTCTATCGTTTTGCGAAAAAGCACTGGTTTTTCGGCTTCGGTGCGTATACATAGGGGGCAGTGGACCATATGAGCACCGAAACGCCTGACCAGGTCGAGGCACCCGTCGAGCCGCAGATCGTGCCGCTGCAGCTACCGATGCAGGTGCCCCGGCAGACGTATCGGCCGGCGCAGTCGAATATTCCTGACGACAAGCAGGACCGCGTTCGGCTCAAGGAAATTGCCGAGGACCACGTCGCCGAGGTGGGCGCCATTCCGCCGCTGACCCTGGACGAGCTGACCGAGCATACCGGCGCGGTGCTGGCCGCGGCCGGCCTCGACCCGATCTACAGCGACTACGCCTCGATTCTGGTCAGCAACGCGGCGTGGCGCGAATCGCTGGCGCAGATTCCGTACGACCGGCGCCTGCTCCTGATTCCCAAGTGCCTGCGGGTCGAAGACAAGTGCCCGGCGCCCTTTGACGAATTCGGCCTGCTGTGCAAAGAGTGCGGGCTCTGCTCGATCCAAGACCTCACCGTCGAGGCGGAGCGTCTCGGCTATGCGGTGCTGGTGGCGGAAGGATCAGCCATCGTTCGGTCGATGATCGAGACCGGCAAGATCGAAGCGATCGTCGGCGTGAGCTGTATCAATGTACTAGAGAAATGCTTCCCGCACATGGAGGCGGCCGCCATTCCTGGTGTCGCGATCCCGCTCTTGCAGGACGACTGCATCAACACCACAGTGGACCTCGACTGGGTGTGGGACCTGATCCACCTGACCTCGGACGACAAGACCTATCGTCTCGATCTCGACAGTCTTAAAAGGACGGTACGAAGCTGGTTCGAGTCCGACTCGTTGAACGCCATCATGGGCGCGGCGGACCCGGACGACGAGACGGCCGGGATCGCGCGCGGTTACCTCGAGAAAGGTGGCAACCGATGGCGCCCCTACCTGGCCGCCTGCACCTACATGGCGCTCGAATCGGACCGGCAAGACGCCAACCCGGTGCTGACCCCAGCGGTCAAGAAGGCGGCGGTCGCGATCGAGTGCTTCCACAAGGCCTCACTGATTCACGACGACATCGAGGATGGCGACGAGCAGCGATACGACAGCCCGTCGCTGCACACCGAGATCGGTGTGCCGGTCGCGCTCAACATCGGCGACTTTCTCGTGGGTGAAGGGTATCGGCTGCTCAGCGAGCTGGACAACGCCGAACTGATGACCGTGGCCGCGCGGGGCCATGTCACGCTCTGCCGTGGTCAGGGACGGGAGTTGCTCTGGGCCCGCGACCCGCAGCCGTTGGCATCGATGCAAGTACTGGACATCTTCCGCCAGAAGACCTCGGCTGCCTTCGAAGTGGCGTTACGCCTGGGAGCCATTCTCGGGCAGGCGGACGAGAAGACGCACGATGTGCTGCGCAATTACAGCGAAGCGCTCGGTATTGCCTATCAGATCAAAGATGATCTGGAAGACTTCAGGGGCGAAGCCGACTCGAACGATCTGGCCCAGGTGCGTCTGTCCCTCATCCTCGCCATCGCCCACAAACGGGCCGAGGGCGCCGACCGCGAACGTATCGCGTCGGCAATCAGGCACGGCGCGCCGGATCTCCCCGAAGACGTGCACCGAATTGCGAACGAGTGCGGCGTACTGGACAAGACAGATGACCTCCTGGAAGCCTACAAGGAGGAGTCGATCCGGTCCTTGCGCTTCCTGTCGAGCCCGACCCTCAAGGGGCTGATGCGCCGAATCGTCGGCAAGATCTTCGGCGAGAAACTGATCGAGGGCTATTGCAGTGAGTTTGAGACTCGAAATGCTGCAGGTCGCGCGCCTGGCGCCGAATCTGCTGCAGGAAGCGTCTAGCCCGGTCGCCAAGTACCTCCTGTCCCAGTTCAACGACGATGGCGGCGCCGCCGACCGCGCCGGCCAGACCGACCTGTACTACACGGTCTTCGCGCTTGAGGGCCTGATCGCGCTCCAGCAAGAATTCCCGCCCGGCGTGCGCGGATACCTAGAACGCTTCGCGGACGGCGACGGCCTCGACCTGGTACACCTGTGCTGTCTGGCCCGATGCTGGGCCGCTTTCAAGCAGACGCGTCACGACCTGGCTGACCGGCTGGTGCGTCGGATCAATGAACTGTGGGACCACGACAGCGTGTATCACGGCTTTCTGGCCTGGGGGGCGCTGCAGGACCTGGGGCAGGCCCCAGCGCAGTTCCCGTTGGGGGACACCCTCTTGCAGACCACCTTGCACACCGCGGCGCGAACCACCCCAACCACCGCAGCAACCGTGACACTGCTTCGTCATCTGGGGTCGCCGGTACCGCCGGACGCGGTGAGCTGGTTACTCGCGCGCGCGCGTCCAGAGGGCGGGTTCTCCGCGGCCGAAGGGGCACCCCTGCCGGATCTGCTCTCGACCGCCACGGCGCTCCACGCCCTGTCTGGACAAAAGGCCTCACTCGCACGTCTCAAGGAACCGACGCTGGATTTTATCGATACGCTCTGGACCGGCAAGGCGTTTTGCGGCACCTGGGCGGATGATGAGCCGGATTGTGAATACACCTACTATGCCCTCCTCGCCATGGGCCACCTCAGCCTGGCGTGAGCGCCTGCTCGCCGCCCGGACGCCCGCCGGCCACTGGGAGGGCGAGCTCTCGTCGAGCTCCCTGGCCACCGCCACCGCCGTCTCGGCGTTGAGTCTGGTCGGCGGCCACGAGGCCCTCGTGCGCGACGGACTCCGGTGGCTGGCCGCGAGCCAGAACGACGACGGCGGGTTCGGCGACGCCGCGGGCTGCCCAAGCAACATCAGCACCACGACGCTGGTCTGGGCCACTCTCTCGATGCACGACGCCGCCGGTGTGGCTGGCGCCTCCGCCTGGCTCGAAGCACGAGTCGGACCCTTGTCGGGCGAATCGATTGCCGCCGGCATCCGCGACGTCTACGGAGACGACCAGACGTTCGCGGTGCCGATCTTGACCCACTGCGCGCTAGCGGGACGATTCGGGTGGGACCAGATCCCGGCGCTGCCGTTCGAGTGTGCGGCCCTGCCACAAGCCTCATTCAAGTGGGTGGGGCTCCCGGTCGTGAGCTACGCGCTACCGGCCCTGATCGCCATCGGGCAGGCGCAACACCACCACCATCCCAGCCGATACCGACTCAGCCGCCTGCTCCGAAGTCTGGCTCGGCAACGCACGCTGGAAGTACTCGAGTCGATCCAGCCAACGTCAGGTGGATTCCTGGAAGCGACGCCGCTGACCAGCTTCGTCACCATGAGCCTGGCCGGCATCGGTCTGAGGGACCATCCGGTCACCACACGTGGAGTGGAGTTCCTCGTGGCCTCCGTCCGACCCGATGGAAGCTGGCCGATCGACACGAATCTGGCGACCTGGCTGACCACCTTGTCCATCAATGCCTTGGGAGCCGACGCGTTCTCTGACGCGGAGCGAGCGACCTTGCGCCGCTGGCTGCTCGACCAGCAATACACCACGGTGCACCCCTACACCCAGTCGGCGCCAGGCGGATGGGCGTGGACGGACCTGCCGGGTGGCGTGCCCGACGGTGACGACACCGCCGGGGCGTTGCTCGCGTTGGCGGTACTCGGCGACGACCCGGAAGTCCGAACCGCCGCCACCGCCGGCGCCGCCTGGCTCATCGACCTCCAGAACCGAGACGGGGGCATCCCCACGTTCTGCCGCGGCTGGGGGACACTGCCGTTCGACCAGAGCACCCCTGACCTGACCGCGCACGCTCTGCGCGCCTGGCAGAGGTGGCGAACGGTCGACCCACGAATCGAACGGGCGATGGAGGACGCCGTGCGCTACCTCGTGCGAGAGCAACGAGCCGACGGTGCCTGGGTGCCCCTGTGGTTTGGTAACCCGTGGACCGAAGACCAGACCAACCCGGTCTACGGAACGGCACGGGTGCTCGAATGTGGCGACCTGCTGCCGTCGACGGCGCGACAACGCGGCACGGACTTTCTGTCATCGATGCAGAGGGCTGACGGCAGCTTCGGCACCATCGAGGAGACCGCGCTCGCCGTCTCTGTTACCGGTGACGAACGAGGCATGCGCTGGCTGACCGCCAGGACGGACCTGACCGCCTCGCCGATCGGGCTGTACTTTGCGAAGCTGTGGTATTACGAGAAGCTCTATCCGCTGATCTTCACGGTGGCGGCACTACCGGCCCCCCGGCGGGCGGAGACATGATCTACCTGGACCACAACGCCACGACCCCACTCGACCCACGGGTGCTGGACGCGATGATGCCGTTCTTGACGGACCGGTTCGGCAATGCGGCCAGCCGTCATCACAGCCTGGGATGCGACGCGGCGACGGCAGTGGAAACGGCGAGAGAGCAGGTCGCGTCGACAATTGGCGCCGACCCGCGCGAGATTGTCTGGACGAGCGGCGCGACCGAGTCGGACAACCTGGCGCTGAAGGGTGTCCTCGAGTCGCCGGTCTACAAGAAGCGACATGTCGTCACTGTCGCCACCGAGCACCGTGCCGTGCTCGACACCTGTGAGGTGCTGGAACTCCGGGGTGTTGACGTCACCTACCTGCCGGTCGACGCCGCTGGCCGGATCGATCTCGACGGACTGGCGGCGGCGATCACGGGCGAGACATTGCTAGTCTCGGTCATGCACGGGAACAACGAGACCGGCGTGATCCATCCAATTGCCCAGATCGGGGCGCTGTGCCGAGAACGCGGCGTGCTGTTTCACACCGATGCGACGCAGTCGTTCGCCAAGACACCCCTCGATGTCAATGCCATGCGTATCGACCTGCTGAGCGCGAGCGGGCACAAAATTCACGGCCCCAAGGGCGTTGGAGTGCTGTATGTCCGTCGCCGCGACCCACGGGTGCGCTGCCAGCCACTTCTGCACGGTGGTGGACACGAGCGCGGACTGCGCTCCGGAACCCTGAATGTGCCGGGTGTTGTCGGCATGGGAGTCGCGGCGACCTTGCCGTTCGACGACGGGATCGGGACGCTTCGCGATCGGTTGGAGCAGGCCCTCGTGTCGAGACTTGGCGACGTTGAGGTGAATGGTCACGACGCCACCCGGCTTGGTACCACGACCAACCTTAGCTTCGCCGGTGTGGATGGCGCGAGACTGATGAAGCGGATGCCTGATCTGGCGGTCTCGTCGAGCTCGGCCTGCACCAGCGCCCTGCTGCAACCCAGCTACGTGCTCGGGGCGATGGGCTGCGACGAGGCCCGAGCCCGCGCCAGCGTGCGCTTCTCGCTGGGCCGTTTCACCACCGAGGCGGAAATCGACATTGCGGTCGACACCGTGGTGGAGGCGGTCACCGCGCTCCGCGCGGCGCAAGACTGAGGGCGACCTTTGGTGTCCGTGTCAGCGATCCCGGCCGACTACGACGACCTTCTCCCCTGGAGGGACCGCTTGACGCTCCGCAACCGCGGCATACCGGCGGGGTTCTCGCGGGTGATGGCCCCGCTCATGTCCCTGGCGATGCGGCGCGCCACCCAGAAAGATCTCGCGCGACTGAAGACGTTGCTGGAGCAACGCGGCTAGCCAGGCAGCCCTCGCGTCTCCGCCCTCGGCGAATACCGGACACCGCCGCACGTAGGAGACAACGAAGGGAGACCGTGGATGATCGAAATCGAAGAACGCGAAGACATCACGCCGCTCTGTCCGCACTGCAGCGAACCGACGAGGACCATTCAGTACCGCGCGCTGTCCGGACTCCTCGGCAAACGGTATGTCTACTTCTGCGGCCTGTGTCACAAGGTGCTCGGGGTGTCACAGCGCAAAGGGTTCTGGATGGGGTAACGTTCGGTAGATGGAGCTCGACCTGGTCCCGTTGCTGAAGGTCCAGCGCGAGCTGTATGCCATGCCTCGCGGCGGGGAGCGCTTCCAGACCTATCTGCGAACCATGGTGGATGCCGATACCGGCGATCTGGCGTTGCCACTGGTCACCATGAACCCCATGGGCAAGGACCATATCCCGGTCCTGCTCGACACCCTTCTGGATTTCGACGCCGAGGCGATCGCCCGGGATGTCATTGCCACGACCACCCTGGCCGTCTCGGATGTCGACGGCCGATTTGCGGTCGGCCTGGTGGTCGCCGACGACGCCCACGGCGGTTGGACAGACCGGTACTGCAGCGAATACTCCCATCGCTTCGAGGGACGGGCGATGTACACGCGGGGATGGATTGTCGGCCAGATCTGGACCGGCGATCCGCCCTCGGCGGACAGCATCCGGGAAGAGACGGCGACCGCCATTCATCGTCTCGCGCACATCCTGAGGCGTGGGACCGCGGCGACGCTGGGCGAGATGATCGACCAGGAGGGCACAGCCATGGCCGACGCTCGATGCGGAGGACCTCGCGTATACGCGCGCTGTGGTCGCTCCGTCGCTGGACGCAACCGACCGGGCGACCATGATAGCCTGCCTGTTTGGGGATGAAGCGGCCCACCGGCTGGGCTACCGGGCTCACGGCCTGACCCCGCGAGCGGGCTTGGCCCTGGCGCTCCACGATGGGCAAGCCAGGCTCGACGGCGCCAACAGGAGACGCCCGGCATGACGACACCAACAGGGTCACCGCCACAATCGCAGCCACCGGATCAGTCGGCTGGACGCCGCCCGCGCATGACCCTGTTGAGTCCCCTGCACGTGCTTGCGGTGGCGGCCATGGTGTGTGTCCCGGGAGCCGCCAGTGCCCAGGGGCAGACGACGCGGGGCTTCGCGCCCACGGTGTTACCCGCCACGATCCCGATCTTCCCGCTCCAGGACATCATGCTGTTCCCGCGCGCGACACGGCCGCTGCACATCTTCGAACAGCGATATCGGGATATGGTCGCCGACGCGCTGGAGGGCGACCGTTTGATCGGCATGGTGCTGCTCGAGCCTGGGAACGAGGCGGACTACGAGGGCCGTCCGCCGGTGTACCCCGTCGGCACGGTCGGCGTCATCGCCGAGTCGGAAGAGCTGCCTGATGGGCGGTACAACATCGTGCTGGGCGGCCTGAGCAAGTTCCGGATTACTGGCGAAGATGACAGCCGGTCGTACCGCCTGGCGCACATCGAGCTGATTCCCGAAGCGATGACCCCCTCGGATCAAACGATGCTGGGCGACCTGCGTGAAGAACTGGCCGGGTTGGTACCGATCGGACTCCCTGGGATCCAGGTGCCCGCCGAACTGGCGGACGAAGATCTGGTTAACGGGATCGCGCAGCTCATCGAGGTCGACCCTTTGGACCGGCTGGGACTGCTCGAACAGCCCGGGTCACTCGCGCGAGCCCAAGCGCTCATCGACCTGATGTATATCCGCGCGGCGCTGCCCCGCTGATCCGCGCCCTGTCACAACGCGCAGTGCGCCGAACAAACCATGCTGATGAAGATGGCGGTGCTGCATCGGATCAAGGACGGTGAGATCTCAGTCGTCTTCCGCCGCTGGCGCCGACCCACCGTCAAGTCTGGGGGTACCCTCAAGACGGCGGTGGGCCTGCTGAAGATCGTGAGCGTGGAGGATGTGCCTGAATCGGCGATCACGACTCGTGATGTTAGCCGGGCCGGCTACGCTACGAGGTCGGACCTCATCGGAGACTTGGGTACGCGGGGCGATCGACTCTCCCGCGTCACGCTGGCGTACGCGGGAGCCGATCCCCGCATCGCGTTGCGCCAGGCAGACGTCCGGTCCGAGACGGAGCGTGAAGCGCTCCTCGCACGTCTTGCGCGTCTCGACGCGCGCTCAACCTCGGGCCCGTGGACCGAACGGGCATTGGCGGTGATCGAGCGACATCCGGATGTGGCCGCCAGGGTACTCGCCGAGCATCTCGCCTGCGAGAGGGACTGGCTGAAACCAAACGTGCGCAAGCTGAAGAACTTGGGGCTGACCATCAGCCACGACCCCGGCTACAGTCTGTCTCCGCGTGGGCGCGTGATCCTGGTGCACCTGCGCGCGCAGACCCCGAGTGTCCGCACGGCGGCCGAGCGCGAGTCGTGAGACTCCTGCTGGTCTATCTCTGGGCGATTCCCGCCAATCTCCTCTGGTACACCCACACCATTCTCATGGGCAGTCTCTCGCTGCTGGTGTGGCCATTCGATCGCTCCGGCAACAAGCAGTTCTGGTGCGCCCGATGGTGGTGCCGCCTCGTGGCGTGGTCCATCTTCGCCCGCATCCGCGTGCACGGCGTCGAGCACGTGCGACCGGACCAGCCCTACGTCTACATGGCCAACCACTCGAGTCTGATCGACACCCCGGCGTTGTTCGCGTATCTCCCGTACCCGTTCCGGATCATGGCCAAACGCGGGCTGTTCTATATGCCGTTCAGCGGGTGGCACCTCTGGACCGCCGGTCACTTCCCCATCGACCGGGGCGACGCCCGCAAGACGGTCGCCAGCCTGCGTCGTGTCATCGAGGGTGTGCGCAACGGCCGCTCACTCGCGGTGTTTCCCGAGGGTACCCGCACGCCAGACGGCCGCCTCCAAACGTTTCAATCGGGCGTGTTCAAGATCGCCGTCAAGGCCGGCGTCCCGATTGTCCCGGTCACGATCCGAGGCACCTTCGAGCTGCTGCCAAAGACCACGCTCGCACCGAGACCGGGACGTGTTGACGTCATCCTCGGCGAACCGATCGACACCGCCGACTACCACGACAAACGTCTCGGCGATCTGATCGCGCGCACGAAGGCGGTGATCCAGCAGACCCTGGACGCCGAGCCGCCAGCGAGGTGACCGACATGACGCTGCGGGCGCTGGTCCGCAAGCATCTGCCGAAGGGCTACGAAGAGGCAATGAACTGGGGAATGATCACCTACCAGGTCCCGCTCAAGACCTGTCCTCAGACCTACAACGGACAGCCCCTCATATACGTGGCATTGGCCTCACAGAAGAACCATATGGCGGTGCATCTGACCGGCATCTACAGCTCGGCTCAGGGGCGGGCGAAGTTCGAGCAGGCGTATCGGGCGACGGGGAAACGGTTCGACGTGGGCAAGTCCTGCGTGCGATTTAAACAGATCGACGACCTGCCGCTTTCCTTGATCGGCGAGACGGTCGGCTCGAAAGGCGCGGACCAAGCCGGCGAAGACGGTGGCAACGAAACGCGGCGCAAAAAAGCGCCCGCAATCTTGAGCCCCTCCTGGAGGTCCGCCGGGTTGCCAATCAGGCGGACAGCGAGTAGCCTGATGGCTGGGCTGAGTGAGGGCCCGCCGACTGACTTCCAAGGAGCTTTCATGCGCACGCTGCTGACCGCCATGTTCGCGTTGCTCGTCGGTCTCGGTTCGATGACCGTGACGAGGGCGCAAGACCCGGTGATCGAGGTCTACAAGTCACCCACTTGAGGGTGTTGCATGGGATGGGTCAAACATCTCAAAGACGCCGGTTTCACGGTGAACACGACCGACGTACCGAACGTGACGCCAATCAAGACCGAGAGGGGCGTGCCGGAGCAGCTGTTCTCGTGCCACACGGCCATTGTCGATGGGTACGTGCTCGAGGGTCATGTGCCAGCCGAGGACGTCAAGAAGCTGCTGGCTGAGCGCCCGGACATAGCTGGTATTTCGGTGCCCGGCATGCCACAGGGCTCGCCTGGCATGGAAGGCCCCAATCCGGTTGAGTTCCCCGTCGTCTCGTTCGACAAGAACGGCGACGTGGAAGTAATCAACGTTCACACGCCCTAGCTTTCCGACGAGAAAAACGCTCAGTCCTTCCGGCGGCCGAGGCGCGCCTCGCGGACGCGGAGTGGGGCACTCGGGGTCCCCACGGAGTCGCCGCGTGGGATTCGGTGCGCAGCCCCGTCTGAAGAGGTCGCTCCCGGCTACAATGGGAGCCATGCCGACCGCCCAGACCGCCGGCCGGGCCCTCACGCTGCTGCTACGCGTGATGGGTTGCTCCTCGCTGCTGGCTCTCATCTTCGTGGTGGCGCCGGAGTCGTGGATGTCCGCCATTCACGCGGAGCTAGACATGGGCTCCCTGCCGACGGCACCCGTGGTGGGCTACCTGGCTCGGTCGACGTCCGCGTTTTACGCCGTCACCGGCGGGCTGTTTCTCGTCGTCTCCAACGATCTCGTTCGACATCGCGCGGTCCTGCTATACCTTGGTCGGGTCATGGGCCTATTCGGCATCGTGCTGCTGGCGGTCGACTGGCTCGAAGGCATGCCCCTCTCGTGGACCCTCTGGGAGGGCCCTTTCGTCATCCTGTTCGGCATCGCTATCGTGTGGCTCACGGGGAAACTCGATGTCGGCCACGGCCCGGCGACCCCGTGAAAAAGCGGGACTCGGGTGCCGGAACGTTCCCACCCCATCCGGCACGGGAGACGGCGCAGCAGGCAGCCGCCATACTGTTCAGACATGTGGACGGCGAACTGAACATCTGTCTGATCACCACTATGACGGCCCGCCGATGGTCGATTCCGAAGGGTCTCATCGAAACCGGCCACACCGCGGCCGGAACGGCACGAAAGGAAGCCCGCGAAGAAGCCGGCGTCCACGGACGTGTGGTGGGCGGCCCCGTCGGCTACTATGGCATCACCAAGGCCGGCATCCGATACACTGTGGCGGTCAATCTGCTGCAGGTCGAGCAGATTGACGCCGAGTGGGAAGAACAAGACGTCCGCGATCGGCAGTGGGTCACCGCCGATGTCGCGACAACACTCCTCGAGGGGCGACCCGTCGCCGCGGTGTTCCGTCGAGGCCTGCAACAGATCGCAACCTGACGGATGCGCCCATGGAGAGCACACAATGACCATCAATAAGCACTATCTCGTAGCCATCGGCCTGACTCTCGTGGCCCTCGTTTTCACCGCCAGCACGATCGTGCCGGCCACCCTCCAGGCGCAATCCAGCGACAAAGTCTTCGAGCTGCGGACCTACACCACCGCCGAAGGGAAACTTCCGAACCTGCTGGCCAGATTTCGCGACCATACGATGCGAATCTTTGAGCGACACAATATGGAGAACGTCGCGTATTGGGTGCCGAAAGACACGCCGAACACATTGATCTACATCATCTCCCACGCGAGCAGCCAGGCCGCCACCGAGAACTGGCAGGGGTTCCGAGGCGACTCGGAGTGGCCGGGCGTGGCCGAGGCCTCAGGCGTGGGACGGGTTCAGGTGGAGAGCGTGTTCATGGACGCGACCGATTTCTCGCCAATGAAATAGCGATGTCCCACGCGATACAAGGAGACAGTATGCGCACTACACGAATCGCTTTGACCGTTGCCGCACTCGTGACCCTCGGAACCGCCTCGAACGCCGATGCGCAGCGGATGTACAACACCGCCAAGCAGAAGATGATGTCTGGCCAGCAGATTATCGGCGGCACCGTCGACACGCCGGACCCGGCCATCTACTGTGCGATGGCCAACTCAGGGTTTGACTTCATCTGGATCGAGATGCAGCACAGCCCGCTGAACTACCAGGACGTGGCTCGGATGATCTGGGCCTGTAAGGACGCTCCGGCCATCCCGTTCATCCGTATTCCGGACGCGACTGAAGGTGATATTCAGAAAGCGACCGACATCGGCGCCCTGGGGATCATCGTCCCGATGGTCATCGACCCGCAAGAGATGAAGAACGCGGTGCAGTGGGCGAAGTATCCGCCCATGGGCATCCGGAGCCAGGGCGGCGGTCAGTACGGGGCACTCTGGGGTCGAGACTATCGCCAGACCGCGAACGACAACATCATGATCATCGCCATGATCGAGCAGCTCGAGGGTGTGGCGGCCGCCGATCAGATCGCGGCGGTTGAAGGCGTCGACGCCATCTTCGCCGCCAGCAGCGACCTGAGCAGCTTCTCCGGCAAGCGACAGGGTGACCCGGAATACGAACAGATGATCACGAAGATCAAGACAGACACACTCGGCGCCGGCAAGGGCCTGGGCGGGCCGTCGGCGTGGCGCGATCGGGAGGGCTTCTTGTTCTTCCAGGCGCCCGGCACAACCACGTTCATCCGTCAGGGCGTGCGAGCGATGCTCGCCGACGCACCGGAGGGCGTGGCGGCAATCGAGGGCACCGAGCCGCGCGACTAGCGGCGACCTGTCGATATGTCAGATCTCAACACGTCAGATTTCAATAAGGCTCTGGTTCGGCGTTTTCTCGACGAGCTGTACAACAACGCCAGACCGGGGGTGATCGACGAACTGTTCGCCGACGACTACGTGGACCACACGGCCTCGACCGAGCAGGAGCCGGGGCCGGCTGGGGCGCGACAGATCTACGACGTCTTCCACACGGCGTTCCCCGACCTCCGGGTCGAGGTCCACGACATGGTGGCGGACGGCGACCTGGTGACGTTTCGATCGACCCTGACCGGTACCAGCCGGGGTCCCCTGATGGGCGCCGAGCCTACCGGGAAACCTGTCGAGATCGCGTCGATGGTCTTCCTGCGAGTGCGTGACGGCCGGTTCGTCGAGCGCTGGGAACAGATGGACCTGCTTGGTCTGATGCTGCAGCTGGGCATCGTGGCCGAGTCGGAGCCGGGGGGTGGAGACACATGAGCGTTCGCGACGATTATGTCGTCGTCTCCACGGTGCAGGGGCAGTTCGTTGAGGCACAGGTCAAGGCGTTTCTCGAGGCTCACGATATTCCCTGCTTGCTCCGGGGCGAATCGCTGCGTGTCACTCATGCCATCTCGGTCGACGGTATCGGCGCCGCCGAAGTGCTGGTACCGGCCAGTCAGGCCGACGCGGCGCGCGAGCTGCTGGCCCAGGCGGAGCGCGGAGAGCTCGCGATCGCGGCGGATGATTCGGATGACCCGAGCGACCCCGACTGACTCGACCGAGTCGACGTCGGCACCCAGTCGTCCAGGTTCCGGTCGTGCCCCGCGACAGTCAGGTCCGATGGCCCCATGAATGACACCGTTCAGATCATTCCGTTGACGCGACTCGCGCTGGCGTTCATCCCAGTGTGCGCGGTGCTGTTCATCATCCATCGGTGGTCACTCGGGATCCGGACCGGCCTGGTGGCGGTGTTCCGCATGGTCAGCCAGTTGCTACTGGTGGGTTACGTCCTCACCTTCATCTTCGGGTCACAACGTGCGCTGGTCACGGTGTCGGTAGTGAGCGTGATGCTGGCGACCGCCGGTTGGATCGCCTTGAGACCGCTTGGAAGCGATCGGGTCGGGCGCTACCCGAGCGCGCTGGTCGCGATCAGCGCGGGATCACTAACGGTGCTGTTCATGGCCACGCAAACGGTGCTCGACCTCCCGCAGTGGTACACCCCGAGCATGGTCATTCCGCTTGCGGGCATCGTCCTGGCCAACTCGATGAACACTGTCAGCCTGGCCGCCGAACGATTCCGAGCCGAGCGCGAGCGCGGCGCAGGCTACCGCGAAGCCAGGCACACCGCCATGAGCGTCTCGCTGATCCCGATGACGAACTCGCTGCTCGCCGTCGGTCTGGTGTCGCTGCCGGGCATGATGACCGGCCAGATTCTATCCGGCGTCACCCCACTCATCGCCGTCCGGTATCAGATACTCGTCATGTGCATGATCTTCGGGTCGGCCGGACTCGCGACAAGTTGTTATCTGGTGTTGCAACGGCCGCGCTCCGACGATTGATGCGGACATGGAGCGGTCCGACCTCTCACCCGCGGACGCGCGACGAATCGCGCTGGCGGCCCAGGGCTTCGACCGCCCGCGCCCCCGGGGCCGAGTCGATGCGCGTCACCTGCGGCGGGTGATACACCAGCTCGGCCTGCTCCAGATCGACTACGTCAACGTGCTGGTGCCGGCCCAGTATCAAGTACCGTTCTCTCGGCTCGGCCCCTACGACCGGGGCCGACTCGACGAGCTGGTCTATCGCCGCCGGGAATTCACCGAACACTGGGCCCACGAAGCGTCAATCGTACCGGTCGACGCGTGGCCATTGCTGCGTTATCGACGACTCGCCCATCGCGTGCGCCCTCGCGGTTTCGAACGCGCGCTGCAGCGCGAACCGGGCTACTCCCGACGGGTGCTGGCGCAGATTCGGGCGCGGGGCGCGCTGACCGCGGCGGAGCTACCTTCGCCCACGACGAGTGATCGGCGGTTGCCCGGCTCCTGGCACGGGACGATTCCTCGAGCCATGGCAGAGTGGCATTTCGGACGCGGTCGGCTGGCCATCGCCGACCGGCGCCCGGACTTCCGTCGGGTCTTCGACCTGAGCGAGCGGGTCCTCTCTGAAGAAATCCGCAGTCGACGTGTGCCGACGTCCGTCGCGCACCGCACGCTGCTCCTTCAGGCCGCGCGTGCGCACGGAGTGGCGACCACCGGCGACTTGGCCGACTATTTCCGCATGCCGGTGGCCATGGTCAGGCCACGGTTGCGGGAACTGGTCGATACCGGCGAGCTACGCTCCATCCGCGTGCACGGGTGGACGGAACCGGCCTTTCTGCACCCCGAGGCGCGGCGTCCACGACGAATACACGCGACCGCCCTGCTGTCTCCGTTTGACCCCGTCGTCTGGCACCGGCCACGCGCCGCGCGTCTGTTCGACTTCGCATATCGTCTCGAGATCTTCCTCCCGGCGCCGAAGCGGCGTTGGGGCTACTACGTCTTGCCGTTCCTGCTGAACGACCGGCTCACGGCCCGGGTCGACCTCAAAGCGGACCGCGCTGGTCGACGGCTACTGGTGCAGGCTGCTTATCTCGAACCAGACACGGATGGCGCTCAAGTCAGCAACGCGCTCGCGCGTGAGCTAGGTACCATGGCCGGCTGGCTGGGGCTGGAGTCAGTCTCGGTCGGGCGCCGGGGACCATTCGCCCGCGAACTCGCGGCCGCGGTCAGAATGCAGCGATGACCTCAACCGCCGACGACGCCGTTCGATTGCGAGCGGCAACCCAGGCCGATATCACCTCAGTCGTGGCGCTGTGCAAGGTTTCGCTCACGAAGACCTATGGAGCGTTCATGGACCCAGAGCGAATGCGGCCCTGGACGGACGGCACGGAAGTGGAAGACTACGTCGCGCGCATGTGGCGCCGGATGACGGTGACGACCCGTGACGAGCAGGTGGTAGGGGTGGTAGCGCTGGATGACGCGGTCATCGACCTGATTTGGGTCAAAGACGGGTTCAGAGGGGAAGGCATCGGGTCAGCGCTGATGGACCATGCCGAACAGACGATCGGGGCCGACCACGACGAAGCCGAACTGGAGTGTTTCGCACCCAACGTGGCCAGCCTTACCTTCTACCGGTCGCACGGCTACGCGGAAGTACGTCGCTACTATGAGGCGGCATCCGGCATCGACAAGGTCGTGCTGCGGAAGACACTGGGCTGCTAGCCAGCGCGAGCGAAACGTTGGGCGACCCGTTCCCGGGCCTTGGCGGCCACTTCCTCCCGGTCACGAGGCGCCGACCTAGAGTTGCTGCAGGAGACCGGCGGTCCAGGAGGGGAAGAACTTCAGCAACAACGCGACGATGACCACCAGGGTGGCGACCCCCAGCAACACCCGGGTCCCCCGCTCACCGACCAGACGGCATCCCGCCGAATCGCAGCGGCGCCGCTCGCGAAAATACAGTGCATACGCACCGGCCAATCCGCCGACGCCAAGTGGCAGCGTCAGCCACTCGAAGCGCATCATCGTCATCATCAGACCGGTGCCGGCCACCCCGGTCACGATCAGCGCCATCGGCAGCAGACAACAACTGGCGGCTAGCAGCGCGGCCACGACCCCCGTGGCGGCCGGAATCCGCTCGCCGACCCCGGTGACCCGAGCGGCAACGTCAGGACCCGGCGCCACCGTCGCTGTCGTCCTTCACCGCCATCACCGCGCCAGCGAAACCGGCCCCATCAATGGCCAGCACCAGTGCCGCTACTTCAACCGTCTCCGGGTCGTACTCGACGTTGGCGCGCTTGTCGTCATACCAGACCTCCGCGTCGACAACACCTTTGACACCCAGCAGGGCCTGGCGCACGGCCAGGGCGCAACCACCTCAAGTCATCCCCTCGACGGCGAGCGCCACCTCCTGGGTGGTCACCGCCAGAGCTGGGACAACGGACTCAGGGGCGTCCACTCGATTGGCCTGCCCGCCGCAACCCGCCGCCGGGCCGAGCGCGAGCCCGACGAGACCGACGAAGACAGCCGATTTCCAGTTCGTGTACGTCATGTCGTTCCCCGGCCACGTCGCCATCGCGCGAAGCGGCACTCCCCAGTATAGACGCGAGATCCCGTACACTCGCACCGGGCAGGTTCATGGCCAAGATACCCGACGTCATCTTCCAAACCGAGCCTGTGTCGAAGGCATGCTGGCCCACGCCGACCTCACGATCACCGCGCGACTCGAAACGAGGCTCGTCGGTGTCTCGCTCGGTGACCGACTTTCACTACTGTTGCTATCTGTCGGACCTGGCCGTCGACGCACAGTACCAGAGGCAGAGCATCGGCGCCGCGCTGATTCGCGAAACGCGGGCTCACTTGCAACCGACGTGCAGACGGCTCCTGCTGTCGACCCCGGGTGCCGGCGGCTACTATCCGAAGATCGGATTCGAACGTCATCCCCAGGCGTGGACCATGCCCCCATCCGGTGGAAGAGTGCGTTGAATTCTTGCCCCGACTTGAAGATTTTTGCTAGATTAAGATTGATGTTCGAACAGTGCAGTCGTCGCCGTACCGGCTCGCGTCTGCGGTCGGTAGGTTGCCGCGCGTCGGTTGCCGCGTTGATCGTCGCGATTGCCAGTTCCACGGCCTTGTCCGCGGTTCCGCACGTTGGACACGACGCGGACCAGGACTGCGCCGTCTGCAAGCTCGGGCAGAGGCCGCTGGCCGACGATCTGCCGGACGACGCGCGCCTCCAGCGCCCCGAGGCCGCCGCGGCCGCGGGCGTCACCCTCACGCCGTGGGTCCTGGCCACCGAGACGTCTCCGGTGCCCCCACGCGGCCCCCCTCTCGCGTAGTAGCCAGTTCCGATTCACTCAGCAACGCGACCTCACGAACCGCGGCCTGCACTGTGGGTGTCGATTGTAGCCCCACGTCGCATCGCGTCGGACTCGCGCGGCACCGAGGGACGCACCGACTGGGGCTCGTTCGAGCTGAGCTCCAACCCGCAGCCAACGCTAGTGGCCGCACTTGAGAACGAACCGGGCGTCGCAAAACGCAGCTTCGGGCCAGGCTCGAGCCGGCCAATCATCCGCGGCTTCGACGGCGACCGAGTGTTGATTATGGAGGACGGG
>PAUN01000067.1 GCA_002712885.1 Acidobacteriota bacterium
TTGGCGTCGCTTTCTCGGGCTCGCGTTGGGAGTGCCCGGCGCTGTGCTGGTGTTGGGTGGACTCGGCGAGCGCGTGCTGGTCGGGTGGACCGATGAGGGCGCGACACGGCGCGTGGAGCGGGAGCTCACCACGCGTGTCCAATCCCTCGACGCAACGCTCAGCCGGGCCGCCCAGGCTGTCGCGGCACGGGACGAGGTGCGACGCGCGTTGGCGGACGACCTGTCGGCGACTCGCGGCTTATTCGAGTTGCTTGAAGCCACGGCAGAGGTGGCGGCGGCGCCAGGGCTGGCCATCACCATCTATGACCCACGCGGCGAACCACGCGCCTGGACCGGACGACCCGGGGAACTCAGTCCGAATCTCGAACTCCGGATCGCCGTTGGATTCGCCGATGTGAACGCCGGTGGACTGCGACTGGTGCGGGTGGCCCCGGTGGTCGACCCGGCGCCTGAACGTGGTGGGGCCGTCAGGCACCTGGGAGCCGTCGTGGTGGAGCGGGTCCTCGCCGCGCCAACCACGACGACCGTTTCTGATCTCGACTTCAGTCTAGAGACCGCGGCGGGCCGCGCGACCATCAATACCGCCAGTGACACCCGGGACGTTCTGGCCGGCGTGGATAGTGAGACGGGTCTCGGTGTCCATCGCTTCCAGGTCGCCGACGCGAACGGTCATCCGCTGATTACGGCCACCATTCGGCTCGATGATATTGCGGACCTGCGCACCCGGTGGCGTACACGCGTAGTTGCGCTGGTGCTCGTGGTGCTGGGGCTCACNGCGCTGTTCGCCACCANCCGCGTCCGGGCGTATCGCGCCGAGTTCGGCTATCTCCGAACCCTCGGCTGGGCTGTCGCCGCGGCATTGGTAGCCCGCGGCCTCTTCTGGTTCGCAGCCACCCCCGAACTATTCGCTCTCTCCCTGCTCTCGCCCGACGAGTACCGGTCCGTTCGATGGGCCGCCCTGATGCGAACCCCGCTCGATCTGTTGTTGACGGCGGCGCTCTTCTGCGTCGTCGTGGCGCTGTGTGCCGAGGCGGTCAACCGTCGGCGCTGGTCGAGTCGGGAGGGGCGATCGCGGTCACCGTCGACAAGGCGTCTCGCGCTGTGGCACCTGGCGGCCTTGGGCGGGGCGACCCTGGCGCTGGTCGCCCAGCAGGCGATGTTGCGCGACACCGTCAACGGGGCCGGCGTCGACCTGCTGCATACCGCGCTCCAGCCGTTCGAGACCTCCCGGGTGGCCCTGCAGTTAGCGNTGGTGCTGTGGAGCGCGGCCACCGTATGGGCGATCGGCGTGTCGATGGCCGCCGGCCTGGCCCGGTGGCCCGTCGCCGTCCGCCGCCGGTGGCAATGGATGATCGCCCCCTCGGGCATGCTNCCGGCCGGATTGGCGATCGCGACGGGGTGGGCGCCGTNCTGGTCCTCACTGGTGATCGTCGGCATGGCGCTGGCGGTGGCGCTCCGTTGGCGACGCCTGTGGACCTGGTTTCGGCACACCGACCCGCTAGCGCGGGGGGTGGCCACCCTAGCGGCCATCCTGCTGCCGGCGCTGCCGCTGTATCTCGCGCTCGTTGACCTCACCGACGATGCCAGACGGCGGATGGTCGAAACGAACTACGCCGTTCAGGCCGCCGAGCACACCGACGTATTGCGACAGCTCCTCACCCAGACTCAGGACGAGGTGGACCTCATCCCCGACCTGGCGCGGATCGCGACTCCCCCGCCGGACGCGGATGCTCGCACCCTCGACACGGACCGCGCGTTCAACATCTGGCGTCGCACGACGCTCGCCGCGTCTCGCGTGAGCTCGGCGGTGGAGCTGTACAGCGCCGATGGGACGCTGAACAGTCGGTTCGCATTCAACCTGCCAGAGTATGGCCTCGGAGCGATACCGTGGGCCGGCACCGGGTGTGACTGGGCCGATTTGTTTGGGCATGTCAAGCCGTTCGGGTCAGAGGAACTACGTCTCCTCCACACCGAGCGTGGCCTGTGCGAACCCGGTTCCGGTGATGCCGGGATGCCGGCCGGAGCCGTGGTGCTGCACGTTGCGCAGGTGGACTACGAGTCCTTGCCATTCATCGCGTCGCAGAGTCCGTATGCCGCCCTGTTCGAAGGCGCCGACGCGGCGCCGTTGCCGGGCGAGCCGGGACACGCCGTCGAGTTGGTCATCTACGGATGGGGGTTGCAGCCGACGTTCGTTTCCGGTCGGTCCGCGTGGGCCATCGACGACGTGTTGTTCGATCAGGTGTATGGCTCACGCGTGCCATTCTGGACGCAATTGGTGAAGGACTCGACCCGCTATGACGTGTTCATCACCAACGCGCGTTCCGGGATCTTCGCGCTGGGATATCCCAGCCATACTCCGTTCGACCATCTGCTCCATCTGTCCGAGTTCGCTCTGCTCATCATCGCGACGTCGCTCGTCGCGCTCATCGGGGTCGGGCTTGGCGGCGTGCTGTTCCCGCCGCTTCGTGGTCTGCTGGTCGTGCGCGAGGTGCGCGCACGGTTCACGCTCAAACTCGAGTTGTGGTTCGTGGGGGTCGCCACCGTGCCGGTGGTCGTGGTGGCGGTGCTGAGTCAGGGGTATCTCGCGGCCCAGTTGCGTGCGGACGTCGAAGCGGGGGCCGCCCGTGCCGCCGCCGTGGCACGGAGCGTGATCGAAGAGTCCGCGGTGTTGCCGCCATTGGACGGACAGGTTACCAGCCCCTATACCGATGATGCCCTTGTGTGGCTCAGCCAGGTCGTGGGACAGGGTGTCAATATCTTCGACGGGCCGCAGCTTCTAGCGACGAGCGAGCGCGATCTCTACGCGTCTGGGCTGTTGCCGACGCGAACCCCGGACATGGTGTATCGGGCCATCACGATCGACCAGGCGCCTAGCTTCGTCGGTGAGGACACGATCGGGTCCCGCAGCTATCAACTCGCTGCGACGCCGGTGCGGGTGGGCGGACGCGAGGTGATTCTGACTCTCCCGCTGGCGTCTCGTCAGCAGGAAATCGAGAGCCAGATTGACGAACTCAATCGACGGGTCTGGGGATCGGCGCTTTTCTTTGCCGCGGTCGTCGGATTCATCGGCTGGGCGATTGCGCGAAGCATCGCGGACCCGGTCAGGCGCCTGACGCGTGGGACCAGCCGGGTCGCGCGAGGCGATTTTCTCGCGCCGGTGTCGCGACGCACGGAGTTGTTGCAACGCCGGGTCGCGGACAAGTCGGCCGACGAACTCGAGGTGCTGGAGGCCGATTTCAGCAAGATGGCGGTCGAACTCGATGCGCAACGCCGCGAGCTCGAGCGCACACATCGGTTGGAGGCCTGGAGCGAGATGGCTCGTCAGGTCGCGCACGAAATCAAGAACCCGCTGACACCGGTACAACTGAACGCGGAACACTTGCGACGTGTCCACGCCGACCGTGGATCGCCGCTGTCACCGGTGCTCGAGGGGTGCGTCACCGCCATTCTGACGCAGGTCCGGATTCTGCGTCAGATCGCCTCCGAATTTTCAAGTTACGCTTCTTCTCCCATCGCCGACCTGGCGTCGACGTCGCTGGAGACACTGCTCGAGGAGATCCTCGAACCGTATCGCACCGGACTGGAGGGACGGATTGCCATCTCGGTGCACTATCCGTCCGAGTTGCCGCCGTTGCAGCTTGACCGTGTGCTCATGCAGCGGGCGCTGACGAACATCATCGAAAATGCCCTTCATGCGATGCCCGGCGACGGCTCCCTCTCAATTGCGGTGGTCCCCGATGGTGAGCAGGTCAGACTTGTCGCGACCGACACGGGAGTTGGGGTCGAGCCGGACGTGTTGGGCCGGATCTTCGAGCCGTACTTCTCGACCAAGGTCACCGGTACGGGCCTCGGCATGGCAATCGCGAAACGTAACGTCGAACTCAATGGCGGCACCATTGAAGTTGCGAGCCATCGAGGCGATGGCACGACCGTTACGATCACGCTTCCGGTCGCACTCGAACCGCGCCTGGCGACCACCGCTGCTGACTAGTGCAGACGCTGCACTCGTTCACCCGGTCCTGGCGGTTGGGGCGGCCGTCTCGCCGGAATCGCTACCGCTCCCCACCGAGGAGGACGCGCGGANACGGCGGACGGCCAGACCAATCAGTCCGGACGCGAGGTAGCTGTAGGCCATGATGAACAGGACCGGCTGGGGCTGGACTACGATGGCCGCGATGAGGACGGCAAACTGCAACAGGACCAGTGATGAGCGGCGTGGCTTGAGGGTGAGTGCTCCAAAGCTCCGGAACCGGATGTTACTGACCATCATGAAGGCGGGGACCAACACCATCGCGAGGGCGACGATCGGCGCCTCGGGAATGGGGAGCCCGCCGGGCCATGCGAAGACCGTCGATGCCAAGACGCCGGCCGAGGCCGGGCTGGGCATCCCGAGGAAATAGCGCTTGTCGGTGCTGCNGGGCTGGACATTGAAGCGGGCGAGGCGCAGGGCGGCCGCAGTGACGTAGAGAAACCCGACGGCCCAGCCGAGNCGTCCCAGGGGCTCNAGGCCCCAGGCGAACACCAGGATGGCGGGCGCCACGCCAAACGAAACGACGTCGGCGAGTGAATCGAACTCGCCCCCGAATTCGCTCGTGGCGCCGGCGAGCCGAGCGATACGACCGTCCAGCAGATCGAGCACCGTCGCCACCCCGATGAAACCCGCCGCTGCCGCGTAATCCGCCCNCATGGCGTAGACGATGCACGCGTAGCCACAGAACAGGTTCGCCACCGTGAACATGCCCGGCAGCAGGTAGACGCTCCGTGNAAAGCGGGNTGAGTGGCGCTTGTCCCGCAGCACCGCGAGCACTTTGGCCATGGGAAATATTTCTGGGAGCCGAGATTCGGAGGACGCCTCAGGGCGCCATCAGAGGGACCGTGCCATCACTCGTGCAGCACTGAGGNCCCCATCCNGAATAACTTGACCATTGTGCCCCNNGATGCATCCCGTCCAGAATAATCNACNTATTNCTGGTCGGAACCTGAGAACCGTACCATACGGTCCGAGGATGGTTCAAGACGCTCCCCTCCCCTACCCAGACGGCAAGCCGGTCGCGACCATCGGATGGTCGGACTCGTGACGCCAGTAAATGAGCGCGTCCTCCCTCGGGTCCGCATAGTAGCCCGGTCGTACGCCGCTGGGCGTGAATCCGGCACCCTCGTAGAGCTGTCGGGCGGCGCTATTCGAGCGCCGCACCTCCAGGGTGGCTGACGTGNCCCCCAACGCCCCCGCCTCTCGCAGGACCGTCTGAAGCAGCCGACGAGCCAGGCCGGCGCGCCGCCAAGCCGGCGCCACCGCGACGGTGTGAATGTGTAACTCGTCGACCACGAGCTGACCGATACAGTAGGCCCTCACGGCCTGCTCCGANCGGGCGACGTAGGCGTGTCCCCCCCGNTCCGGCTCAAGCACCGCCAGCAACATGTCCTTGGTCCAGGGCNATGAAAACACTGCCGCCTCGATGGCCCCCACGGCGTCGAGATCACGGTCCGGCTGCAGACGGCCGATGGCGCACGGGGCCTGCTGTCCGGCAATGTTCATTCAGGCGCTGGAGCGGGACCCGGCGGCAGCTCGCCGGCGGCGGCGGTCTGTTGCCTGGCCCGAGCGAGGTCGGCGTAGTGGCGACGGACATAGACGGGCCGCAGCGCGTGCGGCGTGTTCGCCTGNTCACACCAGGGNCGGACGCCAGCCATACGCGCCATCACGCCAGCCAGCAANGGCAGCCGATCGACGGCCCGTGAGCCCGGTCCGAGCCNCGACTCGAGCAGCGCGCGCGTGCCAGAGACCCCGTCCCCGATGAACAGCGTGCGCCGAGACCCCAGCGCGACGCCCCAGTGATCAAGGAGGGGTTCGGCTCCGAGGGCGACCGGGCCGTCGCCGACCCGCCAAGTGGTGCCGGGTCGGACTCCCGTGGCGCTTCCCCCTTGGGCAGGCTCATAGATCGCGGCGAAGACCTCACCACGTTTGGCGTCGACCCACGGAACGATGACGTCGGGTATGTCGGCGACGTCGGCGAGACCCAGGTCCGCTCCACTATCAATGGCCGCGAATCGCTGGGCCACGACGTCGACCAGCGCGTCGAGCACCGACAGACCCACGACGGGCCGACCGTGCACCAGAGCGAGCGCTTGGATGGTCGCGATGCCCACCCGAAGCCCCGTGAACGAGCCGGGACCGAGGGCCACTGCGTACCGATCCACCGATCCCGTCGTGAGCCCGTGTCTGGCCAGCAACGACTCGAGGTCGCTTGGTAGCCGTTGACCGTGCCGCACGTTGGGGTCTCCGGTGTGCTCGTCGAGCAGCCGCCCGTCTCGNGCGATTGCAACGCTTCCGGCGGCGGTCGTCGTGTCGAGCGCGAGNATCAACATGTNTCTGTCTTGACGCGGGTCGGAGGGGCTTCCTATACTCACACAAATACACCGGTCGCCGCATTCCGGCCCTTCCGTCGCGCGTGCCGCGCGACGGTCTCCCACAAAGACCTGCAGTGACCCGATCTTCGACGAGCAGTTCCTCGCCTGCGCGGGTCCCCACACCCGCGATGCGTCAGTACCTGGACGCGAAGCGGCAGTACCGAGACGCGATCGTCTTCTTTCGGATGGGCGATTTCTACGAGATGTTCTACGAAGACGCCGTCACCGCGTCACGGGCGCTGGATCTGACTCTGACGTCGCGGTCAAAGGATGCCTCCGGGAGCAGAATTCCGATGTGTGGCTTGCCCCATCACGCGGCCGACGGCTATTTGGCCAGACTCGTGGAAAAGGGGTTTCGGGTGGCCATTTGCGAGCAGGTCGAGGACCCCAAGAAGGCGAAGGGGGTCGTGCGTCGGGAGGTGGTGCGGGTGGTCTCACCTGGCACGTTTACCCAGACGGCCTATCTCGACGACCGCGCGCCGACATTTCTCATGGGCGTCGTGCTCCAGACCCAGCCCGCAGCGTCCCGCGAACACGACCGGTACGGCATGGCCGTACTCGACCTCTCGACGGGCGAATTCACGACGGCGGAGTACGACGGAGACACAGGGCGGCAGGCCTTGCGGGACGACATTGCGATGCTCCGCCCGCGGGAAGTCCTGCTGTCGTCGGAGGACGATCTTCGTCCGCTGCTCCCCGATGCACCCGAGCCGGCCATCACCACCGTCGAGCCCTGGACATTCGATGTCGATCGGGCCCGCGACGCGTTGACCGAGCANCTCNGNACCACGGGACTCGACGGNTTTGGACTCGACNATCGGCCGGCNGCNNTCGCNGCGGCGGGNGCCGTGTTGCACTACCTGCGCGACACGCAGAAAGCGCAGCTGCAGCACGTGCGGAGCNTCGCCTTTCGGCACACCGCCGACGCGATGGTCATCGACCCGTCGACGATGAAACATCTCGAGGTCGTGGTCTCCAGCGAGGGGACGCGCAAAGGCTCCTTGCTGGCCGAGCTCGATCACACCGTNACCGTCATGGGTAGCCGCTTGTTGCGTGCGTGGCTGTTGCGGCCGCTGTGCCGGCTCGACGAGGTGCACGACCGACTCGACGCGGTCGANGAGCTGGCGTTTCGGTCGGTGGAGCGGGCAAAACTTCGTGAGGTGTTCAAGTCGGTACACGACCTCGAGCGACTGGTCGCGCGAGCGGCGATGGGCACGGCCGGACCCCGTGACCTGCTCGGTCTGCAGCGGTCNCTGGCCACCATTCCNCGTCTGCGCGCCGTGCTCGGTCCACTCGAGCCGCCGCTGCTCNAGAGCGTGTGCGCCCAGCTCGATGAAGTGCCCGATATTCGNGATGCGATCGAAGCGACGCTGGTCAGCGAGCCGCCGGCGCTGGCCCGAGATGGCGGTGCTATTCGCGACGGTGTCGACGTCNAGCTCGACGAGCTCCGAGGNATCAGTCGCAGTGGAAAGGAACAGATCGCCGCTATGGAGGCGGCCGAGCGCGCCCGCACTGGGGTCGGGTCTCTCAAAATCCGGTTCAACCGCGTCTTCGGCTACTACATCGAGGTATCCAAGGCGAACCTGCACGCGGTGCCGGACGACTACCACCGCAAGCAGACGATTGCCGGCGGCGAGCGGTTCATTACCCCCGCCCTGAAGGAGTTCGAGCGGAAAGTCCTCGGCGCGGACGAACGGATTCTCGAGCGCGAGGTCCGGCTGTTCGACGCGCTGCGGGACACCGTCGGGGCGACGGCCGAGCGTATCCAGGAGACCGCTCGCGCGCTGGCTCGTCTCGACGTGCTGACCGGGCTGGCGGAGACGGCGGCCGTGTATGACTACACAAAGCCNCACGTGCACGACGGGGACGAGCTCCTNATCACGGAGGGACGTCACCCGGTGGTCGAGCGGCANGCGGNCCATGCCTTTGTGCCGAATGATGTCACCCTCAACGCGACGACCCATCAAGTGATTTTGCTCACCGGCCCCAACATGGGCGGCAAATCGACCTATCTTCGCCAGACCGCGTTGATCGTGCTCATGGCGCAGATCGGGTCGTTCGTCCCGGCGAATCGGGCCAAGGTGCCGATGACCGACCGCATCTTCGCGCGCGTCGGCGCCTCCGACAACATCGCGCGCGGCCAGTCGACCTTCATGGTCGAGATGCAGGAAACCGCGAACATCCTCCATACGGCCACCTCCCGCAGTCTGGTGCTGCTCGATGAGATCGGACGCGGAACGGCCACCTACGACGGCCTGAGCATTGCGTGGGCGGTAGCGGAGCATCTGGCCACCGATGCGGGCGCTCGCCCGAAAACACTCTTCGCGACGCACTACCACGAGCTCACCGACATCGCCGACGCCCTCCCGAGCGTAACGAACTATCAGGTGGTGGCCCGGGAGTGGGAGGACGAGATTCACTTTCTCCGAAAAATCGAACCGGGTCGATCCGATCGGAGCTACGGTATCCAGGTGGCTCGGCTGGCCGGACTCCCCACCCAGACGGTGACGCGCGCCAAGCAGATTCTGGCCGGCCTCGAGCGAGACGAGTTGTCGCGGGGTGGGCGCCCCACGCTGACGAGCGCCGTGGCCGATCCACAGACACAGCTTGGNCTCTTCGCCGCTCCTCCGGCGGCCGAGAGCCTGGTCGNGGCCCGCTTGCGGGAGCTCGATCTCGACCGGATGACNCCACTCGACGCACTGNCGCTGTTGGCAGAGTTGAAACGGGCGTCCAAGCCGAAGTGAACAACGTGGCGGTGCAGATCGGCATCGTCGGTGGCGGGTTCAGCGGTCTGCTCTCGGCCTGGCTCCTGGAGCGGTTGCTTAGTGACGAGGCCGAAATCGTCGTGCTGGAGGCCGGTGATCAGGCAGGTGGGCGGGTGCGAACCACGCTCGTGCCTGAGGCTGGCGTCAGCTACGAGGCTGGGGTCGCCGAGTTCTACNACATTGCCGGGAACCCACAGCTGCGCCATCTCGTCCGTCACCTCGGNCTCGAGACGCGCCCGCTGACGGGCACGCCGTCCTTCGTGCTCGATGGCCGTGTCGTGCATGACGATGCCGAGTTGGCCGGATGGCTCGGACAGCGTGGGATCGACCAGGTTCGTCGGTTCTGGGAGCGAGGGACGGCCCTGCGCCCGCCCGCCGACTACGCGCTCGCTGGACGACCCCAGGATAACGAGCACCCCTGGCTGCACCGCACGTTCGAGGACGTCCTCGGCGAGATCGACGACGCGCGGGGCGCGTGGTTCACCGCCATGCAGTGTCACAGCGACCTGGCCGCCGACCCGGCTCGCACCAGCGGGCTGTTCGGGATGGACAATCTGTTAATCGACCACCCCGGCTATTGCACGATGTATACCCTGACCGGTGGAAACGACGGGCTCATCCGAGCCCTGGCGGCTCAGGTCACGTCCCCGGTGGAGCGATCGGTCCCGGTGACCTCGGTGCGGGCCGATGACAAACGGGGCATTCAGGTGCGCTGCACGACGACTGGGGGACCGCAGACGCGGGACTTCGATGCGCTGATTCTCACCCTCCCGCCGNCGGGGCTCCGTGCGCTGCAATGGGCCGACGCGACTCTCTCGGACGCGGTCGACACGCATATCCGACACCACGACCACGGGACCGCCTACCTCCGCGTGACGCTGCTGTTCCGTCGCCGGTTCTGGCGCGGTCTGTTTCCTGATGACTACTTCGTCAGCGACGCCTTCGGCGGCGTGACGGTCTATGACCAGTCTCCCGATGTCGGCGCCGCCGGCGTCGGCATCCAGAGCTGGTTGATCGCGGGCACCGACGCGTTGGTGCTGGCTGCTCGACCNGACGCGGATATCGTCGCGGCGGTGCTGCGAGCGATGCCCTCGGGTNTGANGGTGCCGGATGGGGCGTTGATTACAGGATGTGTCGACCGCTGGACCGGCGTGGCCGGAGTGTCCGGTTTACCGGGCGGCGTGCCCNTGCTCCCGTTGGACCGGCGGCACGCGCCGGACACACGATGGCCGCAGCTCTTGTTCGTCGGCGATTATCTGTATGACAGCACGCTGTGCGGCGCGCTCGACGCGGTGCTGCACGTCGTGACTCGACTCGCGGGGCGGCTGAGTGGTCGCCCGCTGGCACCCGACGCCGCACTCGCGCTGTTCGCCCCACCCTCCGGTGCCGTCGTCGCTTCGCCGGACCCTGTGCCACACGCCGCGTTCTTTCTCGAGGAGCGCAGCCGCTCCTGAACGTGCGCGGTCACCAGCGNTCGGCAGNCGCGGTCGGCTACACCCCTCACGCTCGACCACCTGCCGCCGGTTCCTGCAGCGTCGCGCAGTGGATCGTGCCCAGACCGAGCACCAGGTCCACGGCATGCACCCCGACGACCTCTCGANTCGGGAACAGCTCGGCGAGGATCTCCAANGCGACCCGGTCGGCCGGGTCGTTGAACGTCGGCACCAGCACCAGCGTGTTCGCCACGTAGAAATTCAGGTAGCTGGCCGGAAGACGTTGCCTNCCGTACCAGAGCGGTCTCGGCATGGGAANGGGGACGACGGTCAGTCGGCGCCCGTTGATTCTGGCCGCGCGCAGGCGACCCAGGTTGTCGGTGAGCGGACCGTGGTTCATGTCGCGGCGGTCCGTCTCGACTGCGGCCGCTACCGTCCTGGGACCGACGAACCGGGCGATGTCATCGACATGCCCGTGGGTGTCGTCGCCGGCAATACCCTCCCCCAACCAGACCACACTGGTGACACCGAGATAGTCGTGCAGGACACGCTCGATGCCTGACCGTCCGAGACCTGGGTTCCGCGCCTGGATGTCGGGGTGTAGCAGACACTGCTCCGTAGCGAGCGCGACGCCTTCGCCGTTGACATCGACACTGCCGCCTTCGAATACCACCGGCCGGTCTAGTTCTGGGGCCACGGGAACGATCCTAAGCAACTGTCGGGCCCCGGCGATCCGCCCNGGCACCTGGTCGTCGTCGGTCCAATCGTCGTACGCGGCCCACGCGTTGAAGTGCCAGTCGATCAGCGTCGGTGACGAGGTGTCGCCGGCGAATGCGGTGTTGANAAACGTGCCTCCGGAGTCACGGAGCCACGAGCGATTGGTGGGAAATCTATAGCACTCCAGCGCGGTTGGATCGACACCGGCGCGGGTCAAGCGACTCATGGCGCGTCGCTCGTCCCGCTGAGAACGAAAGATAATGGCGACGCGTTCCGACGTCACCAGTCGTCTGACCATCTCCACGTAGACCCAGTGTACGGCGGCCAATTTGCCCGGCCAGTCGCGCCCGTTGTGCGGCCAGGCGATCCAAGTGGCTCGNTGGGGCGCCCACTCCGCCGGCATGACAGGCTGGGCGGGGGTGGGGGGGGCGGCGCGCCCGGGCCTGCTCATCGCGCATGTCGCCATTGGCAGGTCATGGGTCCGTGCGCGGCGAGGGGTGTGGTCCGGTCGCCGGCGCGTCGAGCCATCTCGACGACAGTCCTTCGTAGCTGTCGATCCGGCGGTCACGCAGAAATGGCCAGGCGCGCCGTTGCCGCTCNATATGAGTCCGGTCGCAGACGGCGATGACGATATCGTCCGTCTCGGCCGAGCCTGTCGCGAGAACGCAACCGGCCGGGTCACAGACGAACGACTGTCCCCAGAAGTCGAGACCCGCGTCGGCGGGGCCTTCGTGCCCGACGCGGTTCACCGCAGCGACGAACACCCCGTTCGCGATGGCGTGTCCTCGGTGTGTCGTGCGCCAGGCGTCGTGCTGCGTGTCTCCCTCGGGCGACCGTTCGTCGGGATGCCACCCAATAGCGCTCGGATACACCAGCAGCTCCGCGCCGGCCAGGGCGCTGAGTCNTGCCGCCTCTGGAAACCACTGGTCCCAGCAGATGAGTGGCCCAANCCGTGCGAANCGGGTGTCNAACACGGGGTAGCCCAGGTCGCCGGGAGTGAAGTAGAACTTCTCGTAGTAGAGCGGGTCGTCCGGGATGTGGGTCTTGCGGTAGCGTCCGAGCAATGTACCGTCGGCGTCCAGTAGGACCACCGTGTTGTGATACAGCCCAGGCCCCCGGCGCTCGAACACGGGAACGACGAGCACCACGCCAAGGCGGCGCGCAAGCGCCGCATACCGTGTTGTGACCGGGCCCGGGANNGGCTCAGCCAGGTCGAACTGGCTNGCGTCCTCGGACTGACAGAAGTAGTGCGACGCGAACAGCTCCTGCAGACAGATCACCTGGGCGCCCTGCTCGGCGGCGCGTTCGATGAATGCCGTGGCCTTGTCCAGATTCACCGAGACCTGCGGGGTGCAGGTCATCTGGATGAGACCGACCGTAAACTGGTCCGTCGGCGTGCCAGCGTCGGACATGATGCTGCGCCGCCTGCTCTCGCCCTTACCCCTGCGCCTGCAACGCCTCGAGCTCACGCTCGGCATTGACCGAGTACAAGGAGAAGGGGAACTCCTCGAGCACGCGCTGGAATGTCGCNCGAGCCTCATCCGACCGACCCGCGAGGTCGTAGGCGTGTCCGAGGCGCATCAGGACCCCGTCGATCGGAAGGTGCTCCGCCGCGTCGGGGCCGGACGACGCTTCGAGCAGTGCGATCGCGGCACCGTAGCTGCCTCGCGCCAGCTCCACGTCCGCCAGCCCCAGGGTCGCCATNNGGGTATAGACNCCGGCGTCGTCCTGCTCGATGACCTGCCGGTATTGATCCGCTGACTCGTCGTGGCGCCCGAGAGTGGCCAGTCCGGTGGCGGCGCGGTAGCGCGCCGTAATGCCCGACTGTGTCCGGGGATAGGCGTCGGCGGCCTCCAACAGCTTGGGCAGCGCCTCGGTCATCTTGGCCGCCACGGTTGGATAGGTGCCGGCCGGTTGGACGAAAGGAGCCGGGGGCGTGATGGTCGCCGGCGCGGCCGGTTCGCCCTCCGGCTCATCGGAGTCTGGGACCNGCGTGGGCGGCGGCGGCGGCACTACCGGTGCGTCGGCTACCACGAGGGCGCTGGCCAATAGCGCCCCCGCCTGTGACGCCGTGCGGTCGGACCACATCGAGTAGCCCCAGAACAGGAGCAGGGCCACGACACCCAGCGCCGCCCCGACCCCAAGCGCCGGACCGGACCCCTGCAGTCGATCGCGGAGCCCCACCAGGGCTACGGCCATTGCGTTTTCTTTCAGATGATGTCGCTCACTCCGCCTCATGTATCGCTAGTTCTCTCTTTCTGACAAGTCCATCCGATTGGGCAAGTGTACCAGAAGACGAACACTCGACTCATTCGTCCGTGTCTTGAGNCATCGANCCNTTGACTCCCCACNGGGTNNNCGNCACNATNCACGCNCGGNTTCTGCAACNCCAACAGTCCAGTGCGCACCGTGGCTCTCGTCGGCCACCCGGTCGTGGCCGGGAACGCATGATGGCGACTGGTACAAACCCGAGGTGGCGCGCGTGGCAGGATTCGAACCTGCGGCCTACCGCTTAGGAGGCGGTCGCTCTATCCAACTGAGCTACACGCGCGCATCGGTGCAAGTCTCAGTCTAGTTGAAGCGACCGAGACGAGGCCGGCGAAAAGCAGGACAGCGGACACGCTCTNAAAGTCGAGCCGGGGGAGTCGACTCAGCTTGGGTCCGCGAGTCTGCGACATAGGTGGAATAGCCCCCAGTCCTGGCCTCGTGTGAGAGTGGCGGGATACAAGTGTCATTCGGTCCGGGATTCCGGCTAGCCCTCCACGGATAAGCCCTTTCTACACCGGGGCGCCGACCAGAGCATAGGGCCGTTCCGGACACAGAGCCCCCACGCCTGAGNTTCTCGACCCGGTGCTGACCGGCGCCCAGAGTATTCTGCGCGGCCGCCTCAGAATCGTAACAGCCGATTGAACTTGACGATGAATGCCCGGTTCTCGAGTTGGGGGAACGCCCGCGGCGTGAGTGTGTCACGATGCTCGGTATAGACGACGAACAGCTCGCTGCCCGGTTGATACTCCCACCGGAACCGAACATTGGCGCTCAAGCCGTTGTTGCTCGAGTTGTACTGGAGGAGCGCGCTCGCGAACATGGCCGGGCTGATGGTGTAGNTCGCCCGCGTCGTGACGAGTCGGGTCAAGAAGCTGCCCTGAGGCAGGTCGATCCAGTTGAACGACAGGCCCGGCTCGAACGAGAACTGCGGCGTCAGCTCGATGCGTCCGCCGAACGATCCGCCCCCAAGCCCCAGCGTCGTCTTNGTCCCGTCGTAGAAGGATCCGTGCTCGGCGAACAGCAACCCCGACACGGGTCGCTGCTGGCCAAGTCGGAACGCCGCGCGGGCGTTCCAGAAGTCGTACCCACCCACCGGAACAGTGATGTCTGGCGCGATCAAGAACCCCGTCTTGAGGAAGTCGTAGGTCGTGGTGTACGACACTTCGACGGTATCGCTGCTCTCGAACTCAGTCTCGAATCGCCCCTCCGCCTCTCGCGTCTCNACCAAGCCCGCCGCATCGGTGATGTAGGTGTAGGAGCCCTCCCACGTGAACTTGCGAACCGCCTCGATCGCCCGCGGCCGGGGGCTGAACCGGACCGACCCCCGACTCTTGCGGAAATCGTCCCGNCGCACGAAGCCGATCGCCGGGGCAAACTGNGCATCGACCAACAGATGCTCNGCCGTGGCTCCATACCGGTCCCCGTTGTACCGGAACGCCGCGTTGTAGCTGGTATCCTGCCCCTCGCGCCCCGTGGTGCGGGTCGTCGCCCAGTAGGTGGTGANCGCCACGTTCTCGTAGAAGGCGAACGCCGCGTCAGCCCCGTAGGTTTGGCTGGCCCCNGGGCTGCTCGCCAGCGCCGAGCGGTGGGTCACGATGGCGCCGATGCTGCTCCGACGCAGCAGGTCACGCTTGACACGGGCCACGGTGAAGTTGGTCGTCAGAGCGCCGCCGACCGGCTCGTCGTCCGTCTGGATATTGATCAGCCCGAGGCTGAACCGGCCGACGCGGCCCGTTAGCCGTCCACCGGCGACAATCGGCACTTCCCNCCCCTCGTTCAAGCCGATTCGTCGGCTGTGGAACATGACCGGCGTGTCGCCCGCCCGCCCGGATGAGCCGCCGAAGCTGAACGTGCCCTGGTTCTCAAGAAAAAACTCCCGTTTCTCGGGAAAGAACAGGTTGAAGCGGGTGAGGTTGACCTGCTGCTCGTCCGCCTCGACTTGCGCGAAGTCGGTGTTGAAGGTGACGTCGGCGGTCAGGTTCTCGGTGACTCCGTACTTGAGGTCGAGACCGACGTCGCCCGCGAACCGATGCGAGATGGCCGGCGAAGCGTTCAGATCCGAGCTGAGGTTGCCGATCACGTAGGGCTTGATCTCAATCGGGCGCCCNCTTTCAGGCGCCTCGAGCCCCACCAGGGTCGCCGACCGCGANACTTGNAAAATGGCCGTCTGGCCCAGCCCGGGATCCAGCGCGGTCANAAACGACGTCTCATTCTTGTGGCGCACGCGGCGCCTGAGCTGTAGACCCCACACCTGCGACTGGCCCGGGCGGTAGCGCATCGACTTGAACGGGAACGCCGCCTCGAACGTCCAGCCGCCGGCGAACCTTCCGGTCTCGACCGCCCACACCGGGTTCCAGTCACGGTTGTACCCGCGCTCGTTGCTCACCTGGCCGTCGGCCCGGCCGCCGATCGGGCTGATCGTGAAGAAGTTGCCGTTCCGCCGGTCGTAGAACGTGTCGAGCAGAATCGCGACCCCCTCGTTCTGCGAGAGGTTGTTGCTGTCTCGGCGCATCTCNTTGACCACCCACTCGGCCTCGGGGGCCTCGTCCCAGAGCCGNGCTGTGATGTACAGATTCGTGTCGTCGAAGAACACCCACGCCTCGGTGCGCTCGGTCGCCGGCGCCCCGGCCGTGGGCTCCGTCTGAATGAACCCGCCAAATGACGGCACCGTCGCGTAAACGGCCTCGTCGAGGGCGCCGTCGACGATGAGTCCGTCGTCGAGCCTNACGGCACGGATCGTNGTGCGGCCTCGCTCGTCACGGCTGATCACATCCGGAGCGACAGGCGGTGGCGCGCCGTCGATCATCGGCAGCGTCCCGGCTCCGCCACCCCTCCCGGTCGCTGACCCGGAGCCCGCCGCGGCTGGCGGCTGGGGTGCGGCCAACTGAGACGCCGGAGTCTCCGGTCGCCCCGCCAGATTCACGGCCAGACGATCTTGCAGGTCGAAAAGCTCATGCATCGCACCGTCGACCAGCGCGCTGCGGATCACGGCGCCGCTGGCGACGTCGACCAGCCGCGCGGTGATCCGAATCCGGTTCCCGATCCGCTGATAGGCGCCGCTGACGACTCGCGACGCGCCGACCTGCTCACCGAGCACGACCTCGAAGCCGGGCGCACCCTGCAGGTCGACGATCAGCGTCTCGGCGATCCCGGCACCAATCCATGCCTCGCCCGGGTCCCCCGAGATGTTGGTGAACGGTGGGATAGAGACGGTGCCATCTCCTTGGGCGAACCCGGCGGCGGGGAGCATCAACGCGCAAATGGCGACGAAACGAATCAGCGCTGACGCGTTTCGAATCATCTCCCTCGGGCCACAGGACGGCTCCTGTTTTGTAATCCACTGCTGCACTCGGCTGAGCCGTTGTAGTCGAAACCGGAGCAAGTGCTCGCGACCCACTCTGCGCCGCTGGACCAGTCCAGCCCCGACCAGCAGTTTGATGTGCTTGGAGACCCCGTCGAGCGCCACGTCGAACGGTGCGGCCAGTCCGGTGGCTCGCGCCTCGCCTCGGGCGAGACGTCGAAGCACCGCATGACGCTTCGGGTCGGCGAGGGCGACGAGTCTGTTGTCCAGGGTCTTGCCGGATTGAGCGTACGTCATATTCAATCAATTGATTGAATATGACGTACGCTCAATCCGGCAAGACCCTGGACAAC
>PAUN01000068.1 GCA_002712885.1 Acidobacteriota bacterium
GCTACGGACATGCAACGTCGGTCCAAGACACTTTAACGTTCGTACGTTTGACTCTATGAGCGAGACGCCAATAATGAGCGCGGCCTTCACCTTGCCTACTGGCCCCACCTGCCGCTCACGCACATACGCCGAGATTCCCCCCAGCTCGTATGCACTGCTCAAATGGACTGAAGTAAGCCGTCGTCCAGGTATAAACGAGCGTAGCAACGAGGAGTCCTGCGGCAATAATGAGCGCGGCCTTCACCTGTTCAGACATCGTGCAATAGCGTAACGCGGGGGCGTGCTGGCTTCAACGAAATTCAGTCACGCGGGTGCGCTTCGTCCCATTCGCGGGCGAGGCGTTGGGATTCAGTGCGTTGTTCAGGCGTTAGTCGCACCGGACTACTCTCCCCCGGTAAACTACTAGTGTGTCTCGACACCTCGCGGTCTCGATATGCGCCGTTCTACTTCTTGCGCCAATTATCGACGCGCAGGAACGGCCGGCTCAAACGGTTACGGAACTCGAGCAACGGATTCTTACGATTCTCGAGAAAACCAATACACCAGGCCTGATCGGCACAATCGTCATTGGCGGCGACATGGTCTGGACCGGCAGCCTCGGACTGGCCGACCGGACCTCAAACCGTCCGGTGACCAACACCACACCATTCAGACTCGGTTCCATCTCTAAAACAATCACCTCCCTCGCCGCACTCTTATTGCAGGAACGTCACGTTCTGAGTCTCGACGCCATCCTGAAAGACATTATTCCGGAAGTCGGGATCGAGAATCGCTGGACCGAGACAGACCCCATTCGTTTGGTACACGTGCTTGAACATACCGCCGGCTTCGACGATATTCATTTGAGGGAATTCGCAGCAAACGAGCCCGAGATCACACTCCTTGATGCCATCCAATACAACACCACCTCTCGCAAGGCGCGCTGGCGGCCTGGAACACATATGTCGTATTCGAATATCGGCCCAGCCATCGCCGGGTATGCCGTTGAGTATGCGACTGGTGAGCTGTTCGAAGATTTCGTCGACCGTGAGATTTTTGATGTCATCGGAATGCGACATGCAAGCTTCCGCTACGAAGCCAACGTTGCCGCAAGCTACAAGGCTGATGGCCTTACGGCTGAGCCGTACATGCACCTCCTCGATCGACCGTCCGGTTCACTCAGTGCAACCGCTCTTGACATGGCGGACTTGCTGGCCATGTTTATCGACCGAGGTCGTATAGATGACCGACAACTCATTAGAGCATCATCACTTTCCCGAATGGAACGCTCTGAAACAACGTTGACGTCTGACCGCGAATTAACGGGGGCTTACGGCCTCGGTAATTTCAGTACTGAGATGGATGGTTTCATCTATCAGGGGCACAATGGGGGCGTCGACGGTTTCCTTTCAACGTATGGCTACCTCCCGGCCCACAACCGGGGCTATTTCTTTTCGATCAATGCGGCTAATGGCAACGCGTACCAAGCCATTGATGTTGCGATTCGTGGTTTTTTGACTCGCGAATTGGAAACGCGCCCGACAGAACCGGAAGTCGACGATGACCTCAGTCATCTGACCGGCTACTACGAACCTATCACCGTCCGCAACGAGGACATGCGCTTTCTTGCGCAATTACTCCAAACCGTATCCGCGCATTCAGAAAATGGAACGTTAGTACTCACGCCGTTCTTCGACCAACCGTCAATCTGGATTCCAGTGGGTGGTGGGCGTTATCGCTATGCGGACCTCACTCAGGCAAATATTGCCGAGGTTGACGGACCCGACAGCACCACACCGTTGTTATCTGGACAACCCGGCACACTGCATCGCATTCCAGCGTATGTTGCGTGGTTTCGCTGGTTAGGGCTTGTCTTTTCCGCAACACTCCTCGCAAGCTCACTGTTATTCGCGCTGATTTGGATTCCGAGGGCATGTCTCGGCCGATTACGTCACTCGAAATCCATCTCCGTCCGGGCGTGGCCCACCATCACCACCATTTGCCTTACGGCTACGATTGGCACCGCTGTCGCGGGTTCGGCCGACGCCATACGGAGACTTGGCACACTGACACTCTACTCCGGTGGATATTGGCTGCTGTCGTGGCTCTTTGCAACCTTGTGTGTCGTTAGTGTTGTCCATGCATGGCGGAATGCAGCTGAACGAGCGCCGATCAGCAAGGCCGTGTGGTGGCACGCCCAACTTGTCACCGCCGCGAACGTCATCGTTCTGGTGTATCTCAGCTATTACGGCCAGATCGGCTTACGATTCTGGGCCTACTGACGCTGCGCACCGCGAGCAGTCTTGGGATTTTCTCGTCGACTGACAGCAATGGGTCGATCAAGGCTACCCATTAATAGCGTTGGCTTCGAGACTCATGTCGAAGAAAACACGCCAGTGTGTAACAAGGCCATCACGCACAGTCATGGCCATAGCCCAATCGGATTCCCATTCTTTACCGGTCTTCAACGCCCGGAACCGCATAAACCCCAACACGACCACCGCGATCAGAATAAGAACGAAAAGTGAACGACGCAGTTCGATCACACGGTCAGCCTACTGCGACGCGGTGGGGGATTCAACGGGGGATGACACCTGTCCCCGCGTGTTGTCCTGTTCAGGCGACGCCGTCGCCCGAAACTGCCCCAAAACACAGCCGGTCTGTATGGCACGGGGTTTGCATTAGAGACAGTAGTAGCGCATAAATACTGAATCTGGTATCAATCACCAGACTCGTCGAGGAGGATACTGATGANACGTTTACTTCCCGTCGTTGCACTCANGTTTTTCATNGCTCTNCCTGCCGCCGCACAGACGAATGANTCGCAGTCGTTTGTGGACAGCGTGTTCGGTCGCTTTGGTGTGAACACGCCAAAACCCGANGGCNCCTATCTCGGTCAGCTNACCGACAATCCGTATCTGCCNGATTCGATCACGAATCCGTATGGGCCGTACGGTAGTCGNTACNCGCCGAACAGTGTNAACAATCCGTACGGGCGGTATGGNAGTCGCTTCAGTCCCANCAGTGCCAACAATCCGTACGCGACCANTCCGCCAAAGCTGTACGCACCGAATGGACGGTATCTCGGCAACCTGAGCAAAAACCGNTTTGACCCTGATTCGATTGCCAATCCGTTNGGCCGNTACGGGAATCGGTTTTCACCTGACAGTGTGAACAACCCCTACGGTCGGTATGGGAGTCCGTATACGCTGACGCCGCCATCCATCTACAGTGGGGATTCGCGCTAAAGGTTTGCAAGGCGGCGGAAGCTAGTCGCGCGGATGGGTTTCGTCTTGGTTGGACGGCAGAATGCGTACTGGACAGCAGAACTAAGTTTTATCGATNTAAGAAAGNAACGGTCATGGTCGATACGTATACGAAGTTTATCCTTACGGTTATTGCGATTTGCCTCGTTTGGATCTCTGTCCGAGACACGGCACCATCTGCCTATGCAGCGCAAGGCACCATTGACGTGAACATTAGCGAAATTGGCGGCGGATACATATCTTACGGTGGGCCATTACCAGTTCGTGAACGGTAGCGTCATGCACGGGCTGGCGGTCTAACGGAAGTCAGTCACGCGGGTGGGTGGCGTCTTACGAGATGCTGTCTGCGGTCCTCGCCCCAAAGCTGGCTGGCTCGCTGGGCCTCAGCCGACGCCAGTGGCGAGCAGGGCCATGCCCCAGGCGGCGAAGACGACCCCGGAGAGCCGGCTCACGAGCCGGCCACGAGGCAGGACCTTTTCGAGCAGCACGAAGACCGTGAGTGCCGCGATCCACGGGAGATTCATGATTCCCAGCACGAAGAGGAGGGCCATCAGGAGCCAGCAGCAACCGAGGCAATACAGGCCGTGGTGCAGACCCATCATGAGGGTACCCCCTCGCCCGTCGTTCCAATGGGCGGTGAGGAAGACCAGCGGCGACCGACAATGGCTCAAGCAGGCGTCCTTGAGCGGCGTCCATTGAAAGGCGCCGGCGAACAGCAGCACAACCCCGCCGATCATCGGTGTCGTGCGCCCCATCATCGAGGACAGCAGACCGGCGACGTGCAGGCCCCAGTTCGCCAATGTCGCCATGGCCGAGAAGCCGACCCAGACGAGCAGGTAGCCGAAGACGAACAACNCCGTGGGCACGAACGGCCGCCCGTCNCACTCACGCTTNCGCATCACTCGCGCAAANAGCAGCACCATCGGTGTTGCCGACGGCAGCATCATCGCCACCATCATNACGGTCCACATGACGAACATGAAGACGNCGTCGTTCAGGCTCCAGGACTGGGTNCTGGGCANGGCCACGCTGGCGGCCATGGCATTGATGCTCATCGAGCCCATGCCGGCGGNAAGTCGCACCGTGTAGGCCCAAGCGAGCGCGGCGAGGACGGCGATCGCCGAGACCAGCACNGCTCGNTCACGCCGGANGAGNTCGCTGTAGGACAGGTCNGGAGTCACCGGNAGACCACGGAGGGCCCTAGGCGTCCACGGCCCAGGCGATCTGCCCGACGGCGCCGGACNTGCNCTCGTANGCCATTGGCATGTCGGGGTCNTTCCANCTGGTGCCCTTGCTGGGCGCGAGNTCGGCGGACTTGTTTNCNAACTGGAAGGCTAGAATGAAGGCAGNATTCTGCATCGTCATCCGNTCACCCTGTTCGTTAACCAGACGTTCAGAAACGATCTCACCGACTCCATCGACGTTAGCACGCACCGCCCCATCCTGTTCGGCAACNTCTATGCGCACACGTCGCGTTGGCAACCAGGTAGAGGTAAGGGAGGCCGGCACCTCCATCGGACCACCCTGTTTAGCCTGAAAAATGGTCTCCAACGCCTTCTGCTGAGCGTCAGAGGTACGGTCGTCCACATAGACTCGAGCCGTCGCGTCGCCGTCAAAAAGCGTCGGGCCCGGGAAATGCAGTGCTAGTACGATATTACAGCCGGTGAGGTCAATGCCGTCGGCGTTCCCTTCGCGGATACGGACCAGGAATGCGGTGCCGCACCAGCCCTGATCCATGACCATCAGTTCCTGCACACCGTACCAGCAGGGACAGAGCATGTTGCAGCTACAGGTCTCGATCAGTTCACCGTTGACGTTCCAGGCCATGGCTGGGGTCTCCTTGGTTCGAGGTCTGGGGATGATAGCTCAGCTTGGTGGATCGGCGCCACCACATGAATGCGCTGCACTTCAGGGTTCGCCGGCTGCCTCGAATAGCGAACTCAGGGGCGTCGAACGTGCCGAAGCGGCGCGGTCAGACCACCGTCGGGCGACCGATTCTCGGTGTGACCGCTTTTGTGCCCATCGGGTCCGCAGGACTATGCGCAAACACGCACCCTACGTCGACCTTGTCCCATCCCCAAGACAGTATGTAAGTCATGTTTTTCCAACTGTTTACCTATCGTTCTGATCACGCTGCCGAGATGTGCGACGTTCACGGACGCTAGATAGCGTCGTCGCCAATCTCGCTCGTACGGATGCGGACGACCTGGTTGACATCGCTCACAAAGATCTTGCCGTCGCCAATGGCCCCCATTCTGGTCGAACCCCTGATGCCATCGATCATCGCTTCCGCCTGGTCGTCGGTCACCACGATGTCCAGTTCGCTCTTCGGAATGAAATCGTCGGTGTATTCAGCGCCCCCGGTAGATTTCGGCATGTCCCTTTTGCCGGCCCAAGCCTTTGACTTCGGTGACGGTCATGCCGTTGACGCCCAAACGAGCGAGTGTGTTGCGGACCTCGCCCAGGGTGTGGGGTTTGATCATGGCCGTAACGAGCTTCATGAGGCGCTCCTTGGTTGGGCGGGGCACGTCGAGAATCCACAGATGGACCGCGACCGCCGACGAACAGCATCGAGTGCCGTCACTGTAATTCGCCTGTCGACGGCGACCAAGGTCTAGCGCCTGTCTCGGTCTAATGCAGGACTTTCACCACGGGCTGCTGATGGAAGGCGGCGTCAGTGTCCGGGGGAGGAGAGCCCGCCGCGCGCGATGAGTTCGCGGGCAACCAGGGCCCGAATGGGAAGCAGCCCGACGGGGGCCGGCAGGCAGGCGTTCATGCGGGCCAGCGCGTCAGCACGCGGTTCGGTGTCCAGCAGCGATGCCAGCACCTCGCTCGACTCCTGCCGGACACGATCGGCGGCCTTATAGAACACCAGGACCGCCAGTGCCGATTCCAGTCGCAAGTCCGCCGTGGGTTGGGCCGCGGTCAATTTCGAAACACGAAGGACCGTGCTCTCCGCCAGGTAGGTCTCGATGGCAATGTCGGCGAGACTGCCGAGGTACTGCTGGTGCTCCGGCGCGAGAAGCTGGTCCGCGTCTACATGTTCCCACAGCGCGCCGAGCACGAAGAGAAACAGCTGTTTGAGGCGACCGACGCGTGCGTGCAAGGAACCCAGGTCTGAGCCGGTCGGCTCAGCGGCTGGCGGTGCTAGACCGGTGATTGCTTCGCGAAGGGCAAGTCGCCCGCGGTCGGCGCGCTTCAGTATCGTCTTGGCGATGCTCAATCGGCAGATTTCGCTGGTGCCTTCGTAGATCCGTGTGATGCGTGAGTCGCGATACCACCGCGCTGCCGGATACTCCTCGCTGTACCCGTTCCCGCCGTACACCTGGAGGGCGTCGTCGGCGAGCCCGTGGTAGGTCTCAGACCCGATCACTTTGGCCATCGCGCATTCGGTCGAGAATTCCGCCAGCGTCTCGAGCTTGCGGTCGAGCGCGCCGCCACGCTCGGCCCCTTCGGCTTCGGCCGCGGTGTACACGAGCCCGGCCGTCCGGTAGGCGACCGATTCGGCCCCGTAGGCCCGGGCCGCCATGTCGGCGAGCTTCCGCTGAATGAGCCCGAATTCCGCGATGGGACGCCCGAACTGTCGGCGCTCATTGGCGTATTGGGTCGCGGCGGCAAGAATTTTCTTGGACGTACCAGCACAGTTGGCCGCCATTTTCATCCGGCCGAGATTGAGGGTGCACATCGCCACCTTGTGGCCCTTACCGACCTCTCCGAGCAGGTTGTCGACCGGGATCGCCACGTCGTCGAGCTGCAGCGCACAGACCGACGAGCCCTGCAGGCCCAGCAACTTCTCATGGTCGCCGACGCTCAGACCCGGTGTCTGTCGTTCCAGGAGGAACGCCGAAAACTGTGTCCCGTCTACCTTCGCGAACAGAATGAAGAGGTCGGCCCAGCCGGCGTTGGTGATCCACTGCTTCGCGCCATTCACGACGTAGTGCCTCCCGTCAGCATTCAGGGTGGCCGTGGTCGTGATGTTCATCGCGTCCGAGCCGGAACCAGGTTCGGTCAGCGCGAACGCCGCCATCAGGTCGCCGTTCATGCAGCGGGTCAAGTAGCGATCAATCTGGTCTGGCGTGCCGAAATTGATCAACGGCAGCGTGCCGATTCCCTGATGTGCGAACACGGTGGAGGACAATCCGCCCAGGTAGGAACGACATTCGCTCATGCCGGTGATGGCGAGCACGCTGAGTCCGAGGCCACCCAACGCTTCCGGTACTTCCGCCATGAACAGACCCAAGTCGGCCGCTTTTTTGAACAGCGGGCGGATGACGTCAATGTTCCGTTTGTCGATCTCCTCGTAGAGTGGAGCGACCTCCTGCTCGGCAAATTCCTTGATCGAGCGCATGAGCAGGCGTTCGTCATCGCTCATGTCCTCAGGACAGACCACGTCTGCTGGGCGCACCTCGTCGAGCAGGAAGCTGGCGCCGTATTGCTGCGGTCGCACGTGCATTGTGGACTCCTGCGGACGGCTGGCGGGATAGCGCGTGGCGCCCCACCACGAGGTCCAACGAGAAAAGGGATGACCGGTCGGTCACCCCTGGTTCATCGCGTAGACTGGAAATTGGTTGCGGGGGGGGGATTTGAACCCCCGGCCTTTGGGTTATGAGCCCAACGAGCTACCAGACTGCTCCACCCCGCGTCAACTGGTTGAAAACGCTAACGTTGGGCATGGTACCATGCCCAACGTTAACGGTCAAACTTGCATGTGTTTTTCAGTGAATTACCGGGTGGGAGGGAGTGTCAGGGGCCTGGGACGGGCCGATCGGTGACAATGAACAGGTGCTCTCCCGGACGGATCAGCCCAAGTTCGCCGCGGGCGATTTCTTCGATTGCGGCCGGGTCATCGCGCAAGCGTTCGGCTTGGAGGGCGAGTCGGCGGTTCTCCTCGTGGAGTCGGGCGATGGCGTCGGCCAGCTGTTGCCGTTCGTGGCGCATTCTAACGGTTTGAATGAGTCCCCGATCACCGGCCACCCCGTTCGCCGCGATGATCGCGAGCGTCAGGCCGATGGCCACGCACATGATGCGGCGCACGGCTGGCGGCGGCGCATCGGAGGGCGGTACCTTCCGTGCCTGGTTCTTGCGCGCTGGGCGGAGCGGGAGCGTCCCCTGTGTGGGGCGCGGTCGCGTGGCTGACGAGGCCGGTGTCGGCGGTCGCCGGTGTCCCGGGTGTCCTTGTCTGGGCGTGCGCGGCATGCAGGACTAGTTTCGGCCACAGTGGCGGCCGAGAATAGGAGCCGGGCTGGAATAAGTTGATCACTTCCAGGAGTCGCGGCGCGCGTCGCCTGGGTGGGGGATGAGGGTGACGGAGTGCGAGGTGGTCCTGGTCTTGATCACGTTTCCGGAGGATGGCGACGTCGCGTCGTTCGCGACCTGTCTCGTTGACGAGCGGTTGGCCGCCTGCGTGAACGTGCTGCCCGCGATGGAATCGGTCTACCGATGGGAGGGGGCCGTGGCTCGGGCGCGGGAACGACAACTCATCGTCAAGACGACCGGGGACCGGGTCGAGGCGCTTCGGGTGCGGGTCTGGGAACTGCACCCCTACGAGAGACCGGAGTTCCTTCAACTGCCGGTGAACGGTGGCGACGATCGCTACCTGGCGTGGGTCCGCGATGGGGTCCAGGCGCCCGGCATCCACGAGCCCCCGGATGCTGACTCGACCCCACGAGGATGAGCCCAGATGCGGTTGCGAATGCAGGGGAGCGCATGACGGCATCCCATCCAGTGCCACCGGCCACGAGGGATTCTGCCGCGCCGGAACGATCCGGTGGTCCTGGCGAACCGTCGGATCGATTGAGCCGCGTGCGGGCCGGTGCCGCGTCCCGAATCGGCCGCGCCTTGCTTGCCACCTTGGGGCTGAAACTCGTGGTGGCGACCCTGGGCTCCGCCGCGCCGGGATGGCTTCGGGTGATCGACTCCGTCGGCACCATTGTGATCGCCGTCGGTCTTGGCTATCTCCTGTTCCGTCTGCTGGTAACGCTGCAGCGTCGGCTGCTGTGGCGGGTCCGGCGGAAGCTGGTCTTGTCCTATCTCTTGATCGGGTTCGTGCCGATCCTGCTGGTCGGATCGTTCTTCCTGCTGTCGGGCACGTTGCTGATCCTCACCGTCAGCTCATCGCTGGTCCAGCGAGGTCTCGACGAGATCGTCGAGGACGCGACGACGCTCGCCGCGATGACTGCCGTGGATCTCGAAGACACGACCGGCCCGCGTGACCTGTCGGCCGTACTCGTGCGGCGGCTCCAGGGGACGGAGCGGCGCTATCCGGGGGCATCGATAGCCCTGGTGGGGCGCGCGGGTGTTCCCACACCGGCGCCCATCGACGCGATGGCAGGGGAGTGGGATCACGTGCCGGGTCCGCCGTCCTCACCCGGGTGGTTGGCGCGGAGCGGCGGCGGCATGTTGATAACGGAGGTGGCGGGTCGGCGGAGTATCGTCGCGCGCGGGGCGCAGCGCGTGCGTTGGCAAGATCGCGTCTACGTGGTCGTCGTGGATCTGCCGTTGTCCGACGGGGTCGTGGCGCGCCTACAGGAAGACAGCGGGACGGTGCTGATCGATGTTGGCGGGTCGACGAGTGGCGGCGAGGGGGTGGTCGGAAACACCCTCGTCGCCGACGAGGCGCGCGTGTCGTTGAGTCCGCCGGCGGGCCCGATGGAGACCGCCGGTGGATTGCCCTGGGTCTCGTTTCTGGACCTGCTGGACTGGTCGACCGGTGAGCACCGACGGGGGGCGTTGTCGTTCCAGGTTCGACCCTCGGTGCTCTACGGGTTGTTGGTGCGGAGCGGTGAGTTCAATCTGGCCGGGGTGTTGGTCGTGACCCTCGTGCTGATCGCCGTGATGTTCCTCACCATCGAGGCGGTCGCGTTGGTGATGGGGTTCGCGCTGGCCAAGTCGATCACCGGCGCGGTGCATGAACTCTTCACCGGCACGGAACGGGTCCAACGCGGTGATCTCTCCCATCGGATCAAGGTCGACACGCAGGACCAACTGGGCGAGCTCGCGGCGTCGTTCAATGCAATGACCGAGAGCATCGGTGGTCTGCTCGAGCAGGCGCAAGAAAAGCGTCGGCTGGAGGAGGAGCTTCGAATCGCGCGCGATATCCAAATGTCGCTGTTGCCGGATGCGCCAGCGTCGATGCCCGGCCTGGAGATCAGTGCGGTATGTCGACCGGCCCGAGAAGTCGGCGGTGACTACTACGACTTCATTCGCCTCGGCGAGGGGCGCCTGGGCGTCCTCGTCGCGGATGTGTCGGGAAAGGGGACCTCGGCTGCGTTCTATATGGCTGAGCTCAAGGGGCTCATGCTCTCGCTCGGTCAGATCTATCAGAGTCCCAAGCGATTACTGATGGAGGCCAACCGGATCCTCGCGACTAGCTTGGACAACCGGACCTTCATCACGATGATCTATGCGGTGGTGGACCTCGAGGAGCGCACGGTGACCTACGTGCGGGCCGGGCACACACCGTTGATCTACCTTCCCGCGAACGGGCATCCGCCAAAGACCCGGGTCTTGATTCCGGACGGACTCGTGGTTGGGCTGCAGTTGGACGGGATCGAAGAGCGGTTCGCCGACTTGCTCGAGGAGCGTACCCTGCCCATCGCGCCCGGGGACCTGTTCGTGTTGTTCACTGACGGCATCACCGAGGCCATGAACGAGGAGTTCGACCTGTTCGGTGAAGAACGCTTCGGCCGGCTTCTCGAGGAGCACGGCCATCTTCCGTCGGATGCACTGCGGGATCGAATTCTTACCGATGTCGAAGTGTTCGTCGGTGATGCGGACCAGCACGACGACATGACCGTCGTGTTGCTGCGGATCGACGATTCGCCGTCAGGGCCGGACACGGACGCCACACGGCCATGAGCGATCCTGAGTTCGCCATCGTCTTCGAGACACCGTCCAGCATCGAGGCCGATGTCGTCCGGGCGTTGCTCGAGACCCACGGCATTCAGGCCATGGTGTCCTCCGCCGCGCCACAGGCTGTCTTCCCGGTGACACTCAACGGACTGGGAGAAGTGCGGCTGTCCGTACACCAGGAGGCAGCCGCGTCAGCGAGCCGGCTCATCGACGAGTTCCGTCAAGAGGTCTCGGAGCGACTCACCCGGATTCGAGACGAGTTTCACGACGTGGAAGAGATGCTCGGCTATCGCTTCACGGACCCCGGCTTGCTCGAGCACGCGTTGACGCATCGATCGAAAGCTCACGAGGACGTCAGCGGGGGGGTGCGAGATAACGAGTCTCTCGAATTTCTCGGTGACGCGGTGCTTGGTTTGGTGATCGCGGATCGGCTGTTTCGGGAATGCCCCGACTGGAACGAGGGCCAGAAGTCGAAGGCGAAGGCCATGATTGTGTCGACCGTGTCGCTGGCTCGGATGGGTGAAGAGCTGGGACTCGGCAAGCACCTCCTGCTTGGACGTGGCGAGGAAAAGACCGGGGGACGCCGCAAGCGCTCACTGATCGCCGACACCTTCGAGGCGATCATTGCCGCCATCTATTTGGACGGGGGCATCACGGCCGCGGAGGGATTTCTTGAACGGTGTTTCCGGCCGCAGCTCGATGCGGTTCGCACTGGCGGTCTCACGCCCGGGTTGACGGAGGATCACAAGTCTGCTCTGCAGGAGTTTCTGCAATCGCACGACATGGGGCTGCCCGACTACCGTCTAATCGGCGAGACTGGTCCGGCTCACCGGAAAGTGTTTGAAACGGAGGTTTATGCCGAAGATCGCCCCCTGGCGCGTGGGGAAGGGCGAAGCAAGAAGGCATCTGAACAACGGGCGGCCGAGCACGCTTTGCAGACGCTTGACGGCCCGTAGACCCCACACCCTGTTGGGTCGTCGCGCGGCGCGGCGACCGACGAGTCAGTCGATTTCGATCATGCTCCTGGAGTGGTCGCGACGGGTCTTCCTGCCCGCGGCCACGGCCGGCGTTGCGGCCTGATCCGACTCCATGTAGGGGAAGCGGGCGACCGCATACTCCTGCGCTTCCCGGGCGAGGTCGTCCTCGTTCGGCGGCGTGGCCTGCCCGTGCAGGTGCACCCATAGCCGGAGCATCGGGTCGGTGAAGCTGTAGCGTTTGTGCCGGACACTCAGCAGATCGACATCTTCGAGCCAAGAAAGATAATCCTTGGTGGATCCGGGCGTTCGACCCAGGCGGTGTGCCACCTCGGTCAAGGTGAGGGGTTCTTCGAGAGACAGCACCTCTAGGATCGCCTTGAGCGCGCCGTAGCCGCGTGCCCGGTGGAGTCGGAGCTCGTAGCAGAATCGGCACGCCATCGACAACGGCGCGTCGGGCGCCATCTGGGCTGCGAGCGCGCTCACCGGGTCGCCGGCGCCGACCGCCGCGGTGGCCTCCGCGAGCAGTCGCACATAGCGTGGGCGTCCGTCGGTCAGCGCGTGAATGATGCGGCCGAGTTCGAGCCGTTCTCCATCGGTCGCGCCCAGACCGAGCCGGGTGAGGGACGCGCCGACCTCGGTCGGACTCAGCGGCGGCAGGTGCACGAACTCGAAACGGTCCGGGGCATCGCGAAATAGTCGGCGCGCCCGCGACACGAAACGGGTCGTCAGCACGAAGCGGTTCGGGCTGTCGCACAGGGCGGTCCAGAACTCGCGTAGCGCGCCACGTAGTCCAGGAAAGCTCTGGAACGTGCGAATCTCCAGTACTTCGTCCAGCAGGAACGTGACGCTGCCGCCGTTCGGGGTCCGGGCCAGCGCAAGAAACGCGCACAAGCGGTCAAACGCCGCGCGTGCGGCCCGGGGATCGTCGGTGCCCGGATCCGCCGCGGGCGCCTGGCAACGCGTGGCCCGTGTGACCGCGGCGAGAAAGCCCTCGGGTGTCGTCGCGGCGCGCTCGATATCGATGCGTTCGGTGTCTGGACCGAGGCGCGCGCCGAGACGGTTCAGGAGTGACGTTCGGCCGATCCCGCAGCCGCCCACCACCACGGGGATTCGCGGCGGAACGGCTTCGAGTGCGGTCAGAATTCTCCGTTCGATGACAGGTCGTTCGGCCGGCACGCGATCTCTTCAGGGTGACACTGACGCGGCAACGTGATGGTGAAAATTCCTGATGGGCCCTCGGAACGATAGACGGTAAAGAAGAGTGCACAGATTGTCAAACCCACGTCGGTGCGCGATCTGAAATTGGTACTTGACTTCCGTTGCGACGCGCATTCGTTTTCCCCGTGAGACGTCCAGACCTGATTCGCGTCGTGCGCACCGCACGGCCTTCTGTTACCATCGATAGCTTTGGTGCGACCAGTGCGGTCGCGCCCGTGACGAATCGGGGATGCGAGTGAACATCGCGGTCATCGGCGCGCAGTGGGGCGACGAAGGGAAGGGCAAGATCGTCGATCTCCTGACACGACACGTGTCAGTCGTGGCCCGGTATCAAGGGGGGCACAACGCCGGGCATACGGTCAACGTGGGCGATGCGCAGTTCATCCTGCACTTGCTACCGTCGGGCATTCTGCACGCCGGCGTGCGTTGTGTCATCGGAAACGGCGTGGTGGTTGACCCGGAAGCATTGTTCATCGAGATCGAGACGTTGTCGCGGCAGGGCATCGAAGTCGACGACCGGCTGCTGATCAGTGACAAGGCGCATGTCATCCTGCCGTATCACCGAGAACTCGAGGTGCTGGCGGAGGCGCGGCGGGGCGATCGAAAAATCGGCACGACCTCTCGCGGGATCGGGCCGAGCTATGAGGACAAGGTCGCCCGTCGGGGAATTCGGATCGCTGACCTGGCGGATGGTGCGGACGATGGTCCGCTAGCGGCGGCGATTCGTGAAAACGTATCGGCCCGCAATTGCGTGGTCGGCGGGACGGAGGTAGATTGGCGCGCCGTGTATGCCGAGGCGCGGTCTGTGTGGGAACGTCTCGAGCGCTGGGTCGGCGATGCTTCGCTCTTCTTGGCTCGTTCTATGGACGAGGGCGCGTGCGTGCTCTTCGAGGGGGCTCAGGGCACGATGCTCGACATCGACCACGGCACGTATCCGTTCGTTACCTCGTCGAACGGAACGGTCGGTGGCATCTGCACCGGGCTGGGTGTGGGCCCAAAGGCGATCGGCGGCGTGCTGGGCATCGCCAAAGCGTATACGACCCGCGTCGGGGAGGGGCCACTCCCAACCGAGTTGCACGGCGACGTAGGGAACCAGCTACGGGAGAGCGGCCGCGAGTACGGCGCGTCGACGGGACGCCCGCGTCGATGCGGGTGGTACGACGCGGTGGTCGTGCGTTACGCGGTGCGCGTGAATGGCCTCGACGCCATTGCCGTCACGAAGCTCGACGTGCTGGATGCCCTCCATGAGATTCCGCTGTGCACCGGGTACCGATACCGGGGCGAGGTATTGACCGAGTTCCCGTCGAACGGTACGGTGCTCGCGGCCTGCGAACCGGTCTACGAGACCCTGCCCGGCTGGTCGAGTCCCACCGCCGGAGTGCGTCGCTACGAGGATCTCCCGCCGGAAGCGCAGTCGTATCTCGAACGCATCGAAGCCGTGACCGGGGTGCCGATCGCTATCGTATCAACCGGGGCCGACCGCGCCGAGACCATCGTGGTCCGTGAGGGTCTTATCGATCGATGGCAGGCGGATGCCGCCATGCCGGCCTCCGTGTCCTAAGCGTCCCACGCATCCACTACCCCGAGTCAAATCGGAGGACACCCATGCAACAGGTCCGCACGGTGAGTCGCGCGTCACGGCGAGCCGCCCGTAGTGACGTGCTCGGTGCGGGCGACGGGCGCTGCAATTGGTTGACCAGCGTCGCGGTCCTGCTCGCACTCGTTGCGTGCGGCGTCTCTGGATGTGCCGAGCCGGCGCCCACGCCGGATGACGCTCGCGTGTTTCTGGAAGAAGCGGAAGCCCGGCTCCTCGATCTCTGGGTGGACGCCGGCCGTGCCGCCTGGGTGCAGAATACCTACATTACCGACGACACCACAGCGCTCGCGGCCGATGCGCAGACCGCGGTCATCGGTGCCACGATGGCGTTGGCGTCCGAAGCGGCGCGTTTCGACGCCATCGAATTGCCCCAGAACCTCAGACGCAAGATGTTGCTACTGAAGACGTCGATGGGGGTGGCGGCGCCCGTGGATCCGGTTCTGCAGGCCGAACTCTCCCAGATCACGACCGGCATGGAGAGCACCTATGGCCGGGGCGTGTATTGCCCAGGCGGCGATGGTGAGGCCTGCCTCTCGTTGCCGGAGATGGAGCGGCTGTTCGCCCAGAGCCGGGACACGGACGCGCTGCTCGATCTCTGGACCGGCTGGCGCGCGGTGGCGCCGCCGATGCGGGATCAGTACTCGCGGTTCGTGGAACTGGCCAACGCTGGCGCACGGGATCTCGGATTCACCGATCTCGGTGAGTTGTGGCGGGCCGGCTACGACATGCCGCCAGACGAGTTCACCCTCGAGTTGGAGCGGCTCTGGACCCAGGTGCGGCCGCTCTATGAATCGCTCCACTGTCATGTACGGGCCAAACTGGCGGAAGAGTACGGGTCCGCCGTGGTGCCGCCGGATGAGCCGATACCGGCCCACCTGCTCGGCAACATGTGGAGCCAGACGTGGGCCAATGTCTACGATCTCGTCGGGCCCGCGCGGTCGGACCCTGGCTACGACCTCACCGCGTTGCTTGAGACCAACCGGGTCGACGAACTGGAGATGGTGCGCTTCGGCGAGCGGTTCTTCAGTTCGCTGGGATTTGAACCGCTACCCGCCACGTTCTGGGATCGGTCGCTGTTCCTGCAGCCGGCCGAACGTGATGTGGTCTGTCACGCCAGCGCGTGGGACCTCGACTACGAGTCGGACGTGCGCATCAAGATGTGTATCGGGGTCAACGATGAGGACTTCGTCACGATTCATCACGAGTTGGGGCACAACTACTATCAGCGGGCCTACCAAGACCAGTCGCCCTTGCATCGCACGAGCGCCAATGACGGGTTTCACGAGGGGATCGGAGACACCATCGCGCTCTCGATCACGCCGGAGTATCTGGCGGAGGTGGGGCTGCTGACCCGGGTGCCTCCTCCGGACCGCGACCTGGGACTCCTGCTGCGACTGGCGCTGGACAAGGTCGCGTTCCTCCCGTTCGGACTGATGGTCGATCAGTGGCGGTGGAAGGTCTTCTCGGGCGAGATCGCTCCGGAGGCGTACAACGAAGGCTGGTGGAAACTGCGGAACGAGTATCAGGGCGTGCGCGCACCCGTGCCGCGCAGTGAAGTCGACTTCGACCCCGCGGCGAAATATCATATCCCCGCTAACACGTCGTATACGCGGTATTTTCTCGCGCACATTCTGCAGTTTCAATTCCACCGCGCGTTGTGCGACGTATCCGGGTTCGAGGGGTCCCTCCATCGATGCTCCATCTTCGGCAGCAAGGAGGCGGGGACCCGACTGAATACGATGCTCGAGATGGGGGCGAGTCAACCGTGGCCTGACGCGCTCGAAGTAATCACCGGGCAGCGCGAGATGGACGCGACGGCGATCGTGGATTACTTCGCGCCGCTACAGGTCTGGTTGGATGAACAGAACGCCAATCGGTCTTGCGGCTGGTAACCCGGTTTCCTGGCGAGGTGTGCCTCTGGCGCCGTTGCATCGTCGGTCCCGGCCAGCCTGGCTGCTCCCTACTTGCGCCTGATCAGAGGAACGCCTCGCCAATAAACCGCACGTGCGTTGCGCTTGCGGGTCGGCGTTGGGTCATCGGTCACAGCCCGTCTGACTGGGCCTTCCTTCGACGGGGCTGCGCCTCGAACCCCACACGGCGGCTATGCGGGGACCCCAAGTGCCCCACGCCGTCGCCGCGGGCCGCGCATTTGTCGCGCGCCTTGAGTCATCCGTGGCCGTGACGCCTGGGGCAGAAAACGGCGCGCCGGCGACCCTGGGTGTTCTCAGGGGCGCGCCTGGTCACAGACTTCTACGACTGGGCGTACTGGACGTCGGTGACGGCTTCGAACCAGCTCGTCCTGGCGTCGATGTTGATGGCGACGTGGGTCATCGGCCCGTCCGATCCGGCGCCGTGCCAGTGGCGTTCACCCGGTTCAATGGCGATCAGGTCGCCGACGTCGGCTTCTTGGACCGTCCCCCCATCCTTCTGATAGCGACAGGTGCCCTCGATGACCTGCAGCAGCTGCGGGCCGGTATGGGTGTGCCAGTGCGTGCGCGCGCCCGGCTCGAAGGCTACCCGATAGACATTCGTGTGCGGACGGTCGGCCGCGTCGTTCATTCGCGTGAGCCGCGCCTGACCGACAAACGTCTTGGGATCGGACGGCTCGCTTTCGAGCGTGCTCAGGCTGAAGACCTTCATGTCTGGGTGGGGTGTCGTCCATACCGCGCGATGACATAGATGGTCAACCCGGCGATCGTGGCGACCAGCACGGTGCCCATGTTGGCGAAGCCGCTGGTGGGGTAGGAGAGGATGAGGTAACCGATGGAGCCGGGCAGCAGTGCGTAGTACACAAACGGCATGAAGGTCATTCTGATGATCGCGCCTTCGCGCCCGAGCAGCCCGACCACCGCGGACGCCGCCACGACGTTGTGCACGCAGATCATGTTGCCGGCGGCGCCGCCGATGGCCTGAAGCGCCACCATCCAGCTCGAGTCCACACCGATGCGCGGTCCCATCTCGAACTGAAACAGCGAGAACATCATGTTGCTGACAGTGTTGCTGCCGGCGACCGCGGCGCCGATGCCGCCGATGAACGGGGCGAAGATCGGGTAGGCGCCGCCGGCGAGTGCGGCCACGCCGTCGGCCAGGACCACCGGCATCCGCTCGTATTCGGCCAGACCGCCGTACGAATTGAGGAAGACCTGTACCATCGGGACCGTGAACACCAGCGCGATCGACGCCGCCGCGCTCACCTTGAGCGATGTCGACCACGATTTCGCGTAGGACACCGGATTGATGCGGTGCAGAAAAAAGGTGGCGAGCGAGACGACGATGAAGATCGAGCCCGGTGAGTACAACAGTGGCACGCTGGCGGAGATGTCGGTCTCGAAGATATTGTCCCAGGTGAACGTCACCAGGTCTTTATTCAGCCACTCGCCGAACGGCAGTGGGATGCCCAGTAGTGGTATTTCCTTCAACCGCGTCAAGACCAGTAGGGTCGCGACCATGACATAGGGGACCCAGGCCCGGATCATTCCAATTTCGCCATGGGCCGAGCCGACGTCCTTCACCGTGACGGATCCGGTCCATTCGGCGGGCCACTTGGACTTGTCCTCGAACTGCCAGGCATCTTCGGGCGCCGGGACGAGGAACCCGGCCTTGGCGGCGCTCACCACGATGGCCAGTCCGGTCAGGCCGCCCAGCAGCGCCGGGAATTCTGGCCCCAGCAGATAGGCCGCGGCCAGATACGGCAACGTCATCGAGAACGCCGCGAACAGCGCGAACTTCCACACGCGTAACCCATCGACCCAGGAGCGTGAGGGGCCGAAAAAGCGGGTCATGGCTGAGACCAGAATCAGCGGAATCAGGGTGCCCGCGATCGTGTGGAGTAGGGCCACCTTCCGGGCGATGAACGCGATGAAGTCGAGCCAGACCGGATAGCCGGCGGCTATCGCGTACGCCTCGACGGCGGGCGCGCCGGTGAGGCCATTATTGACACCGACCAGCATCGGGGTGCCGGCGGCGCCGAAGGAGACCGGCGTGCTCTGGATGATCATGCCGGCCATGACCGCGGCCATGCCTGGGAAGCCGAGTCCGACGAGCAGCGGCACGGCCACGGCGGCCGGCGTGCCAAATCCGGCCGAGCCTTCGATGAACGAGCCGAACAGCCAGGCGACGATGATGACCTGAATGCGCCGGTCGGAGCTGATGTCGGTAAAGCCTCGCCGAATCGTGCGCAGGGCGCCACTCTCTTGCAACGTATTCAGCAGGAGGATGGCGCCGAAGATGATGTACAGCAGAGTGAAGGCGACAATGAGGCCGTTGACCGTGGCGGCACCGACCTGCGCTCCGGGCACCTGCCAGACAAACAGCGCCAGCACCGCGGCTACCCCGTAGGTGAGCGGCATGGCCCGGCTCGCCGGCCACCGGAGGCCCACCAGGAAGACCGCGACAGTCGCGATCGGTAACAGGGACAAGATAGCCAGCGTGGTTGTGCCCATGCGGGGGATTCTCCCTCTAGAAGCTCCGTAGCGCCTCGGCTTCGTCGTCGAACATCTCGAACACTGTCACCAGCTTCGCCACCTCGAACAATTCGCGTAGCCGGTGGCTTGGGTTGAGTAGCTTCAGCTTGCCGTCGTGGTTGCGGGTGGTGATAAACGCACTGACGAGTTCGCCCACGCCCGTGCTGTCCATGTAGGACAGGTCGGCCATGTCGGTCAGCAGCTGCGCGTGTCCCTCAGCGAGCAGGTCGGCCACGGTGGTTTTCACCGCTCCGAAGCCGTCGTTTCTCGTCATCTGCCCGTCGAGCGAGATGATAGCGACCCCGTCGGCCGTTCGTTGCGTGGTTCGCATCATCTGGTGTGGCCTGCAAAATCAGTTGTGTCGGTCGGGCCATTGTAGCGCAGCCCGGCAGGCGTTGGCGTAGCAGAGGTCCGGACGTCAGAATATACAGAAAGGAGACGGTGGCAGCTGGGTCGACCGCCAGACGGCAGCGATGCGTGTTGGGGTACCGACGGACGTCAAACCGGATGAGAACCGGGTGTCACTCACACCCTCGGGGATCACCGCCTTCCGCACCGCCGGAGACGAGGTCGTGGTCCAGGCGGGGGCGGGACTGGGCAGAGCGCCATCCCGGACGCCGCCTACGAGCGGTCGGGGGCGACCAGCGCCTCGCATGTGGCAATGGTCTGGGAGCAGGCCGGCTTGGTGTTGCAGGTGAAAGAGCCACTGGTAGCTGAATTCGAGCAGATGCGGCCCGCCCAGGTGCTGTTCACCTATCTCCACCTGGCAGCCTCGCGTGCACTCACCGAACAGTTACTGGCGCGCCGCGTCGTCGCGATCGCGTACGAGACGGTGCGGGACGTTGCCGCTGCTGGTACTGATGTTAGAGGTCGCCGGGCGCTCCTCCATTCAGGCCGGCGCCACATCGCTCGAGATGATCGCGGGTGGCAAGGGCATGCTCTTGCCAGGCGTCTCGGGCGTGCGACGCCGGCGGGTCACCATCATTAGGGCGGGCACCGTCGGGTTGCACGCCTGCGTGGTCGGAGTCGGCTTCGGGGCCGACGTGACGATCGTCGACATCAACCCTTTGCGACTGGCGTAGGGGCGCGATGTGGTGCAGGGGCATGTCACCACCCTGATGTCGAATGCCGCTAACATCGAGGGAGCTGTCAGTGAGGCTGACCTGGTGACCTGCGCGGTGTTGATTCCCGGGGCGAAGACGCCCCGCCTGGTGACGCGGCGTCATCTGCGTCAGATGGAAGACGGACCGGCGCTGGTCGATATGGCGGTTGACCAGGGGGGGGCGAGACGACCCGGCCGACGACCCACCACGATCCGCGTTATGTCGAGGAAGGCGTCGTACACTATTGCGTCTCAAATATGCCCGGCGCCGTGCCGCATACCTCGACCTACGCCCTCGAGATCGCGAATCGAGGATGGCGCGATTCGGCGTGAGATCCGGCGTTGGCCGGTGGGGTGAATGTGGTCGACGGGCGTGTGACCCATCCCGCGGTCGCCGAGGCACGCGGGCTGGACCACACGGCGCTCGAGCGGTCATAGGGCAACGGGGTCGGGGAGGCAGCGCGATGGGGCGTTTTGTCAAGGTCGCCGAGGACGGCGACGTCAGGCCCGGGAAGGCCAAGGCGGTGCGGCTGGCCGACCGAAAAGTCGCGCTGTTCAATGAGAACGGCGCCATCCTCGCCTACGAGGACTACTGCACCCATACCGGCGGCCCGTTGACGCAGGGCTCGTGCGCGGATGGTGTGGTCACCTGCCTCTGGCACGGCGCTCAGTTTCGCATTGCCGACGGCGCGCCGCTGACCCCCCCAGCCGGCGGCCGTCTGCGAGGTTACCCGGTTCGCGTCGTCGACGGCGCCATTGAGATCGAGATCGACGAGTGAGGCCACGGGCGGGCTATTTGGACTGGTAGTTGCGGCTGTAGCCGGTTCGTCCGTTGGTCATCGTCCAGTTCCGCCCATCCGGCTGCACCGTCGCCTTGATCCAGTGGCCCTCGCAGTTCTCCTCCTCCGTGAGGTTCGCGGTCATCCGCTCATCGGTGTTGTGGGCGGCACCGTCCGCCAGCGCGCGATGCGATTGCCACACGTCGCCCACGCCGGCCGTGCCTTGCGCCGACTCGAGCGAACCTGGCGTGCCCCCCTTGCGCGGACCGTTGTTGACAACCGCGACGGTGGGTTCCAACGCGCCGGCGAGCTCGGGCCGGATAGCGCCGTAGCCCCCGTGGTGCGGGACCTGCCACAGGTCCACGATACCAAGGCGATTCTCCGGGCATGCCAGCGCATACTCGCGATCGGGAGTCAGGTCGCCCAGATTCAGGAACTGAAACCCGCCCAGTGAGAGGAGATACCCCAGGCTGTGACCGTTCTCGCTCTCGTCGATCGACGGCGCCGTGGCTTCGGCGCAACGCCTGTTTGGCGCCCGGCGCTCCGGTGCGTCGGCGAGGCGACGGTGCGCTGCGATAAAGGAGAACTCGATCCGGCTCAAAGGTAGTTTGTCTCCCGGGACCACCGTTCGTCGACGACCCTCCGCGACCGTCTCGTAGTCCTGCCAGAGGGCCAGGGCGGCTTCGTCGGCCTGCTCGACGCTGTCGCCGTGGTCAATCACCTGACCGATCGGCACGCGGTCCGCCAGTTGAGGCACGCCACCCACGTGGTCGCGGTGAAAGTGAGAAATCAACAGATAGTCGATCTCGGTGATCCCGGCGTCCCGCATGGCCGCCTCAATGCGCTCGGTGTCGCGAAAATCTGGTCGAGGCCAGCCGGCGTCCATCAGCACCGATTCACGATCGGGCGTGACCACCAAAGTGGCGGCGCCCCCCTCGACGTCGATCCAGTAGATGTCAAGGGTGGATGGTGTCTGCGCGTGGGCGGCACTTGCGGCGGTCAGCGCCGCGAGAAGGACGAGGGCGACCCCAGGATTTCGGGAATGGACGGACGGCTGTGTGTGCGGCATGATCACTTGCTTTCGTTTTTGTCCCGGCGTGCGCGGGCTATCCTGTCCGGCATCAGTGTCGTAATGATACGCGACGGCTGACTCCGGGCCGCATCCGCTCACCGCGACCGATCACCCTACGCTGATGCCTACTCCCATTGGTCATGCCCTCGGCGGGCTCGCGGCTGGCGTGCTTGTCGCCGGTCGGACGGCGCCACTGGTGCCGGTAGGGAAGCGGTCGTGGTCGCTGCTGTGGGTCTGGGCGCTTTGCGGCATGCTGCCCGATGTCGACTTCCTCTTTGGCAGTCACCGCGGCGTGACTCACACGCTCGGGGCGATGTTCGCGGCGGGTATCGTGGCCGCGATGATTGCTCGTCGTCGACCCGTGGTCTGGGGCGCCGTCGCCGCGTCCTACGGGACCCACCTGCTGCTTGACTGGTTCGGTGCCGACACGGTCGTCCCCCTCGGCATCATGGCCCTCTGGCCGTTCGCGGATACGTTCTATGCCTCGCCCTACGTGCTATTTTCGGCCGTCTGCCGGCAATACTGGCTCGTCTGTTGCTGGACCGAGCTGATCCAGACGGTCTTCTGGGAACTGCTTCTGCTTGGTCCTGTGGTGGCGGTCGCGTTGTGGTTCAGACGACGTCGCTAGCGTTGGTAGGCGATCTCCGGGCGAGGCGTTCGTCTAGCCAGGGGCCAGGAGGGAGCAGCCAGGCGGGCGCTCCGTCCGGCCGAGCGGGGGGGGGGCGACGCAGCAATGCCACCAGACGGACGCCTCGCTTGGAAACCTGGTCGTCAACCAACGTGCCAGCTGTGAACCGCGGATGTCACCGGATCGAGGAGCGGTGTCATCGGCGCCGTCAACCCCAGTCGTCATCCTCTCGCCCCCGAACCGAAACGCGACCACCGCCATCAATGTCGGGGTCTCGTCAACCGACTGATTGCTAAGGTATTGCGCCGGTGTACCGCCTGCCTAGCTCGTCCTGGCCAGCTTCTTGCCTCTGGTTTGGATGGCCCCACTGATAGCTAGCGTTGTTCGTGCCCGACCTGCCGACACCGCGGCGGCGCGGCCCGGCAACCTCCACCCAGGCCGACCCGGCCGCGTCGGTGGTCGGCTCGAGTGGCTGACCTCTCAGCCTCGGCGCAGGCGAAGCTGCTGCGAGCCGTGCAGGAACTCGCGGGCGAGTGGGTCGGTGGATACGATCTCCGGCCAGTGGACATCCGGTTGGTGGTCGCGACGAACCAGAGTCTGCGGGGCCTGGTGGAAGCCGGCCGGTTCCGGGAAGACCTGTACTATCGGCTGGTCGGGGTTGAGCTTCGGACCCCGCCGCTCCGTCGGCGCCGAGACGACATTCTCGAACTGGTGGAATATTTTCTGGCGCGCCACCATCGGTTCCGGCGGTTGTCTTTGTCGGACGGGGCCGCAGAGGCGCTGCGGAGTTACGATTGGCCTGGCAACGCGCGCGAACTCCAGCGTGTCATTGAGCGAGTGGTCACGTTGGCTCCGGGGAACGTCGTCAGGCTTTCGGACCTGTCGCCCGCACTGACTCGTGAGTATGCCGAAGTGCTCTATCCGTCAGTGGCGCGCGCGGACTCGATGCGGGCGTGGGGTAGTCGCTACGCCCGGCTTGTCCTCGAGCGCTGCGATCAGAACAAGCGCTGCACCTGTGAAGTGTTGGGTATCAGTTACCACACGCTCCAGGCGTATCTTCGCTATCGTGAATCCTCCGCGGCATGACATGGGCGGGGCTTCGGGCGTGGCGCCGCAGGCCCCGTGCGGTCACTCCACCGCCCAGCGCCGGAGAATATCCAGCATCACAACGACACCGCGTCGCACGTTGTCCACCGAGATGCGTTCGTTGTTGCCGTGGATCCCGCCCCGGTCCGCCACAGGTACGACAAACGGCGTGTAGCCATACGCGGTGATGCCGAGATCGCGAAAGAAGTGACTGTCGGTGAAACCGGTGGTCACCGAGGGGACCACCGCAGTGGAGGCTGGATGGTGCGTTCGGGTCACGTCTTCGATCACGCGGAACAATCCCGTCTCCGCCGACGACTGCGCGGGCGTAAAGCCCATGAGCGTGTCGACCTGCACCGCGTCCCCCAGGACCTCACCTAGTTCGGCGAGGAAGGCATCGGGGTCCTGGTCGGGCAACAGGCGACAATCTAGCTCGGCCCACGCCTCGGTCGGCACAACGTTGATTTTGTCACTGCCGCCGAGCCGGGTCATGGAACAGGTGTTACGCGTCAGTCCGTAGTGACCGGGGTTGTCACGAAGGAGCTCGTCGGCAACGCCGGGCTCACCGAGGGCGGTGCCCATATCGGCGTAATGTTCTCGCCAGCCTGGCGCCACCGAGCCGGCCAAGCCTCTGAAGTATCTGTCGACGGCAGGAATGACCCGGAAGCCGAAGTCGTGGTCGTCGAGTCGCCCCAGCGCCGTCACCAGGCGCGTGACTGAGGTGTTGGCTTGGGGGCGCGAACCATGACCCGGCTCGCCGCTGGCCGTCAGCCGGAGCCAGTACGGCAGCTTCTGTGTCACCTCGACCGCGACCTGAATTTGTCCGCCGCCGTCCACGCCACCGCCGCCTTCGTTGATGACGTAGCCGATACCCTCGAATAGCTCCGGTCGATGCTCGACCAGCCAGCCGGCGCCAAAGAAGCCACCGGCCTCCTCATCAGCGGTGGCCATGAAGATGACGTCACGATTTAACCGCACTGTGGAATGATGGAGGCCAAGAAACGCCGCCAGGTGAGCGATGCCGGACGACTTGGTGTCGAGGGCGCCCCGGCCGTAGACGAAGCCGTCTCGGATTTCGCCTGAGAGGGGATCGGTGACCCAGTAGGCTGGGTCGGCCGGGACGACATCAATGTGGTGGAGCAGGAGCAGGCCGGGCTCATCGCCTCCGTCGAGCCGCGCCCAGATATTGCCCCGGCCGGGTGCCGACTCGACCAGCTCGTAGGGAATGCCCTCCGCGTCAAAGACAGCCGCTAGGAACCTCGCCCCGGCGATCTCATTGCCCGGTGGATTGATGGTATCGATGCGGAGGTATGCCTGCATCCATTCGACCGCGCGATCTTGCAGGTCCTCCGTCGCGACCTGAGCGGCGGCCGAGGTGGCGGAGAGGGCCCCCACGACGAACATCCCGAGTATTCGCATGCTGACTCCGCAGTTGTGGTCCATCTCTGGTCGCCCATCGCTGGGCAGTTCGGCGACGCCTCACCGTGACCTACATTGCGATCGACGTCGGTCGTATCCCTTCCCCATACACGAACTGTGAACCCACCGCGCCGACGACGGCGGTGCGCCGATTCAGGTTGAGACCGATGCGCAGGCGTACCAGCGGCTCGATGCCCGTGCAATGGCCGGCCATCAAATGCTCGATCCCGATCTGGCGGAGCCGGTCAGCGGTCCAGCCGAGCGTTTCGTCGCTCGCGGAGAACAGGTGCAGACCGCCCATGAGGGCGTGGATCGGCGCGTCGGCGATCGCGCCTTGAATCTGGTCGAGCGCGTTGACGACACCGGAGTGGCCACATCCCAGGAGCACGACGTGTCCCTTGGGGGTGATCACGGTCAGCGCTTGACTGTCCGGCACGTGGTCTTCCACCCAGTCTCCGTCGAGCCGTATCTGGACCGTGCTGGGGTAGTTCCGCTCCGAGTGGGGTCTGTTTATCGGTCCCGTGACCCAGACCCCGGGCACGATCTCGGTGGACGCATCGTGTTCGATGAACTCGACGCCGGTCTCTGTAAACGCCTCCCGCATGGCGATCATCTGGTTCCATTCCGTGTCCCGATCGGCGGTGAGAGACCGGCGCGGCAGAAAGAAGCCCTCAGCGACGTGTACGCGCCGGATGGCCTCTGGGTTCTTGCCGCGTACCGCCCGTACGATCGGCAGCAGCCCCGTGGTGTGGTCAAAATGGAAGTGGCTGAGGACCACGTCCGTGACGCAGGAGAGGTCGACATCCAGTGCCGCTGCGTTTCGCAACACGGTATCCGGATGTCGTCCGGCATCAAACAGCACGCACCGTCCATCGACCATCACGAGCGCCGACAGACCCCACTCGCCGATGGTGGCGCCGCTGGCCAGATTGGACGAGAGAATCGTCACCGTTACTTCCTCGGCCACCCGCGTTGCTGCGCGCTCCGGGGGGGGCTGGGGGGCAGCCGTTCTGGGTGGACAGGTGACGAGAAGAGCGCTGACAAACACGTATTTTCCAAAGCGGGTGGACATGCGCTGTCTCCATGATCCAGAAAACGATGTGGCGATACCGCTGTGCGGCGCTGGCTCCGGGGCCGAGCGTCTTGCTCATTCTATGTCGGCACACACGCATCGGCCGATGCTATCCGGGAACGAGGGGGCCGGGTCAGTGAGTGCCGACACCACCCCTGGGTGGTGTTTCAGGATTTCGCCGCTCGCACCGATCAGTCCATGGATGTCCAACTACGATCTGCTCGCGCCGACCGTGCACCGACTCATGAGCGTGGTCACCAGGGGAGACTGGCACCTCGACGAGGTGCCGGAAATCGTGTCCTTTGATCCCGTGATGACGGCGAAGCTGCTCCGCCGGGTGAATTCCGCCGCCAGCGCGAGTCGGGTGGAAATCGTCGACGTCAAGCACGCGGTCAGTCACATCGGTATCAGCCTGTTGGCGTCCCTGGTGACGCGGCGTGTCTGCCGCGGGGGACGCACAGCGCTCTCCCGCAGTATGGCCTCGCGGAGGGCGAGTTCTGGCAGCACCTGGTCGCATCGTCGCTCGCGGCCGAGGTCGTACAGCGGCGCTCGACTCGGTCGCTCCCTCTAGAAGCGTCCACCGCGGCGCTCCTGCACGACATCGGTAAGCTCATGATCGGCCGCCTCGTCGACCGAGAGTCACTCCAATATCTGGAGTGTGCACGCGAACTCGGCGAGGGTATCGAGGTCGAGATGGCCATCTTGGATACCCACCACGCCGAGGTCGGTGCCTCGTCAGACAGCATTGGGATCTACCTCCCCGGGCTGTCAGCGGAAGCACCCATCACCACACGCCGACCCAGGGCGACGACCTCGTGTGTGACGTCGTGCATGTGGCCAATAAGATCGCGAACGGGTGAGCGATGACGGCGCGCGCCGGGCCGTCTGGTCCGCTGGTTTCCGTGCGAGACGTCCGCCTGGCGGCGTTTCTGCGTCGGTCACAGCCTGCCTGCTGGCTGCGCGCTGCTTGCGCCTGGCCAGACGAACGCCTCGCCCGGAAACCAGCCTGGATGTCGCCTAGGCGCGCACGTGCGCGCCTAGCGGCCGCGGAGTGGGGCTCTCAGTGTCCCCGCGGAGCGATAGTATGGGGTGAGGGGCGCAGCCCCTGAAGAGGTCGCGTTCGGCTGACAAGGCGCGACGAGGGAGCATGCAGGTCGCATGTGACCGAGGAAGCAATGGCGCCAGGTGGACGGACCGGCAGGAAACCTAGGCGGCTGGTTCGATCCAGCCGCCACCGAGCACTGTGTCGCCGTCGTAGAGCACCACAGCCTGGCCCGGGGCAACGGCGCGCTGCGGTTCCTCGAAGAGGACGGCGGCGCGGTCATTCGCCAGTGGGCTGACGATGGCGGGCGCATCCGCATGCCGATGACGGATGCGAGCGGTGACCTGACACGGCGCGCTCGGGGGCACCCCGGCGATCCAGTTCATCCCGCATGCGGTGAGCTCGCGGCGGTCGAGCGCCTCGCGGGGCCCGACGGTGAGACTGTTGTCATCGGCATCGATCCGCAAGACATAGAGTGGTTCGCGGGTCGATAGGCCCAGCCCCTTGCGCTGCCCGACCGTAAACCGATGCACGCCTTCGTGCTGACCGAGGGGCTGGCCATCCTGGTCACGGATCGTGCCTGACCGCACCACCGACGGGTCTCGCGCGGCCACCAGCCCGGCCGTATCACCGTCGGCCACGAAACAGAGCTCTTGACTATCCGGTTTGTCGGCCACCGCCAACTGATGAGCCCTCGCGATGGCCCGCACTTCATCCTTCCGGAGGTGACCCACCGGAAACAGGGCGCGGGACAGTTGCGCCTGGGTCAGCGTGAAGAGGAAATAGGACTGGTCTTTGGTCTGGTCAAGCCCGCGCCGCAACTGGGTGCGACCAGACTCCGGGTGCTGGGCCAGTCGCGCGTAGTGTCCCGTGGCCACGCGGTCCGCGCCGAGCGCAGTGGCTCGCTCGAGCAAATGCGCAAACTTCAGGTCGCCGTTGCACTGGACACAGGGAATCGGGGTGCGCCCGGCGGCGTAGTCCCGCACGAACGGGGCCACGACGGCCTCGTCGAAATGCCGCTCGAAGTTCATCATGTAGTGGGGAATACCGAGGCTGGCCGCCGTGCGTCGCGCGTCGTGCAGGTCGTCGATCGAACAGCACCCGCCGAACGATAGATCATCGCTCCGTTGCGGCGAGAGCTGCATGGAGAGGCCGATGACGTCGTGCCCCGACTCGACCAGCTGTGCGGCGGCAACCGACGAATCGACCCCGCCCGACATGGCAACTACGACACGCATGGGGCCCTGCTCACGAATGGACGGCGACCCCGGCGCGTGGTCGCCGGCCGGACACGGTCCTGAGCCGAGCGACAATCCCGGGCAACAGGCCAAGCACGCGGTCCACCTCCGCTTCCGTATTCCCCAGGCCGAGGCTGAATCGGATGGAGTTCTGCGTCCGGTGGGGCGAGAAGCCCATCGCCCGCAAGACATGCGAGGGTTCGAGCGTGCCGGACGAGCACGCCGAACCGGTCGACACGGCGACCCCGTCGAGGTCGAGCGCGATCAGCAGCGACTCAGCCTCCACTCCGTCGAAACTGATGTTGCTGGTGTTGCCGACACGCCGCCGCGGGTCTCCGTTGCGCTGGGAGCCAGACACGTTCGACAGGATGCCCGACTCGAGCCGATCGCGCAGTGCGGCGACGTGCGGGTCGGGGGTGGCCACTTTCGCCGCCGCCAAGTCGGCTGCGACGCCAAACCCTGCGATGGCCGGCACGTTCTCCGTGCCCGCGCGCCGACCGCGTTCCTGCTTGCCACCCGTCATTTGCGCGCGGAGTCTGGCCCCGCGTCGCACCCACAGGGCTCCCACCCCTTTGGGGCCGTTGAGCTTGTGCCCCGACAGTGAGAGCAGGTCGACACCGAGGGCCGTCACATCCACCGGGATCTTGCCCACCGACTGCACCGCGTCGGTGTGAAACAGCGCCCCGCGATCGTGCGCCACCGCCGCCAGCTCGATCAGCGGCTGGATGGTGCCGATCTCGTTGTTCGCGTGCATGATGGAGACGAGCGCGGTGTCCTCCGTGACCGCCTCCGCCAACCGGTCTGTCGGCACGACGCCGCTCTCGTCGACCCCCACCAAGGTCGTCGTCCAGCCGTGCTTGGAGAGGGCCTTCAACGTCTGGAGCACCGCCTCGTGTTCGATGGCGCTGGCGACCAGATGCCGCCGCCGAGACGACACCAGCGACTCTGCGACCCCCCGGATCGCGAGATTGTCCGATTCTGAACCACCCGAGGTGAACACCACCTCGGTCGGTTCGCCGCCGATCAGGTGCGCGACGGCCGCTCGTGCGGTATCCAGGGCCGTCTTGGCTTGCTGTCCATGGCCGTGCACGCTCGAGGGGTTACCGAATACCGTGTGCAGGGCCGCCCCCATGGCGTCAGCCACCTCCGCCGCGACCGGGGTGGTGGCGTTGTGGTCAAAGTAGATTCGTGTCACCTCCCGATTTTAACCCGGACCTCGCGGATGTTGGCTGGCCGAGGTGGTCCCGGGCGACCGGAGCGGAGCTTCTCGGGGCCACGCCGCGCCTGAAATTCCTTCGGATCGGGCGGGTCTCGGTTCGACCGCAGGTCCAAATTGCTGCGTGATCCCGTCTTAGTGGACAGCTTCTGGAGCCTCTCGTATACTGGGCGCGGGTCAACCGTGCGGGCCGCAGAGAGCGAACCGAGGCCGAGTGACCGTGGCGAGGAGTCGTAGGTATGTGGAAGCGCGAAGAGGCGGTCAAACCGGTAGCCCCTTCCCCCATGACGAACGTCCAGGGGCCTGGTGCCGGCGCGGCGCGGGCACCGGGTCGGACCGCGGACCGCGACGTGTACATTGGCAAGTCGGTGGTCATCAAGGGCGAGGTGAACGGCAGTGAGGATCTGACGATCGAGGGCCAGGTCGAGGGGAAGATCGAGCTCAGACGGCACGTCCTGACGATCGGTCCGCACGGCCGCATCCGCGCCGAGGTGCTTGCCAAAACCGTGGTCGTGCTGGGAGAAGTAGTCGGGAACATCAAAGCGACGGACAAGGTTGCCATCCAGGACAAAGGCGCGGTTGAGGGTGACATCACCGCGCCGAAGGTCGCCATTGCCGAGGGGTCTCGTTTTCGGGGCAGTGTCGACATGAGTGCGGCCAGTCAGCCGGAGTCGAAGCCAACGGGGGCAGGCAAGGGCGCACCGGACGAGAAATCCCAGGCTCGGCCCGAGGCATCGGCTTCGAAGGCGGCCGCACCGGTCAAGGGCGGGGCGCCCCAGAAGGTCCCAAGCGCATCCTAGCTCAGTCTCGCTCAGCGCGCGGCCGCGGGGCGGCGTGCGTCAGCCGCCACACAGAACTCATGACACGTCCAGTCGTCGCCTTGTTGAGCGATTTCGGCAGCCGAGACCACTATGCCGGCACGATGAAGGGTGTGGTCCTGAGCGTCTGCCCCGAGGCGACCCTGGTTGACATCTCACACGACATTCCGCCGCACGATCGCCAGTTCGCCGCCCTCGAACTGGCAGCCGCCTGTCGGTATTTTCCCATCGGCTGCGTCTTTCTGGTCGTGGTCGACCCGGGCGTCGGGTCGGGGCGTCGCGGTCTGGCCGCCGATACCGGGGATTACCGGTTCGTGGCGCCGGACAATGGCGTCCTCACGGCGGTGTTCCAGGACACGCCGCCCAAGCAGGTGGTCGAGTTGACGGAACGGCGCTACGCCAGACCGACCCTCAGCCGCACGTTCGAGGGGCGTGACCGGTTCGCCCCGGCCGCCGGCTGGCTCGCGAAGGGTATCCGGTTGGCGGCGCTCGGGCGACCGGTGAAGGACTATCAGACGCTGGACATCCCCGTGGTCCAGATCGAGGACGATCGGATCACCGGCGCCGTGCTTCGCATCGATCGATTCGGCAACCTTGTGACCAACATCGACCGGAAGCAATTCGAGCAGTTTACGGCCAACGGCTCGATCGACATCACGGTCGCCGGTCATCCTGTGGGGCGTCTGGTCGAGACATTTACCGACATTGCCGCCAATGAGGTGTGCGCTTTGTTCGGCAGTACGGAGCATCTGGAGATCGCTGCCAATGCAGCGAGCGCTCGCGAGCGCCTCGGCGTGGAGCACGGAGCACCGGTCGAGGTCTCGCGCCGGTAACCGGGACCCAGGCGCACACGGGCTGTGTCCCGTGCCAGTGATGGGCGACACGCTTGTGAGGCGGGGAACACATCTGGCTGAAATTATGAGCACTGACATGACCTCCGCATTTCTGAACGTCGTTGAGCAGGCAGCGATGGCCTGCGCCCACACGATGGGACAAGGCGACCGACACGGCTCAGACCAGGTGGCGGTCGAATCGATGCGAGAGTCGCTCGACCGGGTGCCGATAGATGGTCGAGTCGTGATCGGGGAGGGCGAGCGCGATGAGGCGCCGATGCTGTTCATCGGCGAGCCGGTCGGCATGGCGCATGCGAAGGAGCGGGCAGAGGGTGGACCGTTCCCGCAGGTCGACATCGCGGTCGATCCACTCGAAGGCACCAACCTGTGCGCCACCGGGTCGGCCAACGCCATCGCGGTGCTGGCGGCCTCAGAGCGGGGCGGGTTGCTGCACGCGCCGGATCTCTACATGGAGAAGTTGGTCGTGGGCCCGAGGTCGCGGCACGCAGTGAGTCTGGACGCATCCGTGCGCGACAACCTGGCGGCCATTGCGAAGTGCTTGGGCCGGAGTATTCGAGACCTCGTCGTCATCGTGCTGGATCGATCGAGACACGAGCAGTTGATCGATGACATACGAGAGGCCGGGGCGCGGATCCGCCTGATTGGCGACGGCGATCTGTCGGCCGGGATTTCAGCCGCGGTGTTCGGCAGCGGTGTGCATGCGGTCATGGGCACGGGCGGGGCGCCGGAAGGGGTGCTGGTCGCCGCGGCGATGCGTTGTCTCAACGGGGAGATTCTCGCGCGGCTGGTTGTGGATACCCCTGAGAAAGAGGCGCGGTGCCGCGCGATGGGGATCACCGACATGGACCGGGTCTACCACGCGGCGGATCTGGCCAGTGGTGAACGCCTGACGTTCGCCGCAACCGGGGTCACCGACGGCACGCTGATGAAGGGAGTGCGCTTCTTCGGGGACGGCGCTCGCACCAGTTCGCTGGTGATGCGCACCAACCCGAACCGAATCCGATTCATCGACACCATCCACCTGAATGACGGATCGAATGTGATGGTCCGTTTCTAATCTCGCTTCGCCGCGTCGTTCTGCTCACCGGCTGGTGTGTCGGGCGGACATTCGTCTTGTTCTGCGGGCCGCAGCCTGTCCCAGAACGCGCAACGCCCGATAGAATAATTACAGGGAGTGGTGTCAACGAATCAGCGTGTGACCAATAGACGTCGATACGGGGTGCTCGCGATCATGGCCGGACTCGCGGTGCTCGGCGCCCGGGAGAGCACTGTACTCCCACCGGCGGCCGACCGCTTGCCCTCGATGGCGGGTCCATCGGTCAGGTCCGCTCACGTGTCGCGAGCCCGGAGAGTGGAGGCGGTGGCGGCGCTGTCAGACCTGTCGCCGTTGTCCTATCAACAGTTTCCTCCCATTCTGCACCCTGGGGCGACCGGGTCGATCCGGCTAGTGCTCGACGTGGTCGGCGATGTGCCCGAGGTCGTGTTTCGCCGGAATGTGCCGAGCAGTGCCACCGGCCATGTCGAGGAACTCTGGTCTCGGCTCACGACCAGAAGCGTGGCCGGCCGCCTCGTCAGCATCTTCGAGCAGACCTATCCAGGGACCATCCTGTCGGATCTCCTGGTCTATCCGCATGGCCACGATTTTCCCCAGGTGCCGTTAGGACGGCTGGACGACCCGGGGGGAAGTGGCGAGAGCGCTACCGTATGGCTCCGCATCGCTTCCACCGGTCTGCCGGGGTCTACCGTGCGGCTGATCACGCCATCGGAGGGCGGACCGGCCACCGTGCAGTACGCCAGCCACGCCGTGAATCTGGTCTTGCCAGGATTCGACGATGCGCGTATCGAGAGCGCCGGCGACGGATACGCGCTGGAGGCGGCGGCCCAGGCGTTCTATCGAGACTTTGCGGATAAGTATCAATCGCTGGCGTTTGTCCCGCACCGCATGCCCCTGGCGCCGTTCGACACGTTCAATCGCACCGTGTGGAGCGACCTCGAAGGCATCGGGATGCCGTTCGCGGATGACCGGGCGGCGTTCGGCGGCACCGCGTTGCGTGCCGTGCAGGTGCTGCCGGCCGGATTTCTCGGCCACCAGGCGACGCTGCTGCATCAACTTGCCCACCACTGGGGTGACCGGATGAATCTGGGGACCATCGCCGGAATCGCGCCGGCGGGCGATGACCCGGATCGGCACACGCCGCTCCTGTACCCGGGCGCGACGCTGGTGGGCGGGGTGCTCGACGGGACCCGTCAAGTCGAGCGCGTTGTGACCGGCGACGGCGTTGAACGGTTCGAGATCGCCAGGCCGACCGCGCCGGTGCGCTTTCATCCGCTGCAACTCTATCGAATGGGTTTTCTGGACCCCGCTGAAGCGCCCGATATCACGGTCTTCGCCGAGCAGGCGCAGTTCGCATCCCAGCGGGTCTCGGCGCCGGCGGTGGGCACGGCGGTGGCTGGAGCGCGGCAGGCCGTCTCCATCAACGCGATTCTGGCCGCCTTCGGCACGCGCGGCGGCCCCGTGTTCACCGAGTGGAATCAGGCCGTCGTGATCGTTTCAGACACCCTACTGTCGCAGGAGGAGATGGACTACTACAACTTCTATGCCCAGCGCGCCGCCGCTTCGACCGGCACCCGGGCCTACGATGGATTCGGCTCGTTCTTCGAAGCGACCGGCGGACGGGCGTCATTACAGACCAGAATACTGACCCGCGACGCAGACACGCATCCGGCGATCACCCAGGCCCGGGATGTCGGCGATGTGGCGTTCGGCACCGGCGATTGGCGGGGCCTGATGTTCGATGAGCCGATCCCCGGTCGACTGCTGACGTCCACGACCCTGACCCTCAGGGGCAATATCGATCCGGAGGTCTTGCCGGGGAGCTATCAGTTCCTGATCATCCGCGCGAGTCGATTCGGTGACGCGCCGGGTGACGCCATCACGGTCCAGACCGCGGTGCGCGGCGGACGGTTCGTCATCTCGCTCCGTTTCCCGGCTGACGGTGCCGGGGCCTATGCGATCGACGCGTTTGTCTTCGTCGATGGCGATGCCAGGCCCATTCCCACCAGCGTGATCACCCCGCTCTTTGTGGACTGACGACGCTGAGGACCCGTGACGTACCGGATACCTCTCGAAGGAGGGGCGGACATTCCGCAGGATGCCGTCGACGCGCTTCGGCGCGGCGAGCTTGTCGCCTATCCGACCGAGACGCTGTACGGGCTCGCCGTCGATCCGCGTCAGCCTGACGCCGTGGCGCGCCTGCGCCGTGTGAAGGGACGGGAGGCACGGCTCGGGCTCCCGCTGATTGCGGGAAGCCTGACCCAGGTGGAGTCCGACCTGGGACCACTACCGCGTCTTGGTCGTCGTCTGACCGAGACATTCTGGCCTGGTCCTCTCACCCTGATCTTCGTGCCCACCGCGGACCTGGACGCGGGGATCACCGCCGCCGACACGTCCGTGGCGGTGCGGGTACCAGGGGCCGAGCCGGCCCGACGCCTCGCCTTGGCGTGCGGGCACCCGATTACCGCGACCAGCGCGAATCCGGCCGGGAAGCGGCCGGCGGCGACCGGAGACGAGGTCGAGTCTCTGTTTGGGCCCGTGATCTCACTGATCCTCGAACAGGCGGGTGCGCTGCAGGGTGCCCCATCCACCATTGTGGACATTCGTGGCGACGCCCCGGTGCTGGTAAGAGCCGGTATCGTGTCATGGGACCGCGTGCTACAATCGGTGCCGTGATGGACGTCGGCCCGTCGCTCGATGCCCAATCCCAGAGTGCGTCTCGGCAGTGTGCGCTGGTAGACATGGTCGGCCGTCAGGTCGAGGTCGAACACCCCCTCACCGTGTTGACTGGCACGAACCCCTCTCCGACGATGAGAACCGGAGGCGAGCGTCTCGCGAGGAGTCGATTCTGCTCTCGCACCTCGCTCGCCGTCCTCCTGATCACGTGGACGTGGGCGGCTGGCTGCGCGACGCGGCTCCCGGTCGTCACCACCGCGGCCTATCCCAGTTATCCCGTCCCCGTGGTGCCCCCGGCGCTGGCTGACAACCCCGCGGTCGCCGAGCACGAGCGGGCGTGGCTCTACCTGCAATCGGGTGACCTCGAGGCGGCCGAGCGGGGTTTTGCGTCGGCGCTTCGCATCAGCCTTGAGTTCCACCCGTCAGATGCTGGTCTCGGATTCGTCGAGCTGTCCAGGGGCGCGTCCGCACAAGCGGTGGCGTGGTTCGACGATGCGCTCTCGCGTGCGCCCACCTATGTCCCGGCCCTGGTCGGCCGCGGCGAGGCGCTGTTGACGGTGGGCCGGGTCAGTGAGGCGGTCGCGAGCTTTGAGGCCGCCGTCGCCGCGGACCCCAGCCTGACCCCGCTGCGCCGCCGGGTCGAAGATCTGCGGTTTACCGACCTGATGGCGCAGGTCACGCGGGCCCGGGCGGCGCGGGCCGCGGGGCGTGACGACGACGCACGCGCGGCGTACGAACGGCTCATCGCTGCGTCTCCGGACAGCGGCTTCCTGTATATCGAATTGGCTGACATCGAGCAGCGTGAAGGCCATGGCGAGGCGGCGCTCAGACGTTTGGAGCAGGCGATCGAGCTCGACCGGGGCGCTGTGACTGCCTGGCGCATGATGGCCACGCTGTATCTGGCCGCCGACGACCTCGATCGCGGGGAACAAGCCCTGCTCCGCGCCGAGTCGATCGAGCCGACCAGGGAGACCTCGCGACTGCTGGCCGACATCGAGATCCGGCGTCGCGAGGCCAGTCGTCCGCCGGAGTATCGGCGGATCGAGGCGTCGGAGGCCGTGACCCGGGGAGAGCTCGCGGCGCTGGTCGGCATTCGCTTTCAAGCCTTGATGTCCGAGCGCGCGGGAGCCCGGACGACCATCATCACCGATGCCCGGGACTACTGGGGCTACGGGTGGGTGATTGCGGTGTCCCAGGCCGGCGTCATGGAGGCGGACACCAACTATCGCTTCCAGCCCGATCGTGAGGTCACTCGGGCCGAGTTGGCCGACGTGCTGATCCGCGTCCGACAGCTTGCCGGCGGAGCGGACACGGCGCCGTCGGTGACGCGACCCAGCTTCTCCGACCTGGCCCCGAGTCATCTGAGGTATGCGGCGGCATCGGAGGCCGTGGCGCTGGGGATGCTGGTGCCGCTCGAACGTAACACGTTTCAACCGGGTCGGGGCGTCCTGGGGACCGAAGCCGTGGAAGCCGTCGAACGACTGATCCGATTGCTCGACGAGAACCCGTAACGAACCATGTCGGCGCTAACCGTCGCCAACCAGCTGACCTTGCTGCGGATGTTCCTGATCCCGGGCCTGGTCCTGCTGGTGCTGTACGGACTCAACGGGTGGGCCTTGATCGTCTTCATCGTGGCGGGCATCACCGATGCGCTCGATGGGCTCCTGGCCCGACGGTGGAGCGAGCGGACCGCGCTGGGAGCCTTGTTGGACCCGATGGCCGACAAGCTGCTCTTGACGTCCATTTTTGTCGTCTTGACGCTGACGAATCTGGACCTCCCGAACCACTTGCCCCTGTGGTTGACGGTCTGTGTGATCAGTCGAGACGTCATCATCGTCGTCACCGTAGCCATTGCGAATCTGTCGGTCGGACGCTTGTCGTTCCCGCCCTCAGTCCTCGGCAAGCTGGCGACCTTGGTTTACATCTTGACGGCCGCGGTGACCTTGGGTTTCAACTGGCTGGGCCGTCCGTCGATCTTCGTCGATGTTGCGGTCTACGCGTCGCTCGCGGTGACGCTGGCCTCCGGCCTGCACTACATCGTCCACGCGACCCGTGTGTTGAGCGATGTAACGTAGTGGTGTCGTTGTGATTGGCAGTACTTAGCCGGGTGGACGTTCCACGCCGCCGCGCGTCTAACGGGGGCCCGCCCGGCGTGTTCCCAGGCTGCTATGCCGTCGGGGTTGGGAGCGCCGGGCCATGAGCCCGTCTGGGTGAACCTGGAAATGGTCAGCGAGTAGAAAGCGGTCATCGACCATGTGGTCGAGAAGGTCGCGACGCTCGACCAGACGTTGCGGTCCGCTCAGGCGACCCAGCGGTCGTTGCCGGTTGAGTGGGAACTCGTCGAGCGGTGCATCAAGAGCCTGCGGACCAAGATCGGGATCACCGACACGAGCGACGAGGAAGAGCAAACCGCCTGACGGGGACAGTGTCGGCGCGGCCGGGCCGCTACTCGTCGCGTTCGGCCAGCTTTTCTCTGAAGTAGTCGATTGTGCGGCCGAGTCCGTCGGTGACTGCCACACGAGGCTCCCAGTTGAGGCGGGTCCTCGCCAGGGTAATGTCCGGTTGACGCACTTTGGGATCGCCCTCCGGCAACTCCCGATACACAATCTGGCTGGTCGCACCCGTCAAGGCGATGATCTCCTTAGCGATCTGGGTGATCGTCATCTCGTGCGGATTGCCGATATTGACCGGTGCGTTCTCGCCGGAGTCCATCAACCGCAGCACCCCGTCGACCAGATCGCTGATATAGCAGAAACTGCGAGTCTGGGTCCCGTCTCCATACACCGTCAGATCCTCGTTTCGTATCGCCTGGGCAATGAAATTTGGGACCGCGCGACCGTCCCGGACCCGCATGCGGGGTCCATACGTGTTGAAGATACGCACGATCTTCGTGTCCAGACCGTGATAGCGGTGATACGCCATGGTCATCGCCTCGGCGAACCGCTTCGCCTCGTCGTAGACGCCCCGAGGACCGACCGGGTTCACATTGCCCCAGTACTGTTCAGTCTGAGGGTGCTCCAGCGGGTCGCCATACACCTCGGAGGTCGAAGCGATCACGAATTTGGCTTGCTTCGATTTGGCCAGTCCGAGTGCATTGTGAGTGCCGAGGGCGCCTACTTTCAGCGTCGGGATGGGCCACTCCAGATAGTCGATCGGGCTGGCTGGGCTGGCCCAGTGCAGCACCACATCGACCGGACCGTCGAGATCGATGTGTTTCGTGACGTCGTGTTCGATGAAATGAAAATCTCGCGTCGACAGATGCGCGATATTCGCCAAGTCGCCGGTCAGGAGGTTGTCGATCCCGACCACCTGATGTCCACGATCGAGCAGGGTTTCTGCCAGATGGGAACCAATGAACCCGGCCGCGCCGGTAATGACGATCCGTGCGCTCATGATGGATGAATCCGGGGGCGTCGCGTCGTGCGATGGTCGCAGAGGACACGAGCAGCCGATGGCGCCATTGCCGCGTGGCGCCGAAAGCGGCACCGAAGCGGCTGAACACTTCTGCGATGGCTGCTAGTTTAGTGGTGTGTAACCGTGATTCGCTGCACAAGTCGGTAGCGCAGTCCGGGACGCAGCACACGAACGACTGTTCCCGGACACTAGTAAGCGTGACGGTGAAAGAACCCGCGGATGAGGGTCAACCAGAGAATCTTGAAGTCCAGGGCGACCGACCAATGCTCGATGTAATACAGGTCGTACTCGATCCGTTTCTCAATCGACGTATCGCCCCGCCAGCCATGCACCTGCGCCCAACCGGTCATCCCGGACTTGACCTTGTGGCGCAGCATGTACTGCGGGACGTGTTGTTTGAACTGTTCTACGAAGAACGGGCGCTCCGGCCGAGGACCGACGAGGGACATATCGCCGCGCAGCACGTTCCAGAGTTGCGGGAATTCATCCAGACTGAAGCGGCGCAGCACCCGGCCGACCGGCGTGCGTCGGGGGTCATCCTTCCGGGTCCAGACTGGTCCGGTATCGCGTTCGGCGTCGACGAACATCGACCGGAACTTGTAGACACCGAAGGGGCGTCCGTCGAGTCCCATCCGTTCCTGTCGGTAGAACACGGGCCCGGGGGAGGTGCTCTTGATCAGCGCCGCGATGATGGCGAAGGGACCCATCATTCCCAACAAGGCAACAGCCGCGATGCCGATGTCGATGACCCGCTTGACGAGACTGTTGAGGCCTTGGAGCGGCACATCATTGATGTTGATGATCGGCACTCCATCCAGCTCTTCAAGCCGGGCGCGGAGCGCGATGACCTGCAGCAGGTCTGGTACCACCTTGACGTCGACGACCTCCCGGTTGGCCACTTCGATCAGCTGCAGCATTTTGATGTGTTCATCGAGCGGCAGCGCGATATACAGCTGGTCGACCTGCTCCCGACCAAGAATCTCTCCGATTTCATCCAGGGTCCCCAGCAGGGGCAACCCGCGATAGCCGAGGTGGTCACCGCCGGCACGGTCGTCGACGAATCCGACAATCCGATAGCCCAGCTCGCCATGCTGCAGCATCTTGTCCGCGACGTGCCGTGCGACGTCGCTGGTCCCGGCAATCAGGATGCGCTTCAAGCCCACCCCGTTCCGCCAGCGGCGCTCGAGCACGGCACGCACGGTGGCACGCGACGTATAGCACAGGCCAACCGTGAGCGTGAGAAACAGCGCCCAGACCCACCGAGACACTTCGTAGGCCCCGACTTCCTTCAACTCCGGCGGCACGATATAAGCCTGGTAAGACAGCGTGCCGACCAAGCCGATGACCACCGCGATGATGGCGCCCACGAGCACCGCGAAGAAATCGTCTACCCGCGAGCGTACCCGACCCAGGCGGTAGGCGCCCTGCACCCAGAGCCCGAACGGTAGCAACAGCCCGAGCAACGGGGCCATCTCCATGTAGTTGACCAGGGCCGGCTGCCCTTTGGGGGTCGCGATGACGCCGGTTTCGAAACGGAGCAGGTAGGCCAGGAGGAACATGCCGGCACCGATGGCCGCGTCGACCAGTGCCTGCGTCACCATCCGCTCACGTGCGCGTGGATTCATGATGCGACCGACTCCGTCGGTGGGGCCATCAGCTCGCCAATCTGTGCGCGTAGCTCGTCCTGAAACCGTTCGCGGGAGAACCCGAGCGCGTGACGACGGATCGCGTCCGGATCGAACGACCCATGCACGACCTGGTGTACCGCGTCGGCGAACGCCGTGTCGGTCGCCTCCGGCACAAGGATCCCGGTGACTCCGTCGACGACCGTCTCGCAGGCCCCGCCATGTCGCAGCGCCACCACGGGGCGGCCGCAGGCTTGTCCCTCGACCGGCGCGATGCCGAAGTCCTCGGTCCCCGGCAGCAGCACGGCCGCCGCACCTTGATAGGCCGTGCGGACCTGCTCATCCGACAGCGCTCCCAGGAACTCGACCCCCGGTTGTGCCGCTTCCCGGAGTCGGTCGGCATCCGGGCCGGTGCCGACCACGCGCAACGGTACACCCGCCCGCGCGCAGGCACGCATGGCCAGATCGACGTGCTTGTAGGGGACCAGCGCTGACACGATCAAGGCATATCCATCGGACGGCCGACCACTCGGGTGGAAGAATTTGGTGTCCACCGGCGGATGAACCACACTGGCGGATCGATTATAGTATCGGCGTATTCTCCCCGCAACATATTGTGAAATGGCGACATAGCGGTCTACGCGGCCTGCCGTCGAGACATCCCACCGGGCCATCGCGCTCAGCCCCCATCTGAACACGCGGCTCGCGACCGGGCCCACTCGCGCTGGACCGAAGTAGGCGTCGAACTGATCCCAGGCATAGCGCATCGGGGTAAAGCAGTAGTTCAGATGACGCGCCCGACCGGTCGGAATCGCGGACTTGGCGGCACAATGACTGGAACTGATGACCACGTCGAATGCGTCGAGGTCGAACTGTTCGATCGCGGCCGGGAACAGAGGGAGCAGCGGTCGGTAATACCGAGCCGCCAGCGGCAACCGCTGGATGAATGACGTGTGCATCGGTCCGGCTTCGATGGTCGGCGAGACAGACCCCGGCACGTGCAAGAGGGTAAAACGGTGAGCCTCCGGAAACAGCTCACAGATCGCGTCCAACGTGCGCTCTCCGCCCCGCATTCCGGTGAGCCAGTCGTGCACGAGGGCGACCCGCAGGCCTGGTCGAGGACCCGGCGCCGCGCCGAACGGCCGGGGTGTCTGGGAGGACTCTCGTGGAGACACCATCGCGGTCATGACGCGGCGCTCACCTCCCGATAGATGCGCAACACGCGTTCGACCGACGTTTTCCACGAAAAGCTGGCGGCACGGATACGCCCCCGCGCGATAAGACGCTGCCGCGTCGTTTCGTTGGACAGAATTTGGTGCATGCCCTCGGCGATCGCCTCCGGGTCGCGCGGATCGACGAGCAGCGCCGCGTCGTTGACGACCTCCGGGAGTGACGAGACGTTCGAAGTCAGCACCGGTGTTCCGCTCGCCATGGCCTCCAGCGGGGGGAGACCGAAGCCCTCGTACAGCGAGGGAAAGACGAACGCGTCAGCCAGGTGATATAGCGTCGCCAGCGTCTCGGCGGCCAGGAATCCCAAAAACCTGACGTGCTTGTGCAGGTTGTAGCGGTGCACGGCTCGTCGGATCGTCGCATGTCGAGATATCTCACTGCCCGTAATCAACAGCTTGATGTCATCGGCGCCGTTGCTGCGGAGGCGCGCGAACGCGTCGATGAGGCGCTCCAGGTTCTTGTGCGGCTTGACGTTCCCCGAGTAGAGCAGAAATCGGTCGTGGAGCTGATACCGTTCGCGCACACGCTCCAACTGGACCGGGTCCGGCGGTTCACTGAACCGGTCGTCAATGGCGTTGTAGATGACGTCCACTTTCTCGGGCGGCATCGGGAAGAAGCGCAAGATGTCCCGCTTGGAGGCCTCCGACACCGTCAGCACACGCGCCGAGCGGGTCGTGGCGACCCGGAAACAGACCTGGGCATATGTGTGGGCCAGTTTGCTCGGTAGATACTCCGGAAACATTAGGTGGATGCAGTCGTGAATCGTCACGATGGACCGGCATGGCGTCAGGGCCGGGAGCACGTAGTGTGGCGCATGGAAGAGGTCAGCCCGCGCTCGCACCAGATTGAGCGGCACCGTCACCTGTTCGGTGAGGGAGTAGTTGCTGGACCGGTCCGGCATCGGGCGGAAGTTGGGGCCCAGCTGTTCGACGCGCTCGCAGTCTTGCGGACGGCAGACCAGCACATACTCCGACTCGTGATCCAGACGCGCCAGCCACTCCACGAGGTTCCGAACGTACGTGCCAATCCCGAAGTCATGGAACTTTCTGATGTCGATGGCAATCCGCATCTCTCACGATCCTACCCGTTGCGCGCGCCCGGCGCTGACACTAGGTTTTCCGACGAGGCGGCCGTCCGGCGGCGTTCCTTTGTCGGTTAGAGCCCACGTGGCTGCTCCCTCATCCCGCCTGGCCAGACGGACGCCTCGTCAGAAAAGCCCCTCGGACCTCTTTCAGCAACCTGGTAGTGCCCTATAACCGTCATCCGCATCAAAAGTCGCCAACGAGGCATCGCGCCTGCATGCATTGTTCTGCGGTCACAACCAACTTGCTCCCTCGTCGCGCCTGGCCAACTGGGCGCCGCGCGCAAAAAATCGTCCCACGTCGTTCTTCAACACTCCTAATTGTCCGGTGGGAGGAGGCCACGGACGCGGAGATAGGCGCGCAGGACGCGATGCCATCGGGGATGGTGCTTGCGGTAGAACGCCAGATGGCTACGTCGATAGGCGACCGCCGTCGCGGCCTGAGCATGCCGGCCAGAGCGGCCGCGTCGGTGTACGACCTCGACCTCCGGCGTAAAGAGCACGTGGCGCCCGAGCGCGCGTATCGACGCACAAAAATCAACATCCTCCGTGTACAGGAAGAAGCGCTCATCGAGGCCCCCGACGGCGTCCGCGTCAGCCCGCCGCACCAGCAAACAGGCGCCGCTGACCCAGTCGACCGGGCGCTCTCGACGCGCTTGGCGCTCAGCGAGTCCGGCTAGCCCAGGTACCCGGTGGGCATGCGCGCGCACGAGGCTCTTCTGCCACAGCTCAGCTAGGGGCGAGAGCATCGGCCCGGACGAAATTTCGAGGCGTCCCGCCCCATCGATGAGCCTGGGCCCCAGCACCGCCACATCGTCGTGTGCGTCGAGAATCTCGATCAAGCGGTCGATCGCGCCGGTGGGGGGGAGCGCGTCGCTGTTGAGGAGCAGAACGAGGCGGCTGTGGGTCGCCGCGATCCCGGCGTTAGTGGCTCGGGCGAAGCCGAGATTGCCCCCGGTATCGATGACCTCGACCGGCGCACCATAGGTGCGCGCGGCCGCGGCGCTCCCATCGGTCGACGCATTGTCGACGACGACGACCTGGTGCGCGGCACGAGGCGGATGGTCACGCAGCTGGCTCAAGCAAGCCTGGAGGTCGTCGCGCGCGTTGTAGCTCACGATGACAACCGCCAGTTCGGTCGCGAGGGTCATCCTGACCGTCCCACCGCTTCGAGCACGGCCAGCGTCTCGGATGCAGCCCGGGCCCAGGTAAAGTACGGNAGCCGCTTGANGGCGGCGGCGAGCAGCGTCTGGCGGGCACCGGGGTTCTGCAGCAGATCGAGCATCGCGTCGGTGACGGCCTGGACATCCCGCACTCCCACCCGACGGGCGGCGTCCACATACAGTTCTCGAGCCACCGCCGTGTCGCCCACGATCGGCGGCAGACCCGCGGCCATNGCCTCGAGTGGAGCGAAGCCGAAGCCTTCATACTCGGAGAGAAACACAAAGACCGTCGCCTGTCGGTACAAGGTCCAGAGTTCTGTCTCGTCGACGTAGTCACGGATACGGACGCGGTCCTCCAGCCCGGCCACAGCGGCAAGACGAGCCGGGTCTTGTCGGGGATGGCTTCGATTGTCACCGACTAGCACCAGTTGGGCGTTCGGCAACGCCGCCGCCACCGGCTTGAAGGCGGCGATCAGCTCCGGCACGTGGCGTCGATTGAAGANCGACCCCACATACAGCACCACGGGCTCGCGAGCGAGAGGCGTGGTCGGCTCGACGGAGTGAATACCGGACCAGATGACGGATATGCGCTCCCGCGGCACGCGGAGGTGGGTCGCCACCTCATCACGGGTAAATCCCGACACCGCGACGATACGGGCGGCACGACGGGCGCTTTGTCTGGTCATCCATCGTCGCCGCATCCCTTCTCGCCACGGGAACCACTCGGGATGGGTTTCGAAGCTGATGTCGTGGATGGTCACCACCACCGGCACGCGTGCGGCAAGCGGCNCGGAATAACCCGGCGCGAACAGGACATCGGGTTCGGACGCGTTGACGGCGGCCGCGAACTGCGTCTGTTCCCACCAGGTACCCCCGTCACCCGGGACCGCCTCGTATCGGAACGGACCGTGTCNCTCGCNCTCGAACGGCGCACCGAGCAGGGCCGGCGAATCACCAGGCACGTGGCCGTACAGCACGAACTCGTGCGGCCCGTCGGGTGGNAGGNCCTGCCACTCGGCGCACAGCGCGGCGAGGTATCGCCCCACACCGGTCCGATTCCCGAGCAATTCGCGGGCGTCTATCCCTATGCGCATGGGTCGCAAGACACGCGTCGGCGCCTCAGGCCGAGATGGCCCGGTGGCGCTCGATCGCCACCTCGTAGGCGGCTCTGAGGCGGTCGGCTGAGGCCCGCCAGGAAAACTGACGGGCTTGGACGGGCCCCGCCGCGGACANGCGCCGACACAGTTCGTCGTCCGTCACCAGTCTTCCGATGGCCGCGGCGAGTGCCCCGACATCCAACGGATCGACGAGCAGACCGGCCTCGCCGACGACCTCCGGCAGGGCGCCGAAACGTGCGGCCAGCACCGGCACNCCCAGTTCCATCGCTTCGAGCGCCGGGATGCCAAACCCCTCGTCCAACGACGGAAGAATGAGCCCGACCGCCTGCTCGTACAGCACCCGGAGTCGCTGATCGTCCACATAGCCCTCGTGCCGGACGTGACCAGCCAGCGGNGGCTGGTCGAGCGGCGCGAGGACGGCCGCGTCGTCCGGTGACAGTTGNCCGGCCAGCACCAGCGGCGGCACCTGGGGCTGCGTGGCTCGNAGGCGGGCATAGGCGTCGAGTAANCGGTCGATGTTCTTGCGGGCGCTGANCGTGCCTACGAACAGCAGGTGCTTCGGTCGGGGCGTGTCCGCCCGTTTCGGCCAGCCCGGCGGACCGTTGGGACAGACTACGATCCGCTCGGGTGATAGGTCGAGCCGGGNGGCCACCTGCTCGCCGGTGTAGTGNGAGGGCACGANTACCACATCGGCGCGATGGGCGTGAGCATGGGCNAGTCGAGCGTAGTCACGTCGGATCTCGCGGACGCCTCGCTCCCGGTGCGTCAGGAAGTCGACATCGTGAATGGTCACCACCNGAGCCGCGCTNCGGGTGGGCACCATGAGCGGCGTCGGAGAATGGACNACGTCGAATGGTCCAGGGGCCAGGANTTCAACGGGCGGCCATTCATGCCGATGCCACAGCCAGTTCAGGTATTGCACGGGCACCCGGCGATCCACCCTTCGGACCCCGGGCGGCAGTGTCGTGGTCAGACGATCCTTCCAGGAACTGCTGAAAACCGTGAGGTCAGGGCGGGCCGAGCCAAGCCGGGCCAGAGCGTCCACGAGGCGGGCGACCCAGAGCCCCACGCCCGTCCGGTGCCGGAGAGCGGGGCGGTAGTCGATAAGAATCCGCACGATCTTCGTGGATGGGTCCGAGCCGCCACCGACCGGTCGCCCGTGGACGGGAAANAGGTCCCCGCCANCTTGTGNGGCATCGTAGCACAGGGGGCCTGCACCGTCTCCCNGGTCATGGTCGGAGCTGTACGCCAATGACGCAACTCCTTNTACATCAACATCTTGACAGCATTGAAAGCCTGGTGTTATCGTTAGNANTTTTCTNACTCTCGNGGTCGATGGCGNTCACGGACCATGGGGCGCTGGCGACATTGTCGAATTCTACCGAACAGCAGGACAGATGAAGATCGCGGTCGTCGGAACTGGATATGTCGGATTGGTCGTCGGGGCGTGTTTCGCCGAAACGGGAAACGATGTCGTCTGTGTGGATGTGGACGAGCGGAAGATTCGGGGGCTGCGGCGGGGACGGATACCGATCTATGAGCCGGGCCTGGACGAGCTCGTCACGCGCAACCGAGTTGAGCAGCGGCTGCGTTTCAGCACGGCGCTGGGACGGGCCGCGCGCGAAGCGGAGATCATCTTCATCGCGGTCGGCACGCCGGCCGACGAGGANGGGNCCGCCGACGTGCTGNATGTGTTGGCGGCTGCACGGGATCTGGCCCGNGCCATCGACGGCTACAAGGTCGTCGCGCTGAAGAGCACGGTCCCGGTAGGGACGGCCGAGCGGGTGCGGGAGACGATCGCGGCCGAGACGACGCACCCCTTCAGCGTGGTCAGCAACCCGGAGTTNCTGAAGCAGGGATCGGCGGTCGATGACTTCCTGAAGCCGGATCGGGTCGTGGTCGGGACGATGGGGGATGACAGGGCCGGAGCCCTCATGCGCACGCTCTATGCGCCGTTTACCCGGACTGGGTCNCCGATCCTGCTCATGGACTGCGCCAGCGCGGAACTGAGCAAGTATGCCGCCAATGGCATGCTGGCGNCCCGCGTNTCCTTCATGAACGAGATGGCGAACGTCTGCGAGCAGGTCGGCGCGAACGTCGATGCCGTCAGGCAGGTCGTGGCATCCGACTCTCGCATCGGGGCGTCGTTCCTGTTTCCCGGTATCGGGTACGGCGGTAGTTGCTTTCCGAAGGATGTCAAAGCGCTGGTGCGTTCCGCCAAGGACTCCCGGTACCGGTTTCGCATCCTGGAGGCGGTGGAGACGGTTAACGCGACTCAGAAACGACGGCTGTTCGACAAGATGCGGCGGGTGCTCGGCCCCCTGCGGGGGAAACGGATTGGTCTCTGGGGGTTGGCGTTCAAGCCTCGGACCGATGACATGCGCGAAGCCCCGTCCATCGTCCTGATCGAGGCGCTCCTGGCGGCCGGCGCGACCGTGACGGCCTACGATCCGCAGGCCCACGGCGCNGCGCGCGCCATCTTCGGGTCACGCCTGACGCTGGCCGCTCGCAGCTACGACGCGGTCGAGAANGCNGACGCGCTCGCGATCGTGACCGAATGGAGCGAATTTCGCGAGCCGGATTTTGCCCGCATGCGCGCGCTGATGCGAGCGCCGGTTATTTTCGACGGACGCAACCTGTTCGACCTCGAGCAGATGCACGCGCTCGGGTTCACTTACCACTCCATCGGACGATGAGATGAGCGCCGTGCTGGTCACCGGCGGTGCGGGGTATATCGGGAGCCANGCCGTCAAGGCCCTGCAAGCCGCGGGGCACACCGTTGTGGTACTNGACAACCTGTCCGCCGGGCATCGGGCGGCGGTGGGTGACGCGCGGTTGATCGAGGCCGACGTGCGAGACACGCCGTCGGTGCGCGCGGCGCTGCGTACGCACGACATCAGGGCGGTGATGCATTTCGCNGCACTGCTGTCCGTCGGCGACTCCGTGACCGACCCCGCGAGTTACTACGATTGCAATGTACGTGGCTCGTTGGCGCTGTTGGACGCGATGGTGGCCGAGGGGGTGGACCGGTTCGTCTTGTCGTCGACCTGCGCCGTTTACGGGGACCGGGTCGCCACGCCGATCGATGAAGCCCATCCCACCGCGCCGATCAACGCGTACGGCGACACAAAACTCGCGGTGGAGCGNGCCCTGCTGCACTACGGCCGGGCGTATGGTCTCCGGTCGGTCGCCCTCCGCTACTTCAACGCCGCCGGCGCGGATNCCGACGGTGAGATCGGCGAAGACCACGCCCCGGAGATTCATCTGATTCCCCGCGCGATCGCGGCGGCGCGAGGCGGAGAACCGCTCAAGATCTTTGGTGACGACTATCCGACCGCCGATGGCACCTGCGAGCGCGACTACGTGCACGTGTCTGATTTGGCCAGTGGACACCTCCGGGCCCTCGCCGCGCTTGACGTGTCGGTCATGAGTGACGCCGAAGAGGTGAGCCGGGTGTTCAACCTGGGCACCGGCCTCCCGCACTCGGTCCGCGAGGTCGTGCGCGCGGTGGAGCGGGTCTCGGGACTCTCAGTCCCCACGCTGCCCGCGTCAAGACGCGCCGGTGACCCGGCGGTCCTGTTCGCTTCGGCTGACCGCATCGGCAACGACCTTGGCTGGCGCCCGGCCTACACGAGCCTCGACGCGATCGTGGACACTGCGTGGCGGTGGCATGAGACCCATCCCCACGGGTTTGGCGGGTAGCGAGGCCGCGCAATCGTGACTGCACTTCGTCGACTCCTCGGCTACGCCGCACCCCACAAGGCCCGCATACTGCTCGCCCTGCCGGCGATGGGTTGCTATGCGCTGGCCTCNGGTGGNCTCGTGTTGCTCGTGCAGTCCATCTTCGATGAGGTGTTGTCGCTCGGCGAACGGGTCGGCTTGATCTGCGGCGTCATCATCGCGCTCTANNNCGTGAAGGGCCTCGGCGCCTACTTCTCCGTGTATCTCATGGCCAGCGCCGGCCAGCGCGTGGTCCATGACCTCCGCACGGAACTCTTCGCCCACATCCTAGGGCAGTCGACCGTGTTCTTCGGCCAACGGACGACTGGCCGCCTCCTGTCACGTATCACTAACGATGTGAGCCGCGTGCAGCAGGTAGTCTCCGAGACGTTCGGCGACCTGGCCCGTGAATCGCTGGCGCTGGTCGTGTTTGCCGGGGTCCTGGTGTATCGCGACGCACGGCTGGCGCTGGTGTGCATGACGGGGGCGCCGCTCTTGATCTACCCGCTGGTGCGGCTGGGACAGCGGGTGCGGCGCACGACGCGACGGGGGCAAGAGGAACTCGAACANCTGTCGCATCTGACCGTCGAGGCGTTCACCGGGCATCGCATCGTGCAGGCGTTTCAGGCGGAGCGCTTCGAGCATCAGAAGTTCGAGCGCGCGTCGGACCGGCTGTATCAGACCACGATGAAGATCACGAGTACCGTCTCGGCGCTNCCCCCGCTGATGGANCTGCTGGGCGGCTTCGGCATCGCGGGCGTGTTGTGGTACGGCGCCCGGGAGATCACGTCCGGCGACCTGAGCGTGGGNCAGTTCCTCTCGTTCATGTCGGCGCTGCTGATGATGTATGCCCCGATCAAGAAACTCAGCCGGGTCAACGCGAACATCCAACAGGCGATTGCCGCCGCGGAGCGAATTTTTGAGACGCTGGACACGCACACGGAGACGGGTGATCGACCCGACGCGCGAGCGTTGGCGACCCTGGATACGACCGTCGAGTTCCGTGACGTGTCGTTTCAATATCACGATGATGTCGAGTCGGTGTTGCGCGGCGTGTCGTTCACGGTGCGGCCCGGCCAGGTAGTGGCCATCGTCGGGCTCAGCGGCGCCGGCAAGACGACGCTGGTCAACCTGGTGCCTCGATTCCACGATGTCACCGGCGGGGCGATCCTGATTGGCGGGACGGACGTACAGGCGTTGACGCTGGTGTCCCTGCGGCAGGCAATCGGGATGGTCACCCAGGACACCATCCTGTTCGACGCGTCGGTCGCCGACAACATCGCGTACGCCGCGCCGGGAACCGACCCCGCCCGGATCGAGGCGGTGGCCCGAGTCGCCCACGCACACGAGTTTATCGTCGACCTGCCGAACGGTTACGACACGATGGTTGGCGAGCGTGGGCAACGGCTGTCTGGGGGGCAACGCCAGCGGTTGACCATTGCGCGCGCGCTGCTGAAAAACCCGCCGATCTTGATTCTGGACGAAGCGACCTCGGCACTCGACGCCGAGTCGGAGTTGCTGGTGCAAGACGCGCTGGAGAAGCTGCTGCTCAATCGCACGGCCTTCGTGGTCGCACACCGGCTGTCGACGATTCGGCGGGCAGATGCCATCATCGTCCTGCAGGGGGGGCGCGTCGTGGAGAGCGGCCGCCACGCCGAGTTGCTCGCGCGCCAAGACAGCGTCTACGCGAAACTGTACGCCACACAGGTGTTCGACACGAATCCGGCGCGGCCGGTCGAGACCCCGGCCGAGATTGCCCGGGCGGCGGACGGCACGTCATGATCAAATCGATGACCGGTTTTGCGTCGGTAACGCGCGAGCATGAGCTGGCCACCGTGGGGGTCACCGCCCGCAGCGTCAACCACCGCTACCTCGATACCCAGTTGCGGCTGCCAGCGATGATGGCCGACCAGGAATCCGAGCTGCGCGGCCGGGTGCAGCGATGGGTCGCGCGCGGGCGCGTCGAACTGGCGATCACCGTGCGGTCGACTCGACCGCCCGAGGTCGACGTCGTGTTGAACGAGTCACTGGTTAATGCCCTGTCGACGGCCGTCGCGGGCGCGGAGCAACGGGGTCTGACGAGCGGTGGGCTCGCCTCCGGCGATCTGTTGCGATTTCCACAGGCGGTCGTGGTACGCGAGCGCGAGACCGACGACACGATTCAAGCGTCGATCAAGCAGGTGGCGGTCGACGCCGTCGACGACACCCTCCGCGAATTGGATGCGATGCGGACGCGTGAGGGGGAGTATNTGCGCGCGGACCTCGAAACCAAGCGCGACACGGTCGCGGGATTGGTCGAGCGACTNGACGCCGCCGCCGAGTCCGGCCGCGCGGGACTGGTGGATCGGCTCACCACCCGTGTCGGCGAGTTGCGCGACCAGCTGCAGGTCGACGAGTCGGTCGTCGCGCACGAAGTGGTGCGGTTCGCGGCNCGCTCAGACGTCAACGAAGAGCTCGCCCGCCTGCGCGGGCACCTGACGCATTGGTCGGTTCTGGCCGACGCACCGGAACCTTGTGGACGGAAGCTCGATTTCCTGTTGCAGGAGATGAACCGCGAAATCAACACGCTCGGGGCCAAGGTCGAGNGTCCCGATGCCAGCGAGCTAATCGTGGCCGCCAAGGCGGAGTTGGAGAAGCTCCGTGAGCAGGCGGCGAACGTCGAGTGATGCCATCGGCGACCCATAGCGGTGCGGGACGCGTGCCGGGCAATCTGTTCGTCGTCTCGGCCCCGTCTGGCACCGGCAAGACCACCGTGGTCGAGGCGTTGTTGCCGCTCNTGCCCGGGTTGGCGATGTCCTGCTCCTANACCTCGCGTCCNCCTCGTGCGGGAGAGCGGGACGGCGTGGACTATCACTTCATCAGCCGCGAGCGCTTCGAGCAGATGCGCGACGGCACCGAATTTCTNGAGTGGGCGGCGCTGTTCGGGCAGNTCTACGGCACCAGTGCGGCGGAGACCCGGCGACGGCTGGACGAGGGGCTCGACCTGGTGCTGGTCATCGACGTGCAAGGGGCGGGGCAGGTGCGCCGGCTCGACGACACCGCGGTCGGTATCTTCGTGCTGCCGCCGTCGCCCGCTGTACTCGAAGCGCGGCTGCGTCGTCGCAGCGCGACGCATCTGACGGAAGCCCAGCTTCGACAGCGGCTCTCGGTGGCGCGGCGAGAAGTGGAGCAGATGCCCGACTACGACTACGCCATCGTCAACGACACGTTGGAGGACTGCGTCGAAGAGCTCCGGTGTATCGTGGTGGCCGAGCGCGCGTCCCGGCGCACGCGGANGGGCNCCGGGGAAGCGGTNGCCCGGGCGTTTCGCGAGTGGAAGGGGTAGCTTCATGGGACTGATCGCACTCGGGGTCACCGGTGGCATTGGCGCCTACAANGCGNTCGAGATCGCCCGCGGCCTGCAGCAGGGTGGGCACGACGTGGTCGCCATCATGACCGCCTCCGCGCACAAGTTCGTCGGGCGCGTCACCTTTGAAGCCATCACCCAGCGGCGGGTCATCACGGACCAGTTCGCACGCGGTGCGAACGCCGATATCGAACACATCGCGCTGGCGTCCGACATTGCGGCGCTGGTGGTGGCACCCGCGACAGCGAATATCATCGGGAAGCTGGCTCTCGGGATTGCCGACGACTTCCTGACCACCCTGTACTTGGCGACCAGGGTCCCGGTCCTGCTGGCGCCCGCCATGAACACGAACATGTTCAGTCACGAGGCTGTGGCGCAGAATCTGTCGACGCTGCGCGCCCGGGGCGTGCACATCGTGGGTCCCGGCGAGGGCTATCTGGCCTGCGGTTGGATCGGGAAAGGCCGGCTGGCCGAACCGGCCGATGTCGTCGCCGCCACGGATGCGATCCTGCGGCCGGTGGGTAGCCTGACCGGCCAGCGTCTGTTGGTCACGGCCGGGCCCACCTACGAAGATCTGGACCCGGTCCGATACCTCGGCAATCGTTCCAGCGGGCGGATGGGCCTGGCGGTGGCGGCCGAGGCCGTCCGGCGGGGCGCCCGCGTGGTGCTGGTGCTCGGACCGAGCGCGTTGGAGCCGACGCCGGGGGCCGAGCTCGTCCGGGTGCGCAGCGCGGCCCAGATGCACGACGCCGTGATGACACGGGTGGCAGAGATGGATGCGGTGGTCATGGCGGCGGCCGTGGCGGACTACACGCGGAGCGGGGGAGCGGAGCCCCAGAAGATCAGTAAGCGTGAGGACGCGTTGACCATGACCCTCACCCGCACGGCTGACATCCTCGCCGAACTTGGGCGGTGGCGAGCCGATCGGGTGCGCCCGTGGCTGGTCGGGTTCGCGGCCGAGACACAGGACGTCGTCGAACGGGCCACGGCGAAGTTGACGCAAAAAAGGATCGATCTTGTTGTCGCCAACGACGTCTCGCGGTTCGATGCCGGTTTTGCAGTCGAGACCAACGCCGCCGTGCTGGTCGACGCCGACGGCGCAACCGAGCTTCCGTTGCAACCAAAATCGGCGCTGGCTGGCGCCATCCTGGACCGGGTCGAGGCGGGGCTGAGTCAGGCGCCGGAGACGGCTCACGCGACACACGGTGGCGTGGGTGATTCGGGCGATGTGGTCGACCCGGTCGACAGGCCAGGAGAACATGAACCGTCGTGACGCGCTGACGGCGCACATGGAGTTCTTCCAAGAACTGGGCGCCGAGGGGTTCAGTCGGGAGCCCGCGTGGCGCTTTCGCGGCGAGAGACCGGCGAGCCCGACCGAGCCGACCACGCCAAGGACCCTGGAGCAGGTCCGCGGAGAGCTGGGCGATTGCACACGTTGCAAGCTCCACCAGGGCCGCACCACGCTGGTCTTTGGGGTTGGACGCCCAGATGCCGACCTGATGTTCGTCGGAGAGGCGCCGGGACGGGATGAGGACCAGCAGGGCGAGCCCTTTGTTGGTCCCGCCGGCCAACTCTTGACCAAAATCATCGAGGCGATCGGGCTCACCCGGGACCAGGTCTATATCGCGAATGTGATCAAGTGCCGGCCGCCACAAAACCGGAACCCAGAGCTCGATGAGGTGCAAACCTGCGCGCCGTTCTTGTTCCAACAACTGGATGTCATCCGCCCGCGGGTGGTGGTGGCCCTCGGCGCGTTCGCGGTCCGCACGTTGCTCCGCAGCGAACAATCGATTTCACGACTTCGCGGCCAGGTCTTTGACTACCGGGGCGCGAAGCTCGTGCCGACCTTCCATCCCGCCTTCCTGCTGCGCAGCCCGGACCGGAAACGCGACGTCTGGCAGGACATGAAGAAAGTCCGCGCTCTACTGTCGTCCTGAGACCGTGCGCACCCGTGTCGTGTCAGTGGCCGTCCCGGTGCCCGCGCTGGGGTCTCTCAGTTATCTCGTCCCGGAGCATCTGGCGACACCGGCGGTCGGAACGCGTGTGCTGGTTCCACTCGGTACACGGGTGCTGACCGGGTGCGTGATTGCGGCCGACCCAGCCGCCGACCCCGCCGGGCTCAAGCCGCTGATCGATCTGCTTGATACCACGCCTCTGCTGCCGGCCGATGTCGTGCGTCTGGCCCTCTGGGTTGGCGAGTACTACGCGTCCGGACCCGGCCCGGCTGTTGCCGCCGCCATGCCGCCGAAGGCGTGGGTAGTCAGCGAGCGTCACGCTCAGATCACGGCGGCCGGACGCGCCGCGTTGGCCGAACTGCTGAGCGACGCGCGGGCCCAGGTGCTCGCGCTGCTCGTTGACGGCGCCGCCCATCCGGTGGCGCGGCTGGCGCGCACGATCGCCGAGCGACAGGGGGGACCGGCGAACAAACGTGGTGGACTGCAGGCCCGACTGACCGCGATGGCCCGGGACGGGCTCATCACGCTCAGTCAGCCGCTCAAGGGCTCAGCTTCGGCGTTCCGGTCCGTGGTGGTGGCCAGAACGACCGTCCATGGACTCGAGATGCTCGCGGGTGGCGGCACGCTGGGAGCCCGTCAGGCTGACGCCCTGCGTGTGCTGGCGGGCTCGCCATCCGGGATCGCGCTCACAAAGCTGGTGCGGCAGGGCATCTCGCGAGACACGGTGCGGCGCTTGGCCGCGCGGGGCGCCGTCACGACCACGCGTGAGGTTGTCGAACGGGACCCCTGGTCGACGTCGCGCCAGACGCTCACGCATATCGCCGGCGCCACCTCTGTAAGTAGGGACGGGACAGATCCGGAGCATGGAACCAGGCTCGTGCTCACCCCCGAGCAGCAACGCGCCGTCGACAGCCTGGGGCCGGACGCGGGCAGTGGCAGGTTCTCGGTCGCCCTCTTGCACGGGGTCACTGGGAGCGGTAAGACGGAGATCTACCTGACCCTGGCCCGCGACACGGTGGCGCGGGACCGGCAGGCGCTCATCCTGGTCCCGGAGATCGCGCTGACCCCGGCCGTCGCCACCCGCTTTCGTCGAGCGTTCGGCGACCGGGTCGCGGTGCAGCACAGCGGTTTGTCGGACGGCGCGAGACACGACCAATGGCACCGCATCCGCCGTGGCGACGTGGATGTCGTGGTGGGCACGCGGTCCGCGGTGTTCGCACCCCTCCCGGCGGTGGGGTTGATCGTTGTCGATGAAGAGCACGACGCCTCGTACAAGCAGGAGGAAACCCCGCGCTATCACGGGCGGGATGTCGCCGTCATGCGGGCCAGACAGGCGGGGGCGCTCGCCGTGCTCGGTTCGGCGACGCCGGCCCTCGAGACGTATCGGCACACCGACGCCGGGCGCTATCGGCGCATCGTGCTGTCCGAGCGGGTGCTCCGTCGGTCGCTGCCGAGTGTGCGTATCATCGACATGCGGGAGGAATTCGCCACGCACGGTCCTGACGTGGTGTTCAGCGCCCCGCTCGTCGAGGCACTCGACGACCGCCTGACTCGGGGAGAGCAGGCCTTGGTGCTGCTCAATCGCCGCGGCTTCGCCGCTTCGGTGTTCTGCCGGCAGTGCGCGCGCAGTCTGGAATGCCCGAACTGCAGTGTGTCGCTCACGTTCCATCGCCGCGCGGACCGCGCCCGGTGTCACTATTGCGGCTATTCACGGGCGTGTCCAGAGCGCTGCCCAGTCTGCACGGGTGCGTATCTCGAGCAAGTTGGATTTGGCACCGAGCGGGTCGAGGCCGAAATCACGGAACGGTGGCCGCACGCGAGAGTGGCTCGACTGGATCGGGACACGGTGCGGCGGCAGGGCGCTGCGGCGCGGATACTGGACCGTTTTGGAGCCGGCGAGATGGACGTTCTGGTTGGAACACAGATGGTGGCCAAGGGACACGACTTTCCGCGAGTGACCTTGGTGGGAGTGATCTCGGCCGACGTCGGACTCGGGCTCGCCGATTTTCGCGCGGGCGAGCGCACGTTTCAGCTGCTCACGCAGGTGGCCGGCCGCGCCGGCCGAGGGACGCTGCCGGGGGAGGCGATTGTGCAGACGCTTTACCCCAATCACTACAGCATTCGATACGCGTGCCGCCAGGCCTACGAGCCGTTCTTCGCCGATGAGATGGAGTACCGCACGGCCATGCACTATCCGCCCGAGGTGGCACTGGTGAGTGCCGTTGTGCGGGCCGGCAGCTTCAATCAAGCGATGCAAGAGGCCGCCGAGCTGGCCACGGCCGCCCGGGGGCGGGGCGGCCGGTTCACCGTGCTCGGGCCGGCCTCAGCCCCGCTTGGTCGTCTGCGTGGGCAATATCGCGCCCAGCTCCTGCTCAAGGGCCCACAGCGTGGTGAGATGCGCCGCGCCCTGCTCGCCGCCCTTGAGGACCGAGGCGATCTCAAGCGCCGCGTCGTCATCGACGTCGACCCGCTCTCGATGCTCTAGCAGGCCACCTTCCTCGCAGCAATAGGCATTCAGACCCGCCCTCCGCGCAGACATTGCACTATTCGGAGATCACATCGGTGAATTCCACTGGGACGGGCGTGAAACACAGGATGAACATCGCTAGGGCGCCGACGGCTACCCAGACTCGGGTCCGGTCGAGCGGAATGTGATGGTCGAGCGTGCGCGGATGACGTGGACCCATGGTGACCATCATGACCACGATAAGCACCGCCCAAGCGATCCAGCTCGGCGATCGAAATGTGAGCAGGATAGTCAGGACCGTGGCGCCGATGGTCACCAGCGTCGAGCGCGACCCCAGGGTGGCATACGAGATGTGACCCCCGTCGAGCTGTCCGATCGGAAACAGATTGAGCGCCGTGGCCAACAGACCGAACCAGGCCGCGAATGCCATCGGATGCAGGTTCAGCGAGTACCCGGCCGGCGTGTCGCCCCAGATCAACCAGGCCGCCAAACGAAACAACAGAGGCTCCCCAAGCTCGATCCCCGTAAAATCTGTCGGCAGCGGCAACACGCGAGACAGGCTCAGGCCGAGAAAGAGCGTCGGCACCACCACCAGGAATCCGGCGATCGGTCCCGCCACGCCGATATCGAACAGCATCCGTTTGGTCGGAATCGGTTGCCGAATGCGGATGAAGGCGCCCAGCGTGCCGGTGAGAAACGGGGCGGGGAGAAAATAGGGAAGTGACGCGTCGACACGGTAGTATCGACACGCGAAATAATGGCCCATTTCGTGGCAGCCCAGAATGGCCAGAATGGTCGCGCTATACCAGAGCCCGTGCCACATCGAGACCTGACGTTGGACTGTGCCGTCAAAGTCGGTCACAAAGCCTTGATAGTGAAAGAAGCCGAGAAACGTCGTGCTCACGACCGTGGCCAGCAGGAGCACCACATTCACCCACGTCCGCCCCTGGCGTCGCGGGGGGGCCGTCGGGGGATCCCACACCGTACGGGTCAACGGCAGGTCCCGGCTCGGTGCGGGGAGCCAGGGTGAGCCCGACGGTGGAGCGGGTGGGTTGGGTTGATCCAAGAGAGACGAACCGTGATTCCGGAGCACGCGTGGGCCGAACGGCTCTGGATTAGACGCCGATGTCTTGCAGGTCTTTGCCCGGCTTGAAGCGGATGGTGCGACCGGGGGGAATGCGGACTTCCTTACCGGTCCGGGGGTTGCGGCCGATACCACGCTTGCGCGGCTTGACCTGGAACACCCCGAAGCCACGGAGTTCGATCCGTTCGCCCCGCTGCATCGACATTCGCATCGCGTCGAACACGGCGTCGACGGCCACTTCGGCTTTGACTTTGGTGATGTCCGCGAGCTTGGACACTTCGTTGACGATGTCGACCTTGATCATGCGTTTCCGCTCCAGATGTCTGTAAGCATCATAGATACTGTTACTTACGGCTGTCAAGCACACAGCCTTCGCACTCTGATTCCGGCATGACACGTCCCATCACACCACCGCACGGTCAGGTCGCCCTCGTCGGACGACCCAACGTGGGCAAATCGACGCTGTTCAATCGACTGACCGGTACCCGGGGCGCCATTGTCAGCGCCGTGGCAGGCACCACGCGCGACGTACTGGGCGGCGCGGTCGAGTGGCAGGGTCGCGTTTTCGCGCTGGTCGACACGGGGGGGGTCATTGGGGCCAGCCTGGACCCCATGCAGGAGGCCGTCGCCGAACGCGTCAGCCGCGCCGCCGCCACCGTCGACCTGCTCGTCTTCGTGGTCGATGGCCGGGAGGGGCCCGTGCCGGCTGACGACGAAGTCGCGGAGACGCTGCGCCGGCACGGCGTGCCGGTTGTGCTCGCCGTCAACAAAACGGACGACCGCCGCGCCCGCGACCGCGCGTTCGAGTTCCACCGGTTCGGATTCGAGCCCATTGTCGAGATTGCCGCCGAGCACGGGCTCGGCATCGGCGATCTCCTCGACGAGGTGGTAAGCCGTCTGCCCCCGGCGCCTGGTCAGGCCGCCGCGATAACGGCAGCGCACGAGACCGACGCTCCACCAGCGGCCGAGACTCGCATCGCGGTTGTGGGACGCCCGAATGTGGGGAAGTCGTCGCTGGTCAACCGCCTGCTCGGTGAAGAGCGCGTGGTAGTATTCGATGAAGCGGGCACCACCCGCGACGCTATCGAAATCCCTTTCGAGCGCAACGGCAAGCCGTACGTGCTGATCGACACCGCCGGCATTCGGCGGCGTAAGAACGTGCGTGAAATCGCCGAAAAGTTCTCGATCATCAAAACGCTGGATGCGATCAAAGAGAGCCACGTGGCCGTCATGGTATTGGACGCCCGCAGCGGCTTGGTTGAGCAGGACCTGCACCTGCTGGACTACGTGCTCACCACAGGGCGTGCGTTGGTACTGGCGGTCAACAAGTGGGACGGGCTGGAGAGCGAAGCCAAAGAGAAGATGCGCGCCGACATCAAGCGCCGTCTGGGCTTTGCCGACTACGCCGAGCTGCACTTTATTTCCGCGCTGCATGGCACCGCAGTGGGCGACTTGTACCCCTCCATTGAGCGGGCGTTTAACGCCGCCAACGCGCACTGGTCGACCAACCGTCTCACCACGCTGCTGCAGGATGCGGTAAGCCAG
>PAUN01000069.1 GCA_002712885.1 Acidobacteriota bacterium
CGTCACCACCCAGGGCACGGCCGCTCGGGTCGCCTCCGGCAAGATCGGCAACGAGAATCGGATGAACCCGTAGGTGCCCATCTTCAGAAGCACGGCAGCCAGAATGACAGACCCGGCGGTTGGGGCATCCGTGTGCGCGTCCGGCAGCCAGGTGTGGAACGGGAACATCGGCACCTTGACAGCGAACCCGAGGAAAAACGCCAGAAAGACCCACCACTGCAGGTCGAATGGCATGTTCAACTGGTGGAATCGCGTGATGTCGAACGAATAGATCCCGGTCACTTCGTGGTGATAGAAGTAGACGGCCAAAATGCCCAGCAGCATCACGACGCTACCCACCAGCGTAAAGAGGAAGAACTTGATCGCCGAGTACAACCGATTGTCGCTGCCCCAGATACCAATGAGGAAATACATCGGTACCAGCATGACTTCCCAGAACAGGAAGAACAGCAGGAAGTCGAGCGAGACGAACGCGCCGATCATGCCGGTCTGCAGCACCAGCAGAAAGATGTAGTACTCCTTCACTCGCGTGGTGATCGCAGTCCAGGAGGAGAGGATCGCGATCAGCCCCATCAAGGTGGCCAGCAGGATCAGCAGGGAACTGAAGCCGTCCACGCCGACAAGGTATTGGGCGCCGATCGACGGAATCCACTCGTGTCGCTCCACGAACTGCCAGTCCGGCGTCGCCATGTCCAGCCAAAACCACAGCGGTAACGACACCAGAAAACCGAGCCCGGCGAATCCGTTCGCGATCCAACGAATGGCGTTCGTGCTGTTCTTGTTCACAAACAGCAGCAGTACCGCACCCGCCAGGGGCGTGAACATGATCAGCGTCAACAAAGGAAAGTTAGCGGTGTTGCTCATGAGCGGTTCTTCGTCTTTCAGTCGGGGCTGCGCCCCGAAACCCCACGCGGTCGCTCCGCGGGGACCCCGAGTGCCCCACTCCGCGCCCGCGAGCCGCGCATTCTCGCGCGGCTTGGCCCTTCATTCAGTCGGGCTGCGTCTCTGGCGGCGCCACGCCCCGCTACCCCATGAATCGGACAACCAAATACGCTGTCGCGCAGACGAACACGCCGAACAGCGTCGCAACGGCATAGTTCTGGATCAGCCCGGTCTGACCCCACCGGAAGATGTAGCTCCCCTCGGCACAGATCCAGGCTGCCAGATTCACCAACCCGTCGACGATGTACTTGTCGAGCACATGGGAGACCCACGACAAGGCCCGCGTGAACCAGGCGGTGCCATTCACGGCACCGTCGACCACGTGGCGGTCGACAGCCCACAACCCGCGGGCGCTTCCCATGGTCCCTTTGATGACGGTCGCGTTGTACGCTTCGTCGACGTAATACTTGTTCGTCAATACCTGGTGAGCACCGGCCCAGTTATCCGCAAGTTCCTCAGAGCGCTTCGGCCGCCGCACATACAGGTGGTAGGCCAGAGCAATACCCAAACCGGCAATCAGCACCGAAAACGCCATCAACCCGAACTCGGCGGCGTGGGACAAGTGCGCGACCGCGTGCTCTCCCTCCTCGGCGAGCGCAGCCGACTCGGCCACGAAACTCGGTTCCAGGAAGTGCTCGATGGCGTTGCCGACTCCGATAAAATCGCCGAGGATCGGGGGGATTCCCACGTAGCCCGCGACGGCCGCGCCCACCGCCAGAATCATCAAGGGTACGGTCATCAGCTTCGGCGATTCGTGCGGCCCGTGCCAGGCATGGGCACCGTCGTGCCCCTGTTCATCAGCCGCTGCTGCCGCGTGATCCCCCTCAGCCTGACCCTCCGCGTCATCCCCCCACTTGGGTCCGCGATACTCCCCGAAGAATGTCATGAAAATCAATCGGAACATGTAGAACGCGGTCATGCCGGCCGTCACCACCGCCAGCCCCCACAACCAAGGGCTCGCGAGGAACGTCTTAGCGAGAATCTCGTCCTTGCTGAAAAAACCGGACAGACCGGGGACTCCGGCGATCGCGAGCGCCCCCACGAACATGGTGATGAACGTCGTGGGCATGTAGAGCTTCATGTTGCCCATCTTCTGCATGTCCTGCTCGTCGTTCATCGCGTGGATGACCGACCCGCTGCCGAGGAACAGCAGCGCCTTGAAGAACGCATGCGTCATCAGATGGAACGCCCCGGCCGCAAACGCACCGACCCCCGTGGCGAGGAACATGTACCCCAGCTGCGAGACCGTGGAGTACGCCAACACTTTCTTGATGTCGGTCTGGACCAGTGCGATGGTGGCTGCCATCAACGCGGTTACCCCTCCGACCACCGCGACAATCGTCATGACCATCGGTGCGTGCGAGAACAGCACAGCGTTCCGGCCGACCATATACACCCCGGCGGTCACCATCGTCGCGGCGTGGATCAACGCCGACACGGGGGTCGGGCCTTCCATCGCGTCCGGTAGCCAGATGTAGAGCGGGATCTGCGCGCTCTTCCCGACGGCGCCGACAAACAGCAGCAGGCAGATGGTCGAGAGCACGCCAAACGCCGCCGACTCCACTGGCATCTGCGAAGCGGCCTCCGCTACTTCGCGGAAGTCGATCGTACCGAACGTGAAGAAGATCAGNAANACGCCCAGCACGAATCCGAAGTCGCCCACNCGGTTGACGACGAATGCCTTCTTNCCGGCATCGGCCGCGCTCTTCTTGTGATACCAGAACCCGATCAGCAGNTAGGAGCAGAGCCCGACCCCTTCCCAGCCGACGAACATGACCANAAAAGTGCTNCCGAGCACCAGCGTCAGCATGAAGAAGCAGAACAGGTTCAGGTAACAGAAGAATCGAACATACGCGCCCCTCGGCTCGTGGTCCATGTAGGACGACGAATACAGATGGATCAAAAAGCCGATGCCGGTGACGATCAGAATCATCATCCCGGAGAGCGGATCGAGGCGGAACGCCCACGGTGCCTCGAACGCGCCAAGCCCNTCNACAGTCTGCAGCGGGATCGGCGGAATCCAGTGAGCGAGCGTGACGACATGCTCGCGATGCTCGGCCCCGAGCAGTTGTGCAAAGACGAAAATGGACAACAGCAACGCCCCGCCCATCGTCGCGCAGGCGATGGCGGCCGCCACCGGTTTACTGAAGTAGCGGATGCCCAGCAGGCCGTTCAAGGCGGCGCCAATGCCGGGCAACACGGGGATGAGCCAAATAAGGTCCATATTCAGTCGGGGCTTCGCGCAGAGGCCAATCGTCCTACCAGCGCATCACGTTCATCTCGTCGATGTTCACGGTTTGCTTGTTCCGATAGAAGGCCAAGATGATCCCGAGCCCGACCGCCGCTTCGGCCGCGGCGACTGCGATCACGAACACGACGAACACCTGACCCACCAGATTCTCCACCTGCTGGGCGTGCGCGACGAGATTGATGTTGACAGCNTTGAGCATCAATTCAATCGCCATGAAGATGATGATGATGTTGCGTCGTACCAGCACGCCGATCACGCCGATGCTGAACAGCGCGGCTGAAAGTACNGTGTAGTGGGCCGGGGTGATTTCCATCATCTACAGATCTCGCCTCGCCAGCACGATAGCGCCGACCATGGCCACGAGCAGCAGCACCGACGCCAATTCAAANGGAATCAGATAGTCGGTATAGAGCAGCCACCCCAGTTCTTGCGTGTTGCCTTCCACTGGTGACGCGGCGGCCGGGGCGGTGACCGTCGACCCCGAGCGGTTGTAGCTGTAGACCACGATGCCGGCTACCTCAAGGAGCATCGCGCCAGCCAGACCGAGCCCGAAGACACTCAACCGCCGCGAGTCCTCGTACCCTTCCGGCGATCGATCCAGATTCACCAACATGACCACAAACAAATACAGCACGACGATGCCGCCGGCGTAGACCAATATCTGGATAACCGCCAGGAACTCGGCCTCAAGCACGACATACAGCGCGGCCACGCACAGAAACGTCATAACAAGCGCGACCACGCTGTGTACGACGTTCTTCACGGTCACGACCAGGACCGCCAGCCCGAGAATCAAGACCGAGAGCGTATAGAANACGATGGTTTCGGCCATGACTTACAGCAACACCTTGACGACAGCCGTAACCACGACGTTGGCAATGGCAATCGGGATCAAGACTTTCCAGCCAATCCTCATCAACTGGTCATACCGATACCGCGGCAAGGTGGCCCGGATCCAGATGAACAGGTACAAGACCAGGAACATCTTGGAGAACAACCAGATCCAGCTCGGAATGTAGTCCAGCAATGCGAGCGCGCCGACACTCGGGAACGGACGGAGCCAACCGCCCCAGAACAGCAACACCACAACCGCCGAAATGACGATCATGTTCGCGTATTCGGCCAAGAAGAACAGCCCGAACCGCATGCCGCTGTATTCGGTGTGNAACCCGCCCGTCAGCTCCTGCTCGGCTTCCGGCATGTCGAACGGTGCGCGGTTGGTCTCGNCCANCCCGCCAATCAGCACCAGGACGAACGCGACCGGCTGAATAAAACCGAACCAGATTCCGGCCTCCTGCTGGGCCTCGACGATCTCAACCATGCTCAGCGTGCCAGCCGTCAGAATGACACTCACCAGTGTCATGGTGACCGCGATCTCGTAGCTGATGAGNTGTGCCGACGCTCGCAGACCGGCAAGCAACGGATACTTGCTGTTGGAGGCCCAGCCGGCGAGGATGATCCCGTAGACTCCGATCGACGTCACCGAAATGATGAACAGCAGACCGACGTTGATGTCGGCGACGTAGTACAGCGGGTCGCTCCCGAACGGGATGACGGCAAACACCACAAACGCCGGAACCAGCGAGAGAATCGGCGCGAGGGTAAACATCACCTTGTCCGCGTTCGCGGGTGTGATGTCCTCCTTGGTCATCAGCTTGATCGGGTCGGCGAATGCCTGCAGCACTCCATAGGGCCCCACGCGCATCGGCCCCAGACGCGACTGCGCCCAGGCGATCACCTTCCGCTCGAGCAAGGTCATGAACGTCACCGAGATCATGACCGCGTTGAGCAGCACCACGATCTTGACCAGCGGCCAGAAAACGGTATCGAGCATCGCTATCTGTCGACCTCGCCGAGTACGACATCGATGGTGCCGATCAGCGCAACCACATCAGCAACCAGGTGGCCGATGACCAACGGGCGCAACCCCTGCAAGTTNCAGAACGACGGCGGCCTGACTCGGAGGCGATACGGGTTGGTCGCTCGTCCGTCGCTCACGATGAAGTAGCCCAGTTCTCCCTTTGGTGATTCGATCGCGTGGTAGGTTTCGCCCGCCTTCGGCTTGAGCAGCCGGGGCACCTTCCCCATCACCGGTCCTTCAGGNAGCCCGTCGAGCGCTTGCCTGATNATGCGAATCGACTGGCGGAACTCTTCGAGCCGGATGAGGTAACGGTCGTAGGTATCGCCCCGGGTGCCAATCGGGATGTCGAAGTCAAACTCGTCGTACGCGGCGTACGGCTCGTCCTTTCGAACGTCACGATACACGGCGGACCCACGCAGCGGCGGACCGCAGAGCCCCAGCGAGATCGCGTCCGCACCGGAGATCACACCGATACCGCGAGTCCGCTNCAACCAGATCCGGTTATTCGTCAGTAGTTCCTCGTATTCCGCGACCTTCGAGTCCATGATGTCGCAGAACGCGCGCGCCTTGTCATCCCAGCCACTCGGAATGTCGAGCGGGAGACCGCCGATGCGCATGGCGTTGTAGGTCAACCGGGCACCGCAGTACTCCTCGAACAGGTCGAGGATCAACTCCCGTTCGCGGAACGCGTAGAGAAACACGGTCATCGCCCCAATGTCCATGGCATGAGTACCGAGCCACAGGCAGTGACTGGCGATGCGTTGGAGCTCGGCCAGAATCGTGCGGATATACCGGGCGCGCCGCGGCACTTCAACTTCCATNAGCTTCTCGACCGTCTCGCAGTAGCCGAGGTTGTTGGTGGCGGCGGCCACGTAATCCATCCGGTCGGTCAGCAGAATGATCTGGGTCCAGTCGCGATTCTCGCAGAGCTTCTCGATGCCGCGGTGCACGTATCCCATCACGACGTCGACGTCCTTCACTCGCTCGCCGTCGAGCCGCAAGACCAAACGCAAGACCCCATGCGTACTCGGGTGCTGCGGGCCCATGTTGAGCACGAGCTCGTCGGTATCGAACATTGCCGCGGATTCGGTGGCCATCTCTAGCTAACTCGATTCACTTNTCCGGCAGGGCCGAGCTACTCGATCTCCGTTTCGTCCACCATATTGCGTAGCCGGAGCCACTCCATGGGGCTTTCGAGCAGAAACTCGCCTGGTCCCTCGAGCGGGTAATCCTTGCGTTGCGGAAANCCTTGCCAGTTATCCGGCATCAGAATCCGACGCAGATCCGGATGCCCGGTGATNTGTACCCCAAACATGTCCCACATCTCGCGCTCGAGCCAATTCGCGGCCGGCCAGACATCGGTCACCGACGGGACCGGCTCGGTTTCGGCTGCCCGCACCTTGATCCGAACCCGCTGCCGACGGCGTACGGAATACAGGCAGTAGATGATGTCGAAGCGCTGCTCACGCGGCGGCCAGTCGCTGGCGGTAACATCGCAACAGTAGTCGAACGACGCCGCGTCGTCATTCCGGAGAAAACGGGCCACGTCGAGTAACGCCGTCGACCGCACGATGACGGTCCAGTCNCCCACCCAGTAGCTGAGTTGTTCGACGGCATCTGGCTGCGCCTGCTGCAGCGCCACNAGATACGCCGGTGGTTCCAGATCGTCGGGTGGCAGCGGATCAGTCGGCCCCTTGGGCGCTTCAGGCGGGGCCTTCGGCTTGGGCTTCGGCTTCGCGGCGGCCGGCACCGCTGCGGAGCCTGCGCCAGCCGGCTTCGTCGGAGCAGCCGGGGTCACTTTGGCCGAGGCTGGCGCGNCGGCCGGTTTCGCGGTTGCGTCGTCGTCCGGCTTCTGTTCGTCAGCCATGAAGTGCGGACACTACACCCATTCCAGCGCGCCCTTGCGCCACGCGTACACGTATCCGATCACAAGGATGAAGAGAAACACCAGCATCTCGATCAGTCCGAACAACAGCAACTCGTCCATGATCACCGCCCAGGGGAACATGAACACCGTCTCCACATCGAAGATCACAAACAGCATCCCGATCAGGTAATACCGAATACTGTACCGGCCACGCGCATCGGTGTCGGGCTCGATCCCACACTCGTACGGCTGGAGCTTGACCTTGTTGTATTTCGACGACTTAATCAACGACGTAAACATCAAGATGCCGACGGCGACGGCGACCGCGACCAGCACGAACAGAAGCACCGGGATGTACACTTCAAGCATTGACGGTCACCCTGTATCTCTTGTCAGGCTGCAAATTCGGTATCACGGGCTCAGACCTCCCACCGCGTAGCACCNGCGACCGTGGGCACCGGACAAACGGAGGGTGCCCCCCCGACGCGCACGCGCCNCTGTATTCTCCAGGAAAAGCTCGTTGGAGCAGGGTTGGTCGTTGGCAGATCGCTCGACCTGCGGGCCTGAAAACCGGGCTTTTTATAGCATGCGCCCTCGGGGGTGTCAAGGAATCCCGTCCACGTGCGGGACCNGGCCAAGNACACAAAAACCCCCATGTTCACAACCGATTNCGGTGGGTGTATCCCGCCCCGTGACCGAACCGGGCCCGGGGNGAATCGGCGACAAGAGTGGGCGATTTGCCGCTATACTTCCTTAATAGAGACACCNAGGTGGGGCACCACCCGGGTCATCACACCATGTCGAGACCCTCAAGCCTTGATATCCGCTGCGGGCGAGTCCCATCCGCGCTCCTGTTCGCCNCCGCCGCGCTGGTGGCGGCATCGGCCCCAACGCGGAGTGCACTGGCGCAGAGCGGCAACGAATCAATGTTCGTCAGTGTGCTCGATTCCGCTGGCGCTCCGGTGCCCAGACTGACCACGACGGACTTCATCGTCGAAGAGGACGGGGCCGAGCGGGAGATTCTGGACGTGCGGCCGGCACGCGCCCCGATGCAGGTCGCCGTGCTGGTCGATACGAGCGCCAGCGTCACCCATGCCACCAGTGACCTCCGGCGTGGGTTGGAAACGCTCGTCGGCCGGCTGTCTGAGGGGAACGAACTGGCCCTCGTGACGTTCGGCGGCACCCCGCGTATCCTCGTGGAATCGACTGCCCGTCTTGACCGGCTTCGAGCTGGCATCAATCAAGTGTTCCCGGCGTCGAACAGCGCGGCCTACCTNCTCGACGCGCTGGTGGAGACCGCGCGAGGTTTCGAACAGCGGGAATCGGCAAGGCCCGTCATCATCGCCATCACCGGCGAAGGCCTCGACTATAGCAACCGCGACGCAAGACAGGTCCTCGACGCGCTGAAGGACAGTCGAACGGCCGCGCATATGATTGTCCTCAGGGGGGGCCAGACCCTAGCGTTCAACGCGGACCCGACCACCTTCGGGGTGTCGGACGGCCGCGAACGAAACATGGTGCTCGACCAGGGTCCCCTCGCCTCGGGGGGGCAGCGGCACGACGTCATGATGAGCGCCAGGCTCGGCACGACCTTGGACGAGATGGCCGTGGTGATACTCAGTCAGTACGAGGTCGTCTATTCGCGACCAACCAGCCTGATTCCACCGGAGGCGATCACGGTCCGGATGCGCCGCGAGGATCTCAGTGCCCGCGGAACACCGGTCAGACGCGCCGGAGGCTGACGATGCATCGAACCCTCTACCGCACATTCCACGGCCTGGTCGCGGCAGCGGCCGTCGGCGGGGCGGTCGCCGCCGCTCAACCAACCGACCAACCGGCGTTCCGGGCCGGCGTTGACCTGGTGGCGCTCAACGTCACCGTCACCGACAGCGACAACCGTTATGTCACCGACCTCGACCAGAGCGGCTTTCTGCTCTATGAAGATGGCGCCATCCAGGACGTNACGTTCTTCACGCGCAGCCAGCTCCCGGTAGCGTTGGCGCTGCTCATGGATACCAGCGCCAGCATGTCGGAGAAGATGTCGACCGCGCAGGAGGCGGCCATCGGGTTNGCCGACCGCTTGCGCGAGCAGGATCTTGCAAGCGTCATCGATTTCGATAACCGGGTCGAGATTCTCCACGAATTCACGAACTCGCTCGACGACCTGACCGCCGCCATCCGCCGGACCTCCGCCGGTGGCTCGACGTCGCTCTACAACGCCATCTACATTTCGCTCAANGAACTCGCGAAAGTCGGCGCCGCCATCTCCGAGGCGACCGAGATCCGTCGCCAGGCCATCGTGGTGTTGTCGGACGGCGAAGACACGTCCAGTCTGGTCGAATTCGAAGAAGTGCTGGAGCTGGCGAAACGGTCGAACACGGTCATCTATGCGATCGGGCTCCGGTCACAGGAACGGCGGACACGGCGGGGGTTCCGGGAAGCCGACTTCGTCTTGCGCCAACTCGCCCAAGAAACCGGAGGCCGGCACTTCTTCCCCGACACGGCGGACGAGTTACCGGAGATTTATCAGCTCATCTCGGACGAGCTCTCCAGCCAGTACACGTTGGGGTATGCCTCGAAGAACCCTTTGAGGGATGGTCGGTATCGCCGAATCGTCGTGCGCGTCGACCGTCCCGACGTCGCGGCTCGGACGAAACTGGGCTACTACGCGCCAACGGTCAATTGACCGGCGAGGGGCTGGTCGGCGCTCGGTCCTCCCAACAGAGCGAGCCATCCAGAGGCCAAGAGCCAGACCCATGAACCTACTTCCGCTTCTCTTTTACGTCACGGCCGGCGTCGCCTACGGACTCCACTTCACGAGACGAAGCCCGCGGGCCGGCCGCATCGCCACCTCATCGCTCGCGGCGGCAGTGCTCGTCCATACGTTTGTCATCGGCATGCAGACAATGGAATTGGGACGCCTCCCGTTCGTGGGCGCCCCGGGGATCATCTCAGCGTTCGTGTGGCTGCTCGCCGTGGCCTATCTGTATACGGAAGTCTCGACCGACGAACGGGCCATGGGAGTCTTCATCGTCCCGCTCCTCGTGGTGCTACAGNCGGCCTCGGCGCTGGGCGACCGCGTCATCGAACCGGCGCCGGTACTGGACAGCCCCTTGCTGGCGGTCCATGTGATGTCGGTGTTGTTCGCGTACGCCGGTTTCGCGCTCGCCTGCGTCGTCGGCATCACCTATGTGCTGCTTTTTCGTGAGCTCAAGGCGAAAAAACTCGGGTTCTTCGCGGCCCGCCTTCCGTCATTGCAGGTGCTGGATACGATGAACGGCCGGGCGGTCGGCATCGGGTGGCTGTTTCTCACCGCTGGGCTCGCGGTCGGGGCCGTCTGGTTGTTTCAACTGCAGCCCGACACGCCCGACCCACGCGTACGCGCCATGTCGCTCTTCGATCCGAAGATCTTCGTCGTGTCGCTGAGCTGGCTCGTGTACTCGTTTGAGCTCTACGCGCGCCGCGCCATCGGGTGGAACGGGAAACGCGCGGCGTGGCTCTCGGCTCTTGGCTTCTCGATCGTGCTGCTTAATCTCGTGCCGGTGGGCTACTTCCTGACGGAGAGTCACAATTTCTAGAAAGGCGCGGAAGAGCCCGGTCAGGGCGCGCGACCATGCGCCCGAAGCGGCCGCGTGGGGTTCGGAGCGCCACCCTGGCTAAATAGACGATGGACCTGCTGCTACTGGGTGTGAGCCACCACACGGCGCCGGTCGACCTGCGCGAGCGCGTCGACTTCTCGANGCGCGGCGTGGCGGAGGCATTGCGGGAACTCGCGGTCTACCCGGCTCCCCCCGAAGCGGTGGTGCTCACGACCTGCAATCGCGCCGAGATTTACGTCGCCTGCGAGAACGTCGACACCACGCGGGGTGACCTGGGTCGATTCATGAGCCGCTTCCACGGCATCCCTGAGTCAGAACTGAGGCCGCACCTCTATGCCCGCACGGGCGCCGACGTCGCGCGCCACCTGTTCCGCGTGGCAGCCGGGCTCGATTCGCTCATCGTGGGCGAGCCGCAGATCTTCGGACAAGTCAAGGAGGCCTTTGCAACGGCGTCGAGCGAGCGACGCACCGGCTCGTTGCTGAACAAGCTNTTCATGTCGTCCTTCGCGGTGGGCAAGAAGGTGCGGGCTGATACCGGACTGGGCGAAGGCGCAGTGTCGGTCAGCTATGCCGCCATCTCCCTCGCCCGGAAGATCTTCGGCAACCTGAAGGACCGTCGGGTGCTCGTGGTAGGCGCCGGCGACATGGCGGAGTTGACCGCCATCCACCTCCAGTCGCACGAGGTGTCGCAGATCGTCGTCACCAACCGGACACTCACCCGAGCCGAGGCGCTCGCGCGCAAGGTTGAAGGCAACGCGGTCTCCTGGTCAGCCGTCGACGACGAGCTGCTCCACGCTGACATCGTCGTGACGGCAACTGGGGCTCAAACGCCGCTGATCAGCGCCGCCTCGATTTCGCGCATCATGCATGCCCGCCGAAACCGACCGTTGTTCATCGTCGATATCGGATTACCGCGTGACGTCGACCCGGCCGCGGGCGAACTCGAGCANGTGTTCTTGTACAACATCGACGACCTGCGGGCGATGATCGACGAGAACCTCGTCCGACGGCAGGAACAGACCGCCCACGCTGAAGCGATGATTGGCGCGGAAGTGGACGAATTTGTCGTCTGGCAGCGCTCCAGAGGGTCGATTCCGACGCTCGTCGCGCTACGACGCCGGTTCGAGGCAGTCCGAGAGTCAGAGCTCGACCGGCTGGCGCCCAAGCTCAACGGGCTCTCACCAGACGCTCGCGCCCGTCTGGAAGAGGTGACCAGACTCCTGGTTCAGAAGCTGCTGCTGACACCGACGGAACGGTTGAAGAACACCGCCGACGAGGAGACGGCGGCTCAGTATGTCGAGGCCCTCACGCAACTCTTCAGCCTGTCCGAACCTCACCCCACCGACAACCCAAACCGTACCGAGGATGTGGACGACGCCGGGTCTTCCGACACCACACAGGCCGCAACGTCGAAGACGCCGGTGACATCGTGACGTCTCTCAGACTCGGCACCCGTGGTAGTCCGTTGGCGCTCTGGCAAGCCGAACGCGTAGCGGCCCAGATCCACGCTCGGAGTGGAGAGAGCTGCGAACTCGTGGTGATCAAGACCACCGGCGACCGCCTGACCGACGTGTCGCTATCCACCGTCGGTGGCAAGAACGTGTTCGTCAAGGAAATCGAACGCGCGCTTCAGCAAGGCGACATCGACCTGGCTGTGCATAGTGCGAAGGACATGCCGGCCGAACTGCCAGACGGCCTCGCCATCCCCGCGGTCCTACCGCGTGAAGACGCTCGGGATGCCGTCGTCCTCCCGACTGGAGCCACCCCGCTGCCGGAGTTGCCGNCCTGCGAACTCGGCAACGCGTTCGGACAGATGCCGCGGGTCGGCAGCGGCAGCGTCAGACGGGTCGCTCAGCTGAGTCGGGCGTGGCCGACGGCCAGGTTTCGCCTGATTCGAGGCAACGTCGACACCCGCCTGCGCAAGCTGGACACCGGTGACTACGACCTGATTATCCTCGCAGTGGCTGGTCTCAAACGGCTGGGGNACCATGACCGTATCTCGGCCGCGATCGACNCGGATACCTGTGTGCCAGCCCCNGGGCAAGGCATCATCGCCATCGAGACACGCGCTGACGACCCTGAGACCATAGGGCGGCTGGAACCGCTCAACGACGCGCCGACCGCCGGGGCACTGATGGCGGAGCGCGCCGTCGTCGCCAGGCTGGGCGGCGGCTGTCAGGTTCCCATCGGGGCGTTTGCCGAACGGCTGGGCGATAGGCTCACGCTGCGTGCGGTCGTCGCCTCTCTGGACGGGTCTCGGGTGCTGCGACGCGAGGGCGCCGAGGCCGCCACTGACCCACGAGCGCTGGGTGTCGCCGTGGCCGAGAGTCTCCTGGAGGACGGCGCCGGGCCGTTGTTGGAGCAGGCCAAAACTGCCACGACCACAGAGACGTCGACGCCATGAACGAAGCTCGGATCTATCTCATTGGCGCCGGACCCGGCGACCCCGGGTTGTTAACGCTGAAGGGACATCGGTATCTGACCACCGCCGACGTCGTGGTGTACGACCACCTGGTCCATCAACGAATGCTGCGTTGGGTCCGCGCTGCCGCCGAGACGATCGACGTCGGGGCTGCNGCGCCCCGACCGCTCGAACAAGACGCCATCTGCCTANTGCTGGCTGAGAAAGCGCGCGAGGGTAAGACGGTGGCCCGTCTCAAGTGGGGCGACCCGTTCGTTTTCGACAGCGGGGGCAAGGAGGCTCTGTTTCTGCACGAGCAGGGTGTGCCGTTCGAGGTCGTGCCGGGGATCCCGTCCGGCATCGGCAGCCCGGCGTTCGCCGGCATTCCGGTGACCTATCCGGAAGCCGGTGACACGCTGACACTCGTACGGGGGCATGAGGGCGAAACCGATGCGCCACCGAAGGTCGCATGGAGCCACTTGGCCCGCNTCTCCGGCACCATCGTCACCTACGGCGCNGGNCCGCAGCTGGCCGCCATGGTCAAGGCGCTCCGGCGTCACGGGCGCGCCGACAGCGAGCCCGCCGCCGTCATCTACCGCGGCACACTGCCGACCCAGCACACCGTGCAGGGCTCGCTGGCGGAGATCGACGAGCTCGTCAGTGGTCCCGACCAACGCGAGGCGGCGGTGCTAATCGTCGGTCGAGTGATTGGACTGCGGGACCACCTGCGCTGGTTCGACACGCGCCCGTTGTTCGGGCGCCAGATCGTGGTCACCCGTCCGAGAGCCCAGGCCTCCGACCTGGTGGACCGACTCGAACAGCTCGGCGCCAACGCGGTNGAATTACCGACGATCCAGATCGGGGACCCTGACGATCTGGCGCCGCTCGATGAAGTCTGCGGCCGGGTCGATACCTTCGACTGGCTCGTCTTCACCAGCGCGAACGCCGTCGTCTACTTTATGCGGCGGCTGCTCAACGGCCCGACGGATGTCCGTGCCCTGAAAGGCGTTCGACTCTGCGCCGTGGGACCCGCCACGGCGAACGCACTGTCGAGATACGGCCTCAAGGTCGATCTGATGCCGGAGGAGTACCGTTCTGAGGAGATCGTCCGGGCCATGTGTCGAGACCACGACCTGACCGGCCACACCGTGCTGCTCCCACGCGGCAACCTCGCCCGAGACGTCTTGCCCTCNCAGTTGCGCCAGGCCGGCGCCAAGGTGACGATAGTGATCGCCTATCGAACCGCCCCGGTGGACCTGGAGGCNGGCGGCGGCCCTGACATCTACCGGCTCCTGCTCGAACGCCGGATCGACATCGTGACGTTTACCAGCGGGTCCAGCGTCAAGAATTTCGTGAAGGCGCTGGGTGAGGAGCAGGCGTCCGACCTGCTCGGTCAAGTGGATGTTGCCTGTATCGGACCGGTCACGGCCGATGTGGCGAGCNGTTTGGGCATTGCGACGACGATCATGCCGACCGTGTCCACGACACCGAGGATGGTCGACGCCATCGTCGCCCATACGCAGTCGGCCGCGCTCCACGGAGAGCACCGATGAGCGGGCTCAATCTGGTCCGCCGCCCGAGACGGCTCCGGACCACGTCCGGCATACGATCACTGGTACGTGAAACTCGACTGTCCGCGGACGCACTGGTCTATCCGCTGTTCGTCGTCGAGGGTCACGGCGTCCGGCGAGAGATCTCGTCAATGCCCGGCGTCTTTCAACTGTCGGTCGACGAAGCGGTTCGTGAAACGGCCGACGCCCGGGCAGACGGGGTACGGGCCGTGCTGCTGTTCGGACTCCCGGGAGACAAGGATGACACCGGGTCGGCCGCCGCCGACCCCGCGGCACCAGTGCAGTCGGCCGTCCGCGCGCTACGCGAGCAGTGCGCCGACGTCACCGTCGTCACCGACGTCTGTCTCTGCGAGTACACATCACACGGACACTGCGGGGTCCTCGACGGAGAGCGCATTCTCAACGACGTCACNGTTGAACATTTGGTCCAGGCGGCGGTCTCCCACGCAGAAGCGGGCGCACACATCGTGGCGCCATCAGACATGATGGACGGCCGCGTGGCGGCGATCCGGGCCGCGCTCGACGCGCGTGGCTTCGACGATGTCGCGATCATGTCGTACGCGGCCAAGTACTGTTCCGCCTTCTATGGCCCATTCCGCGAAGCCGTCGATTCGGCACCCGCGTTTGGTGACCGCCGTACACACCAGATGGACCCAGCCAACATCGACGAAGCGTTGCGCGAAGTCGCGCTCGATCTCGAGGAGGGGGCTGACATCGTCTTGGTCAAACCGGCGTTGCCATACCTGGATGTGATCCAACGGGTCAAGAGCACGTTCCACCAACCGACCGCCGCATACCAGGTCAGTGGTGAATACGCCATGCTCAAGGCCGCGGCGCACCTGAATTGGCTCGACGAGGCCCGGGCGATGCTTGAAAGTCTCACCGCCATCCACCGAGCCGGCGCCGACATCATCATCACGTACTACGCTCGTGAGGCGGCGCGAGCCTTGGCGGAGCACAGCGGTGGCTAAACGGCGAAAGCAACCTACGCGGCGCACGTCGACCCCGACGCAAGACGTCACGACGGAGGTGACGAACGCCACTGCAGCGGCAGTGGCGGAGCAGAAGGGAGCAGACACGACCCACCCGCGCGNTCCGCTGACCCTGCGCACGTTTCTCCCGTATGGCGCCGCCATCTTCGTCGTCGGTCTGCTCATCCGAGCCGTGCACATCTGGCAAATCCGAGACGCACCATTCTTTCCGCTGCTCATGGGCGATGCTCAGAGCTACCACGCCTGGGCGCAACAGCTCGCCGCGGGGGACTGGGTCGGGAGCGACGTGTTCTACCAGGCGCCGCTCTATCCCTACTTCCTGGGTCTGGTGTACACGGTGTTCGGGGAAGGACCCATGGTCGTTCGAGTCTGCCAGGCGGTCCTGGGGTCGCTCGCCTGCGTGTTCCTGGCTTTCTCCGGGTGGAGGCTTTTTTCGAAGNAGGTCGGTGTGATTGCCGGCATACTCCTGGCCTTCTATGCCCCGTCCATTTTCTTCGACGGCATCGTACAGAAGTCAGTCCTCGACGCGTTCTTCTTGTGCCTGACCCTCGCGCTCCTGAGCGGGCTCATGGTCAACCCCGAACGCCGGTGGCCGTGGCTCTGGGTCGGCGTGACGATCGGCTGTCTCATGCTGACGCGTGAGAACGCGCTCGTGTTTGTATTCGCAATTCTCTTTTGGCTGCTGTGGTCNCAGCGCCGGCTGGCGCGTGAGCGTTTCGTGTTGGCCGCCTTCCTCCTCGCCGGGCTGGCGGCGGTCTTGCTCCCGGTAGCCACCCGCAACCTGGCCGTCAGCGGTGACTTCTACCTGACGACGTCACAATTCGGACCAAACTTGTATATCGGCAACAATGCGGACGCTTCCGGCATCTACCAGCCACTGCGATTCGGTCGGGGCGACCCCCGATTCGAGCGTCAGGATGCCACCGACCTGGCGCAGCAGGCCTTGGACCGAACCTTGAGCCCAGCGGAAGTATCCCGGTACTGGACCGGGCGAGCTCTCAATTACATCTGGTCGGACCCGCTCGACTGGCTCCAGTTGATGGGGCGCAAGATTCTGCTGGCGGGGAATGCGGCGGAGGTGGCGGACACCGAGGACCAGTTGAGCTACGCCGACCGTTCTTTCCTGCTCAGAGTGTCGGGCATCTTCTGGCATTTCGGCGTTCTGGCGCCACTCGCGCTGGTCGGGGTGTGGGCGACCTGGNAGCGGCGGCGAGAGTTGGCCCTGCTCTATCTGCTGCTNGGGGTCTATGCCGTGACCTTGGTCGCCTTTGCCATCATGTCCCGATACCGCTACCCAGTGGTCCCGTTTCTCATCCTGTTCGCGGCGGTGGGGGCGGCGAACGTCGGTCCCCTGCTACGCAGCCGACCGCGTCCGGAGCTGGCCTGGGGTGGCGCGACGCTCCTTCTGGCAGCGATCTTCTGCAACTGGCCGGCCTTCTCGATGGCCGAGATGCGCGCCATCACGGAGAGCAATGTCGGCTCGGAGCTACAGACACAGGGAGACCTGGACGCGGCCATCGATTTGTATCGCGACTCGCTGTCCCGCAACCCGGACAACGCGGTGGCCCTCAGCAATCTCGGCACGGCTCTGGCCGCTCGAGGTGAGGTCGACGAAGCCATCACCCAGTACCGGCGAGCGCTCGAGATCGCACCGAACGACGCGGATGGTTTCTTCAATCTGGGCAATGCGCTGGCTATCAAGGGCGAACTCGAAGACGCCGCCGAACAACTGCGAGCGGCCATTCAGATCGATCCGGAATTCACCGAAGCCATCGTCAATCTGGGTAACGTGCTCGTCGAAACCGGCGAGCTCGAAGAGGCCGAACGTCACTACAGGCGGTCGACCGAGCTCGAGCCCGACTGGGTAGAGGCGTACAACAATCTCGGCCTGCTGGCGATGACGCAGGATAGACAAGAAGACGCGCTCGCGCTGTTCAGACAGGCGGTGGGTGTCGATCCCGAGTATGCGGATGCGCATTCNAACCTCGCCGCGGCCCTCCAGGTCACCGGGGAAATGGATGAAGCGCTTACCCACTTCCGCCGAGCGGTCGAACTGTTGCCCGAGTTATCCACGACCCACAACGACCTCGGAATGGCACTGGGGCAACTGGAACAATTCGACGAGGCGGCGACGCACTTCCGGCAAGCCACCGAACTCGAACCGACGTTCTCCGAGGCGCACAACAACCTGGCGGTGACCGCGCAACTCCGGGGCCGTCCCGCTGAAGCGATCACGCACTACCGTGAGGTCCTGCGGCTCGCGAGAAATCCAGTGACCTACAACGACCTTGGTATTGCCCTCGCCCAACAGGACGCCCAGGATGAGAGGGACGAAGCGGTCACTCGTTTCCGGCAGGCTATCGCGATGGCTCCGGAATTCGCCGACGCGCACGGAAATCTTGCGACAGTACTATTGGAGCGAGGTGAGGTGGACGAGGCGATCACGCACTTCCAGGAGGCAGTCCGGCTAGCGCCGGACAACGCCGAGATGCGGAGCCGACTCGAGGCCGCCCTGGCGGAACGATAGCTCGGTTGAGAGGTAGGCCCGCTCGGGCGGTCCTCTATCTCGACTCAGTGGTCGATGGAGGAGCCTGAGAGGCCTGCGAGTCTTCGAGCATCTGGCAGGCGTCGGGGAGACCCATCGCGCACGCCTGTTCCATCAATTCGGCCGCTCGACTCAAATCGGAAGCAAGACCCTGTCCGAGACGGTACATCAGGCCCAGCCTGAGGCAACTCATCGCCTCGCCCGCGCCGCACGCCCGAGAGAACCCCTCGGCGGCCCGCATTGAATCGACTGCCACGCCGTCGCCACGCAGGTAGATTTCTGCCAGGCTGCTGCACCCGGCGGCCCAACCCAGGTCGCACGACCGCGTAAACAGTTCACGGGCCAGCGTCTCGTCCTGGGTCACACCGCGACCGGCTCGATGGGCGGAGGCCAGCAGGTAGCAGGACTCGGGGTCTCCAGACCCACAGGCCTCGCCTAGTGGTTGCGTGTCCTGGTAGGCCCAGGCATACGCCAGGCTGGTCGACGCGTGCTCGAAGTCGGCCCCNCCGGCGACGAGGGTGTCCGCATTGACACAACCGACCGCAAGCCCCAACTCGCAGGCCCGCGCGAAGCTGGCCCCGGCTCCGCCCGGGTCGCTGTCGACCAGCGTCCCCAGAGCCAGCAGAATCCCCTGCTCGTTACAGGACCACGCAAACCCTTCCCGACAGTTGTTCGACTGCCTGACCAGCAAATTGCGGCAGCTGTGGCGCAACCCCTCTGAGCAGGCCTCTTCCCAGAATGCCGGGTTGGAGCCCTCATGCCGCGACCCGACGGCGTTGGTGGTGAGGAGCCCGACAAACAGCAACGTCCAGACCCCCATTGAGACAAGATTCAGCTGTCGCGCGGACACGGCGGGCCAGAGCCTGTCGAGCCCGAACAGGTCGGCGTCAAGCGCGCGGACGAAACGGTCCAGAGCCCGAACGCTCAGATTCAGCAGTGGCACGCACAATAACTTGTCATAAAACGTGGGTACGCCGATCGGCCCCAACAGCGCGTAAAGCGCGAACACACTCCCTCCGTAGAGCGACCCGAACAGGACCCGCCCGAACGGCGTTCTCGGAGAGGTCGACGGATCGGTGACCAACAGATGGAGCCCCAGGAACACCGCGATCGGAATGCTTGTGTCGACGAAGAAATACACACCAGTAGCGCCGGAATAGACCACGCCCAGCAGATACAGGGTAGCGGCCGCCGACAAGGTCATCAGGGTCACCGAAAAGAAGTACTGGACCATCAGCCCGAGCACGAAGATCACGACATACATGTGCTCCGGGTAACGGAGGGTGAGCGCAATTTCCTGCCCCCAGGTCAGATCGGTCTTGCCGGCAATAATGAGAACGACGGAGAACACGGATAACGACAAGCCCGACGGATTAAAAATATGGGTCTGTCGCCCGTCACGGGTCCATGTCACCAGCTCCTTCCCGAGGAACCCGACAGCGACCATCAGGAACTGCAGGGTGAACCAATCGTCACGGAACCAGAGAAACAGGTTGGTGCTCAAAATGATCGGGAACGGGCCGAACCCGAGTCGCCACGCGTCGCGCCGCGACCAGGACAGCAGCATGTCGAAGGCGTACGCAAACACGATCTGCGCAACGATGAGCCAGGCGTGATTGCCCACCTCCGGCCAGTACCATCCCCAGTAGAGGAATACGCCGCAATGAGCCACGAGCTGCAGATAGTGGTTCTTCCGCAACGCGATCTCGAAGGTCAACACCCGGCGCGCGCGCGTCACGCGCCGCCACAGCACCACCTGCCAGACGAGCAGGACGCCGCACGACAGCCAGAACGACCAGATCAANCCTTCGCTGCCACGGCCCCGCAGCAAGAAACTCTGCAGGAACAGCAACAGAATCGGATACAGGGGCAGCCAAATCGGAGCGAGACCACGTCGGCGTGCGGACATCGCGAATGTCATAGGTGAGAACGTCTGCCCATTCTACGCCAAGGAGGCACCCACCCCGGGCTCCCGGCTTGACCCGTGGCGAGCATCCGTCCCACCATTGCGGNAAGCCGTTCCGATGCTCCGGCCCTCACTCGCCGGGCCCTTTTCAATGACACCAACGACCGCCACCCCAACGCACACGCCGGTGACGCACACCCCGACGATACGTGTGCTCGCGGAGGCGACGCTCCCGTACGCGCTGATCATCGCGGCCGGGCTGCTCGTCTATGGCAACTCCCTGTTCTTCGACTACACCTACTTCGACGACCAGGAACTAATTTTCAACAACCAGTATTTCTTCGGAGATCTCTCCAACGTCGGCGCCCTGTTCATGGACGACATGTGGCGGTTCACAGAGGACACCTACTACCGACCGCTGTACATGCTGACCTACATGCTCGACTTCCAGTTCACCGGGATCGACATGTTCGGGTATCACCTGACCAGCGTCGTGATCCATCTGGTCTCCGCCTGCCTGCTGGTGGTGCTGTTCGGCGCCGTGGGATTCTCCAGGCGTCTGAGCATTTGGGGGGCGCTCGTGTTCGTCGTTCATCCGGTGCACGTGCAGGGTGTGTCGTGGATTCCAGGTCGAAACGACAGTTTCCTCGGACTCTCGGTCATCCTGGCCACGCTCGCCTGGGTCCGGTACTGGCAGGCCCCAGGCCGCGGCCGGTGGACCCTGCAGTCGCTCGCATTTTTCTGCGCGCTGCTGATCAAGGAACCGGCGTTCGTGCTGCCGCCGCTGCTGCTCGGACTGGTCTGGGCGCTCGACGAGAATGGCGACTTCCTGAACAAGCTGCAGGCCAGATGGATGGCCGTGGCCCTTGGGTGGACGATACCAGCCATCACCTGGTTCGGGCTGCGGTGGCTCGCGTTCGACAATCCGGCGCCGGTTGTCCCTCGCCTTGTGGACAATATTGGGCGCGCGGGGCTCGTACTCGTTCACTACTTCGGCAAGACGGTGATCCCGGTCTCACTCCGAACCGTGGCTGACCTGCATGCACCGCTGTGGCCGGGCCTGCTCGTCCTGGCTCTAATCGGCGTGTTGATCACTCGCGTGCGACCACGGCGAATGTTGTGGCTGGGTGTGACCTGGTTTGTGCTGATGGTCTTTCCCACGCTGCTGGCCGGTCACGACTTCTACCTGGAAGAACGGCTGTACGCGCCGCTGGTCGGCATGCTGCTCTTCCTGTTGTGCGTGCTCGAATCGACGGCGTTTCACACGAAGCCGATCGGGCGTGCCCTGCTGGCGGCCTGGATCGTGCTGTCCGTGGTGGTCGGATTCAACCGATCGCAGCAATTCTCGGACCGGTGGTCATTGTGGGAGTCGGCGGTCGTGCAGTCACCACAGTCGGCTTTCGCAGCGAACAACCTGGGTGCGATCTATTTCCTGGACCAGCGTTACGACGAGGCGCGGGTGCAATATGAACGAGCATTGGCGCTCGACCTTACTGAACCGATGGTGCGCAACAATCTTGGCCAGGTGCATCATCTGCTGGAAGAGTTCGATACCGCGGCCAGTTATTACGAAGCAGAAATTCAGCGCAACCCCTGGTATCCGAACAGCCACCACAACCTGGGACTTCTCTGGGCCCGACTGAACCGANTCGACGACGCNGTGCGCGAGTGGGAGACGGCGATCGAGGTGGACCCGGATTATGCGGCGCCCTACGAGATGCTGGTGCGGTACCATCGGGAACAGAACAATCCCGAACGGGTTCAGCACTACCTCAACGAACTACGCAGACTCGGGATCACACTGGACTGACGACGCTGGGCAGGTGGGGTCGGCCGGGCGTTCTCGGCGGGCATACGGACGCGTCGTGCTTCTACAGCCACTGCGGGGCGCCAGAGCCGACCGTGCCTGTGACCGCAGCACCGGACGCCTGACTGGAGACCAGCGCGAGAACACGACCCAAAACGTATAAAGCGGTCTNGCATTGGCCGGTGAGCCAATCCAAAACCGCTATTGCGAAAGAAGGTCCCCCGCCTGGAGGTCTGANGACGGGGAACCCCCCTCAAATACGGCCGACGCGTCCCTCGGTCTTCTCGGACGTGCGGACAGACGGTCCCGAGTATCTAGCCTCCGACCCCGATCGAGAATCCGAATGTGATGCGGATCTCGTTGTAATCCACGCCCCCCGTGTGCAACGAGGCTTGAGACCCCGCGTCAGCGCCGAACATCACCCGGCGCATGTCCGCCTGGATCCGGAACGAGACGTTGTCACTGGTGGGGACGAGAACGCCAGCGCCAGGCATGAAGGCCAAGTTCGTCGACGTGTGCGAGAAGAATCCGATCTTCCGCACGGAGCGCACCACCCCGCCCATGATGTGGACGTAGGGACGCACGCCGCCCGGTGACCCAAGGACGAACCGTGGGCCGGCGAAACCACCGATGGACACCGTCTTGACGTCGCACGTGCTCAACGTCGGCGAGCACCACTGCGCCTCAGAGCGCATGTTGGAGTAGCCTTGGANCTCGTCGGCGNCTGTTGCCGGCACCNCCCCAACCTGGCAGGCGGCCGGCTGCAGGGCCGTGCTAATCGCACGCGACTCNANTCCACCGCAGACGNNNGAGNNGCCNTTGTAATTTCCACTGACATCGAAAGCAAAGTGGANNTTGTCGGACANCTCCAGCGCGCCAGTCCCGACCCAACCCACCGGCAGGGANGAGGACTCAATCGCGATGTCGTTGTTCCCGAGGAACGAGTAGCCAACGCCCCAATTACCCCGAGCTTGCGCCGCCGCGGGGCGAGCCAGGGTCAGAGAGAACGCCATAAGAATGAGACCGAGTACCACCAACCGAATTCGCATGTGCCAAACCTCCTGAGTACGGGCGATATTGCTACTTGAACGCGGTCAAAAACTGACGGCCATTGATCAACCGTCCGCTGATATCAGCCCTGAGCCGCCAGAGAATATCAGCCATTAGCGACACAGTCAATTGCCAATTGCGTCCTGCACCTAGCTTATCGATCCCATCCGTTCGTTTGTCCACCCCCCATTCGCAAAAACATCACGTGCCAAATGGCTCTGGCCCGCGCTCGGGCACGGGAACTTCTCGCTCCCAAACCCGAGCAACGAGGCGCCATAACGGCATCTGGAGTGCAGTCGCGTCGAAGAAAACCGTGCGACGACCACAGTGGGGCATATGGAGGTAGCAGGACCCGGGCGCACGGTCGTGCCATTGCGGGGGACTCCACTGACTCGTCGTTCGTCCGAGAGTTTAACGATGACCCTGTCGATCGATGAGGCACTGAAAGCTCGTAAACTAGTAACTAATAAGGAGCGCTACTCGGCGGCGACGATCATGATCTTGTCGAGTTCCGCCTTGTCGGCCGGCAGTTCGGTGTCTCCGGCGGGGTAGCTGTTGGCATCCAAGATATACGCGACCACATCGGTGTATTCCTCATCGGTCAGGCGTCCCGGCCCATCTTCGGGCATCGACACCTTGATCCGCTCGAACATCGCGCCGACCGGCAACTCGGTCCAGAACACCATGAAGTCGCTGCCGGCGATGCCCGGGGCCATCTCGCCCCCCTTCAATTCGGCACCGTGACAAGACGCGCAGTTCTCGCTATACACCCTCCGGCCACGACGGGCCTGCGCCGAGGTGAACACTCCGTCGAGGAGTGTGCTGGTTGTTTCCTGACCCACGACCGCCCCATTCGCTTCCCCCACGGGCCCGCCGGTCGCGAGACCGCTCACGGACGCACACGCCAACGCCAACCCGACCGACCCAGCCAGCACCAACCTTTTCATTCGTCGTCTCCTCGTGCCACGCGCCGCTTACGGGCGCGATTCGTTGCCGGGTACATTCTGGCATTCTGGCTCGAACCCGATCAACCCGCCTCCGCTCGCTGGCGAGCTTCGGTGGGCCGGCCCGCGGGGGCATGTAGGGGCCGCGCACTACAGACGCTGGAGNAGACATTCGAAGTCGTACCCCACTTCGCACCAAGCCGGAAGGGAGTCCACCTGCTTCATGGCTCGGTGATAGTGAAAATACGGAGTCCAACTCCTGAGTCCACTGTGACGCTGGGCAATATCTCGGTCGATACGCTCGGCCAGGTCCGCGAACCCCGCNGCGCCGTCNTCCGCGCCGACGGTGGGCTCGCGTGGGTTCGATGTCGTCTCGNCCGATGGTGCCGACCGAACAAAGCGCCGTTGGCCCGGGAGGCATCCCAGGGCTCTCAGCCCTCGGGTGATACCGATCATTCGCATGCGGTGGCACCGGAAACCACATTCCTCGAACAGGCGCCGCAAGTGTCGACGGCTGAAGAACGAGAGGTGCCCCTGGTCGAGTACCGGCAGCGNGCGGCCACCGNTCATCCCCGACGCGGCGATCAGGGGGCGCAGATTCGCTTCACCGTTGGGTGTCACCAGGCGCAACCATCCNCCCGGTCGGAGCACCCGTCGTGTTTCTTCGAGATGCTCCCTCGGGTCGGCCACGTGCTCGAGCAGATCCTTCTGAATGACCACATCGAATGCCGCATCCGGAAACCGGGCTTCCTCGAGGGTCGCGCAGGCCACGTCGATGCCGTACCGCGTGCTGGCGTAGTGCACCGCGAACGCCGACGCGTCCACACCCTCGACGCGCCAGCCGGAACGTTGCAGACCTGTCAGTAGGAAACCGAGCGCGCACCCAACCTCCAGCAGTCGCCCCTCCGACCCGAGACGCCGAAGCCATCGGTTCAAGAAATACGCTTCGCGCTGGCGCCGCTGAAACTCGCGCGCATAGTCCGCGTACCCAACTGGGGACCCGGCATCAAAATAGTCACTGGGATACAACGCCTTGATCTGGTCGGCGGTCAGCCNCGGACGAATCTGCCGAAANCCACAGCTTNGACNCCGATGCACCTGGACCCGCCTCTNCCCGATCAGNCTCACCTCNAGCACCGGGTACATCTCGGACGAGGCACAAANNTCGCAGGGCTCTAGCATGGTCCTCNGTGTGTAAAAGGATGACGTGCACCCCTGGGTGAAGCCGCGGTGGCCCGACCAAGGAGGCGCGCCCCAGCCATGATATCGTTCCCCGCCATGACTGCTTCCACGCGTGGCAACTCGAGCCGCCTGTTTGCCCAGGCCAAACGCATACTTCCCGGTGGAGTCGACAGTCCGGTTCGGGCATTCTCGGCGGTCGGCGGCACGCCGCCGTTCATCCGTCGGGCGCGTGGCGCCCGTCTCGTCGACGAAGATGGCCGCTCGTATATCGACTTCGTCATGTCGTGGGGCCCGCTGCTTCACGGGCACGCCCCGGCCGGGCTGACCCGCGTGCTCTCAGCCGCGGCCGCGCGAGGCACCAGCTTCGGCGCCCCGACCGCCCTCGAGGTGGATCTGGGCCAGGCCGTCAGGCGCCTGATACCGTCCATCGAGCGCGTACGCTTCGTGAACTCCGGGACAGAGGCCACGATGAGCGCGTTACGCCTCGCGCGCGCCGCCACCGGGCGCGAACGGATGATCAAGTTCGCGGGGTGCTATCACGGCCATGGAGACGCGTTCCTGGTGCAGGCCGGATCCGGCGCCACCACGTTGGGCGTACCGACCAGCCCTGGCGTGTCACGTGCCGTCGCCGCCGACACCCTGGTGGCACGGTACAACGACCTCGCCTCGGTCGAGCGCCTGTTCGAGAAACACCGGCATCGCGTGGCAGCGCTGATCGTGGAGCCCCTCGCGGGCAACATGGGGATCGTCCCCCCGGTGGCCGGCTTTCTGGAAGGACTCCGCGAACTATCTCGACAGCATGGAGCGATTCTGATCTTCGATGAAGTGATTTCCGGGTTCCGGGCCGGCCCAGGCGGAGCGCAGGAACGTTTCGGCGTTCGCCCGGATTTGACCTGCCTCGGCAAGATCATTGGCGGTGGCTTGCCGGTTGGCGCGTATGGCGGACGTAAGGACTTGATGGAGCAAGTCGCGCCGGTCGGACCGGTGTACCAAGCTGGCACCCTGTCCGGTAACCCGCTGGCCATGACCGCCGGGCTCTGGGCATTGTCGCAGTTGACGCCGGAGTTGTACCGCAAACTGGATCGGCTCGGCGAGCGGTTCGCCGCCGGGTTGGCTGACGCCGCCCGCCAAACGGGCATCGACCTGCACCTCAACGTCCACGGCTCGGTCCTCACCCCGTTCTTCACTACCACGCCCGTCCGGGACTACGAGTCGGCAACTCGTGCGGACACGGCCGCCTACGCGCGGTTCTTTCGGGGCATGCTTGCCCGCGGCATCTACCCACCGCCGTCGCAATTCGAAGGCTGGTTTCTGTCGGGTGCGCACTCATACACTCATGTCGACCTGGCGATCGAAGCGGCGCGTACGACTTTCCGAGCGATGCGGCGCCGCGCCCGACGGACGGCCCGACACGCCTGATCCGCGGGTATCCGACACCGCCGGCGGACGCGCCGAGGTGCCCGCGCCTCAGTGGTATCATGCCCGGTGTTGCCATCCTCGCGGCCACGGGCAGCATGTCCGGTGTGACCGACAGGGTCACGTGATTACCCAGCCCCACACGCATGCCTATCACCACACTTCATCGGACCATCGGTGTCCGCGTCGGCGATATTCAGATCGGCGGGGGCGCGCCCGTAGCGGTGCAGTCGATGACGATCACCGACACCGCCGATGCGGAGGCAACGGCCACACAGTGTGTGGAACTGGCCGACGCCGGTTCGGAACTGGTCCGCATCACGGTGAACACCCCGGCCGCGGCCGAGGCGGTCCCGGAAATCAAGCGCCGCATGCGTGACCGGGGATGCCAGACGCCGTTGATCGGCGATTTCCACTACAACGGGCACTTGCTGCTGTCCCGGTACCCCGGGTGCGCCGCCGCGCTCGACAAGTACCGCATCAACCCCGGGAACGTGGGGACTGGGTCACGGCGAGACAAACAATTCACGACCATCTGCCAGATCGCGCGGGACCATGGCACCCCCGTGCGTATCGGTGTCAACGGCGGGTCACTGAACCAGGACCTAGTGATGGCCAAGATGCAGGTGAACACGGATCAGCGCCTTGGCCGAAGCTCTGAAGAGATCATCAACGACTGCATGGTGCAGTCGGCACTCGAGTCGACCGCGCTGGCCATCGAGGCAGGGCTTCGACCTGACCAAATCATCATCTCCTGCAAGGTCTCGTCGCCTCGCAACCTGATCGCCATCTATCGTGAGCTGGCGTCGCAGACGAACCAGCCCCTACACCTCGGACTGACCGAGGCGGGCATGAGTCTCAAGGGTCAGGTGTGGTCGGCGGCGGCCATGGGGGTCTTGCTCGAACAGGGCATCGGCGACACGATCCGCGTGTCGCTGACACCGAGTCCTGGCGGCGATCGGCGGAATGAGGTTTACGCCGCGTGTGAGCTGCTGCAAGCGCTCGGCCTTCGGGCATTCGCACCAAGTATCACCGCCTGTCCCGGCTGCGGTCGCACGACCAGCACTACCTTTCAATCGTTGGCCGAGCTGATCCAGCGCCACGTACGAGAGATGATGCCGGTGTGGAAGACACGGTACGACGGAGTCGAAAAGATGCGAGTCGCCGTCATGGGTTGCGTCGTCAACGGGCCTGGCGAGTCGAGAGCGGCCAACATCGGCATCAGTTTGCCTGGCACCGGAGAAGACCCCACCTGTCCCGTGTATGTCGACGGTGAGCACACCGCCACACTTCGCGGGTCGTACGACGAGTTGGCCGACGCCTTTCTCCGACTGGTCGACGACTACATCAAGACCCGATACGACAAGAAGAGCGTCCCAGTGTGATCACCAACGCGCCATCTTCCGTGTCTCTGGCCTCACGCACGTCCGCCGACCCGATTCGACTCCTTGCGATCGACATCGACGGCACGCTGCTCGACTCCGCCGGTCAGATACCGGAGGCCAACTTACGCGCCATCCACGCCGCCTCAGAGCGCGGTGTCGAGGTCATCCTGGCCACGGGCCGCACCTTTCATCACGCGCAGCCGGTCGCGCGCAAGCTCGAGACAGAAGTCGTGCTGATGGTCAGCAACGGCGCGCTCGTGAAGACACGCGACGGTGAAACACTGGCGACGCGTCTCGTCCCGCGTGAACTCGCCAGGGACCTGATTCTGGCCACGCGACCGGTACGACACGGGGCCGCGCTCATTTTTGACCGCAGCGACGCTGGACAGTACGTCTGGGAGCGGATCGACTGGTCGCATCCCCAGCGGGCGTGGTACTACGAGCGCAACCGCATCTACATGACGGAGCTGGCTGCGCTCGACGAGGCGCTGGATGACGAAAACGACCGCACACGTCCCCTCACGTTCGACGCCGCGCCGGTCCAGGTTGCGTTCACGGGCGGGGTGGCAGAGATGCGGCGGCTGGCCGACTACGTCCGCGCGCTGCCGTTCGCCGCGCGCCTCACCCTGACGCTTACGGAGTACGACGAGCGGGACTTCTCGCTCTTCGACGTCACGGCGGAAGGGTGCTCGAAGGGCGCAACGCTGGCGGACTGGGCCGCAACGCGACACATCAATCCATCAGAGGTCATGGCCGTCGGTGACAATTTGAACGACCAGGCCATGCTCGCGTTCGCCGGCCACCCGGTCGTGATGGGCAATGCGGTCCCGGAATTACAACAGGGTGGCTGGCCCACCACGACGTCCCACGACAAGGCCGGGTTGGCCCTGGCGATCACCGCACTGGTGTTGACCGACCGGTAGTGGACGTATTCCGTGGCGGGTCTGACGCCGCACGCCTACGCACGCTCGCGTGCGTCTGGCGACCACTCGGCCGTGCGTCGAAACCAGATAAACACCAGCACGGTCCCCACCACCACCAGACCGATACACAGGCCGACCCAGAGCCCGAGCGCCCCCCACCCCTGCTCGAAACACAGCAGGTAGCCCATCGGCAGACCGAGGGCCCAGTGGCCCGCCAGATTCCACAGCATCGGGGTCCGGGTGTCACCGAGGCCGCGGAGCACCCCGGTCGCCACTCCCTGCAACCCATCGAATAGCTGGAACAGCGCGGCCACGAACAAGAGTGGCACACCGATGCTGACGACCGTGGGCTCGGCCGTGAACAGGCGGAGTATCGGCCGCGGGGCAAGGACGAACACCAGACCGGAGCAGACCATGAATCCGGTGCCAAGCACCAGCGCCGCCCACCCCGCGTCGCTGGCACCGGATGGATCGCGCCGCCCGACGGCGTGGCCCACACGAACCGCGCCGGCGGCGCCGACACCGAGCGGCACCATGAAGGTGACGCCGGCCACGCTCAGCACGATCTGGTGCGCGGCCAGCGTGGCCGGCGCGAGACGACCGGCCAGGGCGGTCGCCACCGCGAAGACTCCGACTTCCAGGGTCACCTGCACGGCAGCCGGTAACCCGAGCACCGTCAGTCGGCGCAAACGGTCGAGGTCCAGGCGCCGCGGCGCCTGCCACAGGCCGGTCCGCTGATGCCGATCGTGCCGCAGGATCGCGAAGAGGAGAAAGAGCGCCAAATAGACGCGGGACACGCAGGTGGCCCAGGCGGCGCCGTCAACGCCCAGACGCGGAGCCCCAAGATTACCGAACACCAGCAGCCAGTTGGCCGCGATGTTGATGAGGTTGGCGCTGACCAGCGCCAGCATGACCGGCGACACCAACCCCATCGCCTGCAGATACCGCCGAAACGCGGTATACAGCAACAGCGGCAGAATGCTCCACAGGATAATGGACAAGTAGGGCACGGCCAATTGCTCCACCGCCGGGTCGAGGCTCCAGCGATCGAGCGTGCCGATGACGAGAGCAGTCACCCCCGTCAACGGCACCGCGAGCAGCACGCTCAACCCGCCCCCGTGAAACAGCCAGCGGTGACACTCCTCGAGACGCCGCGCACCGTAGGCCTGAGACACGAGCGTGTCCAGACCGAGTAGAACGCCGATACCGAACACGGCGACCGCAAAGAACAGGACACTGCCGATGCCGACGGCCCCGATTGCCTCCGGCCCCAGCCGACCGACCATGGCAATATCCACCACGCCCATGGCGATCCAGCCTAGCTCGGCGACCACGACCGGCGTGGCTAGCTTGGCCATCGGCGGAAGTTCGGCGCGGAGACCGGCCAGGGTCGAGTGCATGGCGTGGTCCTACACAACCGCCCGCCCGAAACCAGTTCGCTCCGTGGGGACGAGCGACACAGTAGATTTCGGGAGAAGGCAGACGAGCAAACAGGAGCAGAGACGAAAGAGATCGGAAGGCGACGGTAAACCTAGCGCCAGACCATGAAGCGTTCGATCCACTCGACACGGGTCAAATCGTTGTAGATCACAGTCACCATCAGCGTCATCAGTAGCGCGAAACCAATCAGCAACATCTTCTCCTTCAGCTGGACGCTGAAGTCGCGCCGCGATACACCCTCCATGGCTATGATCGCGATATGACCGCCATCGAGGATCGGGATCGGCAACAGGTTGAGAATACCCAAGTTCAGACTGATAAACGACATGAGGCCAAACAGGCTGACCCAACCAAACGCCACCGCGTCACCGGACGCCTGAGCGATGCCGACCGGCCCCACGAGCTGCGAGACGGGTGTGTCTCGGGTGATCAGGCCGGCGAGGGTCTGAAAGATTGCCCCGGATAGCTCGTAGTTCTGCTCGAGACTCATTGTGAACGCCTCGAACGGCCCCGGCTCGATGGTGCGGCTCTCGGCATCGAGAAACACGCCAATGAGACCGACGCCGTCGATGAAGTTGGGCGTCACCACGATGTCCTGTTGGACCCCGTCGCGTCTGATTTGCAGCGTCAGTGGTATGTTCGGGTTCTCGTTGATGATCTCGACCAACGAGTTCTGGTTGACGGCGCGACCCTCGACGCCTTCAATGACGTCACCGACCAGGATCCCGGCGTCTCGAGCGGCCGAGTTCGACGACTGCATCGAGGCCACCTGTGGGGAGATGCTCGGCACCACACCCAAATCACCCAGGTTGTACTTGGTCTGCCCGACCGGCGTCACAGTGATCGACCGCACATCGCCGTCACGGCGAAGGACGACCTCGATCTCACGGTCAGCGCGCGGGTAGACGGCGTTATACAGTTCCTCCCAGGTGTCCACCTCCCGGCCCGCAACGCTCAGGATCCGGTCGCCAGGACGCACGCCGGCCGTCGCGGCCGGCGAGTCGCCAGTCACAGATCCGACGACCGGTGGCTCGTCCTGAAAGACCGGCACCTGCGCGCCCTGGTACAGAACGACGGTCAGGACCACGACGGCCAGGATGAGGTTCATAGCCGGTCCCGCGATCAGGATCTGGAACCGCTGCCACTTGCTCTTCGACAAGAATTCGTCGTCCTTGCCCTCACGCTCATCCTCCGCGGTCTCCCCGGCCATCTTGACGTAGCCGCCCAGCGGGATCGCACTGACGCAGTAGACGGTATCGCCTCGCTTGGCCTGGATCAGCTTCGGACCAAACCCGAGCGAGAACGTCAGGCAGCGGACGCCGTGAAACCGCGCCACGAGGAAATGCCCCAGCTCATGCACGAACACCAGCACCCCGAGGACGAACAGAAACGCAAGCAGGCTCGTCATTGCTTCGATTGTACCTCGCCCGCGTGTGTCCGAGATAACTCACGAGCGGCGGCGTCCACCGCCCGCACGTCGTCGAGCGTGGCAGGGGCGGCCACCCCACGAGCCTCGACATCGTCGAGCGCGGCCGAGATGATTATCGGAATGCTGGTGAATGGAATCACCCCGTCGAGAAACGCCTCAACCGCGACCTCGTTCGCCGCATTGAGAGCAACCGGCAAGGCCGGGCCGCCTCGAAGAGCCCGATAGGCCAGCGCTAGACAGGGGAAACGCGCTGTGTCCGGCCGACTGAACTCGAGCGGCACACACTCGGCCAGGTCGAGCGGCGGCAGTTCCGTCTCCCACCGTTCCGGATACGAGAACGCATACTGGATCGGCAGACGCATGTCGGTGACACCCAGCTGCGCAATCTGCGACCCATCGACCAACTCCACCAGCGAATGCACGACCGACTGTGGGTGCACGACCACATCGATCTGATCGGCGGTCACATCGAACAACCAGCGGGCCTCGATCACTTCCAGCCCCTTGTTCATCAGGGTGGCCGAATCAACGGTGATCTTGCGACCCATACGCCAGGTTGGGTGCGCCAGGGCGTCAGCCGGGGTCACCCCCGGCAACCGCTCCGCGTCCCACTCGCGAAACGGTCCACCCGACGCCGTCAGAATCAGCCGCTTGACTTCTCGAACCGACCGACCGTGCAGGCATTGATGGATTGCGTGGTGTTCGCTATCGACCGGCAGCACGGCCACCCCTCTTCGCCGCGCCGCCTCCATCACCAGGCCGCCGGCCATGACGAGCACTTCCTTGTTGGCCAGGGCGATGGTCTTGCCAGCGTCGATCGCAGCGAATACGGCGTCTAGCGCGGTCGTACCGGTGGTCGCACAGAGGACGATGTCGACATCGGGATGGGTCGCCACGGCGCGCAGGCCGTCTTCCCCGGCCACGGCTCTGACGAGTCCGGCCGTCGCCATGTCGGACAACCGGGACCGCACTGCCGCGACGCCGTCCTCATCTGCCGTCGCGATGACGCGCGGCCGATGGCGCTCCACCTGCTCAACAAGGCGGGCGACGTTGCGCCCCGCTGCCAGACCAACCACTTCAATGCGATCGGGGTGGGCACAGGCGACCGACAGCGCGCTGCCGCCGATGGAACCGGTCGACCCGAGGATGGCGATGCGTTTCACGTTGTCAGGCCGAGCGGTAAAGACTGCCGGCAAGCCGCGAGGACTCCCACTACCCTGTCAACCGGCCGAGCTGCAGAAACACGTAGAATCCGGGCGCGGCGAATAGCAGGCTGTCGATCCGATCGAGCATACCGCCGTGCCCCGGGATGAGACTTGAGACGTCCTTGAGGCCGGCGCCCCGCTTGAGCTGCGACTCGAAGAGGTCGCCGGCGATCCCCAGCCCGACAATCAGGAAGCCGAGCAGCACGCGCCGCGCGATCGACGTCTGACCAAGCGCCGGGCCGGCCAGCGCCACGGTGAGCGCGACGCCGGCGACGACGCCACATACCGCACCCTCGACTGTCTTCTTGGGACTGATGGCTGGAGCCAGCGGCGTGCGGCCGAAGGTGCGTCCACCGTAGTACTGCGCCGTATCGCTGAGCATGATGACCGCAAGCAATAACACCACCGCCTCGCGCCCCGCGGTGAACTGCACCGCGAGCAACGCGCCGATCGGCAACCCGAGATACAGCAGCGGGAACAACGACGAGCCGATGTCCAGCAACGCCTGACCATCCCTGCGCGCGGTCGTCAGACTGAGGACGCTGACGACCAATGCCGACGCCACCAACACTACCTCCGTGACGTCATAGGGGACACCGGCGGCGACTGCGGCCACGCCCACGACGACGAGACCCTTGGGTACCCGTGCCCCGAGCGCGGTGGCAAGACCGGCGTACTCGAAGAACGCGATCACCAGCACCACCTCCGCCAGCACCAACGTCGCGACCGGCGGAAGGAACCAGATGGTCCCGAAGACCAGCGGAAGGAGTACGAAGGCGCTGAGGACTCGGGCCATGCCGAACGGTCAGTGTCCGACGACGGCCGGCTGAGTGATCCCGCCGTAGCGCCGCTCACGTTTCTGATAGTCCAGAATCGCCTCGAGCAGGTGGCAAGCCCGGAAGTCCGGCCAGAGCGTTTCAGTCACCCAGATCTCGGCATAGGCGATCTGCCACAGGAGGAAGTTGCTGACCCGCATTTCACCACTGGTGCGGATGAGCAGATCCGGGTCCGGCTGCCCGGACGTATACAGCCATTGGCCGAACGTGTCCTCATCGAGATCGGACGGTCGCACCCCCGCCTCCATCGCGCGGCGCGCCGCCTCGACGATCTCCGCTCGCCCGCCATAGTTGAGCGCGATGTTGAACAGCATGCCGCCATTCCCGCTCGTCCGCTCCTGGCCGATGTCAAGCTCACGCCGCACGTCGTCTGCCAGTTCGCCCTGAGCCCCAATCACGTTGAACCGGATGTCGTTGGCGTGGAGGGTCTCGAGCTCGAGACGCAGGTAGCGCTTCAGAAGCTCCATCAGCACCGACACTTCGGTCGGCGGTCGTTTCCAGTTCTCGATCGAAAACGCGTACAGGGTCAGCACCTTGAGGCCGAGCCGCGCCGACGTCTCCACAACATCCCGGACGGAGGCGATACCGGCGCGATGGCCTTCGACTCGAGGCAAGTGCCGGTGGGAGGCCCACCGACCGTTGCCGTCCATGATCACCGCGACGTGGGCCGGCATCCGCTCGAAATCAACCTGACGGGCCAGCGACTCCTCCAGAGAACCGGCGGGCACCCACGTCAGCAGTTGGTCGAGACTCATGAGCGTGTCTGGCATCGTGGCAGGGAAAACACCAGGTAAACCATGATGATACAAGCTGTTAGGGTGTCGTTCAAGGGTTCGAGGCGGTCCCCGATCGTCGTGTCTCGGACGGGGGGCCGTGGTATTCGACCTGCACGAGGAAAAGTCCGCGGGGTGGCGCGGTCTGGCCGGCCACATCCCGGGTTGCCACACCGAGAGCGCGCGCGACCGACTCTCGGTCACGTATCCCCTGCCCGACCTCTACCAGGGTGCCAACCAGGATCCGCACCATGTGTCTGAGAAACCCGGTGCCCCGTACCTCAATCGTGGTGACGGTCTCGCCGACCCCGTTCACACTCGACCACAGACCGGAAGCGGGCGGGCTCACGGTCACGTGCAGGAGCGTGCGTATGGTGGTCCGCACCGAGCTCCCGGCCGCCTGAAACGCAGCAAAGTCATGCTCGCCGACCAACAGCCGGCCCGCGTCGACCATCGCCTCATGGTCGAGGGGACCCGGAATGTGCCACCCATAGCGGCCCTCGAACGGACTGGTCACCATCCCCCCCAACAGACGATACCGATACGTCTTGGCAGTCGCAGAGAAACGTGCGTGAAAATCATGGGCGACGGCCTCGACCGCCACAACGCGGATATCCGCCGGCAACGCGGCGTTGGCGGCACGGAGAAGTCCAATCGGCGCGATCGGGTGCGCGAGCCGCACGCTGGCTACCTGACCGAGCGCGTGCACGCCAGCATCCGTGCGTCCCGCGCCCACCACCGTCACCGGTTCCACGTCGAAGGGGGCGAGGGCCGATTCGAGGCAGGCCTGCACGGAGCGCCCATTCGCTTGCCGCTGCCACCCGACGTAGGCCGCACCGTCGTACGCAAGCGTGATTTTCAGAGTGCGCATACCTCACACGGAGCGACGCCCCGAACCCCTCGCGACGACGACGCGGGCCCGACTCCGCCGCCGCGGGGCGGTGGATTTCGGCGCACAGCGCCTCAGGGCCAGCCAGGCAGGCTGTGACCGAGGAAGCGACGCCGCTAGCCTGGACGCTCTGCCCGAAAACGGTTACCCGGGGCGGGACCCGGGCTTGGCCACCGGCTGGCCGGCGGCGCACATGGGACAGGCGGCCGGGGCGTATGTCGGGAGTGGGGTCCTCGCCAGCGCGTCGAACGGGACGTCGAACGACAAGGGCTCCGCCCCCCGGTCGATGATCGCCGCCGCCCCCACGACCATTGCTCCCGCGGCGGTCGCCACCTCGATCGTCTCGCGGGTCGAGCCGCCGGTCGTGACAACGTCCTCGACCACCAGCACCCGCTCGGCCAGCGCGAATTCGAATCCTCGGCGCAGCGTCAGGCGGCCGTCGCGACGTTCGGCGAATACCGCGCGCATACCCAGCGCCCGAGCGACCTCGTGCCCGATGACCACGCCACCCAGGGCGGGCGACAGCACCACGGCCGGCTCGACCCGAGCCACCACTTGGGCCAAAGCGGCCCCGAGCGTCGCCGCGTGCTCAGGATGCTGCAACACGCGGGCACACTGCAAATCCCCGCCGCTGTGCAGCCCGGACGAGAGCTGAAAATGCCCCTCGAGAAGCCCCTCGCAGCGCCGGAACAAATCGAGGACCGTCGTCGAATCCATCGTCACCGTCACACCTACCGCCGCAAGTCTAGCAGAGCGTTGACCGGTGCCGCGCGGGCCTCGCGAATATTGGGAGAGCGGCGACTGGCGGCTGAGCAGCGGCGATTCGAGGTCGGTCTCTCGAACACCTTTTTTATCGCACAAGCCCAACGCGACCTGGCGCTCGACCGCAACCGCGAGCAGAGTGCCATTCTCGACTACACGCGATCGCTCGTCGACTTCGACGCGGTGCAGCAAATCCCGCTGGGCGGTGGGTCCTAGTACTTAGACGGGGCCGCGCCCGAACCCCACGCGGCCGCTCCGCGGGGACCTCAAGCGCCCCATTCCGCGACCGCGGACGGCGGGGGCGGGCATCTCGGTCCGCGAACCGGTCGACGAGCCGATCCTCCTCACCTTGGCCCTCAGAGCGCTTGGCACGGGCGCGCGATCATGCGCGCCGCGCGGCGGCGGACTGGGGCAATCAGCCCCCCCGCGGAGCCGTCGCGTGGGGTACGGCGCGCAGCCCCGTCTACCGTTAGATGGCCTCTTGTCACACCCGAGCGGGTTTCCTGGCTAAGCGTTCGTCTGGCAAAGGCAANGAGGGAGCATGCAGNCGGCATGTGACCGACGAAGCAACGCCGCCAGACGGACGCTTAGTCAGAAAACCGGATACACTCGCGGCCGTGCCGAAGGTGTCGGTCGTCGTCATTACTCTGAACGAGGCATCGCACATCGATGACGCCCTCGCGTCAGTCGCTTGGGCCGACGAGATCGTGGTCGTCGATTCAGGCAGCACCGACAACACGGTTCAATTGGCTCAACGGCATACGGACCGCGTCACGTCTCACGCGTGGCCNGGCTACGGGGCCCAGAAGGACCACGCCACCAGTCTTGCCTCGCACGACTGGGTACTCTCACTTGACGCGGACGAGCGCGTCACGCCTGAGCTTGCGGCCGAGATCACGGCGCGGCTGGGCGTGGACGAAGACCCGCCGCACCGCGGCTACCGCATCCCACGCACGACACGCTATGCCGGTCGGTGGATGCGAACGACCGATTGGTATCCCGACTACCAGCTACGGCTGTACGACCGGCGGGTCGCCTCCTGGAGCACCGACCTCGTGCACGAGTCGGTACGTGTGGACGGCCCAGTTGGGACGCTCGCGCGTGACATCCAGCATTACGCCTACCCGGACCTGTCGAGCCANGTGGCGACGATCAACCGCTACACCACACTGGCCGCGGACCAGCTGACTCGGGACGGGCGAACGGCCGGNCTGGTCGATGTCCTGGTGCATCCGCCCGCGGCATTCCTACGCAACTATCTGCTGCGTCGCGGGTGTCTGCAGGGCAGCGCCGGCCTCCTTGTCTCGCTGATGAACAGCTACTACGTCTTCCTGAAGTACGCAAAGGTGCGAGAGCGAGCGATGGTCGAGCGGTCCGCGTCACATGGAGACCGTTAGCGGGCCTCCGTACGATGTTCTCCCTGCATGTGGACACGGCAAGAACCTGGCGCGGCGGCCAGAACCAGGTACTCCTGACCGTTCTCGGTCTCCGGGCACGGGGCCACCGCACAGCGCTCGTGGCACATCCGGACGGCGAACTCCGTCGACGCGCCAGCGAAGGCCCAGACCTCATTCCCATCGCCTCGTCTGGCGACATGGATCTTCGTGCCGCCTGGAAACTGTCCGGCGTGTTGCGAACGATGCGCCCGACGGTAGTGCACGCGCATGACGCGCACGCCGTCACGATGGTCGCGCTGGCTCGGTCGCTGGGACGACTCGAACCGTCGCCCTCTATCCTGATGTCACGACGTGTCGACTTCCATATCCGGCGCAACGCCTTCTCGCGGTGGAAATACGGGCAGGTCGACCGATTCCTGTGCGCATCGGACGCCATCCGGGCCATGCTCGTCGGCGACGGAATTGCAGCGGAGCGGACCACGACGGTGCATGACGGGGTCGACCTGGACCACGTCGCGGCGACACCCCGGCTCGACGCCCATGCTGAGCTGTGGCTCCCGTCAGGCGCGCCGCTCGTCGGCAACGTCGCCGCGTTGGTGCCGCACAAAGGTCACCGGTATTTGNTCACGGCGGCGGCCACAGTCATCCGNTCCGTTCCGGACGCGCGGTTTGTCATCGTGGGTGAAGGCGAGCTGGAATCCAAGCTCCGCAAGCAGATCCAAGATCTCCATCTGGAGCGGCACGTGCTCCTCGCCGGTTTTCGACCGGACGCGCTGTCGCTNCAGAAAGGATTCGACCTNTTTGCGTTGAGCTCGGTGACCGANGGCATGGGCTCGGTCCTGCTCGACGCGATGGCGATGGGCCAGGCGACCGTTGCGACCCGAGCCGGCGGAATTCCCGAAGTGGTCGTCGACGGCCGCACCGGGGTGTTGGTGCCGGTACGCGATGCCCCGGCGCTGGCCTCCGCCATTGTGAGCTTGCTTGGCGATCCGGATCGTCGGGCCCGTCTCGGGGCGGCCGCACGCGATCGGGTCCACGAGAGCTTCAGCGTCGAACGAATGGTCCAGCGGACCCTCGACTCCTACGCCCGGTTGGCCGGCACACGCCCCGCAACGGGCACTGACGGTCACGCTGGGGCCGATTGAACCCGCAGGCGTCCATCATGCCGAGATGACACAACGAGAAATCGTACCGGACGGGGTCTACGGGATCTAAACGCCGTAGCGACTCCGTAATCTCCCTGGCCATCCGCCAGCCAGGGCTCCGGTAGCGGGTCAATCCCAGGCACTGACCAATCCGGATCACGTGCGTGTCGAGCGGGATCACCAGGGTCGAGGGCGACACGCGCGACCACAGTCCGAGGTCGACCGCGTCCCGACGTACCATCCACCGGAGAAACAGGTTGAGACGTTTGCAGGCGCTCCCCGCGTCCGGGCGAGGGAAGAAGTAGTCCACTCCACGTCGTCCGGCCCGTGGGCCATAGAAGTCACGCAGGTCGATGGTCCGGGCGCGTCGGGAGAAATCGTCCAACGCGGACCCGACGTCGGTGTCGGCGTGGGCCGCATCGTTGCCCGCGAGAAAGTATCCCTCGATGGAACCGGCGTCCGTCAGCATCCGCCTGAGGATCCACAGCAAGGCAACCAGATCGACGCCACGGATCCATCGATGGACCAGCGGCCGCAGCCGNTCGGCGTCTTTCGCCGGGTCGAATTCGCGGATGAACGCCGCCGGGTGGGGTCCAAGCACGGACAACAATGACTCGATCGAACCGAGCACACTGGCTACACGACCGAACGCCAGCGCGGCGGCGCAGAACGCGACGACTTCCTGGTCCTCTGGCGCGCCGTAGCGCCGAACGACNTGGACCGGGTCAACCGCTGATTCGGCGTGATTGAAGGTGTCGTAGAGTCTATCGAGCGGCGCTTTCAGCCGTCGGACATTCGACGCCGACAGCGGTGGTCGAGTCTTCACATCACGTTCGTGAATGCCCCGGCACCCTCTGCCGCCGCATTGGTATAGACCACCCGCCCGCCGACGATGGTCGCAGTCACCCCGCCNCGGAACCNCCAGCCGTCGAACGGTGTATTGCGAGCCAGGGACTTGAACGCGGACGAGTCCACCGTCACGGCCAGTTCCGGGGCAAGCACGGTGATGTCAGCGGGGACGCCGACCGCGAGCGTGCCACCGGGCACCCTCAGGATGCTGGCGGGGTTCGTCGACATCAACTCGACCAGCCGNACGAGCGTGACGTGACCCGGGTGCACGAGCCGGTCGAGACACACGGAGACGGCCGTCTCCAGACCGATGACGCCGAAAGGCGCGCTGTCGAACTCGGCATGCTTTTCGTCGTAGTGGTGTGGCGCGTGGTCGGTCGCAATGCAATCGATGGTGCCGTCGCGCACCCCGTCGAGCAGGGTGTCCAGATCCGCAGCTTCTCGCAGGGGCGGGTTCATCTTGTAGTTGGTGTCGTAGGCGGCGAGCCGATCGTCGGTCAGGGTCAGGTGATGCGGCGTCACCTCGCAGCTCACCCTCACGCCGCGAGCCTTCCCGTCACGCACCGCGCGGATGGCGCCCCGCGAACTCAAATGCGCGAGGTGCACCGGCGAGCCGGTGAGGCCACTCAAAGCCACATCGCGTTCGGCGATGATCTCCTCGGCCGCCGCCGGTAGTCCGCGCAGTCCGAGCGTCGTCGCGTGATACCCCTCGTGAGCAACACCGTCTCCGGCCAACGACCGGTCCTCGCAATGGTCGATCACCGGCATGTCGAACATCGAGGCGTACTCGAGCGCTCGCCGCATCAGCAGCGCGTTAGCGACCGGTCGACCGTCATCGGAGATCGCCACACATCCGGCGGCGTGCAACTCTCCGATCTCGGCCAGCTGCGCGCCATCTCGACCCTTCGTTGCCGCGCCCACCGGGTACACCCGGGCGAGTCCAGCGTCAGCGGCCTTTCCTCGAATCAACCGAGTCACGCCGGCGTGGTCGTTGACAGGGGTGGTGTTCGGCATGCAGGCCACGGCGGTGAAGCCACCAGCGACCGCGGCCGCCACTCCGGTCGCCACCGTCTCCTTGTGCTCGTCTCCGGGCTCTCGCAGATGCACATGCATGTCAATGAACCCGGGACACACGACGCCGTGTCGCGGCACCTCGATGACGGTCGTGCCAGACTCAATCGGCAAGTCGCGGCCGACCGCNGCGACTCGCCCCCCTGCGATCAAGACGTCGGCCGGACCATTCACATCGTTGACAGGGTCAACGACGTGGCCGCCTTTGAGCATGATCCGGGTATCGTCGGCCACGTGTTCTTGTTCTCCTAGTTACTTAGACGGGGCGGCGCCCCGAATCCCACGCGGACGTTCACCCCTGAGGTTCGTCCGCCAATAGGTAGAGCACGGCCATCCGCACGGCCACACCGTTGGCGACCTGTTCGAGAACCACCGAGCACGGTCCGTCGGCGACATCGGACGCGATCTCAACCCCTCGATTCATCGGACCGGGGTGCATGATGATGGCGTCCGGCTTCGCNCGTTGCAGCCGCTTCGCCGTCATGCCGAACAACTGAAAGTATTCGCGCAGCGACGGGAAGAAGTAGCCATCCATCCGCTCCAGCTGGATCCGCAGCAACATCACCACGTCGGCGCCTTCGACCGCCTCGTCGATTGAAGTCGTGGCCCGCACGCCGAACCGGGCCATGTCCGGCAACATCATGGTGGCCGGCCCNCAGACGCTGACGTCGGCGCCAAGCGCCCGCAGNAGCAGCACATTCGATCTGAGCACACGGCTGTGGAGCAGGTCGCCAATGATGGAGACCTTGAGGCCTTTGATTGTTCCCTTGCGCTCGCGAATCGTCAGCGCGTCGAGCAGCGCTTGGGTNGGATGCTCGTGCATCCCGTCGCCGGCATTGATCACGCGGGCCCGGCACAGACGGGCCACGAGGTGGCCAGCGCCGGCCGACTGGTGACGGACCACGATGACATCCGGCGCCATGGCTTCGAGATTACGCACGGTGTCAGCCAGGGTTTCACCCTTGACCACACTCGAGCCGCTGGCGGCGATGTTGATCGTGTCGGCGCTCAGTCGTTTCTGGGCTACCTCGAAAGACGTACGGGTGCGAGTACTCGCCTCGAAGAACAGATTCACCACGGTCCGGCCACGGAGGGCAGGTACCTTCTTGATAGACCGGGTGCCGACTTCCTTCATCGCCTCGGCGGTATCGAGAATCAGATAGATCTCCTCCGGGGACAGGTCGCCGATGCTCAGCAGGTCCTTCGTGCGCAGCCCGACCGGAGCTCCGAGCCCGTCCGGAGTAAGCACGTCAGCTGTCGGAGGCATCTTGGATCACGACCTCATCCAGTCCCTCGACCTCAGNCAGCCGGACCTGGACGCTCTCAGANAGTGAGGTNGGCACGTTCTTGCCGACGTAGTCGGCCTTGATGGGCAACTCGCGGTGGCCGCGGTCTACGAGCACGGCGAGTTCAATCGCACCGGGACGGCCGAAGTCAATCAGCGCGTCGAGCGCGGCACGGATCGTCCGCCCGGTATACAACACGTCGTCGACCAGCAGGATCCGGCGGTCATCGATCGAGAAATCGATATCGGTCTTGCGCAGCACCGGCTGCGGACCGACAGCGTGACGCATCAAATCGTCGCGATACAGCGTGATGTCGAGGACGCCGGTCGGCACGGTGGTGCCCGCGATGTCATGCAACACGGCCGCCAGCCGACGCGCAATCGGCACCCCGCGGGTACGAATGCCGATCAACGCCAGATTGTCGAGCGTCCGGTGACGCTCGACCACTTCGTGGGCGATCCGGGTNATACTGCGCGCGACCTGATCGGCCGCCATTACGACAGGCACAAGCCCTCCCAGAGCACATGTCGCCGGACCCCGTGGCCCACGGCACACANATCGCCGCGAAGCAGCGCATACGTTGATGAAACTGAAGAATCAGCTGGAGGCAGGGACACGGTCTGACCTCTTTGCGACCTCTCAGGACCGGCATTAAAGAGACCTTTCGATTCTAACGTATGGATGAGGTGGTTGCCAAGGCGGTATTCCGGACCGGCGCCGCAACGCGTGGCCCCACGAATCCTTCGGGTATACTCGGCCGCGTATGCCGGTCGACGTGAACGCGGTCGTCCTGTCCAACACCCAACTCTCGCACGACTACAACACCGTGANCCTGGCCGCCCCCCGGCTCGGCGACCGGGCCCTGCCCGGCCAATTCGTCATGGTCAAGGCCACCAGTGGCGACGACCCACTACTGCGCCGACCCTTCTCTGTATTCGAGATCCTCCGAGACGACGAGGGCCGCAGCACGGGTGTGTCGCTCCTGAACAAGCGGATCGGGGTAACGACACGGGCCCTGTACGCACTGCGGGCCGGTGATCACGTCCGCTGCCTTGGTCCACTCGGACGGCCGTTTTCGGTCGCCGAACCACCGGAACAGGCCTGGATGGTCGCGGGCGGGGTTGGCCTGGCGGCGTTCGCCACGCTCGCCGCCACCCTCCGGGCACGGCGCGTCGACACGACCCTGTTCTACGGCGGACGACGCGCCGACGACCTGTTNCATGTGGACACCTTCGANTCGCTCGGCGTCCATCTGCGACTCGCGACCGACGACGGTAGTCGCGGCGATCACGGCAACGTCACGGTCCCGCTACGACGGGCCTTCGCGTCGACCGACCGGACGACACCGGTGCGACTCTACGCTTGCGGACCGACGCCGATGATGTGGGCGGTCAGCGAGCTGGCGGCATCGGAGGGACGCGCCACCGAGGTCTCACTCGAACAGGTCATGGGCTGCGGCCTCGGCGGCTGCTACAGCTGCGTCGTACCGGTGCGTGGACCCGACGGGACCCATTTCGTCCGGTCGTGCCTCGACGGACCGATCTTCGACGGCGGCGCCGTGGTTTGGGAGCAACTGGGCGGATGAGCGTGGATCTCTCAGTCGACGTTGGTGGCCTTCGGCTTGCCACCCCATTCATCGCCGCGAGCGGGTGCTTCGGCTACGGCTTGGAGTACGGCGAGGTCGTCGACCTCTCGACTCTGGGTGCGGTGGCGGTCAAGGGACTGTTCCTCGAGGAACGCGAGGGACACCCCCCGACGCGCATCGTGGAAACACCGAGCGGCATGCTGAACGCCATTGGCCTGCAGGGGATCGGCGTGCGGCGATTCGTCGCCGACAAACTCCCGGGGCTGCGGGACTGCGGCGCGGTGGTGCTCGTCAATATCTGCGGTTCGACGATCGAGGAGTATGCAGAAATTGCGCGCATACTCGCCGATGCCGACGGTGTCGCGGCGATCGAATTGAACATTTCGTGCCCGAACATCTCAAAGGGCGGCATGATGTTCGGCNCGTCTCTGCGGGGCACGCATGATGTGGTGTCGGCGGTACGCCGGGTCACGACGCTGCCGCTCATCCCGAAGCTCACCCCCAACGTCACCAACGTTGCGTCGTTCGCGGTCGCCGCCCGCGACGCTGGCGCCGACGCGGTGTCACTGGTGAACACCTTTCTGGCCATGGCGATCGACGTCGAAACGCGACGACCGAAGCTCTCGAACGTCGTGGGCGGTCTGAGCGGACCGGCCATCAGGCCGATCGCGGTAAGGATGGTGCACGAGTGCCGGCAGGCCGCGGCCGACCTGCCAATCATCGGGATGGGTGGCATCATGACGAGCGAGGACGCGCTCGAGTTCATCATCGCTGGCGCGGTGGCCGTTCAGATCGGCACCGCAAACTTCGTGGACCCATTCGTGTGGAGCAAGCTCCGTGATGGCCTCACTGACTACCTGCGTCGTCACGACGTGCCAAGCGTCTCAGCCCTCGTAGGCACCCTTGATACAACGAGAGGACACACCGCGTGAACCAGCTCCTCGTCGCCCTAGATGTCGACACCCGGCAACGTGCGCTCGAACTGGCGGACCAGCTGCGCGGCGCGGTGGGCGGTTTCAAGATCGGAAGCCGCCTGTTCACCAGTGAAGGACCATCTCTGGTCACCGCCCTCGCTGCCCGTGGCGACCGTGTATTCCTGGACCTCAAATTCCACGACATCCCAACCGTCGTCGGCGACGCCGTGCGGGCCGCGGCGCGATTGGGAGCATGGATGGTCACGGTACATGGAGCCGGCGGACGAGCGATGTTGGAGGCCGCCGCTGGGGCGGCCCGGCAGTCGGAACGGGCGCCGATCGTGGTCGCGGTGACAGTGTTGACGAGTTTTGATCCGCACGAACTGGCTCGCATCGGGGTGAGCCGCGGACTCCCCGAGCAGGTCGAGGCGCTGGGCGAACTGGCCACGACCTGCGGCCTCGATGGGATCGTCGCCTCCCCGCTCGAAGTGTCACGTCTGCGAGCGCGTCTGGGCCCAGCCACCACCATCGTCACCCCAGGCATTCGCGGCGGGGCGGATTGCAACCCCACCAGCCAAGACGACCAGGTCCGCACGCTCAGCGCCGCCGAGGCTTTGTCAGCGGGATCGAGCTACCTCGTCGTGGGACGCCCAATCATCGCGTCGCCGGACCCTCTCGAGGCGGCCAGAGCACTTGGACGGCAGATGGCCCACACGTCCTCGCAAGCGTAGGCCGTCACGACGAGGCCGACCACACACCGGTATGGAACTCACGCTGTACACCCGTCACGACTGCCATCTCTGTGACGACATGAAGGCGGTCATCAACCGGCTTCGCCAACGTAGACCGGTCGCGCTCATCGAGATCGACATCTCGACCGATTTCGCCCTCGAGCGGCGCTACGGGCAGGACATTCCGGTGCTACTGATCGATGGGNCCGAAGTGGCCAGACACCGTATCGGAGAACACGATCTGCGGCTGATGCTGGGACGGGCGCAAGAATAGGTCGCTCCTGCCGGGCGCCGCTACGTCCCGCCGGTCGTCGTGGGCGGTGCCACGACGGCGTGCATACGTCCGAACCGTGACCATTGGTTCCTGGCCGANCTGATCCGCGTACACGACAAAACGCGTGCGCGCGGGAGGCCCCCCGACGCGCACGCGCTCTCGATGCTGTTCCGAATTTCCGTTGACCGGGTCCAATGTGTGGATCCGGTCACAGAGCGCCGACGACTACTTCGCCGTGACGGCGAAAGCCCCTCGGCGATTTCGTGACCAGCACCCCTCGTGCTGATCGGAGCAAACCGGTGACTCTTCGCCGCGGCTCACGGTGGCGACCCGATTGCCGGCAATACCGAGGCTGACCATATATTCCTTGACGGCAGCGGCTCGCCGCTCACCCAGTGCAAGGTTGTACTCGTTAGTGCCGCGGTCGTCGCAGTGGCCCTGCACGGTGACGCGCGTGCCAGTCCACCTCTGCATCCACTCGACATTCCGTCGCAAGGCGGACTGTCCGGCCGGTAGCAACTCAGATTGGTCCAATTCGAAGAAGACGGAATCAAGCGGAGACGTACTGTTCAACTCCTCCAAGGACATACGGGCGAAGAGTTCTTCTTCGCTCAACGGCGCCGGAGGCGGCGGCGGTGGTGGCGGTGGCGGTGGNGGNGGTGGCGGTGGCGGTGGCGGTGGTGGCTCCGCTGGCGGCGGGGGCGGCGGTGGTGGCTCGGGCGGTGGATTGTCCGCGCAGGCGGCAGCGCCGAAACCGAGGATCAGGCTCAGGCAGACAGCGAGAAAATAGCGGTATCGGGACTTCATGATGCGGCGTCTCCTGTGTCAGCACTCCAACCGGTTTCCAAANNTCGAACACCTCCCGGTACTGAGCGGTAGATGGGCCAAAAGTGCAAGCTTACAAAGTAACGGCGAAATCTGTCAATTCACAAGTATTTCCAGCCTTTTGTGACCAACCACTCTCGTCGAGTGTCTCAGTTCCAGTCGTCGTCACCGTCGTCGTCGTCACCGTCGNCGTCTCCCGCCTCCTCGAACGGCTCTNTCTCGTCGGCCGGAGCCAGAACCACGGGCGCGATTACCGCCACTCGAAGATTCGCGCCACAATCTGGGCAGCTCAGCAGGTCATCCCGGTCAACGTCGAATTCGTCGAGCTCGATGTCCGCCGCGCACTGTGTACATGCCGCCACGCTGTTCACCCTCCAACAGGGGCCTGGGATGGTGGTATGTTCCGAACGCGGCGCACGGCTGACGTCCTTCGATACGTGACCGTCCCTGACCAGTGACGCCCGACCGCGACGACAACGGAAGCCACCAAGGTCTCAAGGGGCGAGATTATAGCGAGAACCATCTAGAAACCGCAACGGTCAGCGGGTCTAACCCGCCGGGCCGAGACCGCCGATAACAAGGGCAGTTCAGCTGGCTATGACCTCCTCACTGCCGTACCCGNCGGAGGCCGCGCGATGAGCGCGGCCGTTGCCCGAACCCTACTCATCGCGACGGCCGACGTCGGGGTACGTGAGCGGTTTGCCGAAGCGTTGCGACAGGCCGGACACCGCGCGGTGGGCGCCGGAGACTCGACCACCTTGCACGGCGCGCTGGTCCGCGAATCGCCCGCCGTGGATCTGGTACTCCTCGANCTGNCCTTGGGAGACGGCCTGGCGGTGATCACACGGGTCCACGAGCAGGCGCAGGGACTCCCGATCCTCGTATTCAGCGGATCCGTCGACGGTGCCGCTGACGTCCGCGCGCTGGCCGCGCTTGGCGTGACCGGGTACGTCAACGAGCATTGCGACACGGACCACATCCTCCCGGCGCTCGCACCGCACCTCTTCCCTGACAACTTCAACCGCCGCGGGAGCCCGCGGGTCGACCTGGCGGTCCCGGTGTCCTATCGGGTCGACGATGTCGTCGCGGCCGCTCTAACGCTGAATCTTGGTGAAGGTGGCCTGGCGATCAGAACGATGAACCCGCTCGATGTGTCGACGACGGTCCGCGCCCGGTTCCGGCTGCCTGGGTCGACCAGCGAGATCGNGGCAGAGTCNCGCGTCGTCTGGCGTGATCGGCGGGNCGGAATGGGCCTTCAATTCGAGCAACTGGACGCAAGCGACCAAACGGCCATCGATGAGTATGTCGACCAACGACACCGCCCTGGTCCAGAGCGCCCGGAACCGGAAGCGTGAAGACTAGTACGCAGACGGGGCTGCGCCCCGAACCCCACGCGGCCGCTCCGCGGGGACCCCGAGTCCCCCATTCCGCGGCCGCGGGGTGCGCAGGGACGCGCGCCCTGGGAGGGTTTTTCCGCGCGCGGGTAGTGTGCCGGTCCTAGTGACTGGGTGCAGACGTCCGTCGTCGGCNCTGGTCTGAAAGTGTGCGATGTCGGCGGACGTCTTTCCCCTCNGGCGCGGCGTCTAATACAATCCAACAGCTAGGTGGGNCGCCGGATGGTCAAAATGGCCACGCGCGGGCCTAAAGCCCGCGCGTNTGTCCCNGGAGGAACATCGTGGTCGAAGTGCAGCATGTGACCAAACGGTATGGGTCACTGACGGCGGTCGATGACATCAGCTTCAGCGTCGAGCGAGGAGAGATCCTCGGATTCCTTGGTCCAAACGGTGCGGGCAAGACGACGACCATGCGAATTCTGACCGGTTTTCTGCCGGCCACGGAGGGTCGGGCGCGGGTCGCCGGCTTCGACGTGTTCGAGCGGCCCCTGGAGGCCAAACGTCGAACCGGATACCTTCCCGAGACGCCACCGCTCTATCCAGAGATGACCGTCGCCGAGTATCTGCGCTTCGTCGCACGGATCAATGGTCTGCCGTCGGCGGATCGGCGGACGCAGGTTGGGCTCGCGATGGAACGCACGAACATCAGCGACATGGCCGACCGCTATTGCGGGAAACTGTCGAAGGGGTATCGCCAACGGGTCGGGCTCGCCCAGGCGATCTTGCACAATCCCGACGTCTTGATTCTCGACGAACCCACGGCCGGACTGGACCCACGCCAGATCATCGAAACGCGCCGATTGATTGCGGAGCTGGCCGGTGACCACACGGTCATCCTCAGCACTCACATCCTGCCGGAAGTCTCGCAGACCTGCCAACGCGTGGTCATCATCAATCGGGGCCGGGTGGTCGCGGTCGATACGCCAGACAATCTGACCGCGAGACTACAAGGCTCGCAGACTCTGTACCTGCAGATCGACACGCAGGGCGCCGACGCCCTCGCAACGCTCGAAGGGGTAGACGGCGTCGCCGGCGTCACCCGCGCGGACACGCAAGGCGAGGTCAGTGGATACGCCATCGAAAGCAACCAAGGAGACGACGTGCGACGCGAACTGTCGCGCACCGTCGTCGCGAACGGATGGGGGCTGCTGGAACTCCGGCCGCAGCAGATGAGTCTTGAAGACATCTTTCTGCAACTGACTACCGATGAAACAGCAGCGGATGAGACCCATCCGGTCACGGTCACGCCGGAGCCCGAAGCCGACGCCGGCGAGGAGGACGGAATCGATGAGTAACATCCTGGCCCTCGCTCAGAAAGAGCTGCGGGCATACTTCGTCTCCCCAATGGCCTATGCGCTCTTCGGATTCTTTGCGCTCCTGTTCGGGTGGTTCTATGTCGCGAACATGAACGTGATGCTGCAGTACAGCATGGGGCAGTTCGGCCANGGGGGTCCGCAGGTCGTCAANATCAACGAGTTCATGATCCGCCCGCTGTTCGGCAACACGGCGATCATCCTGCTCATGATGCTGCCGTTCCTAACCGCACGCGCGTACGCCGAGGAGAAACGCTCGGGGACGATGGAACTGCTGCTCACATCGCCGATCAGCGATGTTCAGATCATCATCGGTAAGTTCCTCGGAGCGATGGCCCTCTACACGATGATGCTGGGGATCACGCTCGTCCACATCGGGATCCTGTTCTGGTATGGCGACCCGGAATGGGGACCGATCGTCAGCGGGTATCTCGGGCTGCTNCTCATGGGCGGCTCGTTCATCTCGGTCGGGCTCACGATTTCCAGCATGACCAAGAGTCAGATGGTCGCCGGCGTCTCCACCTTCGCAGTCCTGCTGCTGTTCTGGATGATCAACTGGGTGAGCGACGGGTCCGGGACCACGGCGGATACGGTGCTCTCCTACCTGTCGATCCTCGAGCACTTGGACGACTTCACCAAGGGTGTCATCGACACCTCGCATGTGACCTACTACGTCAGCCTCATCGCGTTCGGTCTCTTTCTGACCGCGAAATCACTCGACACCGCGCGCTGGAACGGATGACGGCCTGAGGCCCTGGACCCCCGATGCTGAATAGACTCTTTGGTGTGCTTGGATGGCTTGGATCGATATTCGTCTTCGCGGCGGTGGGACTGTGGCTCGTCCGGCCGGAGCTCGAACCGTTGCGGCGAACCTTGGCGTTCGCTNGGCTCGCCTGCATCCTGGCGTACGGGGCCGGACACTGGCGCCAGGCTGCTCGGTCGTTCGACCGGAGGCAGACACGGTATGGCACTCTGGCCGGGGTGGGACTCCTGCTCGGGCTCGTCGTCCTGGTCGCGNTCAACTACCTGCTCGCCCNANAAAACANGCGGTGGGACCTGACGGCAGCTCAGCAGTATTCACTCTCGGACCAGACCCGACNANTACTGGANGGCCTCGACTCGCCGGTCCGAATCCTGGTCTTCGCACGCGAGTCTNATTTTCCANTCTACCAGGACCGACTCGAGGCCTATGCGTATCAGTCGACGCAGNTCANNGTGGACTATATCGATGCGGACCGAGACCCGGTACTGGCGCGCCAGTATGAGGTCCAGTCCTACGGCACGATCGTGTTCGACTACAACGGCCGNGTGGAGCGTGTCCTNTCCGAGTCAGAGCAAGACCTGACCAACGCCCTGATCAAGGTGGTGGAAGGGGAGCCGCTGACCGTGTACTTCCTGGACGGGCATGGGGAGCGCGACCTAACGGACCCCGAGAGAAACGGCTACTCCACTGTCTCGAACGCACTGGCGCAAGACAACTACCAGGTGAACCCGTTGGTGCTCGCGCAGCGCACGACCGTGCCGGAAGACGCCACTGTCGTCGTCGTAGCAGGGCCACAAACCGACCTGCTGCCTGGCGAGGTCGATGCGCTCGGCGCCTACATGGATCGCGGTGGCAAACTGCTCGTGTTGATTGACCCGCCGCCCAACGGCGACGCGCCCACCCCGGTCGGCCTGCTTCGTCTGATCGGTGACTGGGGTTTCGAGGCGGGCACGGATGTGGTGGTGGACGGCAGCGGTATGGGACAACTGTTTGGCGCGGACGCCTCGGTCCCGATCGCGGCCGACTACCCGTTCCACCCCATTACCGAGCAGTTCAATCTGCTGACCGCATATCCACTCGCACGGTCCATCAACGCCAGTGCCGTACCGGTGCCCGGGAGGATACCGCAATCGTTCATTGAAACGAGCCCACAGAGCTGGGCCGAGGTGAACCTCGATGAATTGACGGGCGGCGCGGTGGAACTGAACGAAGATGTGGGCGACCGTCCCGGACCGATCACGATCGGCATGGCGCTGTCGGTGCCGGGCCCAAACCCCGCGTCCTCGAGCGAGGCGGCGGCTCCAGAGGGGGATGGAGCGGACGCCGAGAATCAAGAGGACCGAGGGAGCGACGAGTCGAGCAACCCGCCAGAGTCCAGGCTGGCCGTGATCGGCGATTCCGATTTCGCGACGAACGGCATCGTCGGCATCCAGGGAAACCGGGACTTGTTCCTGAACACGGTCAGCTGGTTGGCACAGCAAGAGAACCTGATCGCGATCCGACCGCGAGAACCGGACGACCGGCGGCTCACCCTGACCGCTGACCAGCAGTGGCGAGTGTCCTTGCTCTTGCTCCTCTTCATTCCCGCCGCCGCGCTGAGCGCCGGGGTGTACACCTGGTGGCGGAGGCGTTGATGCGCGGAGTGCGTTCGACGCTCGTACTCTTCGTGCTGGCGGTGGGGCTCGGCGGCTACGCGTATTTCATCGAAGGCGAACGGCCCGCCGCTCCGTCGGAAGCTCCGCTCGACGCCGTCTTCGATTTCGAAACGGACGAGATCACGACCGTCACAGTCACNGCCGAGAACGGGGACCGTTCGGTGGTCGACAAGACGGACGCGCGGTGGCGTCTCGTCGAACCCTTCGAGGGGAACGTCGAGGTGACAGCGGTAGTCGGACTCACGTCGAGCCTCGCGACCCTCGAAATNCAACGTGTGGTAGCAGAGCCAGATGACAACGCGGACCTGGCCACGTTCGGTCTCGACCCGCCACGGATCACCATCGGCGTCACCACCGCAACCGGCGTCGACACCAGCCTGTTGATCGGGGAGCGCACACCGACCGGTGGCGACGTGTATGCGACCCTCGACGGGTCGAATCGGGTGTTTCTCATGTCGGGCTTCCTGGACGACACCTTCAACCAGACCACGTTCGACCTGCGTGACAAAACGATCCTCGACTTCATCAGCGACCAGGTCGAAGGTCTGGAAATCAATGGCGACGAGGTGGCGGTTGAGCTTCGCAAGACCGACAATCGCTGGGCGNTGACCAGCCCCATTGCGGCCCAGGCCGACTTCGGGACAACCGACGGCGTCGTGGGCCGGCTCGGTACTGGTCGGTTCGCCTCCGTAGAGGCGGAAAGCACCGATGACCTGACCCAGTACGGACTCGCGCCGCCGCGACTGAGGGTCGACATGCGTCTCACAGGNTCGACTGCGACCCTACTCGTCGGAAGCGCGGCCGGCCCCGGCCTCATTTACGCGTATGACGAGGCCCGAGAGCTGGTCTTTACGGTCGACGAGACGNTGGTCCGCGAACTGACGCAGAACGCGGAGGCGTATCGTCGGAAGGATCTGTTCGGATTCCGCCCGTTCAACGCGGAATCGCTGTCGATCGAACGCAACGGCGAGACTTGGTCGTTCGAGAAGACCGAGTCGACGGTCGGCGAGACGGAGACCACCGTCTGGCGTCGCAACAGCCCGGACGCGGCGGTGGTTGACACCGTCGCGATGGACGACCTCTTGGCCAAATTGTCAAACCTGCGCGCCGAATCATTCGTCGGATCTCGCGACGGCACCGGCCTGGCGCTACCGATCGCCCGGATACGGGTGNGGTTCAGCGACAGCGCTGACATCTCCAACGACGAGCGTGTGATTGTCGGCCGCCCCGGACCTGATGAGACTGACTCCGACCCCGTGTTCGCGGTCAACGGCGACGAGCCGGGAGCCGCCCGCTTGAATNCCCGCGCCTGGGATGACGCCATGGAGGCCCTCGACGCGTTGGCCGCTCCTGACGCGGCGGGCACCCCACGTTAGTGTCGTATCTCAGAAGTTCGTCGGCGCTTGCCCGACGGGGCATCCCGGCGCGCGCCAGCCAGCCGCCAAACCAGCCTCTGGGGGACGACAGTAGTGGCGTGCCGACCGCTCTCCATCCTTCTCTGCCTGGCTCTCACCGCCTGCGCCTCGACCCGATCACCGCGCTCGATTGGCTCACCCCCAGAGATAGGCACCGGACTTCATCCACTGGCGGCGTCACTCAACGCGTGGCTTGAGACATCCGAGGCCGACGTGGCTCTGTGGGGTGTCCACGTACGGTCGCTCGATTCGGGCGAGGAAATCTACAACCACGAGGGCGGTCGCCTGCTGCTGCCAGCCTCCACGATGAAGCTGGTCAACCTAGAGTCGGTGTAGTACAGGCGATGTGTGTCACCCATGTATCAGGGCCCTACTGAATCACCGGCCAGCGTCGACGGTCGCTGAGAACCGGATCGTCCACCCCCGCCTCGGAAAATCCGCGAGCGCGTAGCTGACAGCTGTCGCATCGGCCACACGGCTGCCCGTTCGTTGACGGTACATAGCAGCTGTGGGTCAGCCCGTAGTCGAGCCCGAGGGCGTGGCCCTGTCGGATGATCTCAGCCTTCGACATGTGCACCAGCGGCGCCCGGACCCGAAACGGGGCACCCTCAATCCCGGCCTGTGTCGCCAGCGCGGCCAAGCGCTCGAATGCGGCCACGTACTCAGGGCGACAGTCCGGATACCCAGAATAGTCGAGCGCATTGACCCCTATGACCAGATCGCGAGCGCCGAGGACCTCCGCCCATCCGAGCGCGAGAGACAGGAGGACCGTGTTGCGCGCCGGCACGTAGGTCGATGGAATCCCGACGCGATCAGGTGGCTGGTCGAGCGCCACTTCTCCGTCGCCAGTGAGTGCCGAGCCGCCGAACGCGCCGAGGTCGACCTCGAGTTCCACGTGGCGCTCGACGGGCAGCGCGTGTGCGACCCGACGCGCCGCATCCAGCTCACAGGCATGCAACTGCCCGTAGCGCACGGTGAGCGCGAACAAGCCGAAGCCCTCGGCCCTCGACAGGGCGGCGGCGGTGTAGGAATCGAGCCCCCCACTCAGGAGGACGACGGCTCGTTTGGACGCGGCCTCGGTCATCGATTCACCGTGCGTGAGCTACACGCCCCTCGTGTCAGAAGCCCACAAGTACTTGTGGAGTTGCACCTGCACCCGCACCGCCAGCTGGTCAGCGAGGACCCACTCGGCCAGGGTGACCGGCGGGAGCACGTCGTGCACCGGTGAGAAGAGCACTGCCGCGCAGCGTTGGTCGAGGCCGTGTCGGAGCGTGACCTCTCGCGCAAACTCGTAGTCGGTTCGGTCAGCGATGACGAATTTGGTCTGGTCGCGAGCCGTGAGTGACGACAGGTTGTCCCAGAGGTTGCGGTCGCACTCTCCGCTGCCTGGGCACTTGACGTCGATGACCTTCACCACCGCCGCCGGAACACGCGTCACGCTCAGATGACCACCGGTTTCCAGCATNACCGTGGCGCCGGAAGCTAGCAGCCGCTCCATCAGGCCATACACCTCTTCCTGTAGCAGCGGCTCCCCTCCGGTGATCTCGACCAGATCGCAGCCGTAGGCGGCAACCTGAGCTACAACCTCTTCCACCTCGAGCTTGTGGCCTTCGTGAAACGCATACGGGGTGTCGCACCACACGCAACGGAGATCACAGGCGGTCAGCCGCACGAACACACAGGGGCGTCCCGCCTGGTCGGATTCACCTTGAATGGAATGGAAGATTTCGTTGACGGTCAACATTCGGCGGCTCCATGTCCATTGTCCGTTCACTTCCCGACCTTGTCCACGCCGATACGAGGACACAACGACGCCAGCCGGCACCGGCCACAGATCGGATAGAGCGGTTTGCAGACGTTCTGTCCCCACGTGACGAGAGACAGATTGATGAGCGGCCACCAGCGGCGGGCGACCGTGCGATAGAGCGCCTGCTCCGTCTCATCAGGGGTGCGGGTCNCCACCCACCCCAGCCGGTTCGAGATCCGGTGTACATGGGTGTCGACGCAAATATTGTCTTCGCTGCGCAAGGCGACAATGAGCGTCAGATTAGCGGTTTTCCGACCGACCCCGGGCAGGGCCACCAGTTCTGCCATCGTGGTCGGAACCTGTCCGGCGTGGCGCTCGAGCAGCAACCGGCAGGTGGCCTTCAGGTGGCGGGCCTTGTTGCGGTAGAAACTCACGGGGTAGATCAGTGTCTCGATCGTGTTGAGGCGGAGCCGAGCCATCGTGGCGGGCGTGTCGGCGCGGCCGAAGAGTCGCGTCGACGCTTCAAGCGTCACGGGGTCTCGCGTCTGGGCCGAGAGCAGCGTCGCAATCAGGACCTTGAACGGGTCCGCTTGCTCGTTCTCCGCCATCTTGGCGACCACCGGCTCTTCCATCGCCCGCAGCGCCGCCTTCAGACGTCGCATCACCAGACCGACCTGTCGGCGCGGGGGCGCCGAGGCGGGATCAGAGCGCGCCGGGGCGGTGCTTCGTGCCGTCATCAGCGAAGATCCAGGCAGAGATCCGGGGGCGGTCGGACGTGCGGACTCAATGATGGACCGGTGTCACCGCGGGTCGCCCGGCGAGCACTTCCACCACGTTNCGCACCGCCAGCGCCGCCATCGCGGCGCGCGTCTCTCGGGTCGCACTGCCGATATGGGGCGTCAAACAGACGTTCTCTCGCTGCAGGAGACCTGGATGCACACGTGGCTCCTCCTCAAACACGTCGAGTCCGGCCCCCGCAATCAGACGCTCTTCAAGCGCCCACGACAGCGCTGCCTCGTCCACGATCGGACCGCGCGATGTGTTGATGAGACAGGCCGACCGCTTCATTCGTGCCAGCGTCCGCCGGTTGATCACGTGCCTGGTGGTCTCGGTCAGTGGGAGATGGAGCGACACTACATCGGACGTCAGCAGAAGCTCGTCGAGCGATACGACCGTCTCGTCAGAGGCCGAGTCGCGGTCGGCGCCGGGCTTGGCCGAGAACACGACCTGCATGCCGAATGCGGGTGCGACCGCAGCCACGGCCCGCCCGATGCGACCCGCGCCGACGATGCCGAGCTGCTTGCCCTGAAGCTCGCTCCCCAGCATGAAATCGAATGTCCAGCCGGCCCAACCACCTCGCCGGACGGCCCGGTCGGCCTCGCCGATCCGCCGCGTGACCGAGAGAATCAACGCCCACGTCAACTCGGCGGTCGCGCCCGTGAGGATATCCCGGGTGTTGGTGACGACGATGCCGCGCGCGGCCGCCGCTCCCACGTCGATGTTGTCAAAGCCGACGGCCACGGTGGCGATCACGCGTAGCGAGTCNCCCGCTGCGATGNCGGCAGCATCAATGCGGTCGTTGAACATGCAGATGAGTCCCTGTTTCCCACGCAGCCGCGCACACACCTCCTCATGTGGTAATTCGTCGGTCCCTGGGTGCAGATCGACCAGGCATGACGGCGCGAGCTGGTCGAGGACCGCTGAGGGAATCCGGCGCGTGACCAGAACAGCTGGCTTGGTCTCGGTCATGGCGATGGGACGGGTCGGCGGGCCAGCGCCGGGGTGTGTCAATCACCCGCACCGGATGGATCGACGATACCCACGATGGCCGCGTCCACCGGCGCGGCACGCCGCCCGAGTGCGCTCCCGGCCGCGCGCCCCTCGAGCACGAGCAGCACCAATTCACCGATACCGGCACCAACCGCGTCGATCGCCAACTGTGCAGCGCCCGTGGGTTCGCCCGCCTGGTCCACAGGACGGGCCAGTAACAGCTTCGCCCCCTCGAGTTTGGGGTTCTTGCGGGTCGCGACGACCNTGCCGACGATGCGCGCCAATCGCATCAGCTCTGGTCCTTCACAGGGTCGCGGCTGGACCGACGGCGGGGCCTGCGGCGCGGAGGTCTGGAGCCGCTCGCATCCGAACTCCACTGGTCGCAGATGCCGATGACGCTCGCGTCGGTGGGTACCGCGGCCGGAAGGAACGGGAACGAGGCCTCGCGCCCGCGGACGAAGAACACCTCCTCACCGCGACCCGCGCCGACCGAGTCTACGGCCACCAACGGGACGCCAACCGTCTCGCGCTCAGGTGATAACGGCTGCAACACCAGGAGCGTGCGCCCGGCCAGGCCTGGGTCCTTGGTCGTGGCGACGACGGTACCAATTACTCGAGCCAAGTGCATGGGGTGGGCTCAGGGCGCCTCGTTGGTCGAGACCACATCAACGATGCCGATGATCGCCGCATCGATCGGGCGATCGGCCTGGCCAGCCGCCATTCTCGCGGAACTCCCGCTCACCACCAGCACTGTTTCCGCCGCGCCAGCATCCACGGTATCAACGGCAACGATCGGGCCACCCCGGGCCTCGCCGTCCGGTAGAACGGGCTGGACTAGCAACAGCGTACTCCCGACCAGCCGCTCGTCCTTACGAGTGGCAACGATGGTGCCCACGACTTTGCCCAGAATCATGGCGGATCACGTCTCTCACTGGTTCGTGGGTCAGGTCCCGGCGCGTGCCACTCGGAGACGTCGAAGGAGCCCGGCTGGCAAGTATGACGGACGCTGCGGTTGGTCGAAAACGACGAGTCTGACGGTGTCACTTGCCGGCGCTCTTGCCGATGGGNAGCACGTCTTCGAGATCGGCGTGGGGACGCGGAATGACATGGACGGAGACCAGTTCGCCGACTCGNCGCGCTGCCGCCGCGCCCGCATCAGTCGCCGCCTTCACGGCCGCCACCTCNCCTCGCACGATGGTCGTCACGAACCCCGCACCGATCTTCTCCCAACCGATCAGCGTGACGTTGGCGGCCTTTACCATGGCATCCGACGCTTCGATCATCGCGACAAGCCCCTTAGTCTCCACCATACCGAGCGCCTCGCCCATGATCTACCTCCTCTGGTATTCCGCACACCCACCACGCAACAGCATTCCCGTCCAAGACACTAACGGAACTGGTTGACAGCGTCCGCAATCAACGCCGTCAGTTCGCGGTATGTTAGTCGAACTTCATCATCCAGACCTAGCGCCACGGCATTCGACCCCGGCGCCGGGGTCACCAAGCGAGCATCGGGACTCGACGGCGCGTCCACGGCCTGGCAACTGACCTCGTCCCCGGCCTCCTGATCCGGTGGGCACAACGGCGCCGGCGCCGCAATCCCATATCGATCGCGCAGGCTCTGGAGACGATTCACCTCTTCACGTGAGAGCACGCGCTCTCCGCCCAGTTGCCTTGCCACCAGACTGATACGGGCGAAATGCTCGACCGTCTCCATCTTGTAGTAGGCCGCGAACAACTCCTGCGCCACGGTCAATGCCCCATGATTGGCCAGCAGCAACCCGTCGTGGGCACTGATGTAGTGCCGCACGGCCTCGGCCAGCTCCGCCGTCGAAGGTGTCCCATAGTCGGCGATCGGAATGCTCCCGAGCGTGGTAACCACTTCGGCCAGAACCGCTCGGTCCAGCGGAATCCCAGCCACCGCGAACCCCGTCGCCGTGGGTGGGTGCGCATGCACGACGGCGTTGATCTCCGGTCTGTGTTCATAGACCGCCAGATGCATCAGGATCTCGGACGAGGCCTCGCGATCACCGGTCAGCTTCCGGCCGGCCAAGTCGGTCGTGACCATCATGTCCGGGGTCATGAACCCCTTCGACACGCCGGTGGGCGTCATCAGCAGCCGGTCGTCGTCGAGCCGGACGCTGATATTGCCATCGTTCGACGCCACGAACCCACGGGCGTAGACACGTCGACCNACCTCGACGATGTCAGCCCGAAGACGTTCCTCNACCTGCATCATGCGCCTTTGGCGGCTGCGCGTTGCCCCTGCTGAAAGCCGGCCCGGCAATCTTCAGAGCAGAAGTGGTGGGTTTCACCCTTGTGCCGCAGGGTGATGGCCCGGCTCCGATCAATATAGGTGCCACAGGCCGGATCGCGCACCAGCGAGACCGCCTTGGTGGGCGGNACCTGAGGTCGGGTCGTCGCGCCCCGGGCGAGTCCAGCCAGAAACGTCCAAGCCAGTCGCAGCAGGACCACCGTGATGAGAAACCGGATCAGCCAACCTAACACCATCGGTGGCTCAGTCTGCTAGTGAACCGCACGGAGACTCTCGAGCGCCTCGGTCGCCGCNAGCGCCTCGGCACTGCCCGGAGCCACACGCAGGACCTCTTCCCAGGCGGCCATGGCGCCGTCAAGGTCACGATTGCCGAACGCGCGAACCATGCCGAGACTGAGAAACGTCTTTGGGTGCGCCGGATCTATCTCGAGTGACCGATCAAACTGGGCGAGCGCGCGTTCGGTGTCCTCCAGGTAGTAGTAGGCCAGGGCCAGGTCGGTGCTGACGTCGACCTCGTCGGGCTCCAANTCCAGCACCGCTTCATACCAGGGGAGCGCTTCCTCGAACCGTTGGGCATAGAAATAGAGGTTGCCGAGGTCCACCCGGACTTGGGTGTCGGCCGGTGATTGTTCGGCAGCCTGACGCAANTCTGCGGCCCGGNTTTCGTCGACCGGCGGCACCGNCGGCACGGTGGGCCCCGATTCCACCGACGACGACACGTCGGCGACGGTCACCGGCTCGACCGGGCGCTGGGACAAGACGACCCACCCCATCAACCCGCACGCGATCCCAAGCGAGACGACGAGCGGAAACGGTTCGATACGTGTCATGGCGGTACCGGAGTTTGACTCTGCGCTCTCGTCGATCATAGCAGTCTGTGGCAGTCCTGCCGCCGCGGCTATCACCCCGCGACGCGGGCTCGGGCCGAACGCGACCAGCCCCAGTGTCGGGCGTGTGGCGACACCCCGGCTCGTCGTGACAGCGCGACGTCAGCGTACGAGCGCGATCATGTCCCGTACCGCTCGTTCCAGGCCAACCAACACCGCCCGGGAGATNATGCTATGGCCAATGTTGAGTTCGACGATCTCGGGGATGGCGGCTACCAGCCCAACGTTGACATACGTCAGGCCGTGACCACCCAGCACTTCAAGTCCGTCGGTGCGTGCCTGCCGCGCGGCTTGCTGGATCTTGACGATCTCCCCGGCTCGCCGCGAGACGGACGCGGCGGCATACGGCCCAGTATTGATTTCGATCGCGGTGGCGCCGGTCGGCCCGGCCAGCGACACCTGGTCGGGGTCGGCGTCGATGAACAGGCTTGCGGGGATCCCCGCGTCCTGCAACCGACGCACAGCCGCACTGATGGCGGTCTGGTTCGCCGACACGTCGAGTCCGCCGGTCGTCGTCACTTCGCCCGGCTCTTCCGGCACCAGGGTCACCTGGTCCGGCTTGAGGGACGATGCGATGATCATCATCTCGTCGGTGGCCGCCATTTCCACATTCAGCCGGGTCGACACCACATCACGCAACATCCGCAGGTCGCGGTCCTGCATGTGACGGCGGTCGCCTCGCAGATGGACGGTGATACCGTCAGCGCCGGCCAGCTCTGCCAGGGCGGCCGCGGTAACCGGCTCCGGTTCCCGCGCCCGCCGCGCCTGGCGGACGGTCGCTACGTGGTCGATGTTGACAGCCAGACGCATCATTCGTGCAGCACCCTATGGCCTCACTCCCAGGTCGGCGTGCACCTGTTCCGCGATGCCCTCGGCCAAGCGTTGAATCGTCGCCTGATCCGGCCCCTCGATCATGACTCGCAGTAACGGTTCGGTACCGGAGTAACGCACCAGCACGCGTCCCGCACCGGCCAGTTGCCGCTCCGCCGCGGCGACTAGCCGTGACACCTCCGGCACGTTGGCCAACGGAATCCGCTCGCGCACCTGAACATTCAGCAACACCTGCGGCGACGACACCAGATCGGAGGCCAGCTCAGCCAGATCGCGCCCCGTCTCGATGACCGCCCGCAGGACCAGGAGTGCGGTCGCCAACCCGTCGCCAGTCGGCAAATGGTCGGCGACAATGATGTGTCCTGACTGCTCCCCTCCCAACGCCAGTCCTCGGGTCGCCATCTCGCTCCACACGGCGCGGTCGCCGACCGCACACCGATACATCTCGATGTCGTCGGCGCGCAACGCGTGCTCGAGGCCGATATTGCTCATGACGGTCGCCACGACCCCGCGATGCCGAAGACGACCGGCGGCAGCGAGTCGCCGCGCCGCGATCAGCAACACCGCGTCCCCATCAATAACCGCGCCGCGATGGTCCACGAACACGACCCGGTCGCCGTCCCCGTCAAACGCCGCGCCAAGGCGGCATCCCTNTTCAACCGCCGCNCGCGCCACGCCCTCCGGATGAGTGGAGCCGCACTCGAAGTTGATGTTGCGGCCGTCCGGACGATCGTGCATCACTATCAGATCGANCCCCACATCGCGACACAGCTGCGGCGCGATCCGGCTGGTGGCGCCGTTGGCGCAATCGATGATCAGCCGGAAATCTGCCGGCACCGTGACCCCGTCGAACAAGCGTCTGGTGTGTATCAGGTAACCGTCGACGAGACCGGCCGTCTCGCCGGGCCGCGTGGCCAGTGAAGGCGGCATCGATCCCGCGTCGTCGACCATGAATGCGGCGAGACGGGCCTCGACCGCGTCGTCCGCCTTCTCGCCGGAGCGCGTGAACACCTTGACGCCGTTGTCCTGGAACGGGTTGTGTGACGCAGATATGACGATGCCCGCGTGGAAACCGCCCTCGCGGGTCACGTGGGCGACAGCCGGAGTCGACAGCACTCCGGCATCGGTGACCTCCGCTCCCGCGCCGATCAAACCACGCACCAGGTGGGTCGCGATCCATGGGCCTGACTCGCGCGTATCCCGGCCAATGCACACGCGGATCGGGGGGTCGTCGCCACCAAGCGTGCGAGCGATTGCCGTGCCCAGCCGCACGAGGGTACGCTCGTCGAGCGGCGGCGCGCCGGGCCTACCGCGAATCCCGTCGGTTCCGAACAACTCGGTGTGCATGGTTGGACGTCGCGTTTACTGCAAGGTCACTTGCACCACCGTGGGCTCGACGGTGACGGCATCAAACGCCCGATGCGGGTCGATCGTGACCGCCAGATTGTAGACGCCGGCCCCATGGCCGGCAAGATCCAGATACGCCGTGACGTCCTCGCCATCGAGCTCGCGCATCAGCTCCGGCGGGCCGAACACCGTCACGGTGACCGATGCCGGCGTCGCCGCCCAGGCCAGCCCGTCGGCCGCGTTTCGGGTCTGCAGCGGGACGTCCTCGAGGGTCCGCTGAACAGGCTCTCTCANGATGTCCACGGTCACTCGTGCGGTTTGCGGCGTGGCAAGACGCAGGTGCGGATCATCCACACCCACGGTTACAGTTGATGTGACCGGCACCGCCGTGCCGGTCACGTCGAGTGACTCCGTGATGACATGAGTCAACTCGCCCAGGCGGCTCAGCGGCCCGACGACCTCGACCATGGCTGGATCGGCCGTCACCGCCCCCACGACGAACCCACTGGCCGGCTCACCTTCGACGACCGGGACCACGGGAACCAGCTTGGGCAGACCTTGTACATCCAGCCGCAACGACACGGTCGACGGAATGACTTGGGTCACTTCCACCCCAAGCGGTACCTGCACCAACCCATCCGTCATGTCGAAAAGTCGTGTGCCCGGTCGCGACGAACCCAGAGGGATGACCGCCGCGACGTCACCGGCCTCCAGGCGCCGCAGGACGCCCGACGAGCCACGCACACGGACCTCNACGNTGTCAGGCGCGTCGCCCAGGATCTCGACGGCCCCCGGCAGGTTCTCAAATTCCAGNGGGATGCGNAACCCCCGCTCCACGACCGGATCTCCGGCCACGGCCAGCCGCAGCAACACGGCCAGCGCCACCGCGAGCGCTTTCAACCCGAGACCGCGCGCAAACGGGTGCGCCATCAGGAAACAAGTCCCTTCGCGTCACGACTGGTCTCCGCGGGCTTGCGGTCCAACATCAACGCCTCAAGGCGATAGCGAAGCTGGTCGGCCTCCAGGTCATGCTCCATCTTCCCATTCAGCACGAGCGACAGCCGACCCGTCTCTTCCGACACCACCAGCACAATCGCGTCGGTCTCCTCGCTGAGCCCGATCGCCGCACGGTGCCGCGTGCCGAGGTCCTTGCTCACCCGTGGATTCACCGTCAGCGGGAGGAANCAAGCGGCCGCCGCCACTCGATCTTGCTGGATGACCACGGCGCCGTCGTGCATGGGTGAGCTCGGTCTGAACACGGTCACCAGCAGGTCGTAGCTGACCGTGGCGTCGAGAGGAATTCCGCTCTCGACGTAGTTGCGCAGCCCGATGTCTCGCTCGATAGCGACAATCGCCCCGATTCGTTGGTCGGCCAGCATCTGGAGCGCGACCACCACCTCTTCGAGCGTCTCGTCGGTGGTCTCCGGCCGGCTGAGGTATCGGAAGAACGGCGCGCGCCCGAAATGGACGAGCGCGCGACGGATATCACTCTGGAAGATGACGATGGCAGCGAACACGATGTAGCCGAACATGTCGCGGATCAGCCAGTGCGTGGTCTGCAGTGGTGTGAACTGCGACGCGTAGTAGAGTCCGATGATCAGACCACCGCCGACAAAAATCTGCGCCGCGTGGGTACGCCGAACCACCTTCAACAGCTCATAGATCAAGACAGAGACGATGGCGATATCAAGCAGCCCCCACAAACCGACCCGGTCCAGCGCCAGGGTGTCGGTCAGCGTCTCGGTCATGACGCCGCTCTTTTCCGCGCGGCGTCAGTTGCTGACCGGCGTGCCAGGATTCGGTCGACCACCCGAACCACCCGCGCCAGCTCGGCCACTTGATGCACCCTTACGATGTGCGCCCCTTCGAGGACCGCCGCGGTGACGGCAGCCGCGGTTTCCCATTCACACTCCGTCGGCCCCGCGTCGTTCCCGGCCGCCAGGAACGATTTCCGCGATGGTCCGACCAGAATCGGTCGATCCAGGGAAACCAGTTCACCGACCGACGCCAGCGCCTCGTAACTGTGCTCGGCGCGTTTGGCGAATCCCAGACCAGGGTCTACGATGATCCGAGACCGCCCCACTCCCGAGTCGACCGCGACGGCGATCAGGTCCGCAAGCTCGGCAACGACCTCGCGGCCGACGTCGGCATATTCAGCGTCCCGGTACATCTCGAGCGAACGTCCTCGGTTGTGCATCAAGACCAACGCGGCGCCCCGTGAGGCGACCACCTCCGCCAACTCTGGTTCGTACAACAATCCCGACACGTCGTTCACAATCGTAGCGCCGAGATCGAGCGCCGCCTGCGCGACCCGCACCTTGTAGGTGTCGATCGACACTGGCGCCCCGACCTGCCCCATGAGTCCCCGGAGCACCGGCACGACTCGCGCCAACTCCTCATCGTCCGATAGCGCCGCCGCGCCGGGGCGTGTCGACTCGCCGCCAACATCCAGCACGTCTGCTCCGGCAGCCTCCATCTGCAGCGCGTGGGCCACGGCGCGACCCGGGTCGAAGCACAGCCCCCCATCCGAGAACGAGTCGGGCGTCACGTTGACGATGCCCATGACCAGTGTCCGGTCCCCCAGTTGGAGCGGGGCAGCACCGGGCAGCGGCACGGCGTAGCGACGCCTACGGATCATGACGTTCCAGACACAGTCGCGCCGCGACCGATCCTCACGACCAGCCGGCAAATTGCCGGATCTGGGAGACAGGAGTGTGCAAAGACGACACACCCCAGACTGACCCGCGGTGCCGCGGGAGTGGGGAACCGGTGACAGCACGCCGCGCCGGGCCGGCGCGGCGTTGTGAGCATTATTCCTGTGGCAACGGCTTCCCGAGCGGCGGCACGACCGGTGGGTGTTCCGTCTCAGGGATGGTGGACTGATCCAGCTGATCTGACGCGGCCGGGAGAGCGTCGAGCGGTTGCCCGGAGACGATCTGTTTAACCTGCCCCCCGGAGAGCACCTCTCGAGTCAGCAACTCTTCGGCAATCTGGAGCAGTTCACTCTTCTTGCCCTCAAGAATGGCACGGGCACGATCGTAGTTCTCCGTCACGATCCGCTTGATCTCTTGATCGATCTGGTTTGCCGTTTCTTCGCTATAGTCCTTGTGCTGCGCCAAGTCGCGGCCGAGGAACACTTCCTCCTCCTTGCGACCGAAGGTCAACGGACCGATGGCCTCACTCATGCCCCAGTCGCAGACCATCTTGCGTGCAAGCTCGGTCACTCGGTCGAGGTCGTTGCCCGCACCGGTCGTGACGACCGTGTTGGTAATCTCCTCGGCAATCCGGCCACCGAGCAACACCGCCAACTGGTCGTTCAAGTACGGAGTCGCATAGTTGTGCTTGTCGTCGAGCGGCAGCTGCATGGTGACCCCGAGCGCCATGCCCCTGGGAATGATCGTGACCTTGTGCACCGGATCGGAATGCTCAAGCACCACGCCCAGCAACGCGTGGCCCGCCTCGTGCACCGCCGTCACCTGTTTCTCTTCGTCGCTGATAATCATCGACCGCCGCTCAGACCCCATCATCACCTTGTCCTTGGCGAATTCGAAATCCTGCATCATGACGGTCTTCTGGTTGTACCGCGCCGCGTTGAGGGCTGCCTCGTTCACGAGGTTGGCAATGTCAGCGCCACACATTCCTGACGTACCCCGCGCCAACACATGAATGTCGACGTCGTCGAACAGGGGAATCTTCCGGGTGTGCACGGCCAGAATGCCCTCCCGTCCCCGCACATCGGGACGACTGACGACGATCCGGCGGTCGAACCGACCAGGGCGCAGCAGCGCGGGGTCGAGCACATCGGGACGGTTCGTGGCCGACACCAGGATCACGCCCTCGTTTGATTCGAATCCGTCCATCTCCACCAGGAGTTGGTTCAATGTCTGTTCGCGCTCGTCGTGTCCCCCACCAAGACCAGCGCCACGATGACGACCCACCGCGTCGATCTCATCGATGAACACGATGCACGGCGCATTCTTCTTCCCCTGTTCAAACAGATCGCGGACCCGAGACGCACCGACACCGACGAACATCTCCACGAAGTCAGAACCGCTGATCGAGAAGAACGGCACGCTCGCTTCACCCGCAACGGCCCGGGCCAACAAGGTCTTTCCGGTCCCGGGAGGGCCCATCAACAGGACGCCTTTCGGGATTCGTCCGCCAAGTTTCTGGTATTTCTGCGGTTCTTTGAGGAAATCGATGATCTCTTGGAGGTCCTCTTTCGGTTCCTCGACCCCGGCGACGTCCTTGAATGTGACCTTCTTCTGAGTGCTCGATGAGAGCTTGGCTCGGCTCTTGCCGAAGGAGAGCGCCTTATTACCACCGCTCTGCATCTGCCGCATGAAGAACACCCAGAAACCCACAATCAGCAGCAGTGGCGCCCACGAGTAAAATAGCGTCACCCACGGGCTCGCGGTGGCCGCCGTGGCCACCACCACGATGTCGCGCTCGATCAACTTGTTGCCCAACCCCTCGTATTGTGGCGGCGCGTAGGTGCTGAACCGCTCGCCACTCGAGTCTGTGCCGACAATCTCGTTTCCGGTCAGCTCTACCCGGTCAACCACACCAGTGTCCACCCACCGGATGAACTCGCTGAAGTCCACCGGGGTGTCGCCGGTCCGGAACTGGGACGAGAGGCTCCAGACGAGAACCACTGCGACCACCAGAACCATCCAGAACAGCAGACTGCGCGTCGTCGAGTTCACAACTTATCTCCCAAAGGTCCGACCTTCAAGATTACCATGCTTGTTGTTGCCCCTGTGATCCGAAAATCGTCGCTCAGCCCCAGCCCGACAACCCATATGACGCGGTCCCGGTGATCGAGGACCACCGGGACCCGATGACGGTCTGCTCGACCAATTTTCCGGTCCACGAACAGATCTTGCAATTTTTTCCTGTGCCCGTTGAGCCCGAGTGGGCGAAACCGATCACCCTCGCGCCAATTGCGCACGCAGAGCCGACGGGCCTCAACGTCCACGCCTACCGCCCACTCGCCGGCGTCGCCGTCATCGATCATGCCCAGGAGCAGACGACCCGGTCGCTGAGCGTCGTGGCACTCAGCGCTCATGGTGACGCCCGCTTCCGGCACCGCGACTTCACCCGGCACGTCGAGTTGATACTCGAACGGCTCACACGCAGACGACGCGGTCCCGCGCCCGGCTCGAGCCGTCAGGTGAATCACGTTGCCCCGCCGCTCCGCGCGGCACCCGGGCAGGTCGAGAGAGGGCAGCAAGCCGGCGGCCATCCCCCGCAGCCGCTCGACCTGGTCGAACCCACACCCTCGGTCAGACACGTCAGCGAGCAGACCACGAACCACTCGCCTTGCCAGCGCCGGATGCAACGACGTCAAGCCTTCCGCGTCGACCTCGATAGCCCCCTCATCACTTTTGACGAGAGTCGCGCGCGATTCGTTTGCGACCTGGTCGAGCCACTCGTCGTCGGCCCGCGCGATCTCCGCCTCTCGAGCCAGAGTCTCGACCACCCGAGGCGCGTACCGACGCAGGTGCGGCAACAGATCGTGCCGGACGCGATTTCGCGACACCCGCTCATCCAAGTTCGACGCATCCTCCCGAAACGACACGCCTTGCGCCGCGAGATACTCGCGCAACTCGACCCGCCGCACCTGCAACAGCGGCCGGACAACCCGGTCGAGGACCGGCCGCATCGCGGAGAGACCGGCTGCGCCGGCGCCCCGCAACAACCGCAGCAAGTAGGTTTCTGCCTGGTCGTCGATGGTATGACCAAGCGCGATGTGCGTGGCGCCGAGACTCTGGGCGGCCCGGTCGAAGAACTCATGCCGCGCCTGGTGACCGGCGGTTTCGATGGAGATCCCTTCCGCCTGTGCCAGCGCCGCGATATCGGTCACTTCGATGAGGCACGGCAACCCGAAGCGGTTCGCCAGATCCTGACAGAAGCGAGCGTCTGCGTCCGAGGCCACCCCGCGCAGCTGGTGGTTGAGATGCGCCATCCCGACCACGTCAAACGCCCGCCGCTGGCTCAGCTCGGAGAGCAGACACCACAAGGCGACCGAATCGCCGCCACCGGACACGGCAACCAGCACTCGCGCCCCGTCCGGAATCAACGCCTGATGGCTCAGGAACGCCGATACCCTCGCAACCAGTTGGGTCATCTGCTTAGACGGGGCTACGCCCCGAACCCCCAGCATTGTCGCGCGAGGCCGCCCTGCCGGGGACACGGCCAACAGAGGATTGAAACGTGACACCGGCGGGTCGTGGTCGGGGTTCAGGTGACTGCGTACGAACCCCGACCACTCCCGCGGTGAGGACAATGGTGCCGGTGCAGGGACTTGAACCCCGGACGCCGCGGATATGAGCCGCGTGCTCTAACCAGCTGAGCTACACCGGCGTGCTAACGAAGCGACTCCTCTGGGCGCACGGACCGACGTCGGCGCAACATCACCAGGCAACGCTTCTCGTGGACTGTGGGCTCGTGTAAGCACAGCTTCCCCTTTTGCGCCTCGACGCCCTAAAAGGCGAAGCCGTTCTTAAGCAAACCCTAGATCGGCGCGATCGAACCGCCACTCAAGGCCCGTCGAGCCGATGGTCACGACGTCATTGTATCAACTCTGGCACCCGGGAGCAGGAGAGGCCCGCCATCGGCGTCACAGAAGGAGCATGGCGTCGCCATAGCTATAGAACCGATAGCCACGCCGCACCGCCGCGGCATAGGCATCAAGCACCCGTTCCCGCCCCCCGAGGGCGCTCACCAGCATGAGCAGCGATGAGCGAGGCAGATGAAAATTGGTGAACAGCGCCCCGACGACCTGGACCGGCACCCCTGGATATAGGTAGAGGTCGCTGACACCGCGGCCGGCCCGCAAGCGGCCGCCGCCGGCCCGGGCGGCCGTTTCGAGCGCACGAGTCGTCGTGGTGCCGACGGACACCACGCGCCGGCCTGTGTCGAGCGCGCGATTGACGGCGTCAGCGGTCTCCGGCGGCACGTCGTATGACTCCGCATCAACCGTGTGGTCCTCGACACGATCGACGCGAACCGGTTTGAACGTGCCGTACCCGACGTGCAGCGTCAACCGGGCCACTTCGATGCCCCTTTCCGCACACCGCTGCAACATCGCATCGGTGAGGTGGAGACCGGCGGTCGGTGCCGCGACCGAACCACGGACGGCGGCATACACCGTCTGATACCGGTCGCGGTCCACAGGCCGGTCGGACCGACGTATGTATGGCGGCAACGGAATATGACCGAGCTCATCCACCAGTTCATCCACGGTGCCGTCACCGTCGACCCAGAGACGAATCGTCCGACGGCCAAACACGCGATGTTCCAGCACCTCGCCATGAAGCTGACGCCCCTCTCGCTCGAACCGCACGCGCGCACCGACCCGCAACTTCTGCCCCGGATGCATCAGGGCATCCCACCGTTCGCCGTCGAGCCGGGTCAACAGCAAGCACTCGACCGCGCCGCCGGTGGGTACACGATGGCCGAGCAGTCGGGCAGGAAAGACGCGGGTGTCGTTGATGACGAGCAGATCGCGCGGCCCCAGCAAATCTGGAAGATCGGTGACCCGTCGGTCCTCAAACCCATGACTCTCGCGGTCGACCAGCAAGAGCCGAGCGGATTCTCGGTCATCAGTCGGCGTCTGCGCGATCAGCTCGGGCGGAAGGTCGAAATCAAAATCTGAAACACGCATGGAGGATGCACGGCGGCGACACGTCCGCCGAGTGACCGCACGGGCGTCGATCGCTTGGCATCAGTCGAAGCCCAAGCCTGAAGACCGAGGCCAAGAACACACCGCTAGTACGCCCAGCGCACCAACATCGCACCCACGGTGAACCCGGCGCCGACCGACGCCAGCAGCACCAGGTCGCCCTTCTTGAGTCGCTTGTCGGCGAGGGCATCACCGAGGGCCAATGGAATGGTCGCACCGGTCGTGTTGCCGAACCGGTCGATGTTGATCACGACTTTCTCGTCCGGCAGGCAGAGCTGGCGCGCAGCGGCCTGGATGATCCGCCGGTTCGCCTGGTGAGAAACAAACAGGTCGACGTCGGTGGCACGCAACCCGTTTCGACCCAGGATCCGATGACAGATCTCGCTCGTCTTTCGTACTGCGAACTTGAACACCGCCGCGCCATCCTGATGCACGTAGTGAAGTCGCTGGTCGACCGTCTCATGTGACGCGGGAAGCCGGCTTCCACCGGCAGGCATCCGGAGCGCGGGCCCGCCGCTGCCGTCCACCTCATGGGCGAAATCGAGAATGCGCAGCTCCGGATCCGCGGCGGGCGAGACGACGACCGCGCCGGCCCCGTCCCCGAAGATCACACAGGTGGTACGGTCCTGATAGTCAATGATCCGCGACATGATGTCGGCGCCGATTGCCAGAGCATGGTCGTGTGCCCCAGACGCCACCATCTGCATGGCGGTCGTCACCGAGTAGGTGAAACCTGAGCACGCGGCGCCCAAGTCGAACCCCCACGCCCGAGTCGCGCCAATCCTGTCCTGTACGAGACAGGCGGTACTGGGAAAGAACGTGTCCGGAGTGGTCGTCCCCACCACGAGGAAGCCGATGTCCGCGGCCGCTACCCCGGCCCCTGCCAGTGCGATGCGCGCGGCCTCGACCGCCAGGTCCGATGTGGCAACGTCGTCATCGGCGATATGTCGCTCACGTATGCCCGTGCGCTTCAGAATCCATTCGTTAGACGTGTCCACTATCTGCTCGAGCTGGCTATTGGTCAGCACTCGCGGCGGCACATAGGTGCCCAGCGAAGAGATCTGCACAGCTCGGAGTGTCCGACCCGGGTCTCCGGCGCGTGTCGTTGCGTTCATCTCGCCCGTCGCATCCTTTCCCACCGATCGATCCGGTTCGTCAGGCCAGCTCGTGCGGGCCCGACCACCACCAGGGTGCAGGCCGAGATCGAAGACCTGTGCGCACAAAGAGACTCCTTACCAGAGCCGACCCTCACGATCCGGCACCCGCAGTCCGAAGTAGTCGTAGGCGCGTGGTGTGGCCACTCGGCCGCGCTGGGTGCGGTCGAGAAACCCGCCCTGGATCAAGAACGGCTCGTAAATGTCTTCGATCGCCTCTTTCTCCTCGCTGAGCGCGGCAGCGATACTATTCAGCCCGACAGGCCCCCCTCCGAATTTGTCGATGATGGTGCGCAATAGTCGTCGATCCGCCGCGTCCAGACCGTTCGGATCAACTTCCAGCAGTTCGAGCCCCTTCAGCGCCACCTCGTGCGTGATCGTGCCGTCGGCGCGGACCTGCGCATAGTCGCGCACACGACGCAGGAGTCGATTTGCCACTCGTGGAGTCCCGCGCGACCGACGCGCGATCTCCATGGTCGCGTCGTCGTCGATCGGCACCTCGAAAATGCCGGCGGACCGCCGGACGATCTCCTGGAGATCAACAGTCCGGTAGAAATCCAAGCGGTGCACGATACCAAACCGCGCGCGCAGCGGCGCCGTGAGCAGACCGGCTCGGGTCGTTGCCCCGATCAACGTGAACGGCAGCAACGGAACCTTAACAGACCGCGCGCCCGGCCCCTGGCCGATCACGATGTCGAGTTCGTGGTCCTCCATCGCCGGATAGAGAATCTCCTCGATGACCGGTCTGATCCGGTGAATCTCGTCGATGAACAGCACCTCGCGCTCCGAGAGATTCGTCAAGATCGCGGCCAGATCTCCCGGTTTCTCGAGGACAGGACCGGAGGTGGTCCGAATGGCAACCCCGAGCTCATTGGCCACCACGTAGGCGAGAGTGGTCTTGCCGAGGCCGGGTGGACCATACAACAACACATGATCGAGCGCTTCGTGTCGTTGCCGCGCGGCGGTTATCGAGACGCCAAGATTCTCGCGGAGCCGCTCCTGTCCAATATACGTATCGAGCGTCCGCGGCCGAAGTCCGGCCTCAAACTGATCCTCGTCGCCCAACCGCTCCGCAGCCACCACGCGAGGGGACGACTCGCCGTCGGTCATCGGGCCAGTTCCTTGAATGCCTGCCTCAGGATCTGTTCGAACGTACCGTCGGTCTCCGCCAGCGCCGCGTCAACGGCTCGCTCGGCGAGGTGCCGATGGTAGCCGAGATTGAGGAGCGCCGAGAGCAGATCGCCGCGCGTGTCTGACCCGACATCGCTGTCGGCGGGATCATCGGTATCCGCCTCGAGGACCGCCTGGAGACGATCCTTCAGCTCCAGTCCAATCCGCTCGGCGGTCTTTTTCCCAACGCCCGGTATTCCTGTCAGACGTCCAACGTCTCCTTCACGTACCGCTCGCACCAGATCCACCGACTCGATGCCGGACAACACGGACAGGGCCAGCCGCGGGCCAATACCGGAGATACCGATCAACTGCTCGAAGAGCTTGAGCTCCAGACGAGTGCCAAAACCGAAGAGCGCAAGCGCGTCCTCCCGCACATGGGTATGCACACGCAGGGACACCTCAGCCCCTGCTTCACCCAACCCGTAGAAGGTCGAGAGCGGGATCTGGACGTCGTAGCCGACACCGTGCACGTCGATGACGATTCGACTCGGCGCCTTGTCCAGCAGCCGGCCTGAGAGAAGCGCGATCATCTTGGTGGCCTATCGCGAGCCCGTCACGACCCACTCCCCTCCGGGCGATATTGCCTCCAACTCCGCACGTGGGTCTGGGCGACGGTCAGCCGGGTCGCGGCCGGCCCGGCGGCCCTGTTGGCATGACAGACGGCGATGGCCAGCGCATCGGATGCATCGTGGGGCGTCGGTGGAGTGTCCAACCCCAGGAGCAGCGCCACCATCTGCTGCACCTGTGTCTTCTCGGCGCGTCCGAATCCCACCAGCGCCAGCTTGACCTCAGTCGGTGCGTACTCTGCCACGGTCAGTCCGGCTTTCGACGCGGCCAGCATGGCCACCCCGCGAGCATGCCCAAGTTTCAGTGAACTCTTGGCGTTTCGTGCAACAAAAACGTCCTCGATGGCGACGCACTCGGGCCGATGGGTCGCGAGCAGCGATACCAACTCATCGTAGATGCCGGCTAGTCTGTCGGAAAAGGGGAGACGCGTGGACACCGTCACTGCACCGCACGCCACGAGACGGTAGCGGCTCCCGTCCGAATCGATACAACCGTACCCGGTGCGCTGCGAGCCGGGGTCGATGCCAAAGATCCTCACGTCAGTGAGGCCTCGATCTCCTGTTCGCTGATGTCGGCGTTCGACCAGACGTGCCGAATGTCATCCAGATCGTCGAGGGCGGACAGCAATTTCAGCATCTGCTGCGCCGGCTTACCCTTGAGCGACACCTGATTTTGAGGCAGCATCGCGACGTGGGCCACCGTCGGCTCGACCCCCAGTGCCCGCACCGCTTCCGCCACGGCATCGAAGGCCTCGGGGGAGCTGATGATCTCCCAGCTGTCGGTTTCGTCAAGGAAGTCGTCTGCACCGGCTTCGATGGCGGCGGCCATCAACGACTCCTCCTCAGCCGCCGCTCGGTCGACCAACACGTATCCTCGTTTGTCGAACATCCAGGCCACGCTGTTCGCCGAGCCAAGGTTGCCACCATGTTTCGTGAGCGCGTGGCGAATCTCGCCCACGGCACGATTCCGGTTGTCGGTCAGCACCTCGAGAAACAACGCGACGCCACCCGGGCCATACCCCTCGTAGACGATCTCGTCGTAATTCACCCCGGTGTCGGCGTCCGTGCCACGGCGTATCGCCCGCTTGATGTTGTCGGCCGGCATGTTGGCCGCCTTGGCGTCGGCGATCACCGTGCGAAGCCGTGGATTCATATCAGGGTCGCCGCCACCGGCGCGCGCCGCGACCGTGAGTTCCTTGATGATGCGGGTGAACAGCTTGCCGCGCTTAGCGTCAGCCGCGCCTTTTTTGTGCTTGATTGAGGCCCACTTGGAATGGCCGGACATGGTAGAACTCCGTAAGTAGACAAAGAAAAACAACGTATTTTATCACGCAACCGTCAGCGCGCACGGTGCGCCACGACAAGCCAGGTCTCGGCCTCGGCGGTCCACGGCCCGCCCACATAATCACCCTCCAGCCGATCGATTGTGAATCCAGCGCGGCGCAGCCGGCCGGTCATCTGGCGCATCGACAAGGTGCGAAACGCCAGTGAGAAGCGTTGGGTGGTCCGGCAGTGACCCCGGCGCTCGGCAAACTCCTGGTCGAACACCGTCAATTGCCGGGGTCGCTCTTGCCGCACGGACTCAACCAGGCTGATCCGTGCCGAGCCGCCCTGCCGACGCCGGCAATGACTGCCTCGGTGCTCGTACTCGCTCCGCTGGGGCACATCCGGCACCAGTTCCATGGCGAATGTTCCGCCGGGCCGCAGCACGCTCCGCACCGAGACCAGCGTGCGTCGCAGGTCCTAGTTTCGCAGCAGCGACTGCAAGACCCCGTATGGCGCCATCACCAGGCTGAAGGGCCTGTCCGACGCGAACGGCAACGACCGAATGTCACCACGCACCAGACGCGCCGAGTCCGTCCCTCTCGCCCGCCTGAGCCGTCGCCGCGCAAGGCCAAGCATGTTGGTGGAACGGTCCAGACCGACCACCGGCTCCCCGGTCCGGGCCATGGGCAACAGCACCCGGCCGGTGCCGCACCCCAGTTCGAGGACCGGACCGCCGCACGCCACCACCTGCCGCCGCCAGAACGGGATGTCACGGTGACCGACAGTACGCACGTTCTCCCAGTCATAGACTGGCGCATACGCATCCCAGCCGTGCCATCCTTCCATCGTGTGTTGATGCTTCGCCGGGCCTTCGCGCCAGGCTACCTGGCCGCAGTATTATATGGGCCGCTCCGCCGCATAACCCGTCATGTCCCTGATCCCAGACTGGGCCCCCAACCTCCATCCGTTATTTGTTCATTTTCCGATCTCGCTGCTGCTCGTGGCCGCGGTCGTCGATAGCGTGGGCGCGTATCGTCCGTCGCGGGCGTCGGTGCGCGACACCGCGACGTGGCTGTATTGCGGTGGGGCGCTCATGGCGATGGCGGCCTATTTCAGTGGACTCGAGGCGGCACAGGCCATGCGCGTCGGGCCCGTAGAGAGCGCCGCGGTAACGGCGCACTTCACCTGGGCCGATCGCACCACCTGGTTCTTCGTCGTCTTCGCCTCGTTCAGGATGGCCATGTCCTACATCTGGCACTCGACCACGCGGTGGGTGGTCATCGCGTCGGTATTGGTCGCCCTGGGCGGAGTTGGCATGCTGGCGGCCGCCGCCGAGCGTGGGGGCGGGCTCGTTTTCCACCATGGCTTGGGCGTTGCGCGGATACCGTCCGATGGCGCGCTGTGGACGATACCTGGCCGGTCGCCTGCGGAGCCGGCACCCTAGGTCTTCGAGCGCTGGCTGTACTTCATCGGTCGCACGCGGCCGGGCACGCCGCCTGGTCGGTCCAGGCCCAGCCCGCAGGACGGGCCTCGTATCAATCGACTCTCGCCGTCGGGAGTCCCCGGGCGCAACGGACTCCGACATTGCTGGTCTGCCCGGTCTGCGCGAACGGCAGCCGCACCGAGGTCCGCAACGCCGCCGCGAAATTGAGCCAGGAACCACCTCGGGCGATACGCGAGTAGCCCGTGGCCGCGCCGGGAGGGTTGATGGGAGGCGAGGATGCGTAGTACTGGTCGTCCAGCCACCCGTCTACCCACTCCCAGACGTTGCCGGTCATGTCGTACACTCCGAAATCGTTCGGGGGAAACGACCGCACGGGTGCCGTGTTCACCCAGGCGTCGCCGCCGCCACTCGCGCCGGAGCAGCACCGGTCGGCTCCAAAATTCGCCGCATCGCGCGACAGTTCCTGACTGGTGCCGTAGACCAGCCCGGCTTGTCCGCCTCGGGCCGCGTATTCCCACTCTGCCTCCGTGGGAAGCCGGCCGCCGGCCCAGTCACAAAAGTCGACCGCGTCATCCCAGTTCACGAGTACGACGGGATGATTCGCAGCCTGCGGAAACTCCGGCGAGGGAGGGGCCGGGTGCCCGCTGTCGGCGACGAACTGCGCGTATTGCGCGATGGTCGCCTCGGCCCCCATCAGATCAAATGGCTCAAGGAACGTCACCTCATGATCTGGCCGCTCATTGTCGAGACACGACGTATCGGACTCCACACAACCCATACGGAACGTGCCGGCCGGCACTCGAATCCAGCCGAGATCGACACCCTGGGTAACCACGCTCGCCTGTGCCAAACCGGCCAACCGGGGCCCCATGACGGTCAAAGCCGCGACGCCGATCAGTGCCGTCGCTGAAACATACCTGGTTCGCATCGGTCGGGCCCCGATCTCTTTCGCCGCTACCACCCAACCGCGTACATCATCCGGCGCGGGTCCGCGCCGGCCACCATCGTACCGGTCTCCGGGTTCCACAGAACGCCCTGCATGCTGCCGACGGCGTACTCGGCGACAGCTTCGACTTCGTGTCCCAGCTCCCGCAACCGGCGCAAGACCCCCGGCGCCACCCGACTCTCAATTTGGACCGTGATCTCGGCGCCCGGCTTGTAGAAGTTCGGATCAGCGGCGATCGCGAGACGTGGGGCTTCCACCGCCTCCTGAATGCTCATGCCAAAATCAATGACATTGAGCAGCACTTGGAACTGGGTCTGACCGATGGTCTCGCCGCCGGGGGTGCCAAGCGCGAGAAACGGCGCACCCTCGCGCATGACCAGCGTGGGTGCGTTGTTCAAGATCGGAATCTGTCCACCGCGGGCGTAATTCACGTCGTCCGGGTACGGTGAGGTCGACCCGACGCGGGTACCGTTGTTGAAGAAGAGTCCGGTATCTCCCACCACCACCCCGGTGCCCCAGAGGCTGCCCAGCGTCGGGGTCGCGACCACGACGTTGCCGGCACCATCGACGACGGAGAAACTGGTCGTGCTCCCCGCGTAGGTCGTGTCCGCAACCACCAGTCCGGCCACGGGCCGCGCCGGTCGACCGCCTGCCGCCGGCGCCCCAGGCGGCGCGCCGTGGTCGGGGTAATCGACCACCGCATCGAGCGAGATCAGGGCCCGGCGCGTGTCGGCGAACGCCTTCGAGACCATTCCGTTGACGGGCACGTCCGCGTACCCGGGATCGGTCACAAAGTGATACACGTCGGACTTCGCCACCTTGATCGCCTCCGTAATCAGATGCAGCGACTCAGCCGAGTTGTGCCCCAGGGCGGCCAGGTCGAACCCCTCGACCAGGTTGAGCTGCATCGTCATTTCGAGCCCACCACGGGACGTGGCCGGGCTGGTGTACACGTCGTAGCCACGATAGGTCGTGTGGATCGGCTCGGCCCAGATCGGTTCGTACGCGGCGAAGTCGGCTCGGGGGAACAGTCCGTCGTTCCGCTGGTAGAACCGCACCATGTCCCGTGCCATGTCGCCGCGATAGAACCGCGTAAACGCGGATCGCAACCCTGCCTCTCGACCACGTCGGTCCAATCGAGCCGTATCTTCAGCTTCAACCAGCTTGTGGAACGTTCTGGCCAAGTCTGGATACGTCACGAGCTGCCCCGCTACCGGCGGCTCGCCGTCGGGCAGAAACACGGACGCCGTCGATGGATACCGTCCGAGCAATTCGCGGGAACGCGTGATCGATCGCGCCACGAACGGGTCCACCGGATGCCCCTGCTCGGCATACTCGATGGCCGGCTCCAGCACCTGTCCGAGGGTCATGGTGCCAAACCGTTCCAACAGGGCAATCCACCCGCCCAACAGCCCCGGCACCACCCCGGCCTGCATACCGCGATGCAACGCCTCCGGCTCGAGGTCGGCGGCGTCAAGCGCCGCTGGAGCGGCCCCGGTCGCGTTCAGCGAAAAGACACGACCCGTCGCAGAGTCGTAAATCGTCATGAAGCCATTGCCACCGGCCCCAGACATCATCGGCTCGACCTGGCTCAGCGTAGCGAACACCGCCACAGCGGCATCGGCGGCGGTGCCGCCCTGCATCAGGATCCGCATCCCCGCCATCGACGCCAACGGATGCCCCGCCGTGACCAGACCTCGCACCCCGGGAACGGCCGGACGATGCGCGGTGCGACCATCCGTGATCGGCTGGGCGTCGACTGCGAGGGCGATCTCCGATGGATCGATTGCGGTGTCACCACCTGAGCAGCTCACTGTCAGCACGGCCGCTGCGAACACCGTCAGGGTCGTGACGCACGGGATCAATGCCTGAGGAACGCCCTTCATCTTCACGTCATCTCACTCGTGTACGCCGAGGACCGAACCCGGTACGCCAACCGCGCTGCCTGCGCGATGGTCCTGCTCGGGACACCGGGAACAGCTCGTGACCTAGCGCCTGACCGCGATACCGGTCACTTCGAACCGCGCGTCCCTCAGCAGCGTGCCGCTGCCCACAAACGCGCGGGCCGGTGGGTCGGCGGTGAAGTAGTTGGTGTACACCGCGTTGAAGTCGCTGAAGAACGCCACGTCTGAGCAGAACACCTGGACGGTAACCAGGTCATTCATGGTCATTCCTGCTTCGGCAAGCACGGCCTGTATCTGATCGAGCGCGTTGCGGGCCTCCTGTTGCGGATCATCGGGCACCTGCCCGTTTTCCAGTCCAAGCCGTCCCGCCAGATAGAGCGTGTCACCGGCCAGGATCGCGTCGCTGAAGGGCGCGTCTACGCTCCGCCCCGGCAAGTTGATCGCTCGCCGTTCCGGCTGCGCCGAGGTCGACGAAACGACCCCGACCACCAAGCCTCCCAAGACCAACCCTAGTCCGAACTTGTGCACCGGTCTCATGCCTTTATCCTCCAATGGTCAGCACGGTCGACCCGGTCGTCTCGCGCGCCTCCAGGGCGCGGTGCGCCGCAGCCGCGTCCTCAAGTGGGTACGTCTGACTGATGGCAATCTTGACCGCGCCACTCTCCACCACGCCAAACAGATCTGCCGCCGTCGCGTCCAACTCTTCTCGCGTGCTGATGTAGCTGGCGAGTGTCGGCCTGGTCAGAAAGAGCGACCCCCTGGTGGCGAGCGCACTCGGACTGAACGGGTCGACCGGGCCCGACGCATTGCCGTAACTGACCATCAGCCCACGCGGTTGCAGACAGTCGAGCGACGCGATGAACGTATCCTTGCCAACCGAATCGTAAACCACCGGCACACCCGCCCCGTCGGTCAGCGCCTTGACCCGCTCGACGATGTTTTCACGGCTGTAGACGATCGTGTGGTCGCAGCCGTGTGCTCGCGCGAGTTCCGCCTTCTCGTCGCTTCCGACCGTCCCAATGACCGTCGCACCCAGATGCTTCGCCCACTGACAGGCGATGAGCCCGACGCCGCCGGCGGCCGCGTGCAGAAGTATGGTGTCCCCCGTCTTCACTGGATAAATCCGCCGCACCAGATACTGCACCGTGCATCCTTTGAGCATCATGGCGGCCGCCTGCTCGTCGGTGATGCTGTCAGGGAGCGTCACGAGCCGATGCGCCTCGACCACGCGCCGCTCTGTGTAGCTGCCCAGGCTCATGCTGTAGGCGACCCGGTCGCCCACCTGCACGGCGGTCACTCCCTCGCCGACGGCCTCCACGATGCCGGCGCCCTCGTTACCGATGATCGCCGGCATGGACGGAACCGGATACAGCCCCGTGCGGTGATACACGTCGATGAAGTTGAGGCCGACCGCGGTCTGGCGGATCAGCGCCTGCCCGACATCTGGGACTCCGGGATCGACCTCGTCCCAGCGCAGCGCCTCGGGGCCACCGTGCATGTGAATCCGAATCGCTCTGGTCATGTGTTGTTAACGCCTCCCTCTGAACCCACGGCGAGTGGGCAGTGGGATCATACCGCCGTGCCGGTCGCAAGACCGTGCGCATTCTCTTCTATCGCGCCCGTCGAGAGCGAGCCATCGCGGGTCTCGGCGTCACCCGAGCTGCCACCGCGGACTGGTAGACTGTGACGCACATGTCTCCCGCCTTCGACGCCCATCATCCCCCCGACGAGGCACTCGTCGCCGATTGCGTGCACTGCGGGTTCTGTTTGCCGGCCTGTCCTACGTATGTACTCTGGGGACGAGAAACCGACTCGCCTCGCGGCCGGATTGCGCTCATCAAGGGCGCCCTGGAGGGGGACACCGACATCACCGACCCCGTCGCGCGCCACTTCGACACCTGCCTCGGCTGTATGGCTTGTGTCACGGCCTGTCCATCGGGCGTGCAGTACGACAAGCTGCTGGGGGCGACACGGCCGCAGATCGAGCGGCAGGTCGAACGCTCGCTCGCGGACCGACTGTTCCGACGTCTGATCTTCGGGCTCTTTCCGTATCCGGACCGGCTCCGGGTGGTGGCGCTCAAGCTCTGGGGCTACCAAAAACTGGGTCTGCGGCGGTTCGCGCGCGAGTCAGGTCTCTTGGCGTTGTTGCCGCCGCGACTACGAGCGATGGAGGCGGTCATACCGCCGATCTCACTCAGGGGCGCGTGGACCGACGCGCCGGCGCGGGTGCCGGCGGTCGGTGAACGACGTCGCCGGGTGGGCCTGTTGCTGGGATGCGTCCAGCGGGTGTTTTTTGATGACGTCAACGCCGCGACCATTCGGGTGCTGACGGCCGAAGGGTGTGAAGTCGTGATTCCGCCTTCCCAGGGCTGCTGCGGCGCGCTGATGCTCCACGCCGGTCTCGAAGAGGACGCGGCGGCGATGGCGCGACGGTTCATCGACGCGTTCGACACCGAAGCAGCCGATGTCGACGCCATAGTCATCAACTCCGCCGGCTGCGGCTCATCGCTGAAGGAGTACGGACATCTCTTGCGGGACGACCCCAGATACGCCGCACGCGCCCAGGCGCTGGCTGACAAGTGCAAAGACATTGCGGAGCTGCTCGCCGAAATGGAGCCCCGCGCCGCACGGCATCCAGTTCCACTCACCGTCGCCTACCACGACGCGTGCCACCTGCAGCATGCGCAGGGCGTGACGGCCGAACCACGACAGGTCCTGTCCACCATTCCTGAACTGGATGTCCGCGAGGTCCCCGAAGCAGGCATCTGTTGCGGGTCTGCCGGCATCTACAACTTGGTTGAACCGTCGACCGCCAGTAGATTGGGAGACCGGAAGGCCTCAAATATTCGGACGACCGGTGCCGAGGCGGTGGTGTCGAGTAATCCGGGCTGTCTGCTCCAGATCGCCAGCCGGCTGGAACAAGCCGGCGTCCGGGCCCGCACGTACCACATGGTAGAGCTGGTAGATGCCTCGATCCGCGGCGTCAGTCTTGGCACCCGGGCAGACATCGGCTAGCCTACAATCCGCCGGGGCCACGACCTGGATTGAGCGTCCCGGTCGGGTCGAACCGCCGTTTGACTTCCCGCATGATCGGCAGGCCGTCGCCGATCGGGCCCCAGACGCCCACGAGTGACTTCAGCTCGGCGTCTGCGCGACGAATCACGACGCTGCCTTCACCAGGCAGGAAACGGTCCCGAAGCACTGTGACGAACGAGGCTCGGGACTCAGCGTCGCCCTGCACCAACACATTGAGCACGCCGAGACCGGCTCGCCCGGTCACCGCGTAGTCGAGGTGGTTCGTCTGGGCGGCCTCGCCGATCCGCGCCACGGTGGAGGACACCTCGGTCGGCACGGTCACGATCTTGAGAATGGTCCCGTCCTGACCGGTGCCGAACACGCGCTTATCGTGGGCATGCCAGGCCTGGATCTCGTCATCGCCGGTCAACACGACCGCGCGGCCGCCTTGTTGCTCGGCGAGAGTGGCGGCCTGCGAGGCCTGCTGCTCGGCGACGGTCTCGACAGACTCGAAGCGCACCAGCATCCCGGCCGGGGGCGCCGCCAGCTCGAGAGCGGTCGGCATGGACGCCTGCGCGAGGAGGGCGGAGACATACGGGCCACACTGCTCCGGGCCGGTAAGTGTGACGGCCACCGTCCGCGACGCGTCGGCCCGTGGGACAAGCTTGAACGTGGCGTTCACGACGACGCCGAGGCTCCCGAACGAGCCCGTCAACAGTCTGGCGAGGTCGTAGCCGGCGACGTTTTTTACGACGATCCCACCACTGTGGGCCATGACGCCATCGGCGCGCGCCAGCGTCATCCCGATAATGAGATCTCGGGGTGCGCCGTGCCAATGCCGGCGCGGTCCACTGTCATTCGTGGCGACAATCCCGCCGATGGTGGCCGTGTCTGGGTCGGGAGGATCGAGAGCCAGCCACTGACGATGCTCGGCCAGCGCGGCGTTCACGGCCGACAGCGTCGTCCCCGCCCGCACGGTGGCAGTCAAGTCTCCATGGCGATGCGCTTCGACCCCGCTCATCCGACGCATTGACAACAGCACGTCGATCGACGTTGGCGTGGGACCCCAGTCGATCTTGGTGCCACCGCCACGGACCATAACAGTCCGGCCGCTCTCCGTGGCCCAGGCGAGCGTCCGGCTCACGTTCGCTGGCGTCTCGGGCTCGACCACCAGCCCGGGCACGACGCCGTCGACCGCGTCCGTACCAACGCCAGAGCGCGCGACCCGCGCGCCCAGCCGCGCATTCAGATCGGCCAGGGCCACGTCCGACGGTCCATTCGTCATCGTCGTCATTGTTCGCCGGAACCGCGGAGCGGCCGCGAGGCGTGCGCAGCCTCGTCCTACACCCGTGCCACCAGCCCGGCCACTTCAGCCGGGTGGGCGCGATACGGACCCGGCACCTCGCCGCAAAGGCGCGGCGTGGGAAACAGCTTGTCCGGGTTGCACATTCCCTGCGGGTCGAATGCGACTCGCACCAGTTGCATGGTGGCCAAGTCGTCGTCGCTGAACATCTTTGGCATGTGGCACGCCTTGTCCGACCCGATACCGTGTTCTCCAGTCAATGACCCACCAACATCGAGACAGTACGACAGAATCTCCGATGCTACCTGTTCGGCCAGTTCGGCTTGGCCTTCCACGGCGTCGTCGTAGCAGACCAACGGATGCAGGTTGCCATCGCCGGCATGGAACACGTTGCCGATGGTCAATCCCGAACTCCGTTCCAGTGCGCGAATCCGGCGAAGCACCTCGGGTAGCGTACTCCGAGGGATGACCCCGTCCTGGACGTAGTAGTTCGGCGACACCCGACCCATGGCGGCAAACGCGGCTTTGCGCCCCATCCAGATGCGCGCACGTTGTGCGTCGTCCTGGGCCACTTGCACGCCCCACGCCTGGTTGTGCGCGCACACCGCCTCGATCTGTTGGAACAGCGTTTCCACTTCGCTCTGCGGGCCGTCGAGCTCAACGATGAGCACCGCCTCGGCATCTGGAAATCCGGGCTGGACGGCGGCTTCGGCGGCCCTGATCGTGGTGCGGTCCATCATCTCGATGGCGGCCGGAATAATGCCTGCGGCGATGACGTCCGACACGGCGTTTCCGGCCGCGTCGGTGGAATCGAACGCGGCCAGCAGCGTCCGGACTACCTGGGGGCGGCGCATCAGCCGAAGGGTCACCTTGGTGACCACCGCCAACGTGCCTTCGGACCCGACGACCACACCGAGCAGGTCGAGGCCCGGACTGTCGAGTGCCGCGCCGCCGAAGTGGACCATACTGCCATCCGGTAACACCGCCTCGACCCCCAGCACGTGATGCACCGTAAATCCATACTTCAAGCAGTGCGCGCCGCCAGAATTCTCGGCGACGTTGCCGCCAATCGAGCAAATGACTTGGCTGGACGGGTCAGGGGCGTAGTAGTAGCCGGCCGACGCCACCCGTCGCGTCACTTCCAGGTTCATGACGCCCGGTTCGACCGTAATGCGCTGGTTGGGGATGTCGATATCGATCACCCGATTCATCCGGGTCATAACCACCAACACACCGTCCGGATGGGGAAGCGCCCCGCCAGACAAGCCGGTGCCCTGACCACGCGCGACAAACGGCACCTTGTGTCGGTGACACAAGCTGACAACCGCTTGCACCTGCTCGGCCGTCTCCGGTAACACGGCGGCCGCCGGCCGAGACCGATGCGACATCAGTCCGTCCGACTCGTAGGTCAGGAGCTCGCTCTCGTCTCGTACCAATCCTTCGGTCCCAACGATGCGCTCGAGCTGTGACAGAAAATCAGAATCAATCATGGCGATCGACACGGGCCATCACGGCCTGCCGGTATATTGGTCGATGACGTTCTCGATGGCGCGACGGCACACGCGGCAGAAACCGACCGGGTTGCGGGTAAACATGATGCAGTCGACCTCGGAACGGTACAGGCCGGTCGGCTCGTACGAGGCACCTTGGAACGCCCCTATTTTGCCCGCGTGCAGCATGCCGCCCAGCAGCGCCGTCTCTCGGTCCATCTGCTCGGTAAACAAACGGTCCATCGCGCTCTCGGCGGCCCCGTCTTCTCGTAGCCCGCGTCGCTTCTGCTGCGCCGCCACGCTCCCGTTCTCGAACGCCTCTTTGTCCCACGGGGTGGGCAGCGGCGTGTCCGCGTCTATCAGGTCGCCCCACTTCACGCGTTGGGGATCGTGGAGAGCCGTCACGTTCGGCTCCCACGGCTCCACGTGATAGGCAGCGCCGGTTTCGTAGGCAACGTCGGATGTGTAGTATTCGTCGGCCAGCCCGGCGAAATGGTGACCGAACTCGTGAACGAACACGTATTCGGCAAACCCGGTATCCGCCGCGGCAGTCGCCTGAAAGTTGAAAATCCCGCCGCCGCCATACTGCTCCTCGTTCACCAGTATTTCGATGAACTCATAGGGCGCCGCCGACGCCGCATCTCGGAGCGCTCGATTGTCGTAGGTCAGCACATACCGTTCTGAATCGAAGATGTTGTACTCGGCGGACAAGGGCGTCCGACGGAACTCGCCGGCTCTCGGACGGCTGACTCCCGATTCGGCCGACGGCAGGTCGAGCCCCCAGACGTTGAAGTCCTCTTTGCGACTGCGAAACGGCTCCTCCTCGAACAGGGCGTTTACCAGCCGCGTGGCGTCCGCATGAAATTTCGGGAGCTCGGCCTCGGTATATCCCTCCCCGATCACCAGCAGGTCCACCTTCTCCGAGGACGGGCCATTTTCGAACACGGTCCACACTTCGCCCGTCGGCTCCCGATCGATCGCGTTCACGAACCTGGAATCCGGATCGATCACCGTGGACCAAATCTCGTGAAAACTGTTCTCCGCGTCGCGCACCTTCAACACCACCTGCACCGGGGCGTTCGGCCAGGGAAAGCGCAACGACTCGTGGAAACTCCGAAAGATGTCGCGCGCCTCGGCCGTGGTTTCCCACTCGCCATAAATCGACGCGAATCCGCGGGAGTACAACACACGATTCGTGCGGCGATCGATCACTTCGAAACGATATTTTCCCAGGTTGAGGTCGTCTACGAGCCGCGTCCGGCTGCCACCCCAGGGGCCATCGGACACGATCTGATCGAGGGCAATGACCTCCTGGCCGGGTCCACCCGAGTGGATGTAGTCCACGCGCATCGTCTTGTCCCGAAACGCCGCCTCGAACCCCACCGGCGCCTGTCCAGTGGCGACCGCGCTGAACCCTAGAGCCATCGCGACAATGCCGGGAGCGGCGACTACCCGCAAACGAGTGACCACCATGGCGATCATTCTAGTGCAGTGTCAGAAGTTCGAGACACCACGCGGGGTGTCGACCTCGGACGAAACGGCGCGGTCTGGCGGCACGGTTCTCAAGCAATCCGGGCTGCACGCGCTACAATTAACCTACTGCTCCCCCTTGGGCTCCTCCGGAGGCACCCATGCTCACCCCACTGGTTGCGCGTATCGTCGGCGCCGTAATCGTGCTCGCAGTCTGGGTGATTGACCCCGGGTCGACGGTCGGCCCGCGCCGGTCGACTCCCCAGCCCACCGATGCGGCTCCGCCATCAGCGGCGGCCCCCACCCGCCAGCCAGTCCGCGCGTTGACCAGCGAGCGAACCAATACCACAGCCGACCGGACGTTCGGCGAGAACGCCACCGGAATCGCCCAAGACGAAGACGCTGGGGTGGCAACCGACAACGCCTCCGCCTTCTCCGAGAAAGCCCTCGAAACAGCCGCTTCGCAAGCGGAAGGTGGCGCGGTCGCCCGACGCTCACTCCCAGAGGCGTTGTCATCCGCCCGAGCGGGAGCGCGGCCGGCAGACGCGGCGCTGCTTGGCGCGGCTGAACCCTCGGTTCCGGTCGCCGACCCGGTGGTTCTTTCTTCGCCGCAAGACAGACGACGGTGGCGAGTCGGGCTTGACGGCAACATCTCGCGCACGGACGACGGCGGGCGAACCTGGCGGATTCAGCTCAACGTGTCGAAGCGGGTCAGGGCCGGAGCGGCACCGTCGATCGAAGTGGCGTGGTCGTAGGCGATCGAGGACTGGTGCTACGAACCCTCGACGGCGAGCGGTGGGTCCGGACGAGCGTACCAGTCGCGCCGCTTCCCTCGCCGACATCGATGCGTCCGACGAGCTTAGCGCCACCGTGACGACCGCGGACGGCCGCCGATTCCGGACGGTCGATGGCGGGGCCGGGTGGACGCTCGTGCCCTGAGGACCCGCGACGAGACCTCTCACCCAACCGGAGCTGACCCGTCCATGACCACTCCTGCACCGCGCACCGACGCGGATCCCGTCGCCAACAAGCACACTTCCATCGGGGTCTGCCTGAACCTGCTGCTGTTGGCCATGATCAGCTACGGGTACTGGCAGTCAGAGGATTACAAGTGGGCGTGGGTGTTGGTCTTCATCCCGATCGCGGTGGTGACGCTCCGCTACGCCTGGCACCTCCTGACGTCGCGACCATGAAATCACTCGTTATCGAAACCAACGGACCTGAAACGACACGCTCGGACCCGGTGCGGGTCGCGCCGGGTGAGATCGAGATCCGGTCCGGCGAGTGCCGAGTGGCGGTCCGGCGCGCTGGCATCTGCGGCACCGACCTCCAGATTCTCGAAGGCTACGCCGGTTTCGCCGGGGTGCCGGGTCACGAATTCATCGGCACCGTGGAGACCGCCCCCCCGGGCGATCGCCATTGGCTCGGACAACGTGTGGTTGGTGAAATCAACGTCGGCTGCGGCGATTGCGACTGGTGCCGCTCCGAGACGGCCAACCACTGCCCCGGGCGCACCGTCCTCGGTATCGTCGGGCGGGCGGGGGCGTTCGCCTCCCACTTATCATTGCCAGCGGGAAACTTCCACGCGGTCCCCGACGCCATAAGCGACGAGGCGGCGGTCCTGGTGGAGCCGACAGCGGCCGCCTGCGAGATTCTCACCCAAGTCGACATCGGACCTCGGGCCACGGTGGCGGTCGTCGGCGATGGTCGCATGGCGCTGCTGGTCGGCCAGGTCATCCGAACAACCGGGGCAACCGTGACCGTGCTGGGTAAACATGACCGCAAGCTGCAAGTGGCCAAGGACCTCGGACTGACGGTTGGACGCTCGACCGACGACATCCCCACATCGAGCTTCGACGTCACGGTCGACGTCACCGGCCACCCCGCAGGACTCACCCGCGCGATGGAACTGGTCCGTCCCCGCGGCACGGTGGTGATGAAATCGACGTTTCACGGCGAAACACCGATCACTCTCTGGCCGGCGATTGTCGACGAAATTACATTGGTGGGGTCGCGGTGCGGACCCTTCGCAGAGGCGATCGCGCTGCTGTCGTCCGGGCGGGTCGAGACCGCACCTCTTCTCGCCGCCACCTACGCGCTGGAAGAGTTCGAAGCCGCCTTCACCGCGGCGCGGACAGAGCTGAAGGTGATGCTCCGCCCGTAGGAGGCCCAGACGCACTCTTGCCGCCTTTCCTGGCGACGAAACGTCTCGGTCGCAGCGGTGTTCTTCCCCGGGTCGACGCCCGGTCGGTGGAGGGCTGGTCAGGCCCGTCGGTGCGGTCGGGCGGTGGGAGCGGGCATCGCGGTCAGCGAACCGGTCGACGAGCCCAACCCTCCTCACCTTGGCCCCAGAGCACTTGGCACGAGCTAACGGGTGCCTGGTTCCGACACCGAGGAAAAGCGAGCGCGCGGAGCTGGTCCCAGACCCGGCACTATAACTCCGCACCCGTGCACGGTCCTCGCCGGCGGCACCGCCGGCACCCCGGCTCGTCTCCCTTTTCAGACCGGGGCTTCGCCCCGAATCCCACAGTAGACGCTCCGCGGCGACCCCGAGTGCCCCACTCCGCGTCCGCGAGCCGCGCACGTGCGCGGCTTGGCATGTGATCGAGGAAGCAACGCCGCCAGGCGGGCGCCCCTCCAGGAAACCTCAGTCGGACACGGCGAGTTCGCCGGGCACGATGGGACGCGTGCGCGGCAACTTCCCGCGATACGACAGCCATCCGACCCACGCAAGGATGCCGAGGAACACGCACAACTTCGTCACGTCCCCGGGACGGCCCTCCGGTACCGTCTCATAGAGGAACCAAAGCGTGGGCTGTGCGATGCACATCGCCCACACCGACCCATAGAAATATCGGCGCTCGTGCCCTTCACCCTTGGTCGACGCCTTGACGCGAGGCAGCTGGCCGATCAGGCCGAGCACCCACACGGTGCCCGCCAGCGGAAAATAAGCCGCGTCATACATCTGGGCCAAGCTCCAATCGCCTGTCACGATAGCCACGACGAGCCCTGTGATGTTCAGCACGCCGAACGACACGACCGCGCTCCAGGCCGCGGTGTAGCACAGCCGTCGATAGAGCGGATTGGGCCGGTCTTCGGTGAACCGGATGATGTACGGTCTGGGCTCGCAGCCGGGGAGACGTCCTCTCAGCCCGGCGATACCCGTCCCGGCCAGCACGACGCCCAGCCACGGAATCATGCGCTGACTAAACCCGCTGTCAAACAGAGTGAATGTGAGCGGTCCGGGCATGATGAAGAAGACGAAGATCCAGATTGGCCAGTGCGAGAGCCGGTAATGCGTCTTGTTGCGATACCGGATCTTCCGGTCGCTGGCCAGTTCGACCGGTATGCCATCGGGCGTCATCTGGGCTGCAGGCTGTGTGGTCACGTCCATCGTTCGGTCCGACAGGTACGGAATCGTTCCTCGCCACCGCTGCGGTTCGCGGGCTCGGGCGTCGTCTGTTGCAGGTAACGTGTTGCCACCGTTCGAGCGTCACTAGGCGGCGTCTCTGCAGCGTGGACGATTGTACCGCGTCGGCCCAGGTGGTCGGCGACGACGACGCGAGACGCGGGATTCTGCATCGTCGAACGCGGCGCTTCCGCAACCATTCGCCTCCTGACCGATGCCATGGTTGGGCAGGAAAATGGATGAGGGTGTCTCTGTTGGGGGAAGGGCGGCTTGTCCCGTTCCTACGGTTGACGAGGCTACGACAATAGACCGCCCCGAACAGGCCACGGACACCAACCTAGGGCCAACCCCGCGTGCCTCTCACCCACACCGAGCGGATCAACTCTGCGATTTCTTCGTCGGGTTCGACTACCGAGCGTATATTGTCGGCGAGTCGTCCGAATACACTGGCCGGTCTAGGCAAATACTTCCGGTAGGCAGGTTAGGCAAGTTTCTGGAAACGGCGGCAGGCTTCATCCAGGTCTTCATCGGTCTTTGAGA
>PAUN01000070.1 GCA_002712885.1 Acidobacteriota bacterium
CGAGGCCGACACACCGGCCGGCAAGGCGTTCGCCGTCCTGTTGATCCTCTCGATTCTAGGCAGCGTAATTGTCGTGATGCTCGACAGCGTCGAGACGATTCATGCCCGCTCCGGAGCGTGGCTCACGCGGCTGGAGTGAACGTTCACCATCCTTTTCACCGTTGAGTATCTGGTCCGCCTGGCCAGCGTCCGCAGACCATGGGGTTACGCCCTGAGCTTCTTCGGCGTGATCGACCTGCTCGCCATCATCCCCACCTACCTCAGCCTGGTCGTCGCAGGCACCCAGTCGCTCCTGGTCATCCGTATCCTGCGGCTGTTGCGGGTGTTTCGCGTGTTCAAGCTTGGGTACTACCTGAGCGAGGCCCGGGTCCTCAAGACCGCAATCCAGGCTAGCCGCGCCAAGATCAATGTCTTCTTGACGCTCGTGCTGTCGATTGCGGTCGTCATGGGCGCGTTGCTGTATCTCATCGAGGGGGAGGCCACCGGGTTCACCAGCATTCCGCGGGGGATGTACTGAGCCGTGGTCACCATGACCACGGTTGGTTACGGGGACATCGCACCGACTACGGTGCTCGGCCAGATCGCGGCCGCTGGGCTGATGGTGCTCGGCTACGCCATCATCGCGACCCCGACCGGTATCGTGTCGGCGGAGCCGGTGCAGGCCGTCAGCCATCAACCGGTGTCGACGCAGGCCTGTCCCGCCTGCAGTGCCGAGGGCCACGATGCCGACGCGGTCTGCGACAAGTATTGCGGCGAGCGCCTCTATCCCACCACTATGTAGAGGTCGCCAGCCAGGGCAGAGAACGCTGGTCCCAAGCCGAGACGCGATTGGTCAGACGGCCCTGGGCGGGTATAAATACCCGCGGCCACGGAGTGGAGCACTCGGGGTCCCTGCGGAGCCGCCGCGTGGGGCCCTGGGCAAAGCGCCGTCAAAGCAGGCGGCACCGCCGCCCAGGCGCGCGACAATGCGCGCCCCGCGGGCCCGGAGTGAGGCTCTGGGGTCCCCGCGAGGGCCCGCGTGGGGTTCGGGACGTAGCTCCGTTTAATCAAAGATATCGTGCAAGCTGCCGAATCGCTTGATAGAGCACGTCGGCGAGCTGGCGGACGAACGGCGTGACATCTTGCTCACTGACAGCGTCGGCCACCGTCACCGGATCGGTCAGTAGGAGCCAGATCGTGGCACCCGCCAACGCCGCCGCCAGCAGGCCGACCACGCCGGCGACGCTCATGCCAATCCGTACGAGGCTCATCACCGATTACTTTCTACCGGTCGTCACGGACCCGGCTCCCGACGCGTCGGCCGAGTCATGGAGGTCGGACCGGGTGTCTGGCAGGACGGTCGTCCCTACATAGGACGGATGTGGCGTCCCACAAGTTTTCGAAACCGTGGAATCAGACGTCGAGAACGATCTTACCGAACTGAGACTTGTCTTCGAGCCGGCGCTGGGCGTCCACCGCGGCCTCGAGCGGGAAGCTGCTGTCGACGACCGGGGTGAATCGACCGTCGAAGAACAGTTCGGCGGCCCGAAGCAGTTCTCCCTTGGACCCCATATAAGAGCCGATCAGCGAGATCTGCCGGGAGAACAGGTGGCGGATGTCCATCGAGACGCTGGGCCCGGTAGTCGCACCACAGGTCACCAACCGTCCACCTCGCTTGAGACTCTTCATCGACGCTTCCCAGGTCGCCTGCCCGACGTGCTCGAACACCACGTCGACGCCGCCGCGGTCGGTGAACCGCCGCACCTCCTTCGCGATGTCCTCCCGGTAGTGATCGATGGCCTCGTGCGCTCCCAATTCACGCGCGCGGGCCAGCTTCTCGTTCGAGCCGGCCGTCACGATCACCCGTGCGCCCTGCGCCAGAGCCACCTGGATCGCCGCCTGCCCGAGACCGCTGCCGGCGGCCAGAATCAGGACCGTTTCACCAGGTCGCAGCGCCGCCTTCGTGACCAGCATGTGCCACGCGCTCAGGAATGTGAACGGGAAGGCGGCCGCTTCGCGAAAACCGATATGATCCGGAATCGGCACGAGGTTCTCCACCGGCACCGTCACCAATTCGGCGTACCCGCCCTCGGATTGATAGCCGACCAAGCCATAGCTCCGACAGAGGTTGTCCTCACCGCCGAGACAGGCGGCGCACCGTCCGCAGCTCAGCCCCGGCTGCACCAGCACCCGCTGGCCCTCGCCGACGCCGCCGCCCGAGGCACGCACCACCTCGCCCGCGACGTCGCTGCCTGGACAATGCGGGAGGCGCACGCCGGGAATCCCTCGACGTTGCCATAGATCGAGGTGATTCAGCGCGCAGGCGCGCACGCGTATCAGTACCTCGCCCGGCCCGGGCTCAGGGTCCGGAACGTCTTCTTGTCGCAGGACGTCGAGCCCACCGTGTTCGTGAAACCGCACAGCTTTCATTCTTCAACTCCTCGTGTCGCGCATCACGGGTCGACACGCACCGGATCGCCAAGACCCAGCGCCGGGAGGTCGGACATGAGCTGGTCGGCCGGTCCCACAATCACCGCCACCGCCTCACCGGCCCGAAGGTGAGCCGCCGCCGCAGCGGTGACGTCATCGACATCGACGGCCTCGACCTCCGGAACAAAGGTGTCGTAGTAGCTCGCCGGCAACTCGTGAAGCACCAGTGACGCGACGCCGCGCGCCACCTGGCTGGCCGTCTCGAACCCCCGGGCAAACCCGCGGGTCAGCGCGGCGCGCGCCATCTCCAGCTCCGCCAACGTTACGGGGCAATCGCCTCCGATCACCGCCATCTGCGACAGGACTTCCTGGACGCACTCGACAGTCGCGTCAGCCTGCACACTGCCCTGCATCGCGAACGGACCCGGCGCTCGGCGGTAATCGAACCCCGTCCGAACACCATAGGTGTACCCCTTCTCCTCACGTAAGCGCTGGTTGAGCCGGCTGACGAACTGCCCGCCCAGAACCACGTTCAACACTTGCAGCGCATGGTAGTCGGGCGTAGCGCGAGCCACGGCCACGTGGCCAACACGCAGCTCGCTCTGCACGGCGGCCGGACGATCGACGAGCACCAGACGTGCCGACGGCGGTCCGACCGCATCGAGAACGGCCGGTGCGACCACCGCCTCTGATGCCGGCGGCCGCACGGGCAGGGCGCCGAACGTCCGCTCCGCGACGTCGCCAATCTCCTCGTGTGTCAGCGCCCCGACGCCAATCAGGGTCGCCAGTTCCAGCTGATAGGCATCACGATGAAACGCGGTCACCTGAGCCGGCGTGAGGCTCGCCAGGGACGTGTCGGTCCCAATTCCGAGATGGCCGTAGGGATGGCCCGGAAACAGCGTGCCCAGAAATATCCGGTCCGCCACGGCACTCGACACGGCTCGCAACTGCCGTACGCGGCTCCGCCGGAGGTCTCGCACCCGGCCAACATCAGACGCATCAAACCGAGGCGTACCGACGATCTCGGCCAGCAGGCCTGCTCCCTGCAACGCGTGCCGCGCCACCGTGGTAAGCGTGACCGAGGTGGAGTCTGCCCCCACCTCGGTCCCGAGCCGGGCGCCGATACGATCGAGCGCCGCGTGCAATTCGAGCGCAGTACGCTGGATACAGCCCTCGTCCAGCAGGTCGGCGGTCAACGCCGCCAGGCCGTGGGCATGCTCTGGATCGGAGGCAGACCCGACCGGCATCGTCAACCGAAAGGTGACCACCGGCGGCCCAGGATGCTCGACCGTCTTTAACGCCAATCCGTTGGACAACCGACCGGTGCGCACGACCGGGAACCGCGTCGGCGGCACCCGACCGGGCTCCGGCATGTGCGAACGGTCCACACGACCGGTCATGAGACGACCGCCGGACGCGAACCGGGTAGCGCCCGTTCGACGGCGCCGTCCGGCACGACGCTCAGAGCGATACGACCCGGCTCATGCAGCCGCCGCACCGCGCCGCGCACTCGCTCGGCGGTCGTACTGCGATACCGCGCCCGGTCCCTGGCCATGAATCCGGGATCACCGGCATACACGTTGTACGCGTTCAATTGGTCCGACCGCCCATTGAACCCACCGACGGTCTGCAAACGGTACACAAACTGGACCTCGACCTGCGTCAGCCCTCTTTGCAGTTCCGCCTCACTCGGACCGGTATCGGCCAAGGCAGCCAGCTCCTCGACGATCACCTGCTCGAGCTCCATCAATTCGCTCCCCGGAGCTGCGGTCGCGATCAGGCAGAACCAGCCGTCGATCTCGCGCGAGCCCTGCGCCGCACTAACGTCGGTGGCAAGACGCCGCTCGTAGACCAATGTGCGATACAAACGGGAGGTCTTCCCGCCGGCCAGCAGCTCAGCCAACAAGTCCATGTCGGCATCGCCGTCTGAGAACAGGCGCGGGGAGCGCCAGGCAAGATAGAGACGCGGCAACTCCACCCGGTCCTCGAGCAGGAGGCGCGTGTCTACTGCGGCTGGCGTGGGATTCCGCTGCGACTCAGCGCCGGTGACCACGGCTGGGACTGGAGAGCCGGCGGGGATCTCCTCGAAGTGGCGACGCACCAGCTCGAGCACCGGCTCCGTGTCCACATCACCGGCCACGGTCAGCGAGGCATTGCCGGGGTGGTAGTACGTCTGAAAGAACGCGTGCGCGTCCTCGAGTGTCGCGGCCCGGATGTCCTCGGCGTGCCCGATGGTGGTCCAGTGGTAGGGATGGTCGGACGGAAACAGCGCAGACATCAACGCCATCAGTGCCAAGCCGTACGGACGGTTTTCATAGGACTGGCGTCGCTCGTTCAGCACGACCTTGCGTTGGTTCTCGAACTTGGCGGAAGTCAGCGCCGGCAGGAGGTACCCCAAACGATCCGACTCCAACCACAGCGCCAGCTCCAACGCGTTGGTCGGCACGACCTCCCAGTAGTTCGTGCGATCGCAGTTGGTGGACCCGTTGAGTGAGGCCCCCGCCTTTTGCAACGGCGCGAAGTAGCCGCTGTCATGATGCGCCGACCCCTCGAACATGAGGTGCTCGAACAGATGGGCCAGTCCGGTGCGTCCGGGCCGCTCGTTCTTCGATCCGACGTGGTACCAGAGATTGACCGCAGCGATCGGGCACCGATGGTCCTCGTGCACGATGACGTCGAGTCCGTTGTCCAATGTGTATTTCAAAAAATCCAGCATTCATCGCCTACCAACAAAGTCCGGGTGCATTCGACCGCCGCGCGATCATACTGCCATCACAACATGCGTCCCGCGTCGTGGCCCACGGGCGCCCGGCGGCTGGCCGATGGCCGCGTGGTACGATGGAACACGTCATGATTCGAACGGCTCTCACAATGACGGCACTTCTACTGTATGCCGCGACCGCCACAAGCGCGCAGACCTTGCGCTACGAGGCACCGGACGACTGGGACGAGCAGCCGTCAACATCACCGATGCGTGTCACCGAGTTCCGGCTTCCGCGAGTCGCCGGCGACGCTGAGGACGTTGAGTTGGTGGTGTTCTACTTTGGCGGCGCCGGCGGGAGCGTCGAGGCCAACCTGGAGCGCTGGGTCGGCCAGATAGAGCAGCCGGATGGGCGCTCGTCGTTTGAAGTAGCGTCGACCACCGGATTCGACGCCAACGGCCTTGCAATCACGGTGCTTGATGTCCCCGGCACCTACGTGGCCGCGGTCAGACCTGGCTCGACTAGTCGGCTCAATAAGACCGACTTCCGCTTGCTCGCAGCGGTGGTGGAAACTCCCGCGGGCCCGTATTTCTTCAAGTTGACCGGTCCGGCCCGGAGCGTAGCACGCTGGGACAATGCGTTCGCAGCCTTTCTGCGCACGGTGTCGGTGGAGTAGTCGTCTCTCTCAGAGGTCGCAGTCAGTCCGAGTCGGCGTGGCCCGCCATAGACGGGACGCGGCACGCCTCACGAGTGCAGGGCGGCGTCGCGATATGCCTCTGCCAATCAGGCAGCCATATCCTCATTCAGATCAGAGACCTGCATGGTTGGGGGCGCTCACGTCAACACGCGAGAAGCGGGGATGTTCGAGCCGACGGTGCAGCACGACGTGCGCGTGCAGGCCTCGGGCGGTCAATCGATCGCCGCGAACGTCCCGCCCACCTGGAAGGCGATGCCATCCGGCCCCGGGACGATCGCAACCGGTCCACACCGTCTCACGAGCTCGGCGAACCGCCGATACAGGGCGACCGCACCGGGGGACTTCCCCTCCAGGTAGCCCCTCACCGACTCGCGCCCACACGAGTGCGACTGGTTGAGCTACGCGAACGATCTCCCGAAATTTGGACAGACCCACACCGGCTCCACAGATCGGACGCCAGGAGGAGCATGCGTCGGTGATCAACTCCGCCGACTCCCGGTCAACGTCCATCCGTGACACCACAATATTCAGACCCCCCTCGGTGCTTCGCAAAGACTTTCGCCAAGGACCACTACCGGAGTTCGAGAGCGGATTCGGCAATCAGCTTTCGATGCAGCTCGCTGGTCCCCTCGCCGACCTCCAGTGTCTTCGCTTCGAGCAATAATCGACCCACTTCGTACTCGGACGAAAAGCCGTACCCGCCATGTATCTGAATCGCCTCGAGCGCGTTCTGCGTGGCCGCCTCGCTAGCCATCAACTTGGCCATGGAGGCTTCCATCGAGCACCGCTCGACGCCGGCATCCTTCATCCGTCCCAGACGATAGACGAGCGCGCGGGCCGCTTCGGTCCGACAGATCATGTCTGCAATCTTCTGCTGCACCATCTGGAATTCCCCGATGGCCTGTCCGAACGCGCGGCGCTCGACGGCGTAGGGGAGGGTTAGGTCGACGGCGCGCTGCGCCTGACCGACACACCGGGCGGCCACGGAGAACCGACCGGTGTCGAGCGCGGCGCCCAGAATCGGAAAGCCGCGCCCCACCTCGCCCAACACCGCCTCGTCGGGCACGACAACATCATCGAAGTGCACTTCGGCCACGTTGTCGCGATGCAACGTTCGCATCGGGAGCGCGCGACTGGTGATGCCGGCGACCGACGGGTCCAGCACAAACATGGTGACCCCCCGGTGCGCTTGGGACAGGTCAACGGTGGCCGCGACGAGAAACACACCAGCCTCGGCCGCGTGCGAGATAAAGACCTTGCTCCCGCTCAGACGCCATCCCCCGTCAATCTGTGTCGCCCGAGTCTTCATCGCGGCCAGATCCGTGCCGCCGCCAGGCTCCGTCAGGCAGGCTGAGGCCAAGATGTCGCCGCTCGCGAGAGGGGGAAGCCACCGCTGGCGCTGCGCCGCCGTACCAAAGCGAAGAATCGAGCTCCCAACGAGGGAGTTCGCAACTGATACGGCGGAGGCGACCACCCAATCGACGCGGGCCAACTCCTCGCACACGATGCCGTAGGTCACGATGTCGATGAACGAGCCACCGTAGGAGTCCGGAATCATCGGAGCCAGAAATCCGAGCGGCGCCAGCTTCGCGATGATCTCCCTGGGATATCGCCCCTCACGTTCATGTTGCTCAACGGTCGGCAAGATCTCACGCTCGGCAAACTCGCGCACGGCCGCCCGCACCTGGCGCTGAGTGTCCGTGAGATCGAAGTCGGCCATCCGCCGCAGCACGTTCTTTCCGGTCACGGTCACATCACGTCTCCAATCCGCCAGCGCCAACGCTCTGCCGACGGGGCATCGCTTGCGCGCGCGCGCGACTCGCCGCGGACTCTCCACTTTGCACCAAGGCGAACCGCGCCGTGATCGGCCCCACCATTTCGTTGACCACCACGGACGCCAATACGATGGTCGAGACCTGCGGCGCAAACGCCACATAGCGGTCGTCTATCGCCAGGGTCAACCCGACGGCCAGACCAGCCTGCGACATCAGGGCCAGGCCAAGGTACCGGCACACCCCGGGGTGCATACCCAACCACTGCGCGCCAAACCGTGCCCCCGCCAGTTTCCCGAGCGCACGGGCCCCGATGTAGAGCAGGCCGGCCGACCCCATCGTCTGGACCAGGGCCACGTCCAGGTCGGCACCCGCAATGACGAAGAAGATCGCATAGAACGGAGGATCCGAGTCTGCGAGCGCCGCAAACAAGCGGCGGCTCTTGGTTGTGAGGTTAACCATCGTGGCCCCGACCGCGAGGCTGGCGACGAGGGGTGAGAGATCGAGCGCGCGAGACAGGCCGACACAGAACAAGATGGACCCAGCCAGCAGAATGAGCATCTCTCCCGTCTCGCGCACCTGACGGGACCATCCAGCCAGCATGAGTCCGACCAGAAACCCGAGCGCAGCGGAACCGAACAGTTGCCACACAAGGGGAAACACCGACCGGTACAGGGTCGGGAGAAACGCTCCGCCCAACCCAGTCGTCAGGTCGATGAGTGCCGCCACCAGGCTGTAGACCGTGATGCAAAAGAGGTTGTTGACCGCGATTATGCCAAGCAAGGTATCAGTGAGCGGGCCCTCGCTGTCGACCTCCCTGATGACCATGAGCGTCGACGCCGGAGCCGTGGCAATCGCGATAGCTCCCAGCAATCCGGCGATTTGCCATGGCTGGCCAAGCAGCAGCATGGCGCCGGCAACCAACGAACCTGCAAGCACCGATTCGACGAGGGTCAGATACAGGACGTTCCGACCAATTCGACGAAACAACGAGAACTCGAAGACCGACCCGACCGAGAACAGGATCAGACCGAGCGCCACTTCGCTGAGCACCTGAAGCGCGGCGAGGTTCTCAGCACTCACCCAGCCGAGCACCGATGGCCCGAGCGCCACCCCGGCCAGGATATACCCGGTCACTTCCGGCACCCGGGCGTACCGGACGAGGTGCCCCGCCAGTAGGGCCAGCAGCAGGATCAGGCCGAGCGATGTCAACTCATCCATAACGTCATGACATTACGGACACCGCCGACAGCGGTGTCGAGCCTGTCACTGCAGCAACACGCCCCGGGTACGACCGTCTCTGACCAGTTCAATGAACGCCGGCTCGCTTCGATCGTCGGCCAGTACCGCCCGCACCTCGTCGAGACTGGCCGGCTCCGCATGGTCGACCCGGATCAGCCGATCACCCGGCAGAACCCCGGCCTCCGCCGCGCGGCTGCCCACCTGCACGGATGCGATGAGATATCCCACGGCCGGCTGTTCCCAGACCAGTCCGGTGCCGATCGGCGACGGGACGTCGAGTCGTGTGTCGATATTTCGAGCCGGCAGCGCGATGGACACGGTCTCGACTCCCCGGCGGGCTTCCAGCCAGAAGGTCTCCTGATTGGACGCCTCGTCACCCTCGAGAATGCGGAGACTCTCGACAGTGTCGAGCGGGGCGCCATCGAGAGACACGAGGATGTCGCCAGGTCTGAGCCCGGTCGCCGCGGCCGGGTAACGTTCCCACAGCTCACGCACCATGAGGCCGCCGCTCAACCCAAAATAAAAGGACTCGATCGGATTCAGCCGGTCGACGCGGAGGCCCCAGCGGGCTCGCACGCGACTGTCGTGAGTCTCACCCTCGGCGAGCAACTCGGCCACACTGGTAGCCGTGACCGCGATGTCGTGTCCGTCGCAGTGCAGCAACACCGCGAGCAGGTTGCCATCGAGGTCGAACACCCCCCCACCAAGCATGGTTGGGCTGATCGGGATCGTCGTGACAAACTCATCGACCCGTCGCTGGCCACAGGGTCGCGCCACGGTGCCGAGAGAGGTGCCGGGGGCGAACGCGATCTGGTTCTCCGCCTGCCAGGCGGCCAGCACCCAGCGCCCCGTCTCCACCTCGTCCGCCGAGCGTCGGCGCGGAGGCGGAACACGACCCGCCAGTTGAGGGGTCCGCATGCCTGCCAGCGGCAAGTGGGGACCGGCCACGTTCGTGTACGCGCCAACGTCGCCCTCGCTCCCGGCCACCGTGACGGCGGCCGGGAACCGCCACGCGACACGCGCGGTCACGACACGGTCGGCGCTCCAGACCACAGCGCTCCGGCCGACGCTCCGGAGCCTGACCAGCCCCGACGCCAGGTCAGCCGCCAGCCCACCGAAGAACTCGGTCATCTCCTCCAATTCGCGTCGCTGCGTGAGCGCCGGCAACCGGCTCAACTCCTGCTGTGACGCGGCCGTCACCGGCTCGGACACAAGCTCTGCAGGCTTCAGCACCCATCCGATGCTGAGAATCAACCCGGCGGCGATCGCGAGAATGAGGATGTACCGCGGATTACGCGAATCGTCGGGGCCGCCGCCGACAGTCACAGTCGTGATGGGGAGCCCTACTCTTTCACGACCCAGCCGTCACGAAGCTGGATCACACGGCGCCCGCAGGCGGCATTCGCCTCCGAGTGCGTCACCTGGATGATGGAGAGAAACTCTCCCTCTTTGACATCGATGTCGATCTGCCGCAGGACGAACGTTTTGCTAACGCCGTGCGAGTACGATTCTTCCAAGTTACGTAGCGCGATCATGGCGCCTCAAAGTATCGACGGCTCGTGCGACCGCCCCACGTGCTCGCGAGAAGCACGCAGCAATAGCGGCGCGAGTGAGCGGTTGGGGCTCACTCATTACTCGTCGTTGGTCTACTGCACGAAACGGCTTACTTCGTCGTACCCCGGCAGCGCCCATAGACGGCCGGTGCACGACAAGACTCCTCACAGCAACACGCGGCCAACCGCAAGTGCCGATTATAGCGCTGTCGTCATCCGCCACCGCGAGCGGACACCGCTGTCCCCATGCTGGGACACGGGCGTGGATGAAACCGCCGGAAGGCCCGTACCGAGATGGTACGATCCCTGCACGTTCCATATCGCCCAGAATCCACGCCCGTCCGTTCGAGATCGCCGGGAATCATATGCCACTCTTGTTGATGTTTCTGTCCATGAGGCGCGTCGCCAGGCCGTCGCCGTTGCCGGCGGTCATCGTCGTCACCCTCGTTGCCATGGTCGGGACCGCCTCGGTGGTAGCCGCATCCGACCACGAGGTCGAGCAACCCGCCCAGCCTCAGCCGCTTGCAGAGTGGCGGCGGTCGCCGGACTTCCTGTTCGGGTGGCCCAGGACCTACGTCGGTGTCGCCGGAGGCTGGCTCGCAGCCTCCGCAAGGGACGGGATCTTCGATCTGACGCGAGAATTACTCACGGTGGACCGCAGGGACTTCGACAGCGGAGTGGTGCGGGTTCAGGTCGGGCGGGCGTTGAGTCCCAGATTCGACCTGTCTGGGGAGGTCGGCTTCAGCAAAGCGACGGTGCTTTCTGAATATCGAGATTTTCTTGAGGGCGATCTCCCCATTTCGCAAGCAACCGAGTTTACGCAGGCACCGGTATCGGCGAACCTGCGGGTCTGGCTGGTCCCACGGGGCCGCGCGGTAGGCCGCTTCGCGTGGGTACCATCCAGGCTCGCCCCGTACGTCAGCGGCGGCGTCGGGACTTACTACTATCAGTTCAAGCAAATCGGTGATTTCGTCGATTTCGTCGATTCTTCGATCTTCACCGACCGCCTCCAATCGAGTGGCTGGGCCGCAGGCGCACACATGGCCGGAGGCCTCAGCGTTCACATGGTCAGGCAGTTGTTCCTGACGGTGGAGGCACGGTATGGTTGGGCAGGCACACCCCTCTCCGAGGATTTCATCGGGTTCGAGGACATCGATCTCAATGGATTCCAGGTCACCGGCGGCCTAGAGTTCGCGTTCTGAAGGGTCCAGGCGTCGACCGGTGGCAGCAGATAGTAGTCAGAGAGAGTGAGCACATGACGATGACGATAGAGACGCTCCGACAGCTCGACGCTGGCCGCCCGGCACGAGCAATAGCCCTGGCGGCGTGCCTGGCCGGCGCGACCGCGACCGTAGCGGCCGGTCAGCCAGCGGCGCCCGTCGACTCCCCATGGCTCCCGTGGCTCGGCTGCTGGCAACTCGTGGAAGAAACCGGGGGGTCGCCAGAGGAGTGGGAAGACCGGCGGTCGTACGCGAACCGGGTCGTCGTGTGCCTGACACCGGCCGCCAACGAGGACGCGGGTGAGGGTGCCGTCGCGGTCACGACGATCGCCGATGGTGACCCTATACTCGTCGAGACGTTGCGAGCCGACGGCCGGCCGCAAGCGGTCGACGAAACCACCTGCACCGGCAACCGGCAAGACACCTGGTCGGCCGATGGGGCCCGGATCTTCACACGGTCTGAGTTGATCTGTGAAGACGACACCGCACGGCTCGTATCGGGCGTGAGTCTGATGGCCAGCGCTTCGACCTGGTTGGACATTCAACTCGTCGAGAGCGGCGGCCGCGGTGCGGTGACGGTTCGTCGGTATCGGCGAGCGAGCGAGTCGGCGACGACTGAGGCCGGGGCGACCCCGTTGCCGGTGCCCCTGCACGCCCAGGCACGAGCGGCCGCGCACCTGATCTCGACATCCGGGCTCAGCCCATCCGACATCGTCGAGGCCCACAGCATCACCGAGACCACGGTGGTCGAGGCGCTAATGATGGAAACGCAGTCGACGTTCGAGCTCGACGGCCGTGCATTGCTCGAGCTGGACGACGCCGGCATACCGGGTGACCTGATCGACCTGATGGTAGCCCTGTCGTTTCCCGACCGGTTTGTCGTGGACCGGTCGCGGTCCAACGTCGGGTCGCTCAGCGGCGCTGGCGGCTTCGCCTCCGCGGACCCGTGGGGCCCCTACGGTCGGTCCGGCTTCCAGCAGTGGTACCCGTTCTACGCGTCTCCGTTTGGGTACTACTACGGGTGGTCGAACTACGATTCGCTCTACTACCTCAGTCCCTACGGGTCGTCTGTGGTCCTGTCTGACCACGCCGGCGCCGGCCGGGCCTATAGCGGCCGTGGCTACACGAGCGTAGGGGCTCGGGCGCCGTCCCGGGGCGAGTCGGGGGGTGCCTCGGTCCAGTCGGCGACTGGTCGTGGGAGCCGGAGCGGCGGCGGTAGTTCGAGTGGACGAGGTGGCGGACGAGCGACGTCGGGTGGCTACAGCCGAGGAGGATCGACTGGTCGGACAGCCCAACCTCGAGAGCAGTGACCAACGGCGATGCTCTTGTTGGGAACCGTATCCCCGGGAACTGACAATAACAACCACTCTGGACGGTTCCGTAAAGACACCGTGCCCAACCAACTTAGCGAGACTCCTATCTTCGCCTTGCAACACCTTCTGACGCAGGCAACGCAGGGGAGCCGTCGTCCAACAGCCCCGTCGCTGCCGTCGGGGGCAGGCCGAGCACCATCGCGGCCGTCCGCACGCTGGCGGCCTGGGTGCCGAAGCAGCCCGAATGTGGCCAATGGCCCGCCGAGCGGCTGCAGCGACTCGCCTGCATCGACGCGGCCGCACGGCTGGAGTTGATGCGCCGCGAAAGCAACGCCATTCTGGAAGCGTTCCCGGGTTTGTCGCCGGGCGAGCTGCGGGATGCCCCTGACTCATCGCCAGCGCCCCGGTCGGCTGTCGAGTCAGCCGGCTAGTGAACACCGACCGGCCAACGGCCTGGCTAATTCGACCGGCACGGGGTCACCATCTTGGGGGCGTCGGGGCGCCCCTCCGGCAAGGCGCGAGGAGCGCGCATACCGGGAGTATGTACGCGACGAGCAACGCCGAGGGCGGGATGCATCGAGGTACCGACCGGCACGATCCCGAGCCAGGTGGAACGCGCCGCGACCGTGGTCCGGCTCACCCGGCGTTCTCCGGGCGACGACGTCGGCGCGATCGCGGCCACAGTCGGCGACTACACCCTCTGGGCCGACTGGGACAGATCGTGGAAACTGCAGAGCGCGGCCCAGACCTTGTCGACTGACGCGGTGACGACGCACGCGTGGTAGCACCCCGTGTGACCCCTCCTTGATATTTGACTCGTCTCACCTGACAACGCTGACGCACAACATGAGACAGTCAACGCATGGACACAGCACTATAAGACACATCCTGGCTCGCTCTGCCTGCGCCCACCGAGGCGAGGGTGGCGTAGGTCACAGCACCGCGCGATCGTCAATCACCCCATGATCCACATCGAGGAATTGGTCAAGGCCTACGACGGTTTTCGCGCCGTCGACGGGCTGTCGCTGCAGGTCGGCACCGGGCAAATTCTCGGGCTCGTCGGCCCCAACGGCGCGGGCAAGACAACGACGCTGCGCTGCCTGGCCGGCATTATTCCTCCGACGTCTGGCCGGGTCACGATCGCCGGCTTCGATCTGCAGACACACCCCCTCGAAGCTCGAAAACGACTCGCCTTCGTTCCGGACGAACCGCACCTCTTCGACCATCTCACCGCTCTCGACCACCTCACGCTGTTCTCGCGGCTCTACGGTGTCGCGGACGGCCCAGCGCGTGCCGAGGCCCTGCTGGAAGAGGCGGGGCTCCGCGACCAACGGCTGTCATTTCCGAGCGAGCTGTCGCGCGGGATGAAGCAGAAACTCGTCGTCGCCTGCGCCTTGCTCCATCGCCCCGAGGTGTTGGTGCTCGACGAACCGCTGACGGGGCTCGATCCGGCCGCGATGCGCAGGATGAAGCGCACCGTGCGCGACACGGCCACGGCCGGCGCGGCGGTCATCGTGTCGTCACACATGCTGCAGCTGGTTGAGGAGGTCTGCGACCGCATCCTCATCGTGAACCGTGGCAAGAAGGTCTTGATCGGCACGCTCGACGAGATTCGTCTCCAGTTTCCGGATGTCGATGCGGACGCCGACCTGGAGACGCTGTTCATGAGAGCAACCGGGGCCGACCAATGACGCCGCTCCTGTTCCTCATGTGGCGGTCGATGGTGGGCCGCGTGACCCGTTGGCTCCGGCTCATGAAGCAGCCGAAGTATCTGGTGGGCACGCTCGCCGGGGTGGCGTGGATGAGTGTATTCGCGCTTCGCCCGGTCTTGCGTGCCAACCGCGACGCATCGCTGGGGGACCGGGTTGCGGACATCACGGAATGGCTGCCCGCGCTGGAGAGCGTCGGGGCCCTCGCTCTCGTGGTGTCCCTGTCGCTGTGGTGGCTGTGGCCGTTCGGCAAAGCGTCGCTCGAGTTGACCGAGACCGAACTGCATCTCCTCCTGCCGGCACCGGTCCGACGTCGCCACCTCATTCAATACGCGATGTTGCGCAGCCAGTGGGGCGTCTTGTTCGGCTGCTTCATGATCTCGTTGTTCTCGTCGGGCGGCGCTCCGGACCGCTTCGTCTGGCGCTTCGTCACCGTCTGGTTGTTCCTGACGCTGTGGCACCTGCACGGCTGGGGGCGCGGGCTCTGGGCGGCCCGCCTCCAGGAGTTGCCGGCCGCTGTCGCGTGGCGTCGCCGGGCGACCGTGGTGGCCGGCGTGGTCCTGATCTGGCTGCTCCTGGCACCAGGGATCGCGTCGATCGCCGCGTCACTACCAGAGCTGAGTGCCGACATCGCGCCGACGCTGCCCCACGCCTTGTCACCGGAGCGGCTCCATGCCGACGCGCCACTGCTCGCCCTGCTGCTAACACCAATGAAATGGGTGATCGGCCCGTTCTTCGCCGGGCTGGCGCCGGACACCCCGCTGGTGGGACGGCTCGAATCCGTGGTCTGGCCGCTGCTGCTGCTGGTCGCGCACAACGAGTGGGTCGTGCGGTCGCAGACTCTTTTCGAGGAAGCCACCCTCGAACGCGCCCGCCAGCAGGCCGCGCGGGGAGACGCCGCGTCTCGTTTCCGCAAAGTGCGACAGCGACAGCGGCAGGCCGCGCCGTTTTCTCTGCGGCCGACCGGAGCTCCTGCCATAGCCATCATTTGGAAGAATCTGATGCTCGCGCATCGCACGCGCCTGGCTCTGGCGGTCGGCGGCGGCACGGCCGTGGTCGCGATCTCGACTGTGGTGGTGGCGTTCACGGGGCTGCCAGACTGGCTGATCGCCATCATGATGGTGGCCGGGGCGCTCGGACTCATCGCCACGCCGCTGATGGCCGGGCACCAGTGGCGCAATGATCTGCGGACGGACCTGCTCCGAATCGAGGTCATCCGTACGTGGCCGATCGACGGCTGGCGCCTGTTCGCGGCCGAGGTGGGCCCGCCAGCGATCATCGCATCACTCTACGCCGCCGGCGCCGGTGGCCTCCTCTTGATTGCGGGCACGGCCGCCGGCGCCACCAGCGCCACCGACTTCGTGCTCGTCTCGCCGGACCTGGCCGAGTCGCTCGGTGTGTCGCTCGTGACCTTGCTGCTGCTGAGCCTTGCTACAGCGTTGCCGCTGGTCGCCGCCATCGCGTCCCTGTCGGCGACGCTCCAAAATCTGGTGGCACTGCTCTGGCCGAGCTGGATTCAACTCGGTCAGCGTCGTAGCGGCTCGGCCGCGCATATCGGTCAGGGCATGCTGACCGGGATCGGATTAGTGCTGGCGCTGGCGGTAGGGCTGTTGCCGGGAGCGCTGCTTGTCGGCGCCTGGATGTTTCTCCAGTTGGCGGTCGCGGACCAGCCGCTCGTGGCCTGGCAGCTACCGCTGCTCGGCCTTACCGCGGTGGTTCCGCTCGCGGTCATCGTCGGGATGCTAACCAGATTCGGTGGGATGCTGTGGGACCAGTTGGACCCGTCGGTCGAGCTTCTGAACAGCAAGAGCCCGTCGTAACGACAGGGGGAGCTATCTCGAATTCTCCCGCACCCACGCCAACGCCCGCGTGAGATCGACGGCCGAGGCGGCTAACGCCTCCACCCGTGCCGTGATCTCGGGTCCGGGCTCACCCGCGTCGGTAAAGTCGTCTCGGATGCAATACACGAAACGCGGGATGATGTGGCACCGAAAATCGAACATCAGACTGTTTGCGAAGCCGATGGCCGACATGTAGCTCATCGTCCCCCCGGCTGCACACAAGAACCCGACCGGCTTCTCCGTCCAACCGGACCCCGTCAGCTCCATCGCGTTCTTAGCCGCGGCGTTGAGATCGTAGTTATAGACGGGCGCCGAGACCAGTATGGCGCCGGCCGCTTGAATGGTCTCTGTCAGCGTCTTCACCGCAGGATGGTCAAAGGACCCGACACCGCCGCACATTGGCAGGTCGTGGTCGGCCAAATCGATCAGCTCGACCGGTTGGTCGCTCGCACGCAGGAACGCCTCAGCCGCGAGGGCGAGCTTGTGTGACCGGCTCCTGGGGTTCAGTGAACAACTCAGAATGACGACAGGCTGGCGTGCGCTCTCAGTAGTGGACATGGCGGATGCGGTAGCAAAAGGTGGGCCGGTCGTGTGACCTCGACCGGACGAATTATAGGCTGAAATAACGGGTCGGCACGGACCGAGACGCTACGGCGGGCGGTCTCGCGCTGCGGCGGCCCTATAATCGCGCTCGTCCCTTGATGGCGGCTCGAGTGAGGCTCGAGGCTGGGCACTCACGACCGGCTGCGATGTCCCGACCACGGAGGAGGCTCATCACGTGTCGTTCGGACACGATCTACGGTACGCAGCCCGCTCGCTCGGGCGCAGCCGAGGTTTCACGACCGTGGCGGTACTCACATTGGCGCTCGGCATCGGTGCCGCCACCGCGATCTTCAGCGTCGTCAACGCGGTCCTGCGATAAGATCCGCGGTCACGACATGCGCATTCTCTTCGTGCTCAAAAGCCTCGCGCTCATCCGCCACTTCGACGAAGTGCTGACTCGGCTCGCCGACAAGCACCAGATCGTGCTCGCGCCCACGAAGTTCGGCGATGACCATGCACTGCCGGACGCGCTCGTCAAACACCCCAACTGCAGCGTCCTCCAACAATCTCCCAAGCGCGCGGATGGTGCGCGCGAGGTCGCCATCCTGAGAAGCGCCAGAGACTTTCTCCGCTATCACGAACCCACCCTGGCCGGTGCGTCGGCGAACCGCCGCCGGGCCCTGTCCAATCTCGTGCGTGTCGTCTCGCGGGGCACTCGGACACTGCCGGACGACCTGCCCGACCTGCTAGTACCACTGACCCTGCAAGAACAACGGGGCCTGCGCGAGACGTTCAGTCACCTGGAGACGCTGATACCGCCCGACCCACGGTTCGCGCAGTTCCTCACGGAGCAAAAGCCGGATGTGCTGCTGATTACCCCACTGGTCTCGTTCGGGGGGCTCCATTCAGACTTCGTCAAGGCCGCGCGGTGGCTCGGTATTCCCAGCGCGTGTCTCGTGTTCAGCTGGGACAACCTCACCAACAAGGGGATGATCCACGAGCGTCCGGACAGAACCTTCGTCTGGAACGAGATACAGCGCAAGGAAGCGACCGACCTGCACGGCCTCGATCCGAGCACGGTCGTCGCCACCGGCGCGCCTCGATTTGATCTCTTCTTCCGCCAGACGGCGACGACGACACGCGAGGCGTTCTGCTCCGGTCTCGGGCTCGACCCGGGTCGCCGCCTGATCGCCTACCTGGCCTCATCGCCGATCGTCTCGGCCCGGGAGCCCGCGTTTGTCACCAGCTGGGTGGAAGCGATACGCGCGTCGACCAACCCTGTCCTCCGAGACGCGCAGATCGTGATTCGACCGCACCCGCGGGTCAAGACGATCTGGCAGGACTATCCGGCATTCGCAAAAAAGGGTCCGGCCGATGCCCGCTACCCCGGGGTCGCCGTCACGAACCCCAAGTCCGCCAACGGCGACGCGGGTCTCTTTGACACGCTCTTCCACGCGGACGCGGTGGTCGGACTCAACACCACCGCCGAGCTCGAGGCCGGAATCCTGGGCAAGCCCGTGTACACCATTCGCGTCTCTGAGTTCGCCACGGGTCAGACCGGCTCGCACCACTTTCACTATCTGCTCCGGGAGCACGGCGGCTTCGTCGAATGCGCGAACACGTTGGAACAGCACCTGGCCCACCTGGCCGCGGGCCTCTCAGGCAGTGTCGACCAAGACCATGTCCGCACGTTCATCGAGCGGTTCGTCCGTCCACACGGACTCGATACGCCGGTGGCGCCGTTGCTGGCGGAGGCGATTACGGAATGGGCTCGCCAGGCGGTGGCTGACCGCCCACACACACCTCCAGCCGCGACTCACCGGACGCCCCAACTCCCGGTTGAGTCGGAGAGGGCGGCGGGCGCCAGCCGGCCCGCGAAGGCACAAGTGGTGTACGACAAGGCGCCACTTTTTATTCTGGCGGAGACACGCGCCGAGCGTGAGTGGCGTCTGGATCCCGGACGCAAGGAACCGTGGACCGTGGCCTGGCTCGACAACAACGTGCGACCCGGTGATGTCGTGTATGACATCGGAGCCAACGTCGGAGTGTTCTCGCTCATCGCCGCCGCCAATCTTGGCGGAGACGGGACCGTCATCGCCTTCGAACCGGGCTTCGCGACCTTCGCACGCCTGTGCGAGAACATTCGGCTCAACAACTTTACCCGAGTGATCGTCCCGGTGCCGGTGCCGCTCTCCCACCAACCAGGCCTGCAGCGGTTTCGATACAAGTCGATGGAACCGGGCCAGAGTCGCCATCGCTTCTCCGCCCAGGCGTGGAACCCGACAGACAAGACCAAATCGACAGAACAGCCGATGCTCGCCATGTCGCTGGACCAGGCGATCCGTGACTTCGGGATACCTCGGCCCACGTTGATCAAACTGGATGTCGACGGCGCGGAGACGCTGGTGCTTCAAGGTGGAAGCGAGACGGTGCGACACCCCGCCCTGCGCAGCGTGATCGCCGAAATCGACCCCGACTGTGAGGCGGCGGTACTCGACATCCTCGGACAGTCTGGACTCACCCTGGTCGGACACCACAAGCGGAAGAAGAAGCCTGGACCCTGGTATGGCGTCTTCCGACGCTCCTGACCGTCAGGCCGTCGGGCGTTGAGTACTGTCGGCAGCCCTTGCCGGCTACACGACGCGGGTAGCGCGGAGTATCGCGACTCGATCCGCATCGTATCCGAGGGCAGCCAGGATCTCCTCGGTGTGTTCGCCAAGCTTCGGCGCGCGCCCCCGGATGCTGGGCGGCGTGTCAGAGAGGGAGAACGGCGAGTCGGCCACCGGGACCGGTAACGGCGTCCCCGGAAACGCCAGCGCCTGCAGCATCTGAGCTGCCCGCACATGCGGATTGTCAAGCGTCTGCTGGGGGGAGAGGACAGGACCCGCCGGAATCCGGGCGGCCTCGAGTGCCGCCAAGGCGTCGTCGGTCGTCCGCTCCGCGCACCAGACAGCCATGCGCTCGCTGATCAGACCACCGTGGTCGCCGCGAGACATGTCGTCGGTGAACCGTGGATCCGTCAACCAGTGCGACTCGCCGATGAGCGTCGTCCACCGTTCAAAGAGAGGCTGCCCGATGGTCTGCACCAGAATCCACCCATCGCGCGTCCGGTGCGTATCGGATGGAGCCGAGACCTGACTGCGATTCAGGGTGGCCACACGATCGGGCACGTTCACCGCTTGCTCGATCAACACGGCGTTGGCCACGGTGAGCGCAGAGGCCAACAACGAGCCCTTGACCTCCTGGCCGCGTCCGGTGCGCTGGCGTGCCATCAGCGCGGCCAGCGTACCCACCGCGGCGCTCAGCGCCGTTGTGAAGTCGACCCACGGCACGTAGCTCTTGGTCGGCTGACCTGGTGACCCAGAGAGATACATGGCACCAGACATCGCCTGACCGATCCCATCGAATCCGGTTTTCGCTGAATAGGGTCCGCCGGCACCGAAGGCCGACACACTCGTCAGGATGACGTCCGGCTTGACCGCCGCCAGCGACACGTAATCCAGGCCCATCGCCTCGAGTGCGGCATCGGGAAGGTTGGCCACCACCACATCCGCGGTCGCAACCAGTCGTCGCACCACTTCGCGCCCCTCAGTCTTCATCGGGTTCAGGGTCAGCCCGCGCTTGTTCCGATTCACCTGCATGAACAGCGCGCCGTCGCCGTCGTCGTTCAGCGGCACGAGAAAACGGTCCTCACTCCCTCGTACCTTCTCGACGCGGATCACGTCGGCGCCCAGATCGGCCAGTAACGCGGCGCAGAAGGGACCGGCAATGTACCGGCCGAAATCGAGGACACGAATACCGTCAAGCACGCCCGACACGGGTGTCGCCTCGTCGGCGGGCGTCGTTGTAGTGGTAGTCACAGTCGGAAATCCGCGATCTGGATCTCGTGGCCGTAGTCAGCGAAGTCGCCATCGGCCCGAGCCTGCCGGAAGTCGCCCCAGTTCACGGCCCGGTACTTGGCCGGACTGGCCTCGGCGGTCGCAACCAGCGGTGCCACCTCGGTGTCGTAGGCTGGATTGAAGAAGAAGGGCACGCTGTATCGCGGCCGGTCGGTGATTGGCCGCACGCGATGCAGAGCAGCCCGATACCGGCCGTTCGACCAAATCTGCATCATGTCGCCGATGTTCATGACGAGCGCGCCGTCGGTCGGGGTCACGTCGATCCATCCCTGGCCGTCAGCGTGATCAGAGCTCACCTGAAGTCCTCCCACCTCGTCTGGCAACAAGACGGTCAAGACTCCGGCGTCACTGTGATGGTGCAACGCCATGTCGCCGAGACCGGTGATGGTGGCCGCCGTCTCCGACTCCAGCGGATCGTCCAGCGGATAGTAGTTCAAGCGTGTGAAACCGGTATGTGTCGGACTGAAATACGGCACCAGCGTCTCGTCGTGGACACCGAGCCCGGCGCACAATGCCCCAACCAGCTGGAGGCTGAGACGCTCGCACATCCGCTGATACTTGAGCAGCGTCCGGCGGAACCGAGGGCGGTCACCGGGCCAGCGGTTCGCGCCGTCGACCGAAGGGCGCGAGCACAGCTCATCTTCCAAGACCCGGGCGTCTGACTCGACACCGAAATCGAACACCTCTTTCAGGTCCCGCCGGTTCTTGGTCAGCTCGCGGTCGTAGTACCCCCGGGTCGTCTTCCGAGTGCGAGCGACCGCCCGTTTGGTCTCCAGCGGAAGGGCGAAGAATGCGTGCGCCTCGCGCGACACGTGTCCGATCAGTCGGCGCAATACCCCATGCCCCGTGGTCTGGAAGAACCCCCAGTCTCGGGCTGCCGCGGCGATGAGGTGAACCACGAATGGACGGTCCGCAGAATCGGTGTCCAGCGACGAGCTGTCGATGATCGGGATGGGGCGCACGGCCGTCATTATCCCCTGGGCTCTAGGTTTTCCGACGAGGCGTCCGTCTGGCGGCGTTACTTCGTCGGTCACAGCCCACCTGGCTGCTCCCTCCTCGCGCCTGACCAGACAGACGCCTCGTCAGAAAACCCCCTCGGACCTCTGTCAGCACGCTGCTAGAGTGAACCAAGAAAGGCGACCAACGCGGCACGAGCCACCGGATCGAGCGCATCGAATCCCTGGCGGGCCAGCGCCGCCTCGGCCGCGTGGGCCTCGATAGCGTCAGTCATCGTCGCGGCCCGTCCATCGTGAAGCAGTGGACGGCGGAATCTTACTCCCCACAACGCCGGGGTGCGCACCTCGTTCGCCGCACCCGCCGCCTGTGCAATACCGTCGCCAGTGCCGACATCGTGCAACAGCAGGTCCGTAAAGAGGGCCACTGGCTGTCGATCGAACAACGGGTTCGAGCTTGGCCCGGTCTCCAGCACGGGCACGTGGCATGCCGCGCACCCGATGGCGTCAAATGCCTGTTCGCCGAGACGGACCTGGGCGTCGATCGCACCGCGACCGACGGGGGCCAGAAATTTCATAAACGACTCGAAGTTGTCGATCCCGCGCCGCCCGGTGGCCGGCTCCTCGACATCCTCCGGGTCTGGAATCGGGTCACACAGACGCATCAGCTCCGGGTCGATACCGAATGACTGCTCGCGTGGGAACAGGTCACTCGTGATCCCCATCTCGTTGCGATAGGCGTCAGCGCCAAACACGAGCAAGCTCGCGTGCTGGGCTTTCCAGCCGAACCGCCCAACGCGCAGCTCGCCGGTGGCCGGATCTTCGACGATGGCGGCCCGGCCGCTCACGCCATCACGGTCGAGGTCTAGCGGGTCCTCCAGCGCGAGCAGCGTCTCGTCCGGAATCGCGTCGACCAGGCCGGCGCCGAACACCGGGATCGGGACTCGTCTAGCGATGACATTGGCGGCGGCGGGAATGACCACCTGACACCCGTGGGATGGGGTGGAGAACAACTGGAACAGTGAACCGGCATCGGGATCGAAGTCCCTATACGTCCCATCAGCGTCCACCAGACCGGCACGCAGCTCAGCCACGGGGGAAATCCCGCCCACGGCCGGCACGTTGTGACAACCACCGCAACTCGTCCCGTTGTACGCCGGACCCAGACCATCCTCCGGCTCCTCCACTTCGAGGAAATCCTCAAGCCCCAGGTTGAACAGCTCGAACTCGGAGGGAGTCAAACCGGGAAGCGCATCGCCCGGAGCTGGCGGTATCTGGGCGAACGCGGGTGCCACGAACCAGCCGACGGCAATCACAGCCCGTAGCAGCCCATGGTGAAGGCCCCGCTGCATTCGACGGGCGGCCCGGCGCCCGTCTCTATGTAACGCGGGACTTTCACCACAGGCCGCTACCAACTCCGCCCTACGACTCATCGTTCCCGGTCCCAGACCCGTCGTCGTTGTCCTGGTCGTCGGGGCCAGTCACGATGATCTCGCCCTTCATGAAGTTGTGTCCCGCGCCGCACAGCTTGGAGCACTCGAACTGATAGACACCGGCGGCCTCCGCCTCGAACACCACCACCGCCTCCCCCTGCCGCCGTTTCGGTACGATGACGTTGCGCCCGTTCACGAGGTGGAAACCGTGGTTGGTGTCTTGGCTTCGGATGTGAATCTCCACCGTGGTGCCAACCGGGACCTCGAGACGCGAGGGTGTGAACGTGAAACGCTCGGCCACCATCTCCACGACCTGGCGTTCCTGGGCAGCGACTGTCCCCGACAGGATGACTCCGCCGAGCGCGACCATCAGCATCAGTGTCCTTCGAGCCCACGCATGGACACGCACTCTGTTCGGACGCCCATCCGGGTGCCTCGACACCCGGACACGGGTTGTTGTTCGTTCGAAGACTTTGAGCATTAGAACCACCATCCCAGACCAACATTGAGTGAATTGGGCTCGTCGATCACGTCGCTCTGATTCCGCACCACCGAGTAGTCGAGCTTCAGGACGACATCGGGGTCCGGATAATAGGAGAACCCAACGACCCAGGCGTCGCGGTCGAACTGCTGGAGACGCTGGAACCCGGCTGGCATCCGATACTGGGTGTCGAAATTCTCGTAGCGCACGAACACGGCGGCCTCTCGCGGGGCCGGATTCGGCAACACGAAGTACGACGCCTCCACATAGAAGCCGCGAATTTGCCGGGCGATATTCGCTCCCGGTTGGCCACCCCGCGTCCGCAGCGCCCGGTTCAGTTCGTCCATCCCCTCGAGCCAGACGTGGGCGTATTGCGCCCGCGCTTCCAACTCCCCGACCCGATACCGCGCATCGACCTCTCCCACCGTGGCCTGGCTCTCGATGCGTGGAAACGCGAACCCGGTCTTGCCTCGCCAGAAGCTGGCGCCAGCCCAGAGCCCTGGCAGGCCGACGTACTCGACGCGACCAGTCGTGGCGATGTTTCGAACGTTCGCCTCGGCTCCCTTCTGACGACCGTCGCGTATCCCCTGGTCCGCGGTGAAACCAGACGCATCGAGGGGAGCCATCACATAGGTGCGATACCGTAGCCCCTGTCCGACCTCGCCGTGGATGCCGGCGCCGGCATCGAACCAGGTGCTCGGCACGATAACATCGTCGACAAACGGCCGCTCGACCCCATGAAAGACGGGCGGCTCGTGTCGCTCGTTGATGATCCCCACCGGCACCAGCAACATTCCAGCCCGAAAGTTCAATTCGCGCGTGAGCAGGAAATCGATGTAGGCCTGCTCGAGTTCCAGCTCGCCCTCATCCTCGGGACCCACCAGCGAATGCTCGAGCTCGAGCTCCGAGACGAATCGCACGCGGTCCGAAAAACTGTGGGTAAACAGCAGCACGAACCGATGGAAGTCGATGACCGGGTCCTCGTGTTCCCGGTTGTTGAAGTGGAAGTCCATGTAACCCGACAGCGAGCTGTTCGACACGACCTGGGCCGCCTGGTCCCCTTGGCTGGCACCTTGGCCCGTGCCGCGGCGCGCCCCGGCGGCCGCCACGAGGCGCCCGAGACGCATCGCCGGCGGCATCTCGGGCATCCGCAGGCGCGCGGCCCCAGACGTCGTGCCCCCAGGTCGCAACCCGCCGTAGCCGAGCCGCCATCCGCCGGCCGCCCAGTGCTTGAGCTGGCCCACCGCGCTGAGACGCCCGTCATCGCCCCCGACGACCTGTGATTGAGCCGTGGCGGTCGATACAGCCAGGCTCAGTACCAGACACAGCCCACTGAAACCCTGACGGGCCGCCCGCGAGGCGGCACGATTTCTAGGCATGGCAACGAACAGATTTCATCAATCGCACACTTTGTTTTGATTAATCAAAACTTAAAGTTAGCCTATTGTCAATCCAAGATTTGCCGGTGCGGGCAACTCGTTCTGGCGCGCGACTCAGTAGATACGATGGAGCGTGACAAAGAGCGCGGAGAAGAGCGCGAGAAACAGCGTCTAGACGATGACGATCATGTCGCGGCGACGGGATGACTCTGTCGAGGACGGTGACGATCCGACCGCCGAGCCGCGGAGTCGCCGCCAGTCATGGGATCAGGCGTGCTCCGCGGCCACCGCGTCGTTCAACTCGATCCCAAAGCCGGGAGCATCAGAGACGGCGATGCTACCGTTCTCGAATCGCTCGGGAGGATCGATGAGATCGCCACGCCAGCCCACCTCTCCCCACTGGAACTCGAGGATGTCGAAGTTCGACATGGCGGCGCAGAGCTGTACGCTGGCGGCCGTCGCAACGGGGCCGCTCGGGTTATGCGGGGACACCGCGACGCCATGCAGGTCGGCGACCGCCGCAATGCGGCGAGCCTCGGCCAGACCGCCACAATGCTTGACATCGGGCATAACGATGTCGACGGCACGCTGCTGACAGAGGGGGGCAAACCCTTGCATGCCAAACAGAAACTCTCCGCCCGCCATCGGTTGCTGGATCGCGTCGTGAATCGTCTTGGTATCGCTGACCTGCTGGGGAGGAACCGGTTCTTCATACCAAGAGAGGCGGTGTGGCTCCAGGCGACGGGCGACATCGATCGACAACGGCACGTCGAAGTTGCTGTGCGCGTCGATCTTGATCGCCACATTCGGTCCCACCGCCTCCCGCATGGCCGCCACACAGGCGATCCCAAGGTCGGCGGCTTCCGCCACCTCGATCTCTGGCTGGGTCAACGCGGGAAATCCATCGAACGGAGCAGCCTTGAGTGCCGCGAATCCGTCGTCGACCGCCGCGCGAGCGTTGGCGGCGAATCCCTCCGGCTGCCGGTTGCTGGTGGCGCGGTTGATGTTCGCGTATCCCGGCAACACATCGCGAAGACGGCCGCCAAACAGGTCGCTGACCGGAGCTCCCAGCGCTTTGCCTACCAGATCCCACTGGGCCTGCTCGATCGCGCTGAAGGCGGTGGCCCGCACCCGGTCACCTGACGATGCCTGGGCCCAGCCACGCTGACGATACTGTTCGATACGGAACGGCGACTCGTCTCGGACCAGTTCGAAGAACGGCTCCAGTTCCGGAAACTCGGCGCGACGGCCAAGTGACGCCTCACCCAAGCCGGTCAATCCCTGATTGGTCGACAGCCGGACAAAGAGCCACGTAGTGCGAGCGGTCGCGTGCACCACGATCAGCTCCATGCCACTGATGCGTAGACGCGGAGCAGTCCCGGCCGCCTGCCGGAGCAGACGCGCGGTCTCCGGCCGGGCCGTCGTCACCATCGGCAGGACCGGCACCGTCACACACAGCGGAGCGACCTCCAAGAACCGGCGGCGACTCACGGTCGGGGCCACGGTCCCCGTATGAGGTTTCGACATCGCGTCCACCTGTGCGCGCCGTCAGGGCGCCTCGAATTCGTGTGTCGGGTTGCGGACGGTCAGCACCGGGCACGAGGCCTGGCGGACGATCTGTTCCGCGACGCTGCCGAGCACTAGGTGCTGTACGGCGCCGCGTCCATGGGTGCCCATCACGATCAGGTCGACCTCGTGTGCGCGGGCGTAGCGCACAATGCCCACGAACGGCGTCCCGACCTCTACCGTCGTCTGCACACGTAGCGCCGCTTGCTCATCGGCCGGGCAGAGCGTAGCGAGTTTCGTCGTCGCTTCCGAGACCCACTTCTGTTGCACAGTGTCCTCAGAGAACCCCAAGAATACCTCGGTTCCCGGGCTCACATCGGCGTCGGTCACAACACGGAGCAAGTGGAGCGATGCCTCGAATCGTCGGGTCATTTTCTTCGCGTAGTCGAGCGCCAGACTGGACGTGTGGCTGAAGTCGACAGACGCGAGGGCCGTATGCAGGGCCTTCATGGCTGCAGTATAGCGGCGGGACCCTGTCTCTGAGCCGGTCCTCAACTGACGACTTCGCCCTTGCCGACGACCACGACGCCACCTGGTGACACGGTGAACCGTCGCGCATCGAGCTCCAGGTCGACGCCGACCGAGGCCCCCGGGAGCACGCGAACCTGCTTGTCCAGGATGGCGCGGCGAACCTTGGCTCCAGCCCCGATCTCAACATCGTCAAATAGCACCGAATCGCCCACAGTGGCGCCCGCATGCACGCGCACCCCCGGCGACAAAATCGATCGTTGTACACGTCCGCCCGCGACGATGGCGCCGCTGCAGACGAGCGAATTCAGCGCGCGACTCTCGAGGTCGTCCTTCTTGTGCACGAATTTCGCCGGTGGGCGCTGGAGTTGCCTGGTCAAGATGGGCCACTCGGCGTTGTATAGGTCGAATACCGGGTCCGCAGCCAAGAGGTCCATACTCGCCTCGAAGTACGCATCGATGGTGCCGACATCCCGCCAATACCCGTGCTCGCGGTCAGACTGGCCCGGAACGGTCTGCGCGGCGAAGTCGTACACCGCGGCATCACCCTCGCTGACCAGCAACGGCACGATGTCACCCCCCATGTCGTGGCTCGAGCCCTTGGACGCGGCGTCGCGTGCCACGGCGTCAATCAACACGTCAGTCGTGAACACGTAGTTGCCCATCGACGCCAGCGCCCGGGTCGGATCGGTCGGCATGGCGACCGGTGCCAACGGCTTCTCGTGAAATTGTCGGATACGCTCGCCGGTGCCCGCATCGACAATCCCGAACGCGGACGCCTCTTCGATCGCGACCGAATGTGCCGCTACGGTGACACCGGCGCCGGAGTCGATGTGGCGCTGCAGGAACTGGCGGGGATCCATCCGGTAGATGTGATCGGCACCGAACAGCAACACGTAGTGAGGCGCTTCGTCTCGAATGATGTTCAGATTTTGATAGATGGCATCGGCGGAGCCGGCGAACCAGCGCGGCCCGGTGCGCATCTGCGCCGGCACCGACGCCACGTATTCACCCACCAGCGGCGACAACGACCAGCTCTGTGCGAGGTGTCGGTCTAGACTATGGCTCTTGTATTGGGTCAACACGACGATCCGCCGGAACCCGCCGTTCACCAGGTTGGAGAGCACAAAGTCGATCAGGCGATATTGCCCGCCGAAGGGCACGCCCGGCTTGGCACGGTCTCGCGTCAGCGGCGCCAACCGCTGCCCATGCCCGCCCGCCAGCACGATCGCCAACACATGCGGAACCTCGCGCACCACATCTTGCTGCACCTGGACCGTCACGACACTGGCTCCGTCGTCGGCGTCATCACGAGCACGCTCAGCGGAGGCAGCGTCAGCCGGCACGACCGCGGCTGCCCTTGCCAGGGTCGCGACTCGACCTGCACCGCCACGGGATTCCCGACCCCGTTCCCGCCGTAGCACATCGCATCGCTGTTCAAACATTCCGTCCACCGTCCTGGCTCGGGGACGCCTATTCGATAGTCGTGGTGCGCGGTGTCGGAGAAATTGCAGACGAACAGCAACGGCGCGAGACCGCTGCGGTCTGTCCGCAAGAAGCTCAGGACCACGCAAGTGCGGTCAGCGTGGTCGACCCAGGCGAACCCGCCCGGCTCCGAGTCCGCCGCATGCAGGCGGGCATCCGACCGATAGAGGCGATTCAAGTCCCTCACCCATCGCTGGAGTCCGTCATGACCCGCCATCTCCGCCAGCGACCAGTCGACGACGCCGTCATGGTCCCACTCGCGGCGCGGACCCAACTCGTTCCCCATGAAGAGCAGCTTCTTCCCCGGATGACCGTACATATACCCGTAGAGCAGACGAGCATTCGCGAAACGCTGCCCGTCATCCCCTGGCATCTTGTCAACGATTGGGCGTTTCCCGTGCACGACCTCGTCGTGCGAGAGCGGCAACAGGAAACGTTCGGCGAAGGCATACGTCAAACTGAAGGTCAGCTCTCCCAGGCGATCACCGCGTCGCCCCGGTTCCTCCGACATGAACGCCAGCATGTCGTTCATCCAGCCCATGTTCCACTTGTACCCGAAGCCAAGACCGCCGTCATCGGTCCGGCGAGAAACGCCAGGCCAAGCGGTGGACTCTTCGGCGAACATCAGCACATCCGGGAAGTCACGACAAACGGTGTCGTTCAATCCGCGCAGGAAATCCGCCGCATCGAGGTTCTCGCGACCACCCTGCGCGTTGGGCACCCACTCACCATCACCACGGGCGTAGTCGAGATACAACATCGACGCCACCGCGTCCACACGGAGGCCATCGATGTGATACTTATCGAACCAGAAACAGGCGTTACTGACGAGGAAATCCCTGACCACCGGTCGACCGAGGTCGAAGATCTGGGTGTTCCACTCCGGGTGCCGTCCCTGCCGGGGATCAGCGTATTCGTACAGCGCCGACCCATCGAACATGGCAAGCCCGTGGGGGTCGTCCGGGAAGTGGCCGGGCACCCAATCGAGGATGACGCCGATGCCGGCCTGGTGCAGCGTATCGACCAGATACCGAAAGTCGTCCGGCGTCCCGAACCGGCTGGTCGGCGCATAGTAACCCGTCACTTGATAGCCCCACGACGCATCGAGCGGATGCTCGGCCACCGGCAGCAGCTCGACGTGGGTAAACTCCATCGTGACGAGGTACTCCGCCAGTTCGCTGGCCAACTGGCGATACGACAACCAGCTCCCGTCACTCACGTCTCGGCGCCACGACCCGAGGTGCACCTCGTAGATGGAAATCGGTGCGCTCGGGGTCTGGCGGTTGCCCCGTTCCTCCTGCCAGGACGCATCGTGCCACCGGTACGAGGACAGGTCCCATACTCGCGACGCGGTTCGAGGCCGAACCTCTGCCGCAAACGCCAGCGGGTCCGCCTTGTCGACGACGACTGCGTCTCGCCCACCTGACTGGATTCGGTACTTGTAGAGTGCGCCCGGCTCGACGCCGGGAACCCACCGCTGCCACACGCCACTCGAGCCCACCCGACCCATCGGGTGGGCGGCAGTCTCCCACCCGTTGAAGTCACCCACCACCGAGACCGCATCGGCACCGGGTGCGACGACCCCGAACCGGACGCCCCGGGCGCGGTCGGCCTGGACAAGATGGGCCCCGAGCAATTCGTAGACGCGCGCGTGCCCTTCCGTCATGCGTCGCAGGTCGTCGTCAGTGACGAGGGTATCGCTCATGCGAGCTCTCTTCCGGCGAGGCGCTCGCGGCGTCCGCGTGCCTGCTCCTCTGCCACCCGGCGCACGGTGTCACGCACTTCGGGCATGCCGGTGAATTCCTCGACCGAATATCGCGCCCGGCGACGCCAGTTCGCACGCTCTGGACCGGTCCCGGGTAGGTTGTGTGGCCGCGGTTCGAGCCAGAGATCTTCAAGCATGACCAGCACCATGTCGGCGCGACTCCGGGCCAAACGGCCCAAGCTTGCCTCGAGCAGGTCGGTCGGGCCGTCGGCGGGAGCCGTGCCGGCCTCGGTTGACTCCGTGATGACCGTCCGTTCGTCGCGGCGACGCCGGCGCGCGACCGCCGCCGATGCCACTGTCAGCAGCCCGCGCGCAACCCGGTCATCAATGTCCGTGCCGTTCAGGTAACCGGCGAACGTCGCCGTGTCGTGCGTATTGAGCGACGCGACGGTGCCGCACGCAGCCGGCTCGATCGGTGGCGTGTCTCCGGGGCGCACCAAGAACTGCGCGACGTGGAGTCCCCCCATGCGATGGGCCTCGAGGGTGTCGTTGACATAGGTGGGCACCGTCCCGAGATTCTCGCCGACCAGTCGGGTCTGGTGACGGCAGGACTCGAGACACAGGATGGCGGTGACGTCGTTGGCCGGGTAATGCACATAGACCCCCTCGGTGGCCGCTGCCCCAGAGGGAATCCAGAACAATCGATGCAGGCCCATGACGTGGTCGATACGCAGACGGCTCGCCACTTCAAGATGACGTGTGAGCGCGGCGCGTAGATACCGGTATCCCTCGTAGCGTGCCGCCGTCGGATGCGGTGGCGGTGTCGCCCAGTCCTGCCCACCGGGGAACAACTCGTCGGGTGGCGCACCGGTGGTGACCCCCTCGGCAAACTGGGTCGGAAAACGGTCGACGTCGAACCCGGAGGGATGCACGCCAAGTGGAAAATCAAGATACAGCCCCTCGCCGCTGGCGTCCGCGTGTGATGCGAGACGTGCCATCTGTTGCTCGGTGACCCACTGCGTATAAAGGTGGTAGCGGTACGCGACTCGGGGGTCGCGGGGCGGCGCGGGCGTGGGAGGGTGCGCGGCGGAATTCTCGCGCTCGGCCCGAAAGGACGCATAGGCCTGGGCCAACGGGTGCTCCCGTTCCCACGCCGACAGGGCGTCCGCACGGGCACCGGGACGCGATGTAACCGCCTCGGCGAGTAACATCAGCGCCTCTCGCTTCAGGGCCAGCGCGCCGGGATAGTCGATGAGCCGGGTGCCCTGCAGACGCGCGACCCGCCGTTGAAACTGTTCGGACCCGACCAGCCGACGGGCGGCATCCGAGGCCGTGAACTCGGGCAAGCGCGTCGGGTCCACAAAGAGCTCGTTCCAGAACAGCCGGCTGATCGGTCGGTAGGGGCTGGGATCGCATGGTGTGCCGCTGTAGTCGGTCGCCAATAGCGGCAGCGTAGACACAGAGCGCGCGCCAGTCGACCCCAGCCAGCCGACCACGTGCTCCATGTCCGTCACGTCGCCAATCCCCCAGCTGCGCGTCGAATGCAACGCATAGAGCGGCACGAACACCCCCACGCCACCCGGCTCGCCGGCGAACGCCAATGATGGCGCCGCAATTACTAACCCCTCGCCCGTCCGGGCCCCGAGCTCGACCCGAAGCTCGTGATACCCCAGCGGCACCCCTGCGGGCACCGACACGCGCTTCGCCGCGCAGGCTCGGCCGCCGACGGACGCGGTCTCGATGGTCGGCACACCGTCCAGCCGCTCCACCCACTCGCGCACCTCTCCCTGCTCGAGGGTCAACACACAACGAACCGAGCCGCTGGATTCGGCCGCCATCACGCGCACGTCAAACGAGAGGTGCCCATCCCAGGCCACGGTGACGGGCGCCAGCACCGTATCCCACGCGTCGCGGACTCGGGTCTCCAACGCCGTGAGCACGTCAGCGGGGGTTTCGACCTCCACTCCCAGTGCTCGCAACGTCGCGAGCACCACGTCGTCAGACGCCACGCGCTGAACGCCACACCCGTCGGTGTAGCCAGTCTCCAGTCCGCAGCAAGCGGCCAGTCTTTGCAGCGTCCCGGACTCGGGCGAAGCGTCCTGCATGGTCATGGTGAACCTGAGCGGATCATGTGTTTGCCGCCGGGCTGTCCGACGTCTCGAAGATGGCGACCCCGTGCTCACCGACCTCGTAGGACGCCTTCGAGACCTGTCGTGGGTCGACTGGATCGCGAGCCGTATCGAACCGGAGACGCCACAGAACACCGTGGATGTCCGGCAGACGAAACGTCGTCGGACGGTCGGCGGGGTTGAGGAGCACCAGCACCGCGTCGTCGTCCGACGCACCCGGCACACACATGGCCAGGCCGGACGCTCGCGGGTCGTGCCATCCTGCCGGGGTCATGTCGTGGCCCTCGCAGTCGAACCAGACGATGTCGGGGACAGGGTCCGCGGCCGGACCGCCCGGAAACCGGGTGGGTCGTAGTGACGGATGCGCGGCCCGGAACACGAGCAGTGACTGCACGAATGCGCGCAACCGCTCGGTGTTCGCATGCGGTCGCCAGTCGACCCAATTGGTTTCAGAATCCTGACAGTAAGCGTTGTTGTTCCCCTGCTGGGTGCGCCCAACTTCGTCACCGGCCGACAGCATCGGGACACCGTGAGAGACCAGCAGCGTGGCCAGCAGGCTGCGCCGCCTCCGTGCACGTCGCTCCAGCACGACGGGATCGTCTGTCGCCCCGTCCACCCCGCCGTTTGAGCTGTAGTTCTCGTGAGCGCCATCACGGTTCTGCTCGCCGTTCGCCGTGTTGCGTTTCCGACCATAGCTGACCAAGTCGGCCAGTGTGAATCCGTCGTGTGCGGTGACGAAGTTCACACTCGACGTCGCCGGCCGTTCGGCGGTGTCAAACAGGTCGCGACTCCCTGCGAGTCGGGTCGCCAGGTCAGTTGCCTGTCCAGGGTCACCGCGCCAGAAGCGACGTGCGGTGTCCCGGTACCGGTCGTTCCACTCGCGAAACGGCTGAGGAAAACCACCCAATTGGTACCCCCCTACCCCGAGGTCCCACGGCTCGGCGATCAACTTCACACCGGCGAGCACCGGATCATCCAGAAGCGTCCGGCAGAAGGCGCCAGCGAGGTTGACGTCCGGCTGCTCTCGCGTCAAGGCGCTCGCCAGGTCGAAGCGAAACCCGTCGACATGCATCTCATCGACCCAGTATCGCAAGCTGTCTACGATAAGCCGCCGTACCAGCGGATGCCGCAGATCCAGGGTATTGCCACATCCGGTGAAGTCCTGATAGGCGCCCCTATCGTCCGGGTGGAGCCGATAATACGATGCGTTGTCGATGCCACGCCACGACAAGGTCGGGCCGAACCGGTCGCCCTCGGCCGTGTGGTTGTAGACCACGTCCAGGATGACCTCGAGACCGGCTGCGTGCAGCCGTCGAACCATCGTCTTGAACTCCACGACGGCGGTCTCCGGGGAGGTCGCGTATCTGACGTCCGGCGCCAGGAAACCGAGAGTGTTGTAGCCCCAGTAGTTGGTCAGCCCCCGGTCGACCAGGGCGCGCTCACTGACATGCTGATGCACCGGTAGCAACTCGACCGCGGTGATCCCGAGAGACGTGAAGTGGTCGATGGCTGGATCACTCGACAATCCGAGGTAGGTGCCACGGAGAGTTGGGGACACGTCCGGATGTCGCCCGGTGAAACCTTTGACATGCAATTCGTACAGCACCGTGTCCGACCATGGCGTACGAGGAGGTCGATCGTCCTTCCAGCGGAAGGTGGGATCCGACACCATCGCCAATGGCGCCCACCGAGCCGTGTCCCGATGATCAGCCTCGCCACCGGTCCCCTCAGCCCGGCGCTCGTCAAGCAGCGCGTCATGCCAGGTCAGCGTACGTCCGACTTGTCGGGCGTAGGGGTCAAACAACAGTTTGGCCGGATTGCACCGATGCCCCGCGGCGGGGTCGTAGGGTCCGTCCACCCGATACCCATACAGCTGACCGGGCTGTAGACCTGTCAGGTACCCGTGCCATACGTGACCCGTCTGCTCCGGAAGCGCAATCCGGCGACTTTCAACGGCCGCATCCTGCCCGTCGAACAGACACAGGTCCACGCGGGTGGCTGGCTCTGAAAAAAGCGCGAAATTCACCCCGCGACCGTCCCAGGTCGCGCCCAGGGGCTCCGGTGTCCCGGCGAGAAGAGTCACGTGCATACCTGGTTTCGTGGAGGAAACATGCAGACCAGCGAGGAGGATACGACAGGCGTGCACGCACGTGATTGAGGAACCGCGGGACGTGGCTGCCCGGCTGGTTTTCGATACGACCGGGCGCTGGAATCAAGACTCGGCAATCTTATACAGGAACCGGGAGCCGCGCAGATAGAGTTCGTCGCCCACGATGGCTGGCGAGGCGTCGAACCGGTCATCGAGAGTGTTGGAAGCGACCGCCTCATAGCGGGGTCCGTGTGCGATGACCAAGGTGGTGCCGTCACGCCCGGCGATGTACACCCGTCCGGCGGCACCGACCGGGGAGGCGAAGATATTCGGTACGCCTTCCAGACGCTGCAACTGGTAGTGAGGGGTTCCGGTCGCCGGATCGAAGACCGACAGGATGCCATCGTTGCTCTTGATTACATACAGCGCGTCGTCATACAGCAGCGGCGAGGGAACGTACGGCGTGTCGCGATCGAGTTGCCAGACAATGGCGTCGGTGCCAGCGATGTCGCCCTGCGCGTCGGACAACCGAATCGCTTGGAGATTGCTACCACGATACCCACTCATGACATACACGATGCCGTCCGCATAGACCGGCGACGGGATCGCGTTCATGGTCGTGCCTCGGCTCTGCCAGACGATCTCGCCGGTCTCCAGATCGTAGCCGTAGACCCGGTCCATCGCTGGCGCGATGACCTGCGCACGTCCGTCGTGTTCCACGATGAGCGGCGTGGCCCAGGTGTCGATCTCGTCTCTATTCGCGCGCCAGCGCTCCGCTCCGGTGCGCTTATCGAGCGCCACGATGAACGACTGCCCGCCGATGTGATCCCAGGTCACAACCAGGGTGTCACCATGCAGCGCCGGCGTCGTCCCCTCGCCGAACGCATTCCGCATGCGGCGGGTGCCCAGATCCACTTCCCATTGCAGGTTGCCATCCAGGTCGTATGCGTAGAGGCCCCACGACCCGAAAAAGGCGAACAGGTGCTCGCCATCCGTCACCGCCGACCCGGACGCGTAGGTCCCGTTCGGCTCCTGGAAACCCTCGTGGGGCACTGCCTCACGGGCGATCTGCTGCCAGGCCACCTCCCCAGTGGCCCGATCGATCGCCATCACGGTGAACTGATGCAGGCGGAACGCACGCGGGCCGCGTCCGCCCCGTCGACCACCGCGGCCGTTACCCCGCGCCACCGACGGCGGCTCGGTCGAGGCATCCGGCGTGGCCATCGCCACCGGTTCGCCGACCGGGACCGCTGTCAGCAGGAACACACGGTCTCCCCAGACGATCGGCGACGCGGAACCGCTACCTGGAATCTCCACTTTCCAGGCTATGTTCTCGACCTCGCTCCACTGGGTCGGTGGGTCCCCNTGCGGGGCCACGCCGGTCGCGTCAGGACCGCGCCACTGCCCCCAGGAATGCTCCGCGTCGGCGGTCTGTGCGGCAGCGGAGGTCGAGACCAGGGAGAGACNGATAGCGGCAAGGAGGAAGAGTCTTGTCATGGTTCGTGTCCGTGTACCTACTATCCTGTAACCGTGATTCGCTGCATAGGTCGATAGCGCGGCGCGCGGCTGNNNAGNCGTGACAAGGGAGNAAATTGGGTATNTGTGACCGCGGAACAACGCAGTCGGGCGCGATGCCCCGCTANNGANCTATGNGGCGAATCATGGTTANAGGGCACTAATTGCAACCGCTCAGGTNTACGTGGCCAAGCGCGCGGCAAACAACTCGTCGACCAGCGGCCGGTCGGCGGGACCGCGACCGACATGGTGGAGGCGGACGACGCCGGTCGGATCGACCAGCACNTTGCCTCCCTGCTGAGCGGTGTCAGCGCGTGGCAGCCGGGGAAGCCTCCCCTGCCGCGCTTCTCGCCAGTACGCCCGCATCGTGGCCCACCCCCANANATGNCGCAAGTGGGCCTGATGCATCCCGTAGGCGCGATACAGGCTCCGGTCGGTATCTACGAGCAGAGGCCAGGCGAGCCCGGTTTCGGCGATGTACTCGCGAGCCTCCTCACACCCCTCGAAGGTCACCACCAGGATCTGGACGTTGAGCTGATCCAACCTGGCACGCGCTCGCTGCAACTGCAGCAGATGTCGACGACAGGGCAGTCAAAAGAGATGGCGATGCAGCACCANGAGGAGCCANCGACCGCGATACTGCTNGANNCGATGCTCGCCGTCATCCGCGNCCGGCAACCGAAACGGCACCGCCGGGCTGCCGACCAGGCTCAGCATTATTAGACCGGGCTACGCCCCAAGCCCCACGCGGCCGCTGGGCGCGCATTGTCGAGCGCCGGGGGCGGCGCTACTTCTTGACGAACTTGTGCAGCGCGGGGCGGACGGTATCGGCGACCCAAATGTCGCCGTTCGGGGCCACCGTCATGTAGTGCGCTTCGCCGAATTCTCCAAGCCCTTTGCCGGGCTGGCCGGTGCGNCCGAGCGCCTTGCCGTTCTTGTCCAGCCGGAGTATCTCACCGGCGAATCCGCTGGCCAGATACATCTGCTGGTCCGAGTGGAGATGCAAGCCGCACGGTANNCCCTTNAAAGTCCACTCCTTGATGTACGTNCCGTCCTCNTCAAAAATCTGNACGCGGCGGTTCTGACGGTCGGCCACATAGAGAAGTCCGGCGCCATCGACCACGATCGAGTGAGGTGTATCGAACTTGCCGGGACCAGTCCCGGGACCGCCCCATGACGTCATCAGCTTCCCCGAACGATCGAATTTGACGAGACGCGGCTCACCCCGACCGTGGCCGACGAGAATAAAGATCTCGCCTGCCTCGTTGACCGTGAGATCGGTCGGCTCGTTCAACAGACCGGCGCTGGCCTCGCCAGGCTGTCCGTGGGTGCCAATCGTCATCAGCACCTCACCGTCCTGGTTCAGCTTCCGNACGGTGTGACCGTTGACNTCGGTGGTCCAGATGTTGCCCTCGGGGTCAAGGCGCATCCCATGCGGTCTGAGGTACTCCCCCTGCCCGAACGCCCGGACAAAACTGCCGTCGGGATTGAACTCCAGCAGCGGGTTTGGCCCACGGTTGAACACCAGCAAGGTGTTCTTGGGGGTCCAGACGACGCTGGACGGAGCGCCCATNTCCACGTCCGNCGGAATCTGCAACCCGTGNGGCACCGGCTTGTACCCAAGGTCCGGCGCNTCCTCCATCTGGGCGGGGTCCGGTCCGTCCAGNACTTGGGCAACGGCCAGGGTCGAGACGCCCAGCGCCAACACGGCACTGAGTGCGAGGGGTGCGAGCGTCCGGGCAACGCGACCTGATAGCAACATGGTGGCTCCTCGAAAAAAGGTCTCTGAATTGCCAGCATTGTAGCACCGAGATCCGCCGAATCAGATAGGCGGCGCTACCGGGCAGCACTGGCCTTGTGTCACGGCNGCTCGCCCATATCGGGCCGAATCTTGATACACTCGGTGTTGTTTGGGAGGAGTACTGATATGAAGAAGTTGGCGCTGATCTCACTCGCGGCCGTTGGTGCGGCCATGCTGATTACTTGGACCTCCACGTCGACCGTCGGCGCCACGGTCGCGGCGGAAGAGACCGTCACGGGAAGACTCGTGGAAGCCGGCTGCGCCGCCATGGGCGGTGCCGAACCNAGTGCTGAGCACGTCGCCTGCATGGTACGGTGCGCGAAGAATGGCGACCCGATCGGGATTCTGACCGATGACGGGCTCATCAAGATCACCGGCGACTGGGCCGCGACGCACGCCGATGCCCTCAGCGATCTGATGGCCAAGCAGGTGCGAGCGACCGGCGAGACGAGCGAGGCCGGGGGCGAGACCCTGCTTGAGGTCTCGACGATCGAACTGGCGCAGTAGCCACGACGTTGGTCGTCAGGGAAGCCAGACAATAGAGAGCCTGTTGCCCGGCTCTCTCCTAGTGTCCGGTGGGGCGCGCGCCGAGCTCGAGCAGCAGCCGTTCCATCTCGGGCCACCGCTTGCCAGTGTTCGAGTAGAAGACACCCTCGGCGATCGTGAGCGGGGTCCAGCCCTTCTTGTTGCTCGCTTCGAGGTCGGCTCCTTGGTCCATCAGGAATAGCACCAGGGGTCCGGAGCCGCGGATGACGGCCCCGTGTAGAGCGGTATCACCGTTGGCGTCGACGGTGGTCACGACGTCGCCCAACTCCAGCATCAGTTTCACGGCGGCGAGTGCGGCCTCATTGCTGCCGGGACTCTCCCCGACGGCCCAAATGCCAACGCCCGCCGCGACCATGAGCGGCGTCGTCCCATCTTCATTCGGCCGCAACGGATCGGCGCCGAGCCGTACGAGTCGCCGCATCAATTCGGTATCGGCCGCCTTGGCGGCCAGGAGGAACGGCGTGGCGCCGACGCGGTTGAGGACGTTGCGGTAGCCACCGGGAGAACCGGACCCGTCCCCCCCCCGCGGCTCCTTGGTCTCCAGGGCATTGAGATCGGCGCCGTGCGCGGCGAGTGCCTCGACGAACGCCAGGTCGGACACCAACCCGGTGGGGATGGGGGCGGGGTTGTTGAAGCCAAGATTGGGCCGACGCGCCCACACGAGCTGATGGAGCGCGGTCCAGCCCTGCTCCGCGGCATTCGGGTCGGCTCCCTGCCCGAGCAGCCAGACCCCCAGGTCGTAGTTGGCGTTGAGTGTGGCCAGCGCCAGCGCGCTCATACCGCCCGGGAGTCGGTCGTCGACATCGCCCCCCGCCTCGACCAGTGCACGCAGTGTCTCCTGGTGGTTGTGTCGCACCGCGAAGAGCAGCGATGTGAATCCGCCTGTCGACCGGGCATGTAAGTCGGCTCCACCGCTGAGCAGCGCCAGGGCCGCGCCGGTGTTCCCCTCCACCGTCGCCCACATGAGCGCCGTCTGACCGCGCCACTCCTCGCGGGCATCGGCTTCGGCGCCGCTCGCGAGTAACAGTTCAACCGCGTCCGCCCGACCCGCCCTGGCCACCCGCATCAGCGGGGTCTCCCCCTCGGGCATGGCGGTATTCGGGTCGGCCCCGGCGTCGAGCAGCACCCTCAGCATGCCGGCGTTGCCGGTGGTAGCCGCCTCAAGGAGCGCGGTCGCGCCATAACGGTTCGCGATCTCAGGTCGTGCACCGGCACGCACCAGCAGTTCGGCCGCGCGCACATCCTCACGATGCGCCGCCCACTGCAACGCGGTCGAGCCATCCGTGGCCGGCGTGTTCGGGTCAGCGCCGTCGCCTAGCAGCGCTCGGACCTGCTCGACATTGCCAGTGCGCACCGCTTCGATCAGCGGCAGGTCGGCCTCAACTGCCGCGGCGGCAGAGGCCTGGATGACGCCTGGCGCCGATAACGCTACGAACAGGACCAGGGTGACGCGTGGGCCTCGACCGCGTGATTGTGTTGGCATGGCTACTCTGCGCCTATTGGACCGCAGCTACGACGACGGGACGGCCCTGCGACCCGGGGGTCCCCGCGGAGTGGCCGCGCGGGGTTCGGGGCGAAGCCCCGTCTGGCACTAAATCAGTTCCCTGATCTGCCCCGTGGCGTCGCCAAACCGCTCCGCGGGCAGNCCCGCCTTGTCGAGCATGCTGACGAGCAGGTTGTTCACCGGCGTGTCCTTCGGGTATCGCAGGTGGCGGCCGCCCCGGAGACGACCGGCGCCGCCTCCGACGACGAGTTCGGGGAGGTCGAAATGCGCGTGATCGTTGCTGTCGCCGAGACCACCGCCGTACATCACCATCGAATGATCCAACAGCGACCCGTCTCCGTCTGAGGTGGACTGCAGATTCTCGAGGAAGTGCGCGAACAGCCCCATGTGATACGTGTTGATTCTCGCGAGCTTGTCGAGTTTTTCCGGATCGTTTCGGTGGTGGGACAGCCCGTGGTGCGGGTCCGGCACCCCCAAGTGGGGATAGGTGCGACCACCAAGCTCGCGACCCAACATGAATGTGAACACTCGCGTGAGGTCCGCCTGATACGCCAGCGCCAGCAGATCGAACATCAGCTTGACGTGGTCTTCGTAGGTGCCAGGAATACCCACTGGTCGGTCGAGATCTGGGAGCTCCACGGTGGCGCTCTGGGCCTCGGCGAGTTGTATTCTCCGCTCGAGCGCACGGACGGAGTCGAGATACTGGTCTATCCGCGCGCGGTCGCCTCCGCCGACATCCCGCTCGAGGGCCGCGAGATCGTCGGTCACGGAGTCGAGAATGCTCCGGTCGCGCCGCATCTCGGCGACCCGCTGCTCCGTTGTGCCGCCATCACCAAAGAGCCGCTCGAACACGACCCGCGGGTTGTTCTCCATCGGCAGCGGCGTGGTGGCCGAGCGCCAGGCGACCGTATTCAAGTACACACAGCTGTAGCCGTTCTCGCAGTTGCCGACGAGCCCGTCCAGATCGATGGCCAGCTCCAGCGAGGGGAGTGGCGTGTCCTGTCCAAGTCCGGCGGCCGCGATCTGGTCTGCGGTCATGCCGGCCTGCACGTCCGCTCCCTCGGTCTGCTTCGGATGCACCCCATTCAACCAGGTGGCACTGGCTCGGGAATGTTCCCCGTTGCCGTCACCCAGCGGTTCCGCCTGGCCATGCGCCAGTCCGGTCACGACCGTCAGCTGGTCCTTGTAGGGGGCGAGCGGCTGCAAGATGGGGGACAGGGCGAACCCCGAGCCAGTCTCGGCCGGGGTCCATTGCTGCATGACCGCGCCGTTCGGAATGTAGACGAATCCGAGTCGTCGGACGGGGGCAGCGGCCGTGGTCGATAGCGCGGACAACGCGGGCACCATGGCGTCAAGCAGTGGCAGCGCCACGGTGGCGCCGGCGCCTCGCAGAAACGTCCGTCGCGGTATCGCAAGTTTTCTAATGATCATGATCGGTTCCTAGAGTTCTTCGCATCTGGAACGGCGGGCTCTCGATGACCCCGAGAATGAGTGACGAAAAATGGTAGCCCTCCGCTGCGGACTCGCGCGTGATGGCCCGAATGGCGGGCGCGTCGTGATACTCCACCCCGCGACCGAGCGCGTAGGTGAGCAGCTTCTCGGTCAACGTGGTGACGAAGAGATTCGGGCGGCCCATCAGCGCCGCGCGCAACCCGGCCGCCCCATCGAACACGGTCCCGTCCGGCAGGACCCCTGAGGCATCGATGGGCATGTTGGATTCGTTCCGGGTCCGATAGCGACCCACCGCGTCGAACTGCTCGAGGGCAAAACCCGGGGGGTCCATCAACCGATGACAACTGGCGCACACCGGGTTCGCGCGATGCCGCTCCATCGCCTCGCGTATCGACAGCGCCGAGCCATCGGCGGTCGTCTCTTCAAGCGACGGCACGTCAGATGGCGGCAGCGGTGGCGGGGTTCCGAGGAGATTCTCGAGCACCCACTTGCCACGCAACACCGGCGACGTACGGTTCGGATACGCCGTGGCGGCCAGAATGCTGCCGTGCCCGAGGAGCCCGCGGCGGGTCGCGTCCGGCAGGGTCACGCGCCGGAAGTGGCTGCCGTAGATGTTCGGAATGCCGTAGTGCCGCGCCAGCCGCTCGTTGAGAAAGGTGTAGTCGGCCGTCAGGAACTCAAGCACGCTCCGGTCGTCGTGCAACACGCTCTCGAAGAACAGCTCGGTCTCTCGCTGGAACGCCACGCGAAGCGACTCGCCGAAATCGGGAAACCGATTCTCGTCGGGCGTCAGGGCCCGCACGTTTCGGAGATACAGCCACTGCCCGGCGAAGTTTTCAACCAGCGCGGCGGCCCGGCTATCTACTAGCATCCGCCGGGTCTGGGCCTCGAGCACCGACGGCTGGTGCAAGGTTCCCGCGATGGCCACGTCGAGGAGCTCGTCGTCCGGAATGCTACTCCAGAGGAAGAACGACAACCGCGAGGCCAGTTCGAGATCACTGACACGATACGGTGTCCCTGGTTCAACATCCTGTGGATCGCGTTCGACGCGAAACAGAAACTCCGGACTCGCCAGCAATCGCCGTAGCCCGAGTTCGATACCGGCCTCGAACCCACCATCGGCCTGTCCCTGGTCGTAGAAGCCAAGCAACACGTCGAGGTCGCGCTCGGTCACCGGTCGGCGATAGGCACGCCGCGCCAATGTCGTCAGGATCTCCCGAGCGCATCTGGCAGCATCGCTACGTTCCGAACTGTCCGCTGTGTTCACGCCGGATCGCCCCGGTGCGGTGTGACACGAGAAGATCCGCTGGCGACTCGGAGTCTCGTCGACCGGCCGACGGCCACTGCCTTCGAACGGACCGGCGACAGTCACGCTGCCAACATACGGCTGATACCGCGTGTCGCCGCCGGTGATGCTGGTGTAGGGACGCAGGAACGGCCGTCGAAGTGTCTCCGCATAGGCAGTCGTTTTCTGATGAAATGTCACCTGCACCGTGTGGGGGCCGGCCCGCACCGGCGCGCGCACTTCCCACTCGTCGTCGATGGTTCGCTGGCGTGTCAGGTACGCCCGATATTCAGGGCTGCTCCGCTCCACCCCCTCGGGCGGGACCTCGCCAACGACAAAGGTCTGTAGCGGCTCGCCGTCCAGGCTCACCTCGAGTCGGTGTGGGGTGTTGAAGATCTTCAGGGTACCGCTCGCGTCTCTCCCGAGCTTCACGCGAAACGCATACTCGGCATCCTCCGGAAACGTGAAGTCGAACCGGGTACCGCCGCGGGTACCGAACGGCAGGCCGTCGGCGTGGTCGTCCTGCGTCAGGTCGGTGGCCAGCCGAAACGTCGCGGCGGTCGCCGACGGAGCGGGGCGGCCGACCGCCAACCGGCTGATCTTCTTCGCCGCCGACAGATAGCGCTCAAGTAAGGTCGGCGAGATACCGAGCACACCGGCGATGTTGTCGAAGCCGTAGCTCCCGTCGTCGGCCGGCAGCAATTCTCGTACGTCGACATCCAACGCGAGCAGGTCGCGAACCACGTTGTGGTACTCGCTGCGGTTCAACCGGTGAAACGTGTCCGTGCGACCCGGATCAGGATGGGCCGCAGCCGCTGCGTCCAACTCGCTCTCGAGCCACGTCGTGAAGCTTTCGTAGATCGCGGCGTCGGGTCGAGGTCGTGGCGCGGGCGGCATGGCGCCAGCCCGCAGCTTGCGCACCACCTTCTCCCAGATGGCGGGGTGCGCCGCGACATCGGTGACGTCAACGGTGTCCAGCGCGAGGCCGGCGACCTGCTGGCGCTGGTTGTGGCAAGTGACGCAATACCGATCGAGCAGCGCCCGTTCCGAGGTGTCAGACTGGCCGGTCGCCGGCTGTACGGGCGCCGCAGCGCGCACCGGTCGGTCTGTGGTCACCGCGACCGCCAGCGCTCCGACCGCCCATATCAGCAGTCCACGCATCCCCGGATTTCCCGGCTCGTGTGTATGCAACTTTGTTATGACCTAATTTGATGATCCTACACCAGGGCGCGGTTAGTTAATACTCAGACGGGGCTGCGCCCCGAACCCCCGCCTGTCGACGAGCGGGTTCCGATATCATAGGCGCGACACTACGGATTTCCGTCACGCCACACAGGGAGCACCCCATGAGAACGAATTCGCGGCTCCGTCTCGCGGTCTCGCTCGGCTTCGCGCTTGTCATCGGGCTCGTCGTTACCTCCGGGACAACCGAATTGGGTGCCCAGCCCGGGGACGTGGATTGGGGCGCGGTGGGTCTGTCGACCCACCACGTGGCCGGCACCGTGCACTACCTCGAAGGACGCGGCGGCAACATCGGGTTGTCGGTGGGCACGGACGGAGTCGTCATGATCGACGATCAGTTTGGGCCGCTGGCGGACCGGATTCGCGGCGTGATCAACGGCATCTCGGATGGCAATATCCGATTTCTCATCAACACCCACGTGCACGGCGACCATACCGGTGGCAACGCGAACTTCGCGGCGATGGGTGTGCCGATCGTGGCCCAGGATCGGGTTCGGGTCCGCCTCGCCGCGAACCAGACGGAGGGCGCTCTACCGGTGCTCACCTTCAGCGAAGACATCACCATCAACCTCAACGACGACCCGGCCCACGTCATACCCATGCCGGCCGCCCACACCGACGGCGACAGCATCATTCACTTCGTGGCGTCCGACGTCATCCATACGGGAGACATGTTTCGAACGGTCGCGTTCCCGGTCATCGACCGTAACAACGGCGGCACACTGCCAGGCACCATCGAAGCGCTGGGACTCCTGGCCGGCATGGCGGGACCGAACACCAAGATCCTGCCCGGGCATGGTGTGGTCTCTACCCGCGCGGACGTGATCGAATTCCGCGACATGGTGATCACCGTCGCGGATCGGGTCGAGGCGTTGGTGGCGCAGGGACGGAGCTACGACGCGGTGGCGGCGGCTGATCCCACACGGGAGTTCAGGGCCAAGTGGGGCGACCCGGAACGATTCCTGACGGCGGTCTACGCCGAACTAGGCGGGGAACAGTAACAACCGGACACAGCGCTTCGTCAGGGCGTTCGGCACGGATAGGCGTCGGCGTAGGCCTCGAGAATAAGCTGGGTATCCCAGCGCTCGAGTTCGTCGGTATGGTCGGTCAGGTAGGCGTGGACGAGGCGAGCCATCTGTCCCGCGCTGAGGATAGCGGTAGGGCAGAACGCCTGGCGACTGTCGAACGCGTCGACCATCAGCTTGTGGGTGTGCCACACCGCGCTTACTAGGCCGAGACACTGGCCCATATGTACACCACGCTCCACCGGGTTCTCCTCGACGACGGCGCCACCGTCGGCGGCTCTGAGTGCGGTACCGCACTCGAGCAACAGAGCCGCGCCGTCGTCAACCCCTGGCGTCGGACCCTGAGCTGCGGCGGCGAGACCAGTCGTAGCGAGGACACAGAGGGACAGGAGCACGCACGGGCTGAGCCTGAGCATCGACTATTCTTGATCACTTTGTCCGATCTAGACTGAACCGTCGGGCCGCGTGCCATCGGCAGCTTCCGAGAATCGCCGCATAGCTGAATGCCGACCTCGATTACAGCGCGCTTCCCTACTGGGACCTCGTCATCATCTGAGCCGGCCCGGCTGGGCTGACGGCCAGTCTCACCACGGCCCACCGGGGCCTGATCACGCTGGTCATTGAAGCGAAGGACCAGCCCGGCGGGCAGTCCCAATTTCTCTATACGGACAAACGCATCGTCGATGTCCGGGGCTTTCCGGACGGGATCACTGGTGAGGAACTTTCGTTGCGCGTGTTCCGCCAGGCGCAGGACGCGCTGGTCCAGTTCCGGTTTAATGAGGAAGTCGTCGCTATCGACGACACCGACCAGGTTGAGAAAAAGGACTCTCTCAAGCAGGTGGAGACCAACCGCGGCAACTACCTCTGCCGAAAAGCAATTCTGGCCTTCGGCCTCTTGCATTTCCCCCCGGAACTGGCCGCACTCGACCGACTGGGGCCGAAGAAGGTGCACTACAAGACTCCGAAAACATGAAACTACGAGGGCAGCCGTGTACTGGTGGTCAGCGGCGGCGATTCCGCACTCGATACCACCATGATGGTATTGGCGAGGAACGGGATGGTGGAGATGGTCGTGCGCGAGGAGGTGCCGGTCGGAAAATCGGACACTCGCGGTCGCGTGGACGGAGGGAATACAGGCCGCGATCTACGCGTTCAAGGAAATCACCAGCCCATACTGGTTGAACGAGAAGCGTCTGCGCGACAGCAAGGTCGCCTTGGTCGGAGAAAAGATCACCCAAGCCGCCCGGCGCAGCCCCCCGCCCACAAAGTAGGCGACCGTCCCCGCGAAATGCCCCATGATCCGCAGGGCCTAGTCCCACGAAAGTGTGGCGACCGAGCCGCAGGCGAGGAAACCAAGGCGGGCGCGGAGTGGGCTCTCGTGGTCCCCGCGTAGCACCCGCGGGGGTCAGGGGCGCAGCCCCGTCTAATAAACAATGAATTCCAGCAGATTGTCATCCGGGTCGCGAATGTAGTGGCTGGTGCCACTCGCGGTGCCACCGTCTCGACCACCAGTCCGCTCCACGGGCCCGATAATGACCTCGGCCCCAGCCCCGTCCAGCATCACCTTGAGGGCATCGACCGTCCCGTCCCAGACGAAACAGAAGTCACCACATGGCGGCTCGGCGGCTGAAGCACGGAGCGTGAACGTGCCGCTTTGCCAGAACTCCGGCCGGTGCAGATTGATCTTATTGTCGCCGAAGTGNACCGAACAGATATTCGCNCCCTCCATGACNGTGAAACCGAGCGCACGATAGAAACTCAGCATGGCGTCGGTGTTCCGCATCGGAATCGCGACGTGGTCGAACGAGCGTATCGGGCCGCCAACCTGTGCCACGGCACCGGTCGCGCCCGCGGCCGCCGCCAGCGTCGCACCAACCCCTCCGCTCAGCGCCCTTCTGGCAAACTGGCGACGTGATTGCCTCTGGTTCGATCCCTCATGCGCAGTCATCCATCATCCTCCGTGAAACGACGTCCCCACCATGCACGGCGTACAAGCGAAGGGCCGAGGCAATAATGCCTCGGCCCTTCGGTCTTACTCGGGTAAACGTGGACCGAGGCCCTACGCGTTCATCGGTTCGTCGCGGAGCGACCGCTTCACCAGGTTCTTCATCAGGTTCACCTTGAACCCATTGTGCGTCAGCGGAGCCACGCCCTGGATGGCGACGTTGCCCGCCTGGTCGGCCGTCTGCTCGTTCATCGGCTGCCCGATGATGGCGTTCTCCACCGCCGTCAATCGGACCGGCGTCGGAGCCACCCCGTTGACCACGACGCGCGCATCCTGGATGGTACCGCCGCTCTCCTGCACCGCCGTGGCCACGTTGACCAGCGGAAAGTCCCAGCTGTCGCGGTCCCGGACCTTCTCGAAGTAGACCCGCGCGCCGGCCCACTTGGACGGCACCCGGATCGACATCAACAGGTCGCCCGGCTCCAGCGCGGTCATCCGCTCGATGTCAATCTCCGGGCCGACAAAGAACTCTTCGGCCGGGACGACCCGTTCGGCGCTACCACGCCGGATGACCATCTCCGCTTCGAGTGCCACCAACACCGGGGCGGTGTCGGACGGGTTCACCGCCACGCACCGGCTGGCCCCGAGAATACAGTGCTCTCGGTTCATGGCCGTCGGCGGGCTCGCATAGCAGATGTTGCCGCCCGCTCGGTAGCAGGTCCAGCCGTCGCGGTAATACCAGCACCGGGTATCCTGCCCGATGTTGCCGCCGATGGTGCCCACGTTCCGGATCTGCGGCGACGCCGCCGACTTGGCCGCGAAGGCCAGCGCCGGATATTGCGCCTTGATGTCCGCGTGGTTGACGACATCGATCAACGTGGCCATCGCCCCGATCTCGATACCGTCGGCGGTCGCCCGAATCTCACGGAGCGAGTCGATAGCCCCAAGGTCCACGACCACCTTCGGTCGTTTCACGCGGTCCTTGAACCAATCGAGCGTATCGAGCCCACCGGCAAACACCCAGGCATCAGACCCATGCTCCGAAAGCAACGCCAGTGCATCGTCCGCGTTGCCGGGCTGGAACAGCTCGAGCTGAGGTATTACGTCGCGAATTACGGCCATTGTTCTCGCCTCCCCTTAGACGTGCGCCGTCAGCCGGTCGTGGCCTGTCGGTGCCTGCTCGAGCTTCGTCAGAATCATGTCGCGCGTGATTGGTGAACGGTAGAAGTCGCCGGTGCCTTCACCCAAGGACTCCAGCGCGTCCGCGATGGCGCTCACAACCGCGCCCGACCCGGCGCCCTGCGCCGCCTCGCCGATCCCCTTCGCGCCGAGCGGGCTGAACGGATCGGGTAAGTCCGCATTGCCCCACTTCATCGGCTGCTCATGCGGAACATCCATGATGCTCGGCGGCCGGTTGTTGTAGAACCGCTTGGCCACCAAGAGCCCCCATCGGCGGTCATAGACCCACTTCGAAGCGAGGGCCACAGAGAAGCCTTGAATCGCGCCACCGAATACCTGGCCTTCGAAGGTCTTGGGGTGGATGATCGTCCCCGCGTCCGTGCCGGCCGCATAGTCGATGATCTTGATGTCGCCGGTCTCGACGTCCACCTCAACCTCGGCGAAACCAGCCGTAAAGGACCTCAGCCCGCCACCTAACTCGAAGTTGTCCTTGCCAACGCCCATGAGTCCCTGACCGGCAAGCCCCGTGGCCGACGCGGTCGTCATACCGTTGATGTCCTCGGGCAACGTATGGCCGTCGTACTCGCCGCCCAGGTCGATGGCTCGCTGCGCCACCTGGGCGAAGCTGAGTCCCTGGCCCCGGTTGCCACGCCGATGGACCCGCTCGCCACTGACCTCGTAGCTGTCAGCCGAGCCTCCCAGGGCAGTCGCCGCGATCTCCTTCATTTTCCGGGTGGCGTCCTGGACCGCGGCCCAGTTCGCGCGGGTGTGTGCGTGGGTCGTGGAACTGCCGCCCTGCGAACAACTCCAGGGCAGGTGCAGTGCGGTGTTGCCCCAGGCAATTTCACACTTGTCCCACGGCATGTCCATACCCTCGGCTGCCGCCCGCATCATATCGAAGGTCGAGCCGGTGCCGAGGTTGCCGATACCCGACTGGATATACATCCGACCGTCCGGCTTGATGACGAACAAGCCGTCCACACCGGATGCACCAGCCGAGTATGCGCTCAAGCACATCCCGATGCCGGTCACCTTCGAGCCGTTTCGACGGCCGCTCCGCTCCTTGCGCTCCGTCCAATTGAACAGTTCGGCGCCTTTGGCAATCGCCTCTTTCGCGAATGCGCTCGACACGTTGCTCCGTGTGCCGTCTCGTCCGGGAGGCCCGAACAGTGCCTGTCCCTCTGGCGCGTTCATCGCGTGGACATCCACATGGTCGAGACCAAGCCGCTTGGTCGCCTTGTGGATGATCGGCTCCAGCATCGTCATCGACTGCACACCGCCAGGTCCCCGCTGCGGACCGCGAGGCGGTGTGTTCGTCCAGACGTTCGTGTACCGAATCCGCGTCGCGGTCGGCTGGTAACAGAGCGACCCGACGCCGGCCACGTTCTGCGCGTCGCCAGACCCCCCGTAGGGCCCCTGGTCACCGATGGCGTGTATGTCCAGCGCGGTGATCTTGCCGTCGGCGCGCATGCCGAGCTTGATCCGCGCCTGCACACCCGGACGAGCGCGACCGATGGCGTTCTCCTCACGACGGGAGATGCGCATCTGCACCGGCTTGCCCAGTGTCTTCGACATCAGAATCGGTATCTGTGCCTGCACATACCCGCTGATTTTACCGCCGAACCCGCCACCCGTGTACTCGTTGATGACCACGACGTTGGAGGGCTCGATACCCGCCCACCGCGCCATGGGGCCAACGCTGCGGGCCGTGCTCTGCACCGACGGATAGACGTAGAGCTTGCCGCCCTCCCAGTACGCCATCGTCGTCCGGCTCTCAAGCGGCTGGTGCGACGTGGACTGGCTGTAGGAATGCTCTTCGATGATGACATCGGCTTCGGCAAAACCGGCTGCAAGGTCGCCATACTCCCA
>PAUN01000071.1 GCA_002712885.1 Acidobacteriota bacterium
AGTTGATGATGGCAGTGTAGAGTCCGGTGACGAACCTCACCATGACGCACCACACAGAGCCTCTGTGAAGTTGATCACAGAGTGCCGACAGAGCGCCTCGCCCGCCCCTGCGTGAGCCGTGACCCCCGCATTGGACCCCCTGCTGGCCAGCGGTAGGACCAGCGTGCACTAATATCACGAGCATGGAACATCCCACCCCGATCCACCCGCGAGACCTCGCCGTCTACTCGCCTGACAAGATGGGCAAGAGCACGATCTTCCGCTCCGAGCGGGTGATGGTCGGGCTGAATGCGTTCGAATCAGGGCAGGAACATGCGCTGCACGCCCATGAAGGCATGGACAAGGTCTATCAGGTCATCGAAGGCCGAGGACTTTTCTTACTTGAAGGCGATGAGGTTCCCATGCAAGCTGGAGTCTTGTTGGTCGCACCCGAAGGCGTACCTCATGGTATCCGCAATACTGGCACGGAACGGCTGCTCGTGCTCGTCATACTCGCTCCAGCGTCGTAGCAGCGAGGACCGTCCAGCGACCGCGGTGCAGTCCTTGAGCTGCAGATCAACTTGGTGCTGAGTTAATTTGAGGAACTCCAATCGCGGATGTCGGTGAACTGATTCCACCAGACGACGCGACGGTTTCAGAACCCGGTCCACCAGTTACGGTTGGAAGATGGGTCAGCACCACGGACTGCCGTGTGCGGTCGACACGCTTCATGTATAAGTAAGAGATGACACACCAGTCCATGATCGCGCTGGAGGCGGGGCTCGATGCGGTCGGCGAATCACCATCCGACGGCGGTGCGGTGAAGCTGATCGTGCGGCGACCCTCCATTGGCGAGCGCGAAACGGTTGCAGTGGGGGAGCTGAGTCTGACCGAAGGGCTCGTCGGTGACAACTGGCAACATCGGGGCAGTTCCCGGACCGACGATGGGTCCGCGCACCCCGAGATGCAACTCAACCTGATGAACAGTCGGGTGGCCGATCTGGTGGCGGTCGGCGTCGAACGCTGGCCGCTGACCGGTGACCAGCTGTTTGTCGATCTAGACCTGAGTTTCGAGAACCTGCCACCCCGGACACGGCTGGGGTTGGGCTCCGCGGTCATCGAGGTGACCCCGGAACCGCACACCGGTTGCAACAAATTCGTAGCTCGCTTTGGTCTGGACGCCGTGAAGTTCGTCAACTCGGAACGCGGACGTCAGTTACGGCTGCGAGGGCTTAACGCGAAGGTCGTGCAACCCGGCACGGTCCGTGTGGGTGACGCCATTCGGAAACTCGACGCATCGTCGGAGACACTGTGACTCACGCCCGACGTGTTTCATCCCCATCCTCGCGGTCGTGAGTCTCGTGGCCGGCGCGTGCGCGAGTGAACCCGATGGCGTGGACCCCGTGGCGCCGGCGTCGGTCACCGCAACCCTTCCCCCGCATGAGCGCGAACCCTCGGTCACCGAACTCGCCGAAGGTGACCCGGCTGGAGAGAGGAATCCGGTGTCGCGCTTGCGCTGGACGCCGATTATGACTAGTTGCGAAACGGCGCGCGGTTGGTGCTGAGCTACGACTGCACCGCACGAGCGTTCACCGGTACTGTTGAGAACACCGCCGAGCGCACCCTCCGCGACGTATGGGTCGAAGTGCACCTCTCCAACGGCACCGAACTTGGTCCGACGATTCCGATCAACCTCCAGGTCGTCGCAGCCTGTCTCCCTGGCCAGCTACGACGCCGTCTTTGACGGTTGGTCCGCGCATCCCGAGGTTGGGCGCGACGAACATGGAAACCGGGAGGGGCGTGGCGAGCGCGCGGAGCACCGGTAGTCGTCGCTGTCACTGAGGGAACAGCATCGTCACATTCTCCACGAATCGACTGAAGGGAAACATGTCGAACGCGGTGTGCGCCGTGGCCTTGTAGCCGAGTTCCTGGAACGCCCGGAGATCCCGAACGTGTGCCTCGGCCGAGCAGCACACGAGGCAGATATAGTGCGGGGTCAGTTTCGCGATGCCCTCAACGACTCCCGCGCGACACCCGGCGCGAGGGGGATTAACGATCGCCGCGTCGCAGTGGGGATGAGACCCTCGGGCCAGGTATCCCTCTACCGACGCGCGCTCGTAGGTGGCCACGCGCCCCGCCGCTTCCGCGTTGAGTCTGGCAAGAGCGATTGCATTCGGATCCGAGTCGACCCCGGTTGTGCTCGTGGCGCCGTTGCCTGCCAGCAAGGAATGCACGCCAACCCCGCAATACAGGTCCAGCACTGATGTCGGCGTCTCCTCGGACACGACCGACGCGATGTGTCGAAGCAACGGTTCGGTCAACCAGTAGTTGGTCTGAAAGAACCCCAGGGGGTGCGAGAGGACTTCCCGGCCGAGCAGTTGGTGCCGGACAAGCGGGTCTCCTACCGTCAGACCCTGCGCAGGTACGGAGACCCCGGAGACAGCCGGTGTGTCAAGGAGCAGTTCCTCGGCCCAACGACGAAGAGAGACGGACTCGGCCCGGTCGACGGCCAAGACCAGGTGTGCTCGCTGGGTGCCGTAGCCGAGGCGCAGATCAAAGCCTCGAATCGGGTAGTGCGCGTAGCTTCGGCTGATCCTTCCGATCACGGTCTGAGCCAGCCGCTGGCCGAAGCCGGGGAGAATCCAACGTGTGGACTCCCACGTGTCTCGGCCACCGACGGGGTCGGCACCCGTGATTGCCAGGTCACCGGCGGTTTCGGTGACCGAAAAACGGGCATGTCCGCGAAACCCGTCGTGTAGGGGGCTGGGTCGCAGGTCGACAGTCACGTGCGGGCACACCGGCGCGAGAAGATGCTCGAGACGGGTCCTCGTCTCCGCCAGATGTCTCGCGTAGCTGTCGCGTCTGGTAGTCACGCGCCACGCCGACCCGTACGCTTTGGCCGGGTGGTCGCCATCTTGGTCCGCGCGAGGCTGTTACACACCCCGTACGCCTCTTCAAGCCAGTCGGTGATCGGCGCTTCCACCTCGTCCCGGTGCCTGATCTGAATGAGGTGCGCGACTTTGCGCTTTGACGCCCGAGTGCGTCGGCGCACCTGTGGCGCCGTCACCTCACGGGCCAGGAACAGGCACACTTCGAGAAACGTCCACTTCGGCCGCACGAAGAAATAACAGGACTTGCGCGAGAACATGATCTAATTATGCGACGCGTAGGTCTGGGGGCGTCCCAACGATGGCGGTGTCGACGAAGAGGTCACCGACCACGAATTGCGAGAACGGCTCACGACGGCGGGTTCGCGCCCCGGCACGCCGCTCTACATGTCGCCCGAGCAGGTCCAAGGCAACAAGACCATCGACGAGCGCACGGACTTAGCACGGGCGTCGTGCTGTATGAACTGCTGGCCCTGCGAGAACCGTTCAGGGGGCGCACCATCGAGGACACGTTTCACGACATCTGCAACATGACGCCGCCAGCGCCGAGCGCGATATCCAAACACTTGACCGTTCCGACACGACTGGACGAGATCTGCCTGAAAGCGATGCAGAAAGAGCCGCGTGGCCGTTACTCGAACATCATGGACATGGTGCGCGAAATTCGGCAGTTCTGCGAGCAGACCATGCTAGGCCCGACCGGTTCGTGAGAGACCGACCGGCTGCTAGAGCTCGGCCCGCATCCAGGCAGTGGCCAGACTGTCGGCGTATTCGTTCCAACGGTTGCCCGAGTGTGCCGCGATCCACGTGAGCGTGCACTGCGGGCGGGCCCGGTAGAGGGCCAGGAGTTCCTGGACGAGCTCCAGATTCTTGATCGGGCCGGTCTTTCTCTTCCAGCCTCTCCGCTCCCATCCAGGGGCCCACTTCGTGATGGTGTCCACACAGAGGCGGCTGTCGGTCCAAACCTCGGTGACCGCGTCCTCTGGTAGCATTTGGAATGCCGCGATCAGGGCGCGCAGTTCCATGCGGTTGTTGGTCGTGTCCGGATCGTGGCCGTGCTGCTGGCCCTGAATCTCGCCGTCCTCCACCCAGACTGTCCCCCATCCTCCCGGACCCGGATTGGGCACCGCGCTTCCGTCGGTGAACACGCCGGACCCGGGACCGTCCCCGTACTTCGCCAGCACCTGGGCCAGGGTGAGGTTCTCCTCCCGCAGCGACCGGCCCCGGTCGGCTCCGCCGCCTTCAGGGCCTCGTGCGCCCGGAGGTGCGCCGGCCGGCTTCTTCTGAGAGTGCTCACGGCAGTACTTCGGCTCCCATCCGGGGTACTTGTCGATCAACGCTCGAGCAACCTCGAAGGCCGCACCACAGACCGTGCACCGGAAACCAGTCACTCCGCATTCAATTCCAGGGCGGCTCGGGCGACGTCCCCGTCCTGAATGGTCTTCCGTCGGTCGGCCGCGGCCAGTTGTCCGGCGGCTCGCCCAAGCCGACGGATGTAGTTGTCTACCTGCGTGCCTGCGGCCACCAGGGCCGACCCGCTGATTCGGCAACCTCCCGAGGCCTCCGTCAGCAGTCGTTTCACTGGGGCGTTTGGTACTTCTGACATGGTCAGACCTCCTTGTATTCCTGCGATGCTACCCCCGATGGTAGCCCAGCACGGGCGCCGGTTTTCCGACGAGGCGCCCGTCTGGCGGTGTTGCTTCGTCGGTCACAGCCCACCTTGGCTGCTCCCTCCTTGCGCCTGGCCAGACAGACGCCTCGTCAGAAAACCCCCGCGGACGGTTTTCAGCAACTTCCTAGGTCGTCGGGTACACTAATCACTCCGCCCGGTTACGATCAACAATCGCGTCTTTCGGCGGCAACCGACAAGCAAACCGGCCTGGTGTATGGCAGACAGAATCGGCATTGAAGACCTTCGAGGTTGCGGCATCGTTGCGCTGGTGTCCGGCGGCCTCGATAGCGTGACGTTCACACGGTGGGCCCGGGACCACGGGGTCAAGGTGCACTGTTGCACCGCGGATCTCGGTCAGCCGGATGAGGAGGACATCGGCGACATCGAGACCCGAATGCGGCAGGCTGGAGCGGAGACGTTCGCCTTGGTCGATGGGCGCCAGGCGCTGGCAGAGGCCGGGGTGCTGCTGCTGATCTGCGGGGGCAGCTATGAGGGCGGTTACCTCAACACGACCGGCATCGCTCGAGCGGTCACCACCCAGAAGGCACTACCGGTTCTGGCCGCCCGAGGCGTGGATGTGCTGGCCCACGGTGCGACCGGCCGTGGCAACGACCAGACCCGGTTCCAGCTCTATGCGAACATGCTCGACCCGGCCATCAAGGTGTACGCACCGTGGCGGGATGCTCAGTTTCTGGCGCAATTCCCCGGTCGGTCCGAAATGATCGACTACTGCGAAGCCCAGGCCATTCCTGTTCGGGCCACCCGTGACAAGCCCTACAGCACCGACGCCAACCTGCTGGGGCTCACCCATGAAGCCGGCAAACTCGAGCAGCTAGATGTTGGCCCCCGTTTCATTACGCCACAGTTCGGGGTGCATCCGCAGGAGGCCCCTGACACCACCGCGAGACTCGCGATCCGGTTCGAGAGCGGCATCCCGGTGCAGGTGAACGGACAGTCACTCGAACTGGTGCCGTTGTTCGAGTTGTTGAATGAGGTCGCCGGCGCGAACGGCGTGGGGATCGGGATTCACGCGGTCGAGAATCGCTACGTCGGCATCAAATCCCGTGGGGTGTACGAGCAGCCGGCGATGCAGGTCTTGCACACGGCGTACGAGTACATCTATCAGCTCATCCTCGATCGGCGGTCACTGGAACTGTACAAGTTCCTCGCCAACCTGGTCGGTCGCCAGATCTATGAGGCAGCTTGGTTCCACCCGAGTACGGGGGCAGCCATTCGCGCCATCCGCTCGTTCTCAGACACGATTCGTGGCGAGTTGACCGTCGACCTCTACAAAGGCCACGTCGATTTCGTGAAAGCGGACTTCGAGTCCGTCCTGTACTCACCGGACGACGCCTCCATGGAGGGTGTGGGCACTTTCGACCACGGGGACGCAGAGGGGCTGCTGGGGGTGCTCGGCGTGTCGGCCAAGGGGCTGCACGCGGCGAACCAGATCAGACTCGACGACTTCTCGCTCTACGGCCCTGAGCAGAAATAAGTTGCTCATCTGACCGCCGATGCATCCCGCCCGCCGGCGTTGCTCGTCGCGTACATACGCCCGGTATGCGCGCTCCTCGCGCCTGGCGGGTCGGGCGCCTCGACGCCCAGAGGTGGGCAACTTGTTTCTGCTCGGGGCCGAAGACGCCCCGCTCGCCCGGCGCGTGGTGGCGTCCCCGATAGCCAATCCGAATGCCGTGAACAGCATCGGCGCCGTGACGAGCGACGTCGCGAGACGCCGCGAGATGAGGCCGAACAGGACGATACCGGTGGCGATGACCGCGAAGCCGTAGGTGTCCATCGAGATCAGTGTCGCGAGCCGGCGTCGCGCATGAGCGGCTACGTGCGCAGGGTCGGGGTCGATTCCCCTTGTGGCACGAACTTCAGTGCCACACCGTTGTTGCACCAACGCTGTCCAGTGGGAGCTGGACCATCGTTGAAGACGTGGCCCTGATGACCCTCGCAGCGCGCACAGTGGTATTCGGTTCGAGGCAGGATGAGCTTCCAGTCCCGCTTGGTCTCTGTCCGGCCCTCGATCGGCTCGGTGAAGCTGGGCCAGCCGGTGCCGCTTTCATACTTCGTGCTGGCGTCGAACAGTGGCAGGTAGCAGGCGGCGCAAATAAAGATGCCAGGCCGCTTCTCGGCGTTCAGCGCGCTGCTGCGCGGCCGTTCCGTCCCTTCCTCGAACAGCACGTCGTAGGCCGCCGGCGAGAGGAGGGTGCGCCACTCGGGCAACGGCTTCTTCAGCTTCGTAAAACCTTCGGCCACCAGTCGAACCGACGCCGCGACCCCCACGGCGACTCCGCCGACCAAGGTTGCGAAAAAGCGTCTCCTGTTCATGCTGCTCTCCTTTGCATACACCTCTTTGGATGCTGTCGACCGGGTACCGGTTACACCCGACAGTGTCTCGCGAACGACGCGCCTGGGGCTACCGCCGAATCACGCGGCCGGCGGAGCAGCTGTAACCCTGCCGTCCAAACAAGGTGTCGAAGTACGCGCCGTCCCGTGCGACGACCGAGCCCGCCGCCCGCAGCACTCGTCCGTTGAAACCCGTTCGCGGGAGACGCATCCAATTGAGTGGCAAGGCCCCGCGACACGAAACACGATGGCAGGACACGAGATGACTGACGCCGCCCCCGAGTCCAAACCCGTACCGTGGAGCAAGTTGGCCGTGGTCGGCGCGCTCGTCGCCGCCATCGTCGTCGGGTATGCGCAGTTCGGTGATTCGCTGTCGCTCGCGCGCATCGCCGAGCAGGAATCATCGCTCCGTGCGTATCAGGCTGCGGATCCGGTGCTTGTGTACGGTGTGGCTTTCGCTATCTACGTGGCTGTGACGGGGTTGTCACTGCCGGGTGCGGCCGCATTGACGCTCGTCTTTGGCTGGTATTTCGGCTTTGTCCCCGCCCTCATTCTAGTGAGTTTCGCCTCGACGACCGGAGCGACGCTGGCCTTCCTGATGAGCCGGTACATTCTGCGCGGTGCCATCCAGTCACAGTTCGGCGACAAGCAGAGCACATTCAACGACGCGCTGGAACGAGACGGCGCGTTCTACTTGTTCACGCTGCGGTTGGTGCCGGCGGTGCCGTTCTTCGTAATCAATCTGGTGATGGGGCTGACCCCCCTCGCACTCAGCACCTACTGGTGGGTCAGTCAGGTTGGCATGTTTCCCGGCACGGCTGTCTATGTCTATGCGGGCGCGACGGTGCCCGATCTCCAGACGCTGAGTGAGCAGGGTGTCGGCGGCATCCTGTCGCCACAGTTGCTGGCGGCGTTCGTGTTGCTGGGCGTGTTTCCGTTCGTCGTCAAGTCCGTCATGAAGCGGATTCGCCAGGCCGTGCAGCCACCTCGAGAGGCGTCGTGACCATTCATGTCTGATTCTGCCGAACGTTGGGCGTCGCTCGACGCCGCCGACCTGCGCGGCATCCCCCTGGCGGCATACGAGAAACCGGGAGTACACGTCATCGACGTGGCCGTCGGAACGACCGCATCTTGAACCGAGAGATCCAGGCCCGCAGCGCACGGGTGTAGGCGGCTGTTGCACACGGTTAGAATTGAGTCGGACCCTATGGCATCTTTTCCGTACTACTTGGCCAATCGACCCGAGCAGCCGAACACCGACCTTGAGGTCACCGACAAATACTCCGGCGAGATTGCCTACCGGGTCGCCATGGCCGACGTGGCCGCGATCGACCGTGCCATCGGTGCAGCGGTCGACGCGGCCGAACCGATGCGGCGCATGGCTCCGTATGAGCGCCGGGATGTCTTGAACCACTGCGCTGTTCGGTTCCAGGAACGCTTCGACGAGCTCGCGTTGTCGCTCTGTGTCGAAGCCGGCAAGCCGGTCAAGGACGCGAAAGGGGAAGTCGGCCGTCTCATCGACACCTTTCGCATCGCCGCCGAAGAGTCAGTGCGTATGACCGGCGAGGTGATGAACCTGGAGATTGCGCCGAGGGCCCGCGGCTACCGGGGCATGTTCACCCGCGTGCCGATCGGACCCTGCTCGTTTATCTCGCCTTTCAATTTCCCGCTCAATCTCGCCGCCCACAAGGTGGCTCCGGCTCTAGCTGTCGGTTGCCCTTTCGTGCTGAAGCCGNCCAGCCGCACCCCAATTGGGGCCCTCATCATCGGGGAGGTGCTCGCTGAGACTGACTTGCCAGCCGGCGCGTTCTCGATTCTCCCGACTCCTAGAGACGGGGCCGACCTGTTCACGGTCGACGAACGGTTGAAGCTGCTCAGCTTTACAGGGTCTCCCGGGGTGGGCTGGGCCCTCAANGCCCGGGCGGGCAAGAAGAAAGTGGTGCTCGAGCTCGGTGGCAACGCGGCGTGCGTCGTTGACGAGGACGCCGATCTCGACGACGCAGTCGAACGGCTGGTCTTCGGTGCCTTCTACCAGTCGGGTCAGAGTTGCATCGGTGTGCAGCGCATCATCGCGCACGCCAGCATCTATGATGCGCTGAAAGAACGGCTGGTCGCCGCTACCAGCCGACTGNTCGCCGGAGACCCGANGGACGAGGCGACCTTCATCGGTCCGATGATCTCGACCGGTGAAGCGGAACGGCTGCACGCGTGGATCCAGGCGGCGGTCGCCGCCGGCGGCAGGCTGCTCTGTGGCGGGACACGCGACGGCGCGATGCTCATGGCGACGTTGCTGGAGAACGTGCCCAAAGACCAGGCTGTCTGTATCCAGGAAGCGTTCGGTCCGGTCGCGGTGTTGAGCCGGTTCGACTCGTTCCACGACGCTTTGCGAGAGGTCAACGACAGCACGTTCGGGTTGCAGGCCGGTGTCTTCACGCGCGACCTGTATCACATGCAGCAAGCCTGGGATGAGCTGGATGTTGGCGGCGTGATCATCGGCGATGTCCCGTCGTGGCGCGTCGACAACATGCCCTACGNNGGGGTCAAGGACAGTGGTCTCGGTCGTGAGGGCGTGCGTTTCGCCATGGAAGATATGACTGAGATTCGAAATCTGGTCATTCGGACGCCCGGACGGTAGGAGCTGCTTCGAACCGCCGAGAGATGCCGATGACGCTGCCCGATGGCTGGTACACGCTGACGCCACGGATCTTTGTCCGCCAACCCGACGAACTCGTCCTGTTTCCTCGGGAGGTCTTTGCGGCCACGGGAGAGTTCACGCCTGACCGCCCGGCCGAAATGCGCATTGGCGACTCGATGCTCATGATGAGTGGTGACCGCGATCGACGTCATNCCGGCATTCTTGTACATGTACGTCGACGATGCGGATGCTGTCGACACGCGTGCACTGGCCGCGGGTCCAGTATCGCTCGAGCNGCCGGCCGACATGCCATACGACGATCGCCGCGGACAGGCCCCAGCTAGTGCCAAAGATTCGTCTAATCGCGCTGGTGATCTGGGTGGCGCTGGTAATCGGGCTATCGGTGCTCTACGNGGTGCGGCCGGAGCTACTCGAACCGGAGCGGGTGGTGCAGACCTTGCGCGGCTCTGGACAGTCCTTGCTGCTCGGCTACGTCGTGCTCAGCATCGTGCGCGCGTTCACGCTCGTGCCCAGCACGGTGCTGATCATCGTCGGTACGCTCTTGTTTCCTGATCGGCCGTGGTTCGTGATGACCAGCTCGTTGGGTGGCGTGGTGCTATCGGCCGTGCTCATCTACTACTACTTCGACTTTCTCGGTGTTGGCGCGCTCTTTGAGCGGAAACATGCCAAGCAGGTACGGTGGCTCGAACGGCAGATGAACCTGAAGGGGTTCTGGGTCGTGGTCGGTTGGTCGATGTTTCCGTTCGTGCCGACGGACGCGATCTGCTACGTGGCNGGTACGCTGCGTATGCACGTGGGTACGTTCGCGGCCGGGGTCGCGNTGGGCGAGTTNCCGATTGTCGCGTTCTACGTGTGGGCAACGGGCGCTCTNGTGGCCGGGTAGCAGTCACCATTCTGGGTTTCCGTGCGTTTGCCCNACCGGATCGGATAAATTTGATCCGCAGTTGACGTGTCCAGGAGGACCAATGAACCATCTGCTCCGATCTCGTGTGGTCGCGCTCGCACTCTCGTGTCTCTTCGTCGCCAACGTCGCCGCGGCGCAACGGCGCGACTTTATTCCGCCGGTCCCGGCGCCGGACGCACCGGTGGTGCTCTACACCGGCGAAGTGCAGCGCATTCGGGTGGTGCCGGTGGTCGGTGACCTGTCTCATCCCTGGGGGATGGCGTTCCGCCAGAACGGCGACATCCTGATCACGGAGCGCGACAAGGGTACCCTGCGGGTCGTGCGCAACGGCCAGTTGCTAGAGCGTGACATTCCGGGCGTGCCGGTGGTCGCTGCGGAGTCTGATCGGGCCGGGCTGATGGACGTGGCGGTGCATCCGACCGACGACCGGATCGTCTACCTGACGTATTCAAAGCCGATCGTGGTTGACGGCGAGGCGGGTGTGACCGTGGCACTGGCGCGCGGGCGTCTCGATTCCGGCAATTTGACTGAGGTCCGTGACATCTTCGTGGCACAGGGGCTCGATACCGGCATTGCGGCGTCACGGCTCATCTGGGGGCCCGACGGGAAGTTGTTCATGACGGTCGGTGGTTCGTATGTGTTCGCCGCCACCGGCAGCTATGCGCAGGACCCGGGCACCCACTTTGGCAAGTTGATGCGGTTGAATGACGATGGCACGGCCCCTTCAGACAACCCGTTCCTGGGTGATGCCAGCTATCTCCCCGAGATCTACTCCATGGGACACCGGAACCAGCTCGGGCTGGCGTGGCACCCCGAGACCGGCGACCTGTGGGCGACCGAGAACGGGCCTCAGGGGGGTGACGAAGCGAACATCATCAAGCCGGGCGCCAACTACGGGTGGCCGCTGGCGTCATACAGCCGCGAGTATTCCGGGGTCCGGGTCACCGAGACCCCTTGGCGTCCAGAGTTCGAAGATGCCGACGTCCTGTGGTGGCCGTCCATCGGTCCCTCAGGTTTGACCTTCTACACCGGGCCACACTTTCCGGCGTGGCAGGGCAACCTCATCGTCGGATCGATGATGGAGGGCAGGATGCCGCGGACTGGGCACATCGAGCGCATCGTGTTCAACCGACGTGGCGAGGAGATTCGTCGCGAGTCGCTGCTCACCGAGCTCAAACAACGCATCCGAGACGTGCGGCAGGGTCCCGACGGATATCTCTATGTCCTGACTGACGAGGATGATGGCGTGCTGCTGCGTATCGAGCCGGCCACCGCCATCCCCGACCCGCCCGGAAGCGCCATCTTCATCGACCGGCTCACCGACGCTCGGGTGCCGCCTGTCCCGGAGAACGAATGGACCGCCGAGCAGCGGGCCCTGGTGGAGAAATACGCGCCCGCCGGCAACGCCGGCAACGCGCTCCGCACGCTTATCCGTGTGCCAGCGCTGGCCGATCGCTTCATGCCCCTGCTGACCTACGTCAGTAACGATTCCACGCTGTCGGCACGGCATCGAGCGATCTTGATCTTGCGCACGGCCTGGCTCGCCCAGAACGGGTATCTGTGGTCGGCGCACGCCGACCGCAGCGACCACGGGCTGAGTGCCACCGAGATCCGGCAGTTGGCCGAGGGCGCCGGTGACGGGTTCACGACGTTCGAGCAGGTGTTGATCGATCTGGCCGACGAGATGTTCCGGAACGCGGCCGTCACCGACAGAACCTGGACTGAACTGTCGCGCATGTATGACCTGCCGAATCTGGCCGATGCCGTGGTCACGGTGAGCGAGACGACCTCGTCGTCCATCCTGTTCAACACTCTCGGCATTCAGCCCGAGGCCGGCGTGACCGAGCTGATTCCGAGTGCTGATGTCGCCTACCGTCTCGATGTGCCGTCAATCGAGCCGCCGTTGACCACTCCGCGGATCGACCCGGTCGACGGAGATGGAATCCGGGTGGGCCGAACGTTGCGCCGGCATCCGTTGATGGCGGACCAGTGGTACGCCAACCCGAGCTATGTGCAGAGTCCAGAGCGGTCCGGCATGACACCACACGACCGCGAGCTGCTCATTCTGCGGACCGGCTGGAACGCGCAGTCGGTCTACGAGTGGGCCAAGCACGTGGGCAGCGTTGGACGCGCTCGCGACCATGGGCTCGAGCCGGAGTGGATTGCGCAAGGCAACGATGCGCGGGGCTGGAACGCCGCCGAGCGATTGCTCATCGACGCCGCCGACCAGATGTACAGCGACACGATCATCTCGGACGAGACCTGGACCGCGCTCTCCGAGACATACGACAGCCGCCAGATGATGAGCATCGCCGCCATCGTCTCTCGTTATCGCAAGGTCTCGATGACGTTGAACACTCTTGGCGTGCAGCCGTTGCCAGACGACGAGCGCTTTCCGGAGCTTCAGGGATATTAAGGAAGGCGTTGTGCAGCAGGCTTCGGGCTTCAGGACGTTACGGTGGGACCAGGCGACCGGCCCGGCGAGCGGGAGCCAGGCGCGCACATGCGCGCCCCGCGGCGGCGGAGTGGGGCACTCGGGGTACCCGCGGAGCCGTCGCGTGGGGCTCGGGGTGCAGCCCCGTCTAAGAAAAAGGCCCCGGCCCTGTGGAAGGACCGGAGCCCGCCGAACCGGATCTGCGTCGGCGGCGTTGGGTTATCCCCGCTTGGGGAGCCCCCCCGCGCCACCTTTTGCGCTGGAGGTCCCTACGAGGACGCCACCTCCGCAGAGCCACTGGTTAAATCGTCCACAGGATCACCTCCTTCGCGGGCGTATCACACTACGGCGGGTCCCAACCCGCCCGGTCTCAGGGCCGCCCAAAGCCTCTCCGAGACCGCCGCGTGCAACCGCGGAACATCGTCGTCCCACATCCTTGGTCATGCCAGGCTGGATGTCAAACCGTCCGCCCATGCACATGATCTGGCCGTACTCGCCAAGCTTAGTCGCGCTGGTTGACCGCCGCCGGGGTCATGCTCGGTTCGGGCGCACGTGAGATACTTACCGCGCAGACTATTTACGCACTGTCCATCCGGTCCCTACCTGGCCTACGTCGCCAAAGGACGCGGTCTGCTGAGCGACGGTCAAGAGCTGGCCGACGGCGGCCTCGTTCGCGGCGACGATCTTCGATTCGAGGCGCGCGACGAGACGCAGCTCATTATTGGCCACCTCATGCCCGCGACCGGCTAAGTACTGCCGATCTTGGACAGATCCCTACGCCTGGCTTGCCTCGAGCAGGCTGGTGGCGCGTGTGCCGACGATTCCCGTGACAGGCCGCGTACAATGACCGGGTGGTGTTTCGCGATGAGCGCGGCGTAGAGTACGACCCGGTTCCCCTCCCGACCCATGAGGTGACCGACGCGGTGGCTGTCGACGCGCGACGCGTTCACCGCTCCGCGCCCCGCAAGCCCGTTCCGCTCTACACCGGCACCGATGGTCTCGAGTTGTCGCAGCAACCTCGCGGGCACCGACGACACTGGACCGATCCCCAGTGGCTGGCATTCGAGGAGCATCGACGACTCGAGCAGGATCTGTCGTCTGATGACGAGCCGTTGGCGGCCGTCATGATCGTGCGCCCGCACGATCCGANCNCGAGCTGATCGTCACGCCCGGGCGTGAATCGTCTAATTCACGCGGATTCTCACCGCGGGTCCACCGACCCGTGACAGGATCGCCCGGTGCATACCGTCGACGGGCTCATCGTCGTCGCCTTTGTCGCCTACGCCGTCATGGCCGGCCTGCGGCACCGGCGCCAAGCGTCCAAGAACTTGGAGGAGTATTTCCTGGCGGGTCGCACGCTGCCCGGTTGGAAAGCCGGGCTCAGCATGGCGGCGACACAGTTCGCGGCCGATACGCCGCTGCTCGTGACCGGCATCGTGGCCGTCTCGGGCATCTTCGGACTGTGGCAACTCTGGATCTTCGCCGTCACGTTCCTGCTGATGGGATTCGTGCTGGCCGGCGCTTGGCGACGGGCCGGTGTGGTGACGGATGCCGAGCTGACGGAAGTGCGATACGCCGGGACACCGGCGGCCGTGCTGCGCGGAGTCAAAGCGTTCTATCTCGGCACCATCATCAACTGCGTGTCGCTGGGGTGGGTGCTCTTCGCCGCAGCCAAGATCGCCGAACCGTTCCTCCTGTGGCATGTCTGGCTTCCACCGGACCTGTTCGAACCGGCCGTGGCTGTAGTCGAGTGGNTCGGGCTGCCGCTCACCCTGGGTGGGCTTGATGACCCGGAGGTGTGGACCAAGACCGCCAGCAACGCGATCTCGCTGGGGCTGATTCTGACCGTCACGGTGCTCTACTCGGCCACCGGTGGGCTGCGCAGCGTGGCTGACACGGATGTCGTACAGATTGGCATCATGTTCGCCGGCACCCTCGCGTTCACGACCATCGTGGTGGCCGAGGTCGGAGGCCTCGCCGCGATGACGGAGCAAGTGCGGGCGGCCTTCGTCACCGGCGGACCCGGCGGCATCACGCCGAACGAGATTCTGGCCTTCACGCCTGGCCACGCCAAGGACGCGACCTGGACCGTGCTGTCCTTGTTGGGTTTGTTGTGGCTGATCAACTCGGTGTCGGATGGCACCGGATATCTGGCGCAGCGGTCGATGGCCTGCCGGTCTGACCGCGACGCGAAAACGGCGGCCGTGGTGTTCACCTTCACTCAGGTGGTGGTGCGGAGCCTGCTCTGGTTGCCGCTTGGTATCGGGTTGCTGGTCCTCTTCCCGCCCGATCCCGGGTTGGCGCCGGGGTTGCTGCAAGGTGACCGAGAAGCCAGCTTTGTGCGCGGGATGGCAGAGCTGCTGCCGGTCGGTGTCATGGGGCTGATGTTGACCGGCATGCTCGCCGCGCTCGCCTCGACGGTCGACTCACACCTGAACTGGGGCGCCTCGTATTGGACCAACGATCTGTACAAACGATTCCTCTGTCGGGCGTGGCTGAAGCGCGAACCGAGCGGGCGCAGTCTGGTCTGGGTCGCCCGCGGGTCGAACCTCATCATTCTGCTGGTAGCACTCGTGGTCATGACCCAGCTCACCTCCATTAATCAGGCTTGGCAGATCAACCTGCTTTTCGGGGCCGGTCTCGGTGTGGTGCAGGTGCTTCGCTGGCTCTGGTGGCGGATGAACGCCTGGGCCGAGATTGCCGCGATGTTCATGTCGGCCGCGCTGGCGCCGCTGCTGCTGGCGTCGCTCGGGGACGATCAACAAGCGCTTCGATTGCTGATTATGGCGACGGCCTCGACGACGGCGGCGTTGGTGGCGGTCTGGATCAAGGGGCCTGAGGAGGAGGCTGGCCTCATCGCGTTCTACCGACGGGTGAGACCGGTCGGTTTCTGGGGTCCGATC
>PAUN01000072.1 GCA_002712885.1 Acidobacteriota bacterium
CCGGAAGTTATCGAAAGAACACGGCTGTGTCCCTCGACGACTGATCACCGATAAGCTGCGCAGCTACCCCGCCGCCTGCCGCACCGTGATGCCGTCCGTGGGCCACTCCACGGCCCCTTACGCGAATAATCGGGCGGACGTCTCCCACCAACCGACCCGGCAGCCGGAGCGTCAGATGCGCCGGTTCAAATCTGCTGTCCACGCGCAACGGTTTCTCGCAGTGCATGGATCCGTTCCGAATCTCTTTCGTGTCGGTCGCCACCCCCTGCGGGCCGTCCATCATCGGCGCTTGCGAACACAGGCCTTCGGTGTCTGGCCAGAGATGACGTGTGTCTGAAGCCGAAGAATGGGTCACCGCCTCATCGCCGGCGGAGCCTGCCTGTTCACGCCAACTTGACAATGCCCTATTCTGGCATCAGGGCAAACGTCCACACCGACCCGCCAGTCGGGACCTTCCCCGCCGCATAGCGGTTGGCGAGACCGCCCCCGAGTCCAGACGCTACGGTCACATACTGCCGGCCGTTGTGGGTGTAGGTGATCGCCGTCGAGTTGATGCTCGAGCCGGTTTGGAACTGCCACAGCGTTTCGCCAGTCGCCTCGTCGAGCCCGAGGAACTCGCCGGTCGGTTTTCCGGTGAACAGCAGCCCGCCCCCGGTGACCAGCATGCCCGCCGAGCTGGGAAAGTCGGTCAACGGGATCTCCCAGAGCTTCTCGCCGGTCAGCGGATTAATCGCTACGAAGTGACCGAGTAGATCGCCTGGCTCGACGGTGGGGAACCGGTTGTTGACGCCCGTGGACCTCCCGCCCAGGACTTGCTCTTGTTGAGGGTCCAACTGCTGGATGCGCGGGACATGCCACGCACTCGTATAGACGAGACCGGTGTTCGGATTGAACGCGACGGGCACGGCATTCGAGCCACGCGACGGCCAGATCGAGACCTCCTCACCGGCCAGGAAACGTTCATAGAGATCGGTCAAGACTGGTCGACCGGTGGCGAGATCGATGTGTGTCGCCCAATTGACCTTGACGTAAGGGTGCGCGGCAATTACCGCGCAGTCGGTGCGGTCCACGACATACAGGAACCCGTTCTTGTTGGCCTGGATCATCACCTTCCGAGGCTCGCCGTCAATCTCGATATCGGCGAGGACATGCTCATCCACACCGTCCACGTCATAGACGTCGTTGGGCGTGTATTGATAGTAGCAAGCGATCTCCCCGGTCTTCGGTCGGATGGCGAGGACACTCGAGGTATACAAGCTATCCAACGCGCCACGCGGTTTCGGGTCGTAGGGCTCGGCATTACCGGTCCCCCAGTAGACGAGATCCAGCTCGGGATCGTAGGAACCGGATCGCCACGTGGGCCCGCCGCCATACATCCAGGCGTTGCTGTCGACGGGCCATGTGTCGAACCCAGGCTCGCCCGGCCCCGGGATGGTGAATCGACGCCACAGCTTGGTGCCGGTCTCCGGATCCCAGCCGTCGAGGAAGCCGCGTGTGGTCGACTCCCCGCCGGACATCCCTGAAATCAACACACCGTTGGCGACGATTGGCGCGCCCGTCGCGTAGTAGCCCTCCGTCGCCTCGGCAAACTTTTGGTTCCAGAGCTCCTCGCCGGTTTCCATGTCCAGCGCGAGCACGTGGTTGTCGACCGTCACGCGAAAGAGCTTGCCTTCGTAGATCGTTGGCGCCCCTCTATTGATAGCCGAGCGTCGTATGTCTGGCTCGAGCTGCACCGGCGTGCGCCAGATCTGACGGCCGGTCTCGACGTCAATGGCGAACGTCCACCGACCGTTGATGACATACATGACGCCGTTGTAGACGGCCGGCGCCGCGAGCTCACCCTGTTCGTTCATCAGACTCGTGTTCCAAATGGGCACGAGCCGTTGCACGTTTTGCCGGTCGACCTGCGAGAGCGGACTGTAGCTCTTCCTGTCGTACCCCAAGCTCTGCGTGAGGACGTTGTCCGAGTTCTGCCCGTCGTTGACCAGCTCTTCAGTCGTCTGAGCAATCCCCAGACCTGGCCAGGTACCCACTACGAGTGCGAGCAGACAAATTCGCTTCATGGTCGGTCTCCTGTGGATCGGCAAACTTGCAAGCTCTGCGCAATATATGCCCGACCCGGACGCGGCTCAACGCGTGCGGCATCTTGGGGGACTCTGATGGTTCGAATCGATGAGGTGCCGGCCTGCACCTCAACATTCGTCAACAACCATGAACCCTGTTGCGGAGCCGTTCTCGCACTGTAGCCCGCCCGGAGCGCGGCCTGAGTCGCGTTTAGGTCGACCTGGTATTCGGCCACGAAGCGATGCTGTCTGGCTGTCGAGGCATTCGGTCCTCATCTGCGGTCGGTCAGGCTGCGATCTGCGCCTTTCCTTGGATTTTTCGCGTCCACATAAGTGCGATTCCCGTTGGGGATTCGAACCCGTATCACCAGGACCCGGCCCGCGGTCAGGGAGACTCCCGAGCGTCCAAAAACTTACAAAAAAGACGGGAAAGGGGCCAACCGCGAATCGCGATTGACCCTGTGTTTTGAGTGGTGGGCGCTAGTGGATTCGAACCACTGACCCCCGCCGTGTGAAGGCGGTGCTCTACCGCTGAGCCAAGCGCCCACTCCGACCGAAAAGCGTCGCTAGTGTACCTCAGACCGATCGACGAACCGATCGTCCCCGGCTACCCGACGAAGAGGGCTTCGTCTTTGTCGCTGGACGCCTCACTCGCGGTGTCCGTATCGGCCCCCTGGGGCGAGGGTTCAGACGGCGGCGAGAAAATCGCCCGCAAACTGTCTATCAGTGCCAGGCCTCGCTGCGCGGGCACCACCAGCACCTGCTGGGCGAGATCGAGCGTCTCGTCGGCCCGCCGCGAGAGGCGCGACATCATTTCGTCGGCCCGCTCGACCTGCGCGACGGCGAGCTTGGTCGCGCGGCTCGCGTCGGCACTCATCTGCGTGACCTTGTCCATCACCGGATCAAGCTGACGCTCCACCCGGTCGGCCAACTTGGTGACCCGCCATGCCAGTCGTGCGCCGTAGATGATGACGCCGATCTGAATGAGGGCCATGGTCCCGGTCGCCACGGCGATCGCCGCCAGAAACACGGCGGGCCAATCGGTCACGCTGGCGCCTCTGAAACGTCCTCGTCAGTCGCCACCGGTGTCCCCGCGGTGCGCCGTTCGTACGCCTCGCGGCCCCGGTCGAGCGCGGTCGAGATGGTGTCCCGCTGGCGGCTCACGAACTCGCGACCCTGCCGAGCCGCGTCGCCGGCCCGTTCGCGCCCTTCGCGCGCTTTCTCGTTCAGAAGCTGTCGGGTCTCCGCACCCGCGCCTGGCGCCCACAGCAACGCCACCGCCGCTCCACTCACGGCGCCCAGCACAAAGGCCATCAGCACCGCACCCGCATGTCCATCTTGGTCTCGTCCCATTTACACTCTCCTACCCCCTCATCATCTCATACTCGCCGGCTGCCCGCGGTCGTCGCGGGAGTGATTCGTCGCGCCCCGATGTGGACACGGCGCGACCGGGTGCCCACCCTTACGAGAACGTCTGACCGGGGCTCTTGAGCGTATTGATTTTGTCGCGCAGGACGGCGGCGCGCTCGAACTCGAGGTTCGCCGCGGCCGCGCGCATCTCCGCTTCGAGTAACTGGACATGGGCGTCGAAGTCCGCCTGGTTGGTGAATTCCTCGGCCGCCTCGCGCACGACCGGCACCGTGACATAGTCCCGCTCGTAGACACTCGACAGCACGTCGTCCAGGTCCTTCACGATCGACTGCGGCGTGATCTGATGCTCGTGGTTGTACGCCTCCTGGAGGACGCGCCGGCGGGCCATCTCGTCGAGCGCGGCGCGCATCGACCTGGTGACCACGTCCGCGTACATGATGACGCGGCCATTCACGTTCCGCGCCGCCCGACCAGAGGTCTGGATGAGGGCCCCCGACGACCGCAGGAAGCCTTCCTTGTCCGCATCCAGAATCGCCACGAGCGAGACTTCGGGCAGGTCCAACCCCTCGCGCAGCAGGTTGATCCCCACCAGGACGTCGAACGCGCCACACCGCAAATCGCGCAGAATCTGGACCCGCTCGAGCGTATCGATCTCCGAATGGAGATACCGCACACGAACACCGAGTTCCTGGTAGAACTGGGTCAGGTCCTCCGCCATCCGCTTGGTCAAGGTGGTCACGAGCACCCGCTCGCCCAGGTCGGCGCGCAGACGGATCTCGTGCAGCAGGTCGTCGACCTGTCCCTTCACCGGGCGGACCTCGACCTCCGGGTCGACCAAACCGGTCGGCCGTATGACCTGTTCCACCACCACGCCTTCACTCTGCTCCAACTCATACGGTCCCGGTGTGGCGGACACGAAAATTACCTGTCCGGCCCGGGCCTTCCATTCGTCGAAGTTCAACGGCCGATTGTCGAGCGCCGACGGCAGACGGAATCCGAAGCCGACCAGCACCTCTTTGCGCGCCCGGTCGCCGTGAAACATCCCCCGCACCTGCGGCACCGTCTGGTGGCTTTCATCGACGATGGTCAGCGCATCCGGCGGGAAATAGTCGAGCAGGGTCGGCGGCGGTTCACCCACCTGGCGACCGGTCAGATGCCGCGCGTAGTTCTCGATGCCATGGCAGTACCCGATTTCGCGCATCATCTCGATGTCGAACATGGTCCGCTGGTGGAGACGCTGGGCCTCCAGTACCTTTCCCACCGATTCCAGATCGGTGCGGCGCTCGACCAGTTCCGCCTTGATTGTCTCCACCGCCTGCAACGTCTTCGCGCGCGGCGTCACGAAGTGCGACTTCGGGTACACGGCGGTCTTGTCGTGCCGCCGGAGCGACTCGCCGGTGATCGGGTCGAACGACACCAATTGGTCCACCTCGTCCCCGAACAACTCGATCCGCAGAGCGATGTTTTCGTACGACGGATAGACCTCGACGATGTCTCCGCGAACGCGGAACGTGCCGCGATTGAAGTCCTGATCGTTGCGCTCGTACTGGATCTCCACCAGCTTGCGGAGAATCCAGTCGCGCCCCACGTGCTGGCCACGCTCGAGCGACAACAACAGACCGTAATACGCCTCGGGCGAGCCCAACCCGTAGATGCACGAGACGCTGGCGACGATGATCACGTCGCGGCGCTCGAACAAGGACCGGGTCGCGGACAGCCGCATGCGGTCAATCTCGTCGTTCACCGTCGCCTCTTTCTCGATATACGAGTCGGTGGACGGAACGTAGGCTTCGGGCTGGTAGTAGTCGTAGTAGCTGACGAAGTACTCGACCGCGTTCTCCGGGAAAAAGCGGCGGAGCTCAAGAAACAGCTGCGCGGCCAGCGTCTTGTTGTGCACCATGACCAGGGTCGGCCGGTTCACCCGGGCGATGACCTGCGCCATGGTGAACGTCTTCCCCGACCCGGTGACCCCGAGCAACACCTGATGCGGGGCTCCGCGCTCCAAGCCGTCAGTCAGTTCCTTCACCGCGCCGGGCTGGTCGCCACGGAGTTCGAAGTCAGAGACGAGGTGGAAGCGATCGTAGGTGCTCGACATGATCCGGGGGGCCTGATGGGCGGACGGAGAAGACGAACGGCCGCACGAGTCAGGGCGGCTCGAGTCGTGTGACGCGGGTCATCCGTCGTCAGCGTGTCCTGTCGTCATCGCGGATCTGGCGCGCCGTCCTCGAAGTAAGGTGCGAAATAGCCTTCCCGAGCCCGGACCCTCAATTGTTGCAGTTCTGGTCGCGACTCGGACAGGGTCACCGTGACCTGCCGCCAGGCGCCGTCCGTGGCGGGGTCGTTGGACACGTAGCCCAAGGAGTAGCGAGTCGAAATCTCGTCGCTAATCTGCTGGCAGATCGCCTCGAGGTCGTCCAGCGATCCGGGGAAGTAGGCCTGACCGCCGGTCAGTTCGACAATTTCCTCGAGCCGACGCCGCGTCATCATCCGATCGGCGGTGCGGTTCTGCGTCTGGAACCCGATGGCGTAGATGGTCACGTCGGAGGCGCGCATCAATTCGAGCAACTCGTTGAGCCGCAGGCGGCTTCGTGTATCACTGCCATTCGCGCACAGCAGTAGCACCTTGCGCCCATCTTGGTCGAAGGCGCCGTCGAGATACACGCCGAGGGCATCGTAGAGCGCGGTCAGGCCTTTCGCTTCCTGGCCGCGCAGCCGCTGGACGAGTCGCGGAAAGTCTCTCTGCGAGAACCGGCTGACTCGCACTTTGGAGTCGATCAACGTCATGTCTTCGGCGGAGTCGAGACTCCGGAGAAACCGCAACGCGGCGATTTTCGCGAACCGGGCGTCTCGCCCCATGCTGCCGCTGGAGTCGAACCGCACCCCCAGATGAAACGGCATGGTGTCGAGGTCGCTGGCCACCCCGCTGGAAACATAGGTGATCATTTCGCGGCGCGTGTCTTCGGTGACGACGAAGTCCTCGACGGACAGCCCCTCGACCGGGTCGCCGGCAGCGTCCACGACGGTGACGCCGACCCGCACCAGATCCACGCGACCGCGAAACACCGGTTGGGCCTCGACCGTCGCCACAGACGAATCGAGCAGGAACACCACCGGCCAACATCGGACCATGGCACCCATCATCACGGCGGCATGTTACCCCGATCCGGTCACCATCGGCGCCTGGACGCCTCGGTCGCGGATGTCCCGGGAGCGGCACCCGGCGGCACGGGCGTATAATTCTGAATTCGGGGAACGAGTTCTACCGTCTCTACCATGAATTGCCTTGCGGTGTGCCAGGACGAACTCGTCATCCGGCTCCTGGCCCGAGCCCTCGCTCCCTCCCTGGACGTCGAATTCCTCGTGGAGGATCGACTGCTAGCGCGGCGACTCCACGATGCGGACGTCACGATTCATGTCGGCGACCCGCGCCGCGTGGAAACGTATGTCCGGGCGGGCGTGGGGCCCGGGACCTCCGTGCTGGTCGAGGAGACAGGACGTCGGAGCCCACGCCGCACCCTGGAGGCGATTCGCGATGCCGGCGGCACGCTGGTCTATCTCCTGGAGGTCGGCCACCCGAGCAACCCCAAGCGGCAGGAGATGCTGCGGGCGCGTCTCCCAGAGGTCACCCGCTTGTCGCTCGCGGACCTGCTCCACGGACCATTGACCGGCACCCTGCATCTCTCGATGACGCGGGCGCGGGTACAGCAATACCAGCGATATCTGGCTGACGCGGACCGTGTCTTGATTCTGCTGCACAACGACCCCGATCCAGACGCGATGGCCAGTGGCCTGGCCCTGCGCAACCTCCTCCACCGGACCAAGACCACCGCCATCATTGGCGCGTTTCAGGGCGTCACCCGACCTGAGAATCTCAGGATGGCGAACCTGCTCGACATCCACGTGGAACCGTTGAATCATCAGTCCCTCGCCGGCTTCGACCGCATCGCCACCGTCGACGTGCAGCCGCATTACTTCGGCGGCCTCATCAGCAAGGTCGACCTGGTCATCGACCACCACCCCGAGCGAGCCGGATACAGCGTGGCCTTCAAGGACATCCGTCCGGACTACGGCTCGACCTGCACGATCCTCACGGAGCACCTCCGGGCCGTCGACGTCAACATTTCTGAACGCACGGCCACCGCGATGCTCTACGCGATCAAGTCAGACACCTTGTTCCTGTCGCGCCAGACCAACGAAGGGGACCTCGATGCGTTCCGGTTCCTGTATCCGCTCGCCAACGCCGCGCTGGTCCGGAAGATGGAAGGCTCGGAGACGACGGTTGAGCGACTACAGTGCGTGGGACAGGCGGTTCGCACGGGAGCGGTCAGCGGCACGCTGTACACGGCGCACCTCGGACACGTCGCGCGTGAAGATCTGATCACACATGTCGCGGACTTCCTGTTGCAGCTGGAGGAAATTACCTGGTCCGTAGTCTCCGGTATCGTCCATGGAGACGTGGTGGTGTCGGTGCGCAATCTTGGCGACTCACGCAACGCGGGCGAGTTCGTGAAGCGAGAATTCGGCGACATCGGCAGCGCCGGGGGCCATCGCGCCATGGCCAAGGCGGTGGCGCCCACCGACCGGTTTGAGCAGAAGTTTGGACCGCTCGACCCGGAACGGATCCAGGCCACGACGCACGAGTTGGCGGCACGCTTCCTAGAGTAGCCGCCTGGAGAGTCGGGCACAGTCGCCGGTGGCCACGCTGGCCACCGACTAGGACGACGCCCCAACTCCGGTGTCATGAATGGCAGCCGGTCGACTGACTAATCGGGGATTCTCCCTCGGGTAGCCGCTCTTGGGGCGGCGGCCGGCTCGATTTGTTCCCCGCTGGCTCCAATCACCGGTCCAACAAACTGCCGGTGTCCATCTTCGTAGCCACGATCGACCAGTTCCCCGACGGTTTGGTGCCGATCTGAACGCTCGTCGTAGCATCCCGAAAAATCGAAAGAGCCGAGCGCGTTGTGCCGCGGCCGGATCTCGAATAGCTCTTCAAACAGATTGGTCCGCGACGCCACCGCGTCTCGCACCGCGGCCGACTCCATGGCCACGAGTGACTCCCCAATCCTCCCCCGCCCGTCGCGGCGACCGGCCCCCAGAGTGTGCGGCCCGGCCGGGCCGGGCAAGGCCGATACGAGAATGACCTGCTGCACGCCGGCCCGCGCCACCTCGTCGAGCAATCGGCCGAGGGCGTCCGGTCGATCGCACACGCGATGTGTCTCCCCCCGCCAGCTACTCGACGGCGCAAAGGCCAGCAACCACGGTTCTGTCGCCACCGGGAGACTAAGGGCGGCAGCACAGGCGCCGAATGCCGCGCTCCGCGCGTCACCCGCGAGATCCAACGCCTCCAACCCCCGGTTCGGATCCGTCGCGCCGACCCGACGTTGAAAAAACCGCCGACGATACGGGTCCGCAAGCAACGCGAAGCTCACGTCTCGGCGCCCGTCGAGATCGTGGGCCGTGATCAGCAACTCGCGGAACCCCGGCTGCCCGAGGTTCTCGATGAGCAGGTCGGTATACCGCTGACCCATCTCGACGGGGCCAGGCTGTGTTACCGGCGCCGCACCGCGCATCAGCTTCCACAGCCCGTTGGCGAACCACCCCCGCGCGGCGCGCGCATCCAAAGGCGCGCCGAGCAAGACCCACCAGAGCGCCCCGCGTGTACGTCGATGGCCTCTCGCACGGAACCAGTCGGTACCGGCCGTGCCGCCCAACACGGCGAGCAGCACGATCAGCCCCATCACTACCAGCCGAGGGAGCCAGGTCGGTAGCGCGGCCGGGGCGAATACCAGTTCGACCACCTGCCCGAATCCGGTCGTCAGCGCCCCGGCGCCCGGGATCCCCCCCACCTGAAGCAGGTACGCCACCGGATAGGCAAGCGACGCGAGCAATACGGCCCCCAATGGCAACAACACCGCCGTGAGCGTGAGACCGAGGATCCACGCCGAGGCGCGGAGGGACGGACGCCATCGATAGAGTCGCGTGGCGCTCGCGGCACGCCAGAGCCCATTGGAATCCCACAGCTGCTCGGCGCCGTCGATCGCGGCAAACGCTGCCCCGACCACGCCGATGCCACGACCGGCGACCAGGTCAATCTTGACCCCAGCCTCGTGCAGCGCGTGTAAGACGCCGGCGTGATACGCGCCGGCGGTACCGGTTCCGGTCAGGACCAGCGCGGTGCGCCGTTGTGGCGCGTAAGAACTGTGCGATGGTGCTCGAGGCGGGGCCTCGGCGACGACGTTTTCGTCTGTCACAGCGCGACGGGTCACTCGCCGTGAATGGTGACGAGTTTAAGAAGCTCGAACTCCCGGGTGCCGCTCGGAGTCGGCACCTCAACCTCGTCGCCCTCTTCCTTCCCCATCAGCGCGCGTCCGATTGGAGACGCGGTCGAGATCCAGCCCTTCTCGGGGTCGGCGTCCTCGGGCATGACGAGCTGGTAGACCACGGAGGCACCGCCGGTCTCTCGTAAGTGCACGGTGGAGCCGAAGGACGCGCGATCCTCCGGGATCCGATCGAGATTCATCAGAGACACTTCAGCCACTCGCTTGTGGAGCATCGCCAACCGCGCCTGCACGAATGACTGACGATCCTTAGCGGCCTGATACTCCGCGTTCTCGCGCAGATCCCCCAGCTCACGGGCCCGCTTGATCTCCTTCGGGAGCTCGCTGTTCAACTCGCGCGCAAGGATCGCGATTTCGTTCTCAAACCGCTTAATGAGTTCGGCTTTCATGGCGTGTCCGGCGCCGTTCCTCCGCCGGGCGGCGGCAGGCGCTCGTCCGGTAACGATAGCACATCTGCTATGCTCACCTTCGCCCCGTAGCGGACCGAATCGTGCAACAAATTAGCAGCCGACACAACTCGATCGTCGCGCGTTTTCGCGACGCCGCCAGGCGGGCCGCGCCTCTGGATGCATCCACGCTCCTCGAGGGCCCGCGACTCATCGAAGACGCGCTCGCCGCCGGGGTGACGATCGACGTGGCGGCGGTCAGTAGCGCGCAGACAACGCGGGACCGCTGGTCCTCCCTCCTCGAACGGCTCGGCCACGTGACCCAACTGGTGCACGTGTCGCCGTCGGTCATGGCGGCGCTCAGTCCCCTCTCGACGCCGACGGGACTCGTGGCGATCGCCAGCCTGCGACCAGCGCCATTCGAGTCGACCATTCGCGCGGCCCAGCCACTCGTGCTGAGCCTGGTCGGCGTGCAGGATCCCGGCAACACCGGCGCCGTGATCCGCGCGGCCGAGGCCGGGGGGGCCACCGGCGTCGTCACCGTCGCGGGCGCGGACCCCTACGGCTGGAAGGCACTGCGCGGATCGATGGGGAGCACCTTGCGGCTCCCGGTCGTCCGCGCGGACGATGCGGAACGCATCCGAGCCGACGCCCGCGCACGCGGACTGCACCAGTTCGCGGCGGTCCCACGCGGCGGCACGCCTACCACCGACGCCGACCTCTCTCGCCCTTGCCTGATCTGGCTCGGAGCGGAGGGTGGTGGTCTCGCGCCTCCGCTGATGGATGACGCGGACGAACTCGTCTCGGTCCCGATGCACGCGCCGGTCGAGTCCTTGAACATCGCGGTCGCGTCGGCGCTGATCGTGTACGAAGCCGCCCGACAACGGGCCCACCGCACCGCGCCGAGTCTCGCCGCCCGAGGACCATCCGCGTGACGTCCGGTTCGTTGTTCGGTGAGCCGGCGGTGCCCTCGACACCGCGGGCGTCTCCGACCGCTCCACTGGCCGATCGGATGAGGCCGGCCGACTTCGACGAGTTGGTCGGGCAGGACGAGTTGCTGGGACGCGGTCGCCCATTGCGACATGCCATCGAGTGCGACACCTTGCAGTCGCTCATTCTCTGGGGACCACCGGGCACGGGCAAGACGACGCTCGCGCGTCTGATCGCGGCCGTGACCGCCTCACGCTTCGTGGCCTTCAGCGCCGTCCTCTCCGGGATCAAGGACATCCGCGCGGTGATGGCAGAAGCGGAAGGCGCCAGACATCGGGGCGAGCAACGAACCATCCTGTTCGTCGACGAGATTCATCGGTTCAACAAGGCACAGCAGGACGCGTTTCTCCCGCGCGTCGAGGCGGGCGATATCGTACTGATCGGCGCCACCACCGAAAACCCGTCGTTCGAGGTCAACGCAGCACTGCTGTCCCGGTCGCAGGTCTACGTGCTACGTGCGCTGACCGCGCCAGACATCTCCACCATCCTCAATCGGGCCCTGACCGACACGACCCGTGGACTAGGCCGCCACGCGGTCGAGGTCGAACCGGACACGATTGCCGCGATAGCACGCCACGCCAATGGGGACGCGCGCACCGCCCTCAACCTACTGGAGCTGGGTGTGGCCGCCGCCGTCGCACGCGCGGCCGAGGCGGGCGCCGCTGAGCCGGCCTGCCTCGACCTCGCCCTAGCCGCCGACGCCATGCAACGGCGAGCCCTGGTGTACGACAAGGACGGCGAAGAACACTACAACCTGATCTCGGCGTTGCATAAGTCGATGCGTAACAGCGACCCGGATGCAGCGGTCTACTGGCTCGCGCGCATGGTCGAAGCGGGTGAAGACCCACTCTACATAGCGCGGCGGCTGGTCCGGTTCGCATCTGAGGATATCGGCAACGCCGACCCCCAGGCGCTGGCGCTCACGGTCGCGGCAAAGGACGCCGTACACTTCATGGGAATGCCCGAAGCCAACACGGCGCTCGCGCAGGCCACGGTCTATCTTGCCTCCGCCCCCAAGAGCAACGCGGTCTACACCGCCTACGCTCAGGCCGCCGCTGACGCCCATCGGGAGGTCGCTGACCCGGTTCCGCTGCATCTCCGGAATGCGCCGACCCGGCTCATGAAGCAGCTCGATTACGGCAAGGGCTATCAGTACGCGCATGACGAGCCGGACGCCGTAGCGGCGATGGATTGTCTCCCCCCGTCGCTCCAGGGACGGCAATACTACGTCCCGACGGCGCGTGGGTTTGAGAAAGAACTGGGCCGACGGCTGGCCGCGTGGCGCGATCTGAAGACGCGCCGACGAGCCGAGACCAAGGAGCCGACCGACTAGTGCGCCACCGTCCAGATTGCGTCAAGTCGTCGGGTTCGCGGCGCACCCAGCCGCCAGGCGCCGCAACGAGGAATACTGGCAGTATTTCGAGGAACGGCAACGACGCGGATGGGTGTGCCGAGGGCACAACGATTGATGCAATCTGGACGGTGGTGCACTAGTGCCCGGGGCGCTCTACTATGTTGGACGCGGGTTGCAACTGCTCGGGATGGCCGCACTCCTGGAAGCGATCCTGATCGCCGGTCCGCTCGGTCCGAGCCCAAGGATTTTCGGGTTCGGCGTCGCCGCCTTTATCGCGGGTTATCTCCTGGTGCAGAAAACTACGGAGTAGCAGGCTGGTGAGGCTCAGTAGGTTCCGACGTAAGGACCTCTCGCCTAAGTTCGCTCGAAGCGTCGTTCGATTTCCTTCCGAGACAGCCGCAGCACGACCGGTCGTCCGTGCGGGCACACCGACGAGTGCGCGGTGCGGCGCAGCTCGTCGAGCAAATAGGCCATCTTCTCGGAGGTCAGGCGATCGTTCGCCTTGACGGCAGCGTGACACGCCGTGGTGGCGGCCATCTGTCTGAGCGCCTCGTCGATCACCGCCCCCTGATCGAGTCCGTCCAGGTCTTGCGCGAGTGCCCTGAGCGCCGTTTCACACGCCGCCAGATCGACGATGGCCGGCAGCGCCGAGACCCGCAGACTGTCGCCCCCGAATGCCTCGACGTCGAAACCGAGCCGGGCGAGGGCCTCGCCGTGCGCGGCCAGCGCCTGTCGTTCGGCCGCGGGCAGCTCAATCACCATCGGCATCAAGAGCTGCTGGCTCTCGAGGGTTCCCGTCGTGAGCCGCTCCATGACCTGCTCGAACAGAATCCGCTCGTGGGCCACGTGCTGGTCGATGATCGCGATCCCCTCGTCGTCGATGGCGATGATGAAGGTGTCACGAAACTGTCCCAGCGGCTGCAACGGACGATCGACCACCGGTGCCGGCACCACCGCGGTCGGACGCATCTCCCGCACCAGATCGCGGAACGGCTGGCCACCGCCATCGGGCGAGAACCCGACCGCGGGCCCACCCTCGGTGCTTGACACCGGGCGCCACCCCCCTTGGTCGATGGCCGAAGCCGCGGAGGTCACCCCCACGCCCAAGGCCATCCCCTCGGCACGCCCTACCCTCGGCGCGACGGGGTCCAGACCGATCTCCGGTGCCGGCCCCTGCTCAAGAGCCTCGCCGATGGCGCGTCGCAGCACCTCGTGGACCAATGACTGCTCCAGAAAGCGGACCTCCGCTTTGGTCGGATGCACATTGACGTCAACGCGGTCGGGCGGCATCTCCAGAAAGAGATGCACCTCGGGACTCCGCTCTTTGATCGTCGCGACGCTGTAGGCATGAACAATCGCGTGCGCGATGGTGCGATCCTTGACCCCGCGTCCGTTGACGAAGATGTTCTGCGGCCCCCGTCGTGGCCCCTCGCCGGGACCGGCCAACGCCGCCACGAAACCAGTCACGGTAATCCCGGCGGCCTGCTTGCGGACCTCAACCAGGTCGTCGCGATCCTTGTAGAGCTGAAACAGCCGCTCCTCGAGACTGGACGCCGGAGGGCACTGCAGCAACTGTCGCCGGCCGCTGGTCAGGCTGAACCCAACCGTCGGATGTCCCAACGCCAGCTGGGTGACCAACCGCGAGACCTGGGTGGTCTCGGCGCCATCGGACTTGAGAAATTTCCGGCGCGCCGGCACATTGAAGAAGAGGTCCGTCACTTCGAAGGTCGTGCCTTCGGACGCGCCCACCTCCCGGGTCGACACCGTGCCGCCGCCGGAAACTCGGATTTCGGTGCCCCGCGACTCGCCCCTCGCCCGCGTCCGCAGCAGCAGGTGAGACACCGACGCGATGCTCGGCAACGCCTCCCCGCGGAACCCCAGCGTCATGATCGCAGCCAGGTCGTCGAGCCGGCTGATCTTGCTGGTCGCGTGTCGCTCGAGCGCCAGCTCCGCCTCTGCCGGGGTCATCCCCTCGCCATCGTCCTCGACCCGTATGAGACGTTTCCCACCCAGCTCGACACTCACGCCAATGCGTGCCGCGCCGGCATCGAGCGCATTCTCGACCAACTCCTTGACGACCGATGCCGGTCGCTCAACCACCTCGCCGGCGGCGATCTGGTTCGCGAGTTCGGTCGAGAGCCGGGTAATCCGGGATGCTCGTGTCACAGCGATGCTGGTGGTCTGGGTGCGACCAGTTAGTCGGCGGTCTCGAACGCGAGCGCGGACTGCGCGGCGGCCAGGCGGGCCACCGGCACGCGATACGGCGAGGCGCTGACGTAGTCCAGCCCCACGCTATCAAAGAATCGAATCGACGCGGGATCACCCCCGTGCTCGCCGCACACCCCCACCTTCAAGCCCGGCTTCGCTTCGCGTCCTAGGCGCACGCCCATCTCCACGAAGGCCCCGACGCCGGTCACGTCGAGACTGGCGAACGGGTCTCGTTCGATGAGCTTACGCGCCTGGTATTGCTTCAGGAACTTCGCCGCGTCGTCGCGGGAGAAGCCGAAGACCATCTGTGTCAGGTCGTTCGTACCGAACGAAAAGAAGTCTGCCTCGGCGGCGATGGCCCCGGCCGTGACGGCGGCGCGCGGCACCTCGATCATCGTGCCCACGAGATACTTCACCGTGACACCCTGTTCGGTCATGACTATTTTCGCGACCCGGTCGACGACCGCGCGCTGGTCATGCAACTCCCGCACGTCGCTGACCAGCGGGATCATGATCTCCGGAACCACCTTGACACCTTCCTGGGCCAACAAGGCCGCGGCCTCGATGATGGCGCGCGTCTGCATTTCCGTAATCTCGGGGTAGCTGATCCCGAGACGAACGCCTCGGTGCCCCAGCATCGGATTGAACTCGTGCAATTGCTCCACCCGGCGCAGCAGACGACGCTTGTCGGCCAGCTTGCGGGAACGCGGCTTGGACAGCTCGAGACGCGCAATGTCAACCAACAGGTCTTCACGTTTTGGCAGAAACTCGTGCAACGGCGGATCAATGGTGCGAATCGTGACCGGTTCGCCGCGCATCGCTTTGAACACCCCGTAAAAGTCGGCCCGCTGCAACGGCAACAGTTCTCTCAGCGCGGCCCGGCGGGCAGCCTCCGTCTCAGCCAGGATCATCCGCTGGACAATCTCGAGTCGGCCCTCACCGAAGAACATGTGCTCGGTGCGACACAGCCCGATCCCCCGGGCCCCGAACGCGTGCGCGATCTCTGCCTGGTCTGGCTGATCGGCGTTCGCCCGCACACCCAGACGCCGCACCCGGTCCGTCCACTTCATCACCCGCATGAAGCGCTGATAAATGTCAGACTTCGACGCCGGCAGGTCTCCGGCCACCACCTGGAGAATCTCGCTCGGCTGGCTGGTCACCGAGCCGACCTTGACCTCACCGGTCAACCCGTCGAAGGAAACGTCATCGCCCTCGCCAAGCATGAGGTCTCCCATCTGCAGGCGTTTGCGCTTTTCGTCCACCTGGATAGCGGCGCCGACCACGGATGGCTTGCCCATCTGTCGCCCGACGACGGCCGCGTGGGAGGTCATCCCTCCGGTCGCCGTGAGCACCCCCTCGGCGACATACATCCCATGGATGTCATCCGGGACCGTCTCTTTGCGCACGAGCACCACGCGTTTGCCGGTGGCCGTCCACCGGACCGCGTCGTCGGCGGTGAACACCACCTGGCCTGAGGCGGCGCCCGGTGACGCCGGCAGCCCTTTCGTCGTGACCGGAATTCGGGACCACGCGGTTGGCTCGAAGACCGGTGCCAACAGCTGCACCAGCGCCCCGGGCTCGATCAGCAACAAGGCGCGTTTGGCGCTGACAAGACGCTCGTCGACGAAATCCGTGGCGATGCGGATCGCCGCGTGACCCGTTCGTTTCCCGCTCCGCGTCTGCAGCATGAACAGTCGGTCGTCTTGAATCGTGAACTCGAAGTCCTGGACGTCTTTGTAGTGGCGCTCCAGCCGGCTGGCGAATTTGCGCAACTGTTTGTAGGCCACTGGCATGATCCGTTCGAGCTCCGCGATCGGCTGCGGCGTCCGGATACCGGCCACGACATCTTCACCCTGCGCGTTCACAAGGAACTCACCATAGAACTCTTTGGCTCCGGTGGCCGGATTCCGAGTAAACCCGACGCCCGTCGCGGACCGGTCGCCGGTGTTGCCAAACACCATCAACTGCACGCTCACGGCCGTGCCGATCTCATCCGGAATGTGGTAGATGCGACGATATTCCCTCGCGCGCGGGTTATTCCAGGACCGAAAGACCGCATTACGCGCGAGTCGCAGCTGCTCCAACGGCGTCTCGGGAAAATTGCGACCGGTCTTGTCCCTGATCAGACCCTTGTACTTCGCCACGACCTCCCGGAGCGCCCCTTCGCCCAGTTCGGTGTCGAGGATGACGCCGCGCTCCTGCTTGACATCGATCAGCTCGTCCTCGAAGTCGTCCATCGAAATATCGAGCACGACGTTGCCGAACATCTGGATGAACCGCCGGTAACTGTCGAACGCGAACCGACCGTTAGCGGTCTGACGACCGAGGGCCTCCGCGGTCGCGTCGTTCAGACCGAGGTTGAGGATCGTGTCCATCATCCCCGGCATGGAGAATTTGGCGCCCGACCGGACCGACAACAACAAGGGGTCGGTCAGTGACCCGAACGCGGCGCCTGCCGTCCGCTCCAGCTCCCCGAGTCGCTCGAGCATTTCCGCATCCACCGCCGCCGGCACCGTTCGCCGGTTCGCATAGTACAGATTGCACGCGTCGGTCGTAATGGTGAATCCGGGCGGCACCGGAAGCCCGGCGTTGGTCATCTCCGCCAGTCCGGCTCCTTTGCCGCCCAGCAGATCGCGCATCGAGCGATCTCCATCCGCCTTGCCGTCACCAAAGGAATACACGTACTCCGTGGCTGAGCGACGTGCCGGCTGCGTGGTCGTTTTCGTCGTCTTGCGACCCACCTTCATCGTGGTCCTCTTCACCGTCTTCTTCGCCGTCTTCCGCTTCTTCACCATTCGCGTGCTTAGTCCTGTTCTCTGACCAGCTCCGACACATCGGCCAGCCGAGAAATCAGACGCTCAAGTCGCTTCAGCAGCGAGAGACGACGAAGCCGGACGTCGTCGTCTTCGGCCATCACCAGCACGTCCGTGAAAAATTGGTCCACCGAGGGTCCGAACCGTGCCGCCTCCGCGAACGCTGCCCGGTAGTTGTCGCCACTGGCGACCGCTCGCTCGATGTTCGCCCGGCGCTTGTCCAGTTCCGCGCTGAGTCGCTCTTCTGACGGCGCCACGTCGCGACCCCCCAGTCTGATCTCCCCTGCCTCGACCGCCTCGAACTGACGATCCGGGAGCGCGGTCGCAATGTTCTTGACCCGCTTGAACAGCGTCGCCAACTGCAGAAAGTCGGCCGAACCGGTGAACTCAGGTAGCACGTCCAGCTTGCGCCGAGCGTCCAAAGGGGCGATGTCGTCCCACGACGCGGTGGGCTGGGTCACGGCCCGCACGTTACGCACGTCGTGACCCCGCTGTTCGAGGACATACCGCAGCCGCTCGAGCAAGAACGTGAACAGACGCTGACGGACCTCCGCATCCGGCTCGATCCCGTGGACCTCCTCCGCGGCCAGAACCAGACTTTTGACGTCAGGTCGGGACGAGCGTCCCGCGAGCTCCGGGAGGTCCACCAAAATGCGGAACAGCCCGTGGGCTTGCCGACGGAGACCGAAGGGGTCACGCGCCCCCCGGGGCTTCTCGCCCGCATGAAACAGACCGACTAGCGTATCGAGCTTGTCCGCCAGCGACACCGCGGCCCAGCTGACGCCCGCCGTCCCCAGGTCGCTGGGGCGAGGAGGCGCGTCGGCCGTGACTCCGATCGGCAGATAGTGGTGATACACCGCGCGCCACACCGCTTCCGGCTCGCCGTCCTCACGCGCGTAGATGCCGCCCATCACTCCTTGCAGCTCGGGAAACTCACCGACCATGTCGGTCGTCAGATCGGCCTTCGCCAACAGCGCGGCGCGCGCGGCGTGGTCCGCGTGGTCGTCAGCTCCGAGCGCCTCACCGGCCACCCACCTGGCGAGTTGCTCGATACGTGCCGCCTTGACCCGATAGCTGCCAAGCTTCGCGTGAAACCGGAGCGTGTCGAGCCGGTCCAGACGGGACGCCAGCGTGGCGCTGCGGTCCGCCTCCCAGAAGAACCGCGCGTCCCGCAGACGGGCGACCAGCACTCGCTCCGAGTTGTGGGCAATCGCAGGCACATTGTCCCGTGGGGTGTTGGTCACCGCCAGGAAGTGCTCCGTCAGCGTCCCCTCCGGTGTCACCACCGGAAAGTAATGCTGGTGGTGAATCATGGTCGTCTTCAGCACCTCGTCCGGCAGCGCGAGAAACTCGGTGGGAAAGCTACCGGTGACGACGGCGGGATACTCGACCAGGTCCGGCACTTCGTCGAGCAACGACGACTCCCCGCCTGCGACTCCCACCACCCCCCCGGATCGTGTCGCCTGCGTCTGGAGCTTGCGCTCGATACGGGCGCGTCGCTCTTCCCGACCCAGCAGCACGTAATTCCGTCTCAGGCCATCGCGATACTCGGCGAACGAGCGCACCCGAAATCCGCGGCCCGGCTTCCCGTCACGGGCAAAAAAACGGTGCCCATAGGTGATCGACCCGGCCCGAACCGGGGCGACGCCGCGAGCCACCGCATCGGCTGCCCGGTCGATGACAAATGGCACAACCCGGCCGCCATACAGAAACACCAACCAACGGATGGGTCGCCCGAACGGCAGGTCGCCACGGCCATCGTCGAGCCGCGCGTCCCAGTCCATCTGTTTCGGGAACGAAAGACCGCGCAAGGTCGCGCCGAGGACTCCACCAAGTACCGATCGAGCCGACGCGCCTCGTTGACGCCGCTCAAAGGCCAGATAGCGCCCCTTCGGGGTGTCCACCTGGCTGAGTGCGGCGGGCTCGACGCCGTGCTTGCGGGCAAAGCCCAGCGCGGCTGGGGTCGGGTGGCCGTCGGCGTCGAACGCGGCGCGAACCGGGGGCCCGGTGACCGTTTCTTCGAGCTCCGGTTGCCGATCGGGCACCTTGGCCACCCGTACGGCGAGACGTCGCGGTGTCCCGTACGATTCCGGAGTAGTCGGACAGTCGAGACGTGCGAGAACCAGCTCTTTCCCCACTCGCTCCCCGAACTGACGGGTCAACGGCGGCAACCAGCTTGCCGGCAGTTCCTCACATCCAATTTCGATCAGTAGCTCTCGATACATGGTTAGGACCCGGTCAGGAATACGTTGATCATTCTGGACGTCGAGGCGCCCGCCCGGCAAGGCGTGAGGAGTGCACATACCGGGAGTATGTAGGCGACGAACAACGTAGCTGGACGGGATGCATCGGTGGTCAGAGTGGTCAAGTTATTTCTGATCGGGTCCTAAGCACCCGGGTCCGGAGACGCCGTCACGCCTCGACCGGTTTCGCCGACGTAGGCCTGCGCAATCCCCACCGCCAGCTCGCGCACGCGCAAGATGTAGGCTGCCCGCTCCGTGACGCCGATGCCGCCGCTGGCATCGAGAATATTGAAGTTGTGCGAACACTTAAGACAGGCGTCGAGCGCCGGCAACACCAACCCGGAACGCAGCAGGGTCTGGGCCATCCGGTGATGCTGGTCGAACAGATCGCGGTGGAAAGCCGCGAACTCCGTCTCCGGCATGTCGACCATCCCGAAGGCATATTTAGTCTGCTCCACTTCCTCCTGGTGGCGCACGTCGCGATACGCGACCCCCGGTGCCCATTCGAGATCGTACACGTCGTCGACACCCTGCAGGTGCATGGCGATCCGCTCGAGTCCGTAGGTCAGCTCGACCGGAATCGGAGAGAGGTCAAGACCACCCGCCTGCTGGAAGTAGGTGAACTGGGTAATCTCCATCCCATCGAGCAGCACCTGCCAGCCGATGCCCCAGGCTCCGAGCGTGGGCGACTCCCAGTTGTCCTCCTCGAAGCGCACATCATGCTGCGCGGGGTCGATGCCACAGGCGCGGAGACTTTGTAGATACAGCGCCTGAGCCGCGTCCGGGGACGGCTTGAGAATGACCTGGAACTGATGATGCTTGAACAAGCGGTTCGGATTCTCTCCGAAGCGGCCGTCGGCCGGTCGCCGCGACGGCTGGACATAGGCCACCCGCCAATGCCTCGGACCCAACACGCGGAGAAAGGTCTCCGGATGCATGGTGCCAGCCCCGACCTCGGTGTCGAGCGGCTGCTGAATCAGGCAGCCGCGGGAGCTCCAAAAACGAGAGAGCGAAGCGATCAAATCCTGCAGCGTCACCTGACGTTCCCTTTCAGGTCCTCATACCGCGCGTCATCGCGCGTAAGACCCGCAACGACCGAAGGTCCTTTTCGAGGTGGCTCGAAATGAGCTGTCGATGCGCCCGCTCTAATTCACGCGCCGCGTGGACCGGCAGCGTGAGACCGGACGCCTGCGCAGGCGTCGTGCCGGCGGCGGCGCGCAAGAAGCTCACCGAGGCAGTAGACAACGCGAGCCCGCCGTCCCTCGCGCACGCGGGGCAGGACAGACCGCCGCCGGACGGGTCAAGCCGACCGCCGCCACTCACATCGCCCCCACACCGGTGGCAGGCCAGGATCGACGGATAGACCCCTTGGAGCCGAAGCACCCAGTATTCGACATAGCGGGCCAACTGCTCGACGCGCACCTCCCCGTCCAGCGAGTCCACGACAGCCGACCCGAGCCGGAACAGCGTGGCGTTTGGGTCCGCCTCGGGTGCGCATTCATCGAACAGCTCCGCGAAGTACCCGACATGACCCAGCACATCCACGTCAGACGACAGCAGCGGCGACCGCACCGGGTCGACATAACTCAACCGTACCAGGTCGCGCTGCTCCCGCTCAAAATACGACACGCGCGCCAGCGTCAGCGGCTCAAGCCCGCCCCCAAACCGCGACTTCGTCCGTCTGGCGCCGTTCGCCACACCACGCTTCTTGCCCCGATCACTGGTCAGGAACACGACGATTCGGTCCGCTTCACCGAGCTGATAGGTGCGCAGAATCAGCGCGTCGGTCGTGTAGAGTGGCATCGCGAGCGCGTGTCGCCCCGCGTGCCATGACCCGGTGGTATGGCGCGGGCCCCGGGCTATTGTAGCCCGCCGCGGGTGGAACGGCTCAGCTCATCTCCGTGGGACCTCGTCCTCACGTCAACGGCTCCAGATACGGCAGAAAGAGCGTCGCCAGTCCGAGGAAGACGAAGAACCCGAAGACGTCGGTCAGGGTGGTAATGAATACCGCCGAAGCCAACGCCGGGTCTATCTTCAATGCCCGAAGCGCGATCGGAATCAGGGTCGCGGCAATCGCGGCCACCATCAGGTTGACGACCATTGCCATGGCCAGGATCAGGCCGAGATACATATTGCCTGACAACCCCCACGCCACCGCGGCCCCGACCATGCCCAACACCAACCCATTGCCCAACCCGACCGCCGCCTCCTTGAACACCGCCTTCCTGGAATTGCCCCAGGTCAACTCCCCGAGCGCAATCCCGCGCACGATGATCGTGAGGGTCTGGGTGGCCGCGTTCCCGCCCATGCTAGCCACGATGGTCATGAACACCGCCAGCGCTACGACCTGGTCGATGGTGGCCTGAAACGCGCGCACCACAAGGGCCGCCGCCGTCGCGGTCAGCAGGTTGACGAGCAACCATGGGAGGCGTTTCCGCATGGACTCGCGCGCCGGGGAAAAGACGTGCTCATCGCCGCTCACACCGGCCAGACGGTAGATGTCCTCTGTGGCCTCGTCCTTGATGATGTCAATCACGTCGTCGACGGTGATGATGCCGACGAGCCGGTTCTGGTCATCGACGACCGGAATCGCGAGCAGGTTGTAGTTGGCCACGTGCTGGGCCACTTCTTCCTGGTCCGTGTCCACCCCTGCGCTGATCAGATCAATGGTCATGATCCGCTGCAGCGGGGTCTCGGTGGCCACCAGCAGCAAGCGGCGTAGAGAGACCACCCCCACCAGATGCCGGCGGTCATCCACGACATAGAGATAGAAGACCATCTCCACCTCGCGAGACCCTTGCAGCGCCTGAATCGCTTCACCCGCCGTCAGGTCCTCCGAGAGGGCGAACACGGTCGGATTCATGATCCGGCCGGCGGTCTCTTCGGCGTAATCCAGCAGGTTTTCGACCTCGCCAGACTCGCGCGGCCGCATCTGCTCCAACACGGCGTCCGACAGTTCCTCCGGCAGCTCGTCGATCAGCGCCGCCGCGTCATCGGACGGCATCTCCTGCAGCCAGAGCGCAATGCGATCCGGAGACTGGTCGGCCAACAGCACCGCGGCCGGCTCCGGGCCGTACTCGATCAGCGCCTCCATCGCGAGGTGGCTGTGATGATCGAGCAGCAGATTGAAGGTGCTGCGACGGTCTCTGTCTGGGAGTTCGCTGAAGAGCTCAGCGAGATCGGAAGGATGTTGTTTTTGGAGCAGATTGATCAGGTTCGCGGACGCACCGATCCGCTGCAGTCGCTTGACCGAATCGAGCACCACATCGGTGCGGCGGAGGGGTGGCATGGTCCCGTTGTCCGGGTCGGGTCCGCGTTCACGCGCGGGTCAGGTTCGGCTGAATGTCCCACAGTCAATACCGGTAACATCTCAATATAGCACACAGGATTATCGACGAGTCTTGGTAGGAGGAGCGACCCCGGCCTGGTCGAGGAGACGATCGTTCTCCCGCCATTCCGCCCGCACCTTGACGTGGAGGTCGAGATACACGCGGCTCCCAAAGAAGCGCTCGAGGTCTCGCCGCGCCTCAGTCCCGATCCGCTTGATCAACGCGCCGCCGGGGCCGACGACGATCGGTTTCTGAGACCGCCGCTCGACCAGAATCGAGCAATAGATCTGGAGACGCCCGGGCTCTGTGACCTCGTCGAACTGATCGACGAGCACCGCCGTCGTGAATGGCAGCTCCGCATGGGTATGCTGCAAGACCTTCTCCCGGACGGTCTCGGCCGCCAGCACCCGCTCCGGCTGGTCGGTCAAAAAGTCGTCCGGATACATAGCCTCTCCTTCAGGCAACTGCTCGATGATGGCCCGCTCGAGAATCGCGACGCCGTCTCCGTTCCGGGCCGACACCGGCACGATGTCCGTGAACTCACGCTGCTGGCGGTACCAATCGATCAGCGGCAGCAAGCGTGTTTTGGTAATGAGGTCGATCTTGTTGAGGACGAGCATGACCGGTCCGGTGGCCCGCGTGAGCTTCTCGAGGACGAATCGGTCGCCCGCCCCGATCCCGTCGGTGGCATCACGCACCAGCCCGATGACGTCGACATCGCCAATCGACTCGTAGGCGATATCGACCATGCGCACGTTCATCCGGTGCAAGGGCCGGTGTATGCCCGGAGTGTCAACGAACACGACCTGAGCGGCCTGGTCCCCGTCGTAGTTGCGCACCGCGACGATCCGATTGCGCGTCGTCTGAGGCTTGTCAGATACGATCGCGAGCTTGGTCCCCACGATGCGATTGAGCAGCGTGGATTTCCCGGCGTTCGGCCGACCGATGAACGAGACGAACCCGGACCGCATGTTACTTCGCCACGGCCTCGACGCCGCTGCGATGCCCCATACGCACCTTCCGCACCCGTCGACGCTCCGCTTCGAGGACCTCCACCGTCAGGTCGTCGACATCGACCGTTTCGCCCGCGGTCGGCACGCGACCCAGTCGGGTCAGCAGGTAACCACCCACCGTTTCGAAGCCGTCGCGCTCCACCGCGATCCCAAGCCGCTCGCACATATCGGCAACGCTGACCGTGGCGAGAAACACGAAGGCGCCGTCGCCCTCATCCACGATCGGCTCCGACTCGTCGCCGTCGTATTCGTCGCGAATCTCCCCGACAATCTCCTCGAGCAGGTCTTCGATGGTCACCAGCCCCGCGGTCCCGCCGTACTCGTCCACGACAATGGCGCTTTGTACGTGCTCGACCTGCAACTCGCGCAGCAGATCCGCCACCCGCTTCCCCTCCGGCACAAGATAGGCCGGGCGCAGCAGCCGCGGCACGATCTTGGACGAGCCGGGGAGCCCGTCCAACGCGACCAAATCCTTCGCGAACACAAATCCCAGGATGTGGTCCAGGTTCTCTCTGAACACCGGGATCCGCGAGTACTCCTGCTCGGCAAAGAGGGTCCGAAACTCTGCCACCGTGGCATCGTGGTCGATGGCGACAATGTCCGGTCTCGGGGTCATCACCTCGACGACGAGCGTGCCACCGAAGTCGACCACGGACTGCAGTAACTTCCGCTCCTCGGTGTCCTCGATCGTCGCCTCGAGGTCGGCACTCTCGCTGGCGTCAGCCTCATCAGACTTACCGTTTCGAATGGCCCGCGTCTCGGACCGGCGCGGGCGATGCGCCAACCTGAGCAATCCCCCGGTCACCGGACCGAGCACCCTCAGCGTCCGGTCGAACGAGGGCAGGAGCAGTTCCAGCACCCGCCCGGCACCCCGTCGCACGACGACCGACGGGACAAGCTGTTCGCACACAAGCACAAACGTGACCAGCGCCAGCAACAACAGCCCGACGGCCTGAGGCGTCGAGACGCCGATCAACCGAGCCAGGATGACCGCCGCGGCAGCAAACAGCAGCCCGCGAAGCAGCCTCGTCGCCACATACAACCGCAACGGGTCCTCGAGGTAGACCGTCAGGGACCCGTGCTGTATGTCGCGCTCCACGTTCAAACGCTCGGGGAGACGCACCATGGCGCCGAATGCGGACTCGATGGTGGACACGTAGACGACACCACATCCGATCAGGAACAGCAGCAGGGGCAACATATCGTGTTCTAGTTCACCGGCAGTCCACCTCGGCGCCGAAGTCGGCGCTCGAGTCGCACCATCTCTCCATCGTCTCGCTCGTGGTCGTAGCCGAGCAGGTGCAACAGACCGTGCAACGCGAGTCGTCGCCACTCCTCGGACTCGGTCAACCCGGCCGCTCGGGCTTGCCTCGCCGCTCGTCCGGTGGCAATGACGATATCTCCCAGACAGGGTGTGGGCGCCGGGCTGAGACCGGCCGGCACCGGATCAGCAGGAAATGACAACACATCGGTGACCTTGCCGATTCCTCGAAATCGACGGTTCAGGTCGCGCATTTTACGGTCACCGACCAGCGCCACGACGACCTCGCCGACCGCAGAGCGCGGCGCGAGACCAGCCAACCAGGCCGGAAGGCCCGGGGCTGGCTTGCGCCGCCCGCGACCGTCCGTGACGGTCACCCGCAACTGCGTGGCCCGAGAGGCCCGGGACGTAGCGATTCGAACCTGAGGGTCCGGGTCGTCCGAGGTCATCTGTCGTTCGCGGCCTGCGCGGGGCGCGGCTCCGTGTCCATCATCTCGCCGGCGCGGTAGAGAGAACCGCTCGGGGTCCCCTCGGCATAGGCTTCGTACGCCTCGACGATCTTCTGCACGAGCGGGTGCCGCACGACGTCGCGACCGTCGAACCGGGTGAACGCGATACCCTCGACATGCTCGACGATCCGCATCACTTCGATCAGCCCTGACGTGCGCCCCAAAGGCAGATCGATCTGCGTGATGTCGCCCGTGATAACCGCCTTCGAACCGAACCCGAGCCGCGTCAGGAACATCTTCATCTGCTCTGGCGTGGTGTTTTGTGCCTCGTCGAGGACCACGAACGCCTCGTTCAACGTGCGCCCCCGCATGAACGCGAGCGGCGCAATTTCGATGGTACCGCGCTCGAGCAGACGGTCGACACGTTCCGCATCGAGCATGTCGTACAACGCGTCGTAGAGCGGGCGCAGATACGGGTTGACCTTCTCCTGCATGTCCCCGGGCAGGAATCCGAGCTTCTCGCCGGCCTCCACCGCGGGACGGGCCAGAATGATCCGCGTGACTTTCTTGGCCGTGAGAGACGCCACCGCTTGTGCCATCGCCAAGTAGGTCTTTCCGGTGCCAGCGGGACCGATGCCGAAGACGACGTCATGGCTGTCGATCGCTTCGAGATAGCGGCGCTGGTTCACGCTTTTCGGGGCAATGTGGCGTTTACTGGACGCTTTCACGGTGGCCCGCACGAAGAAGTCGCTGAGCCGCACTCCGTCGTCCTGCCGCACCAACTCCGCCGCGCGGCGCACGTCATCCTGTGAGAGCTGGTAGCCGTGCGTCACCAACTCGGCCAGCTGCCCCACGAGACCCTCCAGTGCCAGGAGCGACGCTCGGGGACCTTCTGCCAGGAGCGCCGTGCCGTCCGTGCGGATCTGCACGCCAAACAGACGCTCGAACGTCTTGAGATTGGCGTCGTAGGAGCCGAACAGCGCTTCGACCCCGTCATCGGGGATGGAAATCCGCTCGGCGGTGGTGGTGCTGGGCTCGCCTTGGTCTTGTGGCACGGATAGAAATGATGGTGACACGCTGTCAGGAGCCGGTCAACGGTTTCCGAGCGAGGCGCCCGTCTGGCGGCGTTGCTGCGTCAGTCACAGCCCGCCTCTGGCTGCTCCCTCCTTACGCCTTGCCAGACGAACGCCTCACCCGGAAACCGCATCTTAGCGCTCTGGTATGGGATCCAAGTGGAGTTCGCGCAACTGATGCGCGCTCACCGTCGACGGTGCGCCCGTCATCAGGTCGACGGCCGTGGCCGTTTTCGGAAATGCCATCACGTCACGAATAGACGGCTCTCCCGCCAGCAGCGCCAGGATCCGATCGACCCCGAGGGCAATCCCTCCGTGCGGCGGTGTTCCGTATTCGAGCGCTTCGAGAAAAAAGCCAAACCGAGACCGTGCGTCCTCATCGCTGATCCCCAAGAGCTCAAAGATACGCCGTTGCAGCGGCTGCTCGTGGATCCGAATGCTGCCGCCGCCGATCTCGCTGCCGTTCAGGACCAGGTCATACGCTTTCGCCCGTACCGAGCCCAGGTCGGTTTCCAGACGGTCTCGGTCCTCGTCACGCGGCGCGGTGAACGGGTGATGCATCGACATGTGTCGCCCTTCGGTCTCGCTCCACTCGAACATCGGAAAATCAACCACCCAGGTCAGCGCCCGGCGCTGCTCATCGACCACGCCCTCGCGAGCAGCCAGTCTGAGACGCATCTTCCCCAACAACGCGGAGGCCTCGTGGGGCGCCCCGGCCGCCACCAGCACCAGTCCGTCGTCACCGGCTCCCGCCGACTCGAGGAGCCGGCCCAGCGTCTCGGCCCCCGCCGCCTTCAGAATCGAACTCTGCACGTCGCCGCCGGGACCACGACGAGCCCAGACCAGCCCTTGCGCCCCGAGCTCGATCGCCTCGTCAACCAGCTTGTCGACCTGGCTGCGGGAGTACTTCCCCGCGCCCGGCACGACGAGCGCGCGAATCGCGCCCCCTCCGGCGACGACGTCACGAAACACCCGGAAGCTCGACTCGGAGAACACGTCGGACACGTCGACGATCGCCATCTCGATTCGCAGATCCGGCTTGTCGGACCCGTACTTGTCCATCGCCTCGGCGTACGGCAAGCGGGGAAACGGGGTCTCGATCGACTCGTCGTTCGCGGCGAACATAGCCTGCATCAGCCGCTCGACGGCGGTAAAGACGACGTCCTGGGTCACGAAGGACATCTCCATGTCGATCTGGGTGAACTCCGGCTGTCGGTCGGCGCGGAGGTCCTCGTCCCTGAAACACCGTGCGATCTGAAAGTACCGGTCCATCCCGCTGATCATCAGAATCTGTTTGAAGATCTGTGGAGACTGCGGCAGGGCGAAGAACTCGCCGGGATGCACGCGGCTGGGCACCAGGTAGTCGCGTGCGCCTTCCGGGGTGGACTTGGCGAGCACGGGCGTCTCGATGTCGAGAAAGCCCTGGGCGTCGAGCGACTGTCGCGCCGCCATCAACACGCGGTGCCGCAATTGCATGTTCCGTTGCATCCGATCACGGCGCAGATCGAGGTAGCGATACTTCAACCGCAGGTCTTCCGACACCGGTGTCTCGTCGGCGATCTGAAACGGTGGTCGACGCGCTTCACTCAACACCGTGATCTCGCGTATGGCAATCTCGACTTCACCGGTCTCGATTTTCGGATTCAACGTCTCGTCGGATCGGCGCTCGACCGTCCCGCACACTTTGACGACGTATTCCGGGCGCAGCCGTTTGGTCTGCGCGAGCAGCGCGTCGTCGTCGCGAGCGACCACCTGGGTCACGCCGTAGCGATCCCGGATGTCGACAAAAATCAGTGACCCGAGGTCGCGCACCCGATGCACCCAACCCATCAGGGTCGCCTCAGCGCCCATGTCGGTGGTGCGTAACGCACCGCATGTATGTGTTCGTTCAGACACGTTTCAATCCGTTCTCACGGCGCGTAGGTGAGCGACCAGGTCGGCCCTGGCCACGGTCTGCTGCTCGCCGGTCTCCATCGTCTTGACCGTCACCTGATTAGTCGCCAGTTCATCTTCACCAAGGATCAGCATGTGGCGGGCCCGGCTGCGATTCGCCCGTTTCATCTGCGATTTCGAGGACCGTCCCTCGTAGTCGATCAACGTCGTCAGCCCGGCCCGACGCAGATCGCGGGCCAAGATGCGAGCCGCGGACCAACTCGGGTCGCCGAGGGCCACCACGAACGCATCCGCGACGTCCATCTCACCGGCTCCTTCCGGCAGCGCCAGCACCAGGCGCTCGAGCCCGGCCGCAAAGCCGATGCCGGGCCGATCAGGACCACCGAGCTGCTTCACCAGATGGTCGTACCGGCCCCCACCGAGCAGCGCGTTCTGCGCGCCAAGACTCGTCCCAAGAATCTCGAACGTCGTACGCGTGTAGTAGTCGAGACCACGCACCAGGCGGTGAGACACTCGATAGGCCAGCCCATAGGCTTCCAGATGCCGCCGGACCTCGGCGAAGTGACCGCGGCAGGCGTCGCACAAGAAATTTTCCGAATGCGGCAGCTGGTCGATGATCGGCTGGTCGGCCGGCACCTTGCAATCAAAAATCCGAAGCGGATTCGTGACACTCCGTCGCTGGCAGTCGCCGCACAACTCGGCGACCCGCTCCCCGAGCGCGTCGATCAGGGCCTGGGTGAATCGGGGTCGGCACGCGGCACACCCCACCGAGTTGATCACCAACTCGGCGCCCTCGATTCCGAGCTCCGTCACCAACGCCGACGCCATCTCGATCACCTCCCCGTCAACCGCCGGGTCAGTAATGCCAAAGACCTCGATGTCCAGCTGATGGAACTGCCGGTAGCGTCCTTTCTGCGGCCGCTCATAGCGGAACATCGGCCCCAGACTGTACAGCTTGGCGCACGGTAACTCCTGCTCGAGCGCGTGCTCCACAAACGACCGGACCATGCTGGGGGTCGCCTCCGGTCGCAAGGTAATCCGGTCGCCGCCCTTGTCGGTGAAAGCGTACATCTCCTTCTGCACGATGTCGGTCGACTCGCCCGTCCCCTTCGCAAACAACTCTTCCCGCTCGATGACTGGGGTACGCACTTCGGCGTAGCCATATCGGGCGCAGAGATCGCGCGCCACGCCTTCGACGCGCTGCCAGCGGCCCACCTCGGCGGGCAGGATGTCACGAGTACCACGAATGCTGGGAATCATTACGTTTATACGGGGCTGCGCTGCCTCCGCACGTGCAGCCGGCCTTCTACTCCACCGGGGCTTCGCCCCGAGCCCCACGCGGCCGCTCGGCGAGACCGTGCACGCGGGCGTTATGCCTCGAATTCGTCTTTGTAGCCAACGTAGTTGGACGCGTAGCGGGTGATCGACTCGGCTTCCTCGTGCGTGGTCGAACGGCGCACTCGCGCGGGGTTGCCCATGACGAGTGACCCTGGCGGAATCTCCATACCTTCGACCACGAGGGTCCCCGCCGCCACAATCGAACCAGACCCTATCACCGCACCGTTGAGGACAATGGCCCCCATGCCTATCAAACAACGGTCCTCAACGACACATCCATGCAGAATCGCCGCATGCCCCACCGTTACTTCGTCCCCGATCAGTGTGGGATGGGTCTCGCGCTGCACATGGACGACGGTGCCGTCCTGAATATTGGTGCGAGCCCCCACGCGGATCCGATTGACGTCGCCGCGGATGACGACGTTCATCCAGACACTACTGTCCTCACCGATCTCAACGTCGCCGATGACCTGTGCGCTGTGATCTACGAACGCCGTGGGAGCTACTCGAGGGGAGCCCGCCCGGTGGGACCGAAGCATCTGCGGCAATTATACGTGGGTTCTCGGGCGAACCTACGCGCCGAACCCTAGCAGCCCGTACCTCCTGAGTCCGTGGGCGCGCGTGACATAATGGCTGCATGGAGGTGCATGACCGGCTCGGCCGGCCCCTGGCGAACCTGCGGCTGTCGGTCACCGACCGGTGCAACCTTCGCTGCCAGTACTGCATGCCGGAACGCGACTACGTGTGGCTACCGCGCGCCGACATCCTGACGTTCGAGGAAATCGAGACGCTGGTGGACGTGTTCACCTCGCTGGGCACAACGAAGGTTCGTCTCACCGGAGGAGAGCCGCTGTTGCGGAAAGATCTCCCCGACCTCCTAACCCTGCTGGCGCGCAAGCCGGCGCTCACGGACCTGGCGCTGACGACGAACGGTATTCTGCTCGCAGATCAGGTCGTGGCGCTTCGTGCCGCCGGGCTGCCGCGCATCACGGTGAGTCTGGACACGCTCGACCCGGACCGGTTCAAGGCCCTGACGAGATTCGACAGCCTGGACGCGGTGCTGACCGGCCTTGACCAAGCCGCCAACGCGGGGTTCGACAGCGTGAAAATTGACACCGTTGTCATTCGCGGCGTGAATGACGATGAGCTGGTGCCGATGCTCGAGCACGGTCGGCGGGTCGGAGCCGAGGTCCGGTTCATCGAGTACATGGACGTCGGTGGCGCCACCCGCTGGTCGATAGACGATGTCGTGTCGCGGCAGGACATGCTCCAGCGGCTTGCCACGCACTACGGTACGGTCACGCCGGTCGACGAAAACACCGCCGCCCCGGCCGACCGCTTCACGCTGCCCGACGGTACCGTGTTCGGGATCATCTCTTCCACTACCGAACCGTTCTGCCGCCAGTGCGATCGCAGCCGGCTGACCGCCGATGGAGGCTGGTATCGCTGCCTCTATGCCACCGACGGCACCGACCTGCGCGAGCCACTCCGCGCCGGGGTCGGGGTCGAGGGTCTGCGCAGCCTCATTGCGGAGACATGGCGCGCCCGCGACGACCGCGGCGCCGAAGATCGGCTGTCATCCGAAGACCGCTCGCGCCTCATCCCCGTCGAGACCCTCCAGGCCCAACCCCATCTCGAGATGCACACGCGCGGCGGGTAGGCGAGCCCCCAGCGGCAAGCAGTTCCCCCTCATTTCCGGCGGGTGATGGTAGCGGAGGCACCGTTCGCCGGTCCGTTACAATCTGAGCGCCATGGCCGCTACCGACACGGACACTTCCACTGATTCCCTGGGCCCACTCCTGGAGCCCGCCTCGATCGCCATCATCGGCGCCTCGAACGACCCCACGCGTATCGGCGGGCGGCCACTGCTCTACACGCGAGACGCGGGATTCGCAGGCCCCATCTATCCGGTCAACCCGAATCGCGACAGCGTCCAGGGCCTCCCGTCCTTCGCCAGCATCGGCGAGGTGCCGGGCCCGGTCGACACCGCCATCATCGCGGTCCCGGCCCCAGCCGTGGTCGAGACCACCGAAGCGTGCGCCGCCGCCGGGGTGAAGGCCGTCATTATTTTCAGCGCCGGGTTCGCTGAAATGGGCGACGACGGCCGACGCCACCAGACCGCGATCGGCCAGATCGCGCGCTCGACCGGGATGCGGATCGTCGGACCGAACTGTCTGGGCGTCTACAACGCGAATCACGGTTTCTTCGGCACGTTCACGTCGACCTTCGAGGCNGGCCAACCGCNACCCGGTCGGGTCGGGCTGGTGAGCCAGAGCGGGGCCTACGGGAGCCACCTGTCGCTCCTCGCGACCTTGCGAGGCATCGGCATCNGATTCTGGGTGACGACCGGNAATGAGTGTGACGTCGACGTGGCCGAGACGATCGGCTGGTTTGCCGACCATCCAGATATCTCGGTCATCGTGGCCTACGCGGAAGGCATACGAGACCGCGACCGACTGTTTGCGTCGCTGGCGCTGGCTCATGAACGCCGGAAGCCGGTCATCTTTCAGAAAGTCGGTCGTACCGAGGTCGGCGCCGACGCGGTGCGGTCGCACACTGCGTCGATGGCCGGATCCGATGCGGTCTACGACGGCGTCTTCCGTCAGTTCGGCGTCTACCGGGCCACGAACACGGAGGAGATGCTCGATATCACCTATACGGCGTCGTTTGGCATCTTCCCGGCCAGCCGGCGAGTCGGGCTCATGAGCATTTCGGGCGGGGTCGGCGTGCAGATGGCCGACGAGGCGGTGGAGCGCCGGCTCGATGTGGCCCCGATGAGCGATGCGGCCCAGGCCAAACTCAAGGCGGCGCTCCCCTTCGCCTCACCCCGCAACCCGGTCGACATCACCGCCCATGCCTTCAACGACCCGGGCCTGGTCGGCACCAACCTGGACGTGATGCTGGCGGAAGGTACATACGACTCCATCGTCGCCTTTTTTACCTATGTCGCGGCCACCAAGGCGATGGTTGGTCCGATCAGTGACGCCCTGCGAGCCGCGAAGACCGCGTATCCACGTTGTCTGCTGGTGCTGTCGATCGTCGGCCCGCCCGACGTCATTACGCGCTACGAGGAAGCCGGGTGCCCGGTGTTCGAGGACCCGACCCGCGCGGTGCGGGCCGTCGATGCGCTAGCGCATTTCGGCGACGTGTTCGCACGCCCGCTCCCGGATATGACCGCGTCGGGGACGCCAGTCGCACCACTGCCAGCCGCGCCGATCGGCGAGGCCGTCGCCAAGGCGTTGCTCGTCGAGGCCGGCCTGCGGATGGTGGATGAGCGCGCGTGCGCCACGACAGATGCCGCGGTGGCGGCGGCCACGACGCTCGGCTTCCCGGTGGCACTCAAGATCGCATCATTGGAGATTCCCCACAAGACCGACATCGGTGGCGTGATGCTCGGTCTGGATTCACCAGGAGAGGTCGCGCAGGCCTTCGCGGACGTGACCGGACGGGCCCGAATGGCTCATCCCGAAGCCCGCCTCGACGGCGTCCTCGTGTCCCGAATGGTCACTGGGGGCGTAGAAACCATCATGGGCGTACGCTACGACCCCACATTCGGCCCGGTCGTGATGTTCGGATTGGGTGGCATCTTCGTGGAAGTCCTCGAAGATATCGCGTTCCGGGTGGCACCGTTCGACACGGCAGAGGCGCATCGGATGATGCGCGAGCTGCGGGGATTCCCGTTGCTCGATGGGGTGCGGGGCCGACCGCGCGGCGACCTCGACGCCACCGCGTCGGCGCTGGCCGCGCTCTCCCGTTTCGCGGCCGCCCATGCCGACGGCCTCGACAGCGCCGAGTTGAACCCGGTTGTGGTGCTCCCGGAAGGCCGGGGAGTCGTGGCACTCGACGCGCTGGTCGTGCCGAAGACGTCACCCTAGGGGCAACGGTCGTTGTCGGTCCAGAAGTATCGCCAGTTGTCCAGATACAACGTGCCGTCGACCAGCGACAGCGTGTACGCGACCGTCTCTCCGCTGCCATACGCCAGGGTGATCCTGTCGCCGGCGATGGCCCAGCGACCGGCTGAGCTGTCCCCGAACGCCGCCGCACCAAGCCTGTCACGCTACCGCTCTCCTGCTCGGTCAGGAACGTACCGTCGGTGCACAACTAGGCTTGTCCGCGGGTCCGGTATCCGGTTCCCACCGAGATATACACCAACTGTTGGCAGGCCAGTCGCTGGTACCACTCTCCCTGGTCCGAGACCAGCCCGGCACCGCTTCGGTCGACCGACCGGGTGCGACGCCAGTCGCCGGTCCGGCGGCTTCCACGATGTCCTCGACAATGGCTTGCGCCATGCCGGCGACACGTGACACGAGGGGTCGTCAATGAGACACGCGGCCACCGTGAATTCACAGTCACAGGTACACAGTGTCGTGGTCATGACCGTCGTCGCCATCACCAACTGCTGCGGCGAGAGAGCCGGACAGATCCACCTGGGCCGAGAACTGGCTGCTGAACCCCATCAGCAGCACCACGCCAGCAATCCTCGTGAACTTCCCGCCTCGATGTGTGGTGGGCATGGCTCCCTCTCGTCCGTCGTGACTCCAGTCGAACGCCATGGTTAGGCGTTGGCCGAGCGAGGTCCGACAGAATGCCGCACAGACCCGTACAAAAATGGAGCCGCGCGACGTGTGTGTCGCGCGGCTCTCGTGTGTCCGTGCCGAAGTCTGAGGCCCGCAGCCTCGCGAGCGAAACGAGCGACCTACCCGACGCCGACCGTCTCGTCCTTTTTCTTCCCGCCAACTCCCTGGATCTGGATGACGCCACTCTGTTCCGGCGCCTCTTCCTTCAACACGTGCTGGCGATAGAGGGCCGCCATCCGCTCATCCTCGGCCTTCTGTTTCATCTCATCACGCGCCGCGATCTTCTCCTGTCGCGCGTTCTTGACGATGCCCTGGTCGTCCAGGTCGGTCTGCAGCCCGGCCGCCACCGCCTCCGGGTCGAGCACGAGGTGGTGTTCCTTGCTGGTCAGGTCGACATCGTTGCCACCGGCAAAGATCTCATGCCGTCCATGCTCGTCGTACCACTTGGTGAGCGTAGCGGTCATGTGCATCTTCTCGATAATGTTCCGCCAGCCAACCCCGGTGTTGTAGGCGCAGAAGGAAATCTCTCCCTCCTGGGTCGCATACGGAATGATGCAGCGCTCGGTCCGTCGGAAGTCGTAGTTAAACAGGTCCTGGAACCACATCCCGGCAATGAACAGGAAGTTCCAGCGGTCGCTCCTGCGCTTGGCGATGTCGTTCTGGGTCCGGTCGCCCGTCACCTTCCCATAGTCCTTCCCGGATGCCCCGAACGTCTTGTCGAACTTCTGCACCAGATCCCACAGCTTGAAGTGGGTCGGCGCCCGGAACGGGTCGTAGTTGCGAATCAGCGCCATCGCCATCCCGAGCGTGGCCACTTTCCGGCTACGCCCGCCGTCGGTGACCCGACCCAAGTCCTTGGCCAGTCGCTCCGCCTTCAGAAACGCGGTAACCGGGACCGACTCCTTGGTTTCCTTGTCGATCATGATGGCCATCCCGATGCCGCAGTTCGGGTGGCAGCCACAGTTGAGTTGCCCCCAGTCGGCCTGCGGACCGTGCATGAAGTCGGCCGCATCGGTGAAGGTGCCCATGAACGAGATGGGGAACCAGTCACGTATCGGCTCGCCGATGCCGGTCTGGCTCTTCACGTCGTGAGCCAAGTGCGACAGGGTATAGCGTTGCGCGTGCCGACGCTCGTCGGTAATCTCCTCGTCGCGACCGGTGAACGACACCGGCTGGAACGACAGGAAGTTGATCTTCTTCGGGTTGTCGAGCGCGAACTGCACGACCCGTCCGACCTGCTCGTTGTTGATCCCGTTGAGAATCGTGATGACCGGCACGATGTCCACACCGGCGTTGTGCAGATTCTCGATGGCCCGTAGTTTCACATCGAACAGGTTGCCGACCAGCCGGTGGGAATTCGCAGCGTTGCCGACCCCATCGAACTGGAGATACGCATACCGCAGTCCGGCATCGGCCGCAGCACGGGCGAAATCCGGACTCTTGGCGAACTCGATGCCGTTGGTGGCCGCCTGCACGCTGTTGTAGCCGACCTTCCGCGCGTAGCGGATGGCATCGAGGAAATACGGGGAGATGCTCGGCTCACCACCGGAGAACTGCACCGACATCTGCCGCCTCGGCTTGATCGAGATGGCGTTGTCGAGCAACGTCTTGATGTCGTCCCACCCGAGCTCGTGGACGAACCCGACCTGGTTCGCGTCCATGAAACAGGGGTCGCACATCATGTTGCAGCGATTCGTCAGGTCGATCGTCAGCACCGAGCCGCGACCATACTTAATGGTGCTACTGCCATGGTTGTGCAGCTTTTCGTCGTTGTGGGCCCGCATGTCGCTGCCGGGGAATGAGTCTTCGAGGTGCTTGAAGAACGCGGTGTCCATCGCCATCACGTCCTCGAAGTGGCCGTGCTCAGGACAGTCCTTCACCATCAGAATCTTGCCGTCGCGTTCAATGATGTTCGCCTTGATCTCACCGACCTTCTCGTTGATCAAGATCTTGTAGTCGCGCTTGCCGTCGAGAATCTCCTGCCGCGCCTCACGCACGCACTTGGGACAGAGCGAGTCGGTCTCTCGAGGCCAGCCCAACTGCGGCTTCACTTTCTCAGTCGACTTCAGCAACGGCTTGTCGGCCCAGGCGGGGGTAAACGACGCTTTCTGGTTGTACCGGTTCACCAGATCAAAGGCTCTGAAGCCCACGTCGGCAAGCAGCGTGAGTCCTTTTTCGGCGTACTTAATCGGCTTATGCATCTGTGACTCCTACAGACGGGTCAGCACCACCGACCCGTGTCTCGACCCATGTCTTTTAACGACCATAAGATAGCTCCTATTCGACAAAAAGATACGGAATTTCTCCCAGGGGGCGTTTCGAGCGGGTGAACGGGCGTCAGGCCGGGCGTTTGGCCCGTCCTCGCCAAGGCTATGGCGGGCTGGGGCCCTCGCGGAACGTGAGATTCAGTCGCCCCTCGAGACCCAACTCAGGCGGTCCCGTGTGTGGCAGCACCGCCGCGACGCCATGAAAACGCAGCCGGCTCGGACCGCCAAACACGAACCCGTCGCCCGACGCCAGGGGCACCATCGTCTTCGCGTCCTTGCGCGTGAGCCCACCGATGATGAACTTCGCGGTGTCACCCAGCGACACCGACACGATCGGGACACCGGACACCAGGGTGTCCGGGCGTTCATCCTTGTCCTGGTGAAGCCCCATCTTTCCGGCGGCGCCGTAGTAGTTCACGATGCACACATCCGGGCTCAATCGCATGCCGACGGCCTCTGCCATCCGCACTGCCACTGCCGACAACTGCGGCGGCAGGGGCGGCGCCGGCCGGCCGTCGTGGTCGCCTCGGCGGGCCTCGTAGCGGTAGGTGCGTGCGTTCCAATGGCAGCCCAAGCAGACCATCCGCACCCGCATCTGTCCACCACCGCGCACCGTCGGGACATACCAGCCCGTCGGTCCGTTGCCGATGTCCTGGCAGCGCTCCGCGAGTTCGCGCTGCTCACCGAGCGACAGAAACCTTGGCAGGTGGACCGCCCCGGGGTAGACCTCCGTACAGGGAATGGACATCGTTCAGTAGACGGGGCTTTGCCCCGAACTGCCGGGCGGAAGCTCGTGCGCCCAAGAGCGCACTTCGCCGGCGCGCGACCGCCACAGGGCGTCCATCGGTGCTCGTGTAACAATGAGGTGCGGGAGCGGACCCCTGAACGTTCGAGCACTCACATTCTATGCCTCGTTCCTCTGATGTAGTCGTGGTCGGCGCCGGCGTCTTCGGTGCCTGGACCGCCCTCCAGCTTCGCCGCACCGGTCGGTCGGTCACGCTCGTCGATGCCTTCGGTGCTGGTAACACCCGGTCCAGTTCCAGTGGCGCGACCCGCGTCATTCGAGTGGGATACGGCGCCCATCTGATCTACTCGCAGTGGGCCCAGCGCTCAGCCCTCGCGTGGCGCGAGCTGTTTCGCGACTGGCGGCAGGACTTATTCACCCGCACCGGGGTGTTGTGGATGGCCCGGGACTACGACCAGACCATCAACGACACGACCGCCACCCTGAGGCGCCTGCACGTTCCGTTCGAGAGCCTCGACCGGAGTGCCCTTGAACAACGGTTCCCGCAGTTCAATTTCGGCCCGATCACTCGCGGCCTCCTCGAACCCGACGCCGGAGTCATCATGGCCCGGCGAGCGGTGCAGATGGTTGTGCGCCAGGCGGTGAAGCAGAGCGTCGATTACCGCATCACCGCGGTCACTGCGCCGACGGGGGCCGGCGCCATTGATGGTCTCGCTGCCAGTGACGGCAGCCGCCTCACCGCCGGGACCTACGTGTTCGCCTGCGGCCCCTGGCTTCCGAAGCTGTTCCCATCGGTGGTCGGCGGCCGTCTCCGATCCACTCGCCAGGAAGTGTTCTTTTTTGGCGCCGAGCCTGGCACTCAGCGATTCGTTCCGCCGCAGATGCCCGCGTGGACCGACGTCGCGGGCGGCGTCTACGGCGTCCCCGACCTCGAAGGACGAGGTTTCAAGATCGGACTGCACCACCACGGCCCTCCGTTCGACCCGGACACCGGGGAGCGCATCGTCTCCGACGACGCGCTCCAAGTCGCGCGCATGATCCTGGCCAAACGGGTCCCCTCCCTCGAACACGCCCCCCTCCTCGAAGCCCGCGTGTGCCAATACGCGAACAGCGGAACCGGTGACTTTCTGATCGACCAACATCCAGACCATGACAACGTGTGGCTCGTCGGAGCCGGGTCCGGACACGGCTTCAAACACGGCCCTGCGGTCGGCGAATACGTGGCTGCGCGGTTGTCAGGCAGAGGGTCGCCAGAACCGAGATTCACTCTCAACGCGCATCGTCCCGGTCAAGAACGAAAGATTTTCTAGGGACGGTGCTTCCGCTCAACAACATCCGGGTTCGCAGCAGGCGGCCTCCGGGCCGGCGGTAACGTCTCGACTGCCGTTCGGGCCATCGACGATGGAGAACGAGCCGACGTAGGGCGCGTGTGACAGCTTGGCGGCAGTGTCAGTGCACACTTCGACGGCTTCGCCTCGGGGAAAGAAATGTCCTTCCTCGTCCACCACCGCCTTCTGCGCGGCCTTACCGCGGAACTCCTCCTCATTCAATATGTACCAGTACCCTTCTT
>PAUN01000073.1 GCA_002712885.1 Acidobacteriota bacterium
CCGCCCAGAGAGGGTTGCGTCGGCCGGGGCCGCGACCTGCCGGCCAGTGGCATAATCAGCCAACCTGCGTAGCCCCGAGCGGGCGATTCCCACGTCGGCATTCAGCGTGACCCAGGAAATGAGCCTCATGACTCACGCAGCGCTCTACAAGGCCGCTTTCTCGTATGCCGACGACGTCCTCGCACCCGTACGTGACATCGAAGAGGCCGCGCAATGGTAATACCCCGACCGTCGTTCTCGAACGCGACGGCGTGCAGCTCGGCTTCGCCGTAAACGGGGGCGACCCTGAACAGGAGGGCGCGGCTATCTTAGTGACCGACATCCACCGAGGCAAGACAGAGCTCGAGGCGAACGATGTCCGGATCTCGAACTGGAGAATCTAGGAACGTGACGGCCAGAAGTTCCAGGTCTTTTTCGTCCTCGCGCCCGACGGGATCTGCTACGACTTCCACCAGACAATCAAAGCGTAGAGTGCGTACCCTGGTGTATGTAATGCCAGCGGGAGCGAGTCCCATGCACTCGAAAGACGTCTCAGGTCGAGATCTCGCTAGCGTTCAGACCGACCGTCACTCGATGAATCGTGGAGGAACCTGGAGTGCCTGACGACATCCGATCCGAGAGCGCCATCATGCCGATGATTTCGCGCAACCTGTTCGCAACCAGCGACGACCCGGCACGCCTGCTGATTGTCCTGGTGACGATGATGACATCCGCGCTCTTGCTGGGACAGCTGCTCTACGATCCAGAGGCGGTGCAGCCCCAGGCCGTCGTGCGTCTGGCGGGTGCACTCGGCGCGCTTTTTATATGGCTGCTGACCTTCTTCATGCAGCCACTCGTGGCCGCGTCGGTCTACAACGCGATCAGTACAAATTCGAAGAGTGTCAAGATCGCGCTGAGCGCCATCGCAATCTTCGCCGTCACGACCGCCAGTGCTGTCGCCTGGGCGTCGGTGGTCGGCAAGTGGCTGATTCCCGGCCTGGGCGTGCGGTTCCCGGCCCCGGAGAGCGCCGACTCAACATCGAACCTGTTCGACCAGTTCGTGGCCTTCCTGTCGAAGCCATTTGCCGCTCCATGGGCGGAAATGGACCTGCTCAAACTCATTGCCATGATGGCGATGGGCGCGCTGATCGTGGTTGCGACGTCGGAACGCGTCAAGGGCGCCGCCGATCGGATGTTCGCGCCGATGGCCAAGCTCACGGTCGACTGGATGCTGCGCGTGCTGCGCGGGCTCCCGCTGGCGGTGTTCTTCATGAGTCTGTCGCTGGCCGGCACCCACGGACTGGGCTTCCTGCTCGACCAGGTGCGGGTGATTCTGATGGCAGACGTTCTGGCCATGGGCCTGCATGTACTGGGCATCTTTCTGATTCTGAGCGTGGCCTGGCGCGGCGCGGTCATCACGTACATGCGTCACATGTCGCCCGCCTATGTCGTGGCCTTTGGCAGCAGCTCCTCGATGGGCACGCTCCCGACCACTATGCGGAGCGCCGGACGGGCAGGTGTGCCCAAGTCCGTCGCGGACTTCATCTTTCCCTTTGGGGCGACCGTCAACATGGACGGCACCTGCGTGGGGATCATGATCCGCGTGATGGTAGTGCTCGAAGCCCTCGGGCATTCGATTACGTGGGGGGACGCGCTGATGATCGGCGGTACGGTTATGGGGGCGTCCGTCGCCACCGCCGCGGCACCCGGCGCCTCGATTGCGCTCCTCCGCTCGGTGCTGGTCACGGCTGCCGTCGCCACCGGCGTCGAGGGCGTGTCCCAGGATCAGGTGGCCCTGGTCATCGTACCGTTCTTCGCGGCGTTCGACTTCGTGTCAGACCGCTTCCGGACGCTCACAAACCTCGTCGGTGACACGTTCGCGGCGTTCGTGCTGACACGGTTCTTCCGGGGAAACGAGGCGGAAGCCGCCGAGGCAAGCTGACACGACGGAGGGGACAACCGCTCGTACCTCGTGTCGGTGACAGTCGGGGCGGCATGGGCATGCTGGTTGACACCTCCCCCTGTCTGCACGTTGGCCGCTCGGTGGTCGAGGCCGGTCTCAGGCACGATTGCCATCCCTGTTCGCACCGGCCTGAGCGCACGGACGACCGTATGGCTCGTCGCGCTACGCTTTCAGCCCAGATGGAGGGATTGACCCGCACCGTTCCGATGGCCCCCGGGGGGCAGTTCAGGATCGAGAACATCCGCGGTGACATCATCGAAGCGCGGTGACCGGTACGGTCTACTAGTTTTCGGCGCCGGCGCGTGTGCCGGTGAACGCTTGAAATGGTGAGAAGCCGGTGCTTGATGTTTCCGGGGCGCCCTGAATCCCGCCGTCGGGGTCGACCTCTCCGCTCACGGCTAAACTGGCATTAAACCGTCCAAACAGCCGAAGCTTTATACCGAAGTTGTAGGCATTGCCGTCCCACACGATGTTTTCCGCAGGAATCGAGTGAAGCCCGCCGAGTAGCGGTATGTACCAAGTGCCGTGGCCGCTTGTGGGCAGGTGCAGGACGGTCGGCAGCGGGTCCGGACCCAGACGCATGAACTGTTGTGCCATCGGGTGCGTCTGGAGATCCACGCTGAAGGTCGACCGGGCCGGCAAAGAGGTCCTCCCGAGGACGCCGCAGCTGTTCAGGGCGGTCGAGGGGGCTTCTAAGATTGCCTATCGTCTTCTTCGTATCAGGGTCGGCGGTCATCAGCCAGAACACGCCAACTCGCCGCGATACCGCTGTGGGAACCGAAGACGCGAGCCACGCTCGAAAACAGCGCCGATCCACGCCATCCGGAATTGCCCGCGTCCAACCACGGCTGGCGGATGACGATACAATGCGCCGCATGAGGTTCAACCCGAAGGCGTGGCTAGTGCTGGGCGCGGTCTTGGGGTTGCTCTGGCTCGTCGTTGAGCGGGACGCGGCGCTGGCCGGCGTGGCAGTCGACAACATCTTCGGTTGGGGACTGGTCGGATTCGCTCTGTGGGTCGTGCTGGCGCAGGGACTCGCTCGCACCATAAAACGGATGCTGACGGGATGAGCGCACGGATGGGACGCAGAGCGACGACCACCGCCCGACTGAGGAGGGACCTCGCCACCGCGACCTTGACTTTGTTCATCGCCATCACCTCGGCACCCGCGTTCGCCCAGCGGTGGCGCGCAACCGACGACGTCCCCCGCTACGAGGACTACCTCCGGGAAGCGCTCCCTGGCGCCGAGACCTTCCGCTGGATCAACCGCGGAACGCCCCACTACCGCGGGTACAAGATCGGACCGAACGGTGAAGAGGAATTGGTCGGTCTTGGGTTTTTTACCGTGGACTTCGCGCCGAAGGTCCGCGGCTACAAAGGTGAGATCTGGATGCTCGTGGGGATGGACCCAGGCGGCGCACTGATCGACATCAGCATGGTGTACCACAACGAGCCATTCGGCTATTTTTCGGTAGACCTCCCGAAATTCCTCGCGCAGTTCCGGGGCAAGAGCGTGCTGGCGCCGATGACCGTGGGAAATGACATCGACGCCGTCTCACGCGCGACCATCACCAACAATTCCGCCGTGCGCGCCATCCGCGAAAGCGCGCGCCGCATGGCGCGTGAATTCATAGCCGAACGCGCCAGCGACCAGTAGGTTTCCTGGCACGGAGGGTATCGATGATACTGGACCAGACATCCTCGGCCACTTCAACGGATGTGACGGTGATAGCACTGGCTCTGCTGATCGTGACTCTCGCCGGAACGGCCCCAACTTTCGCCCAACCGACGCGACCGATGACCACCGACGATCTCATCGCCATGGATCGTCTGTCAGACCCCCAGGTGTCGCCCGACGCACGAGAGATTGCGTTCGTGGTCAGCGAACTCGACCTTCCGAATGACCGACGACGCACAGACATCTGGACGGTCACCGTCAGCGGTGGCGAGCCGCGTCGCGTCACCACCGACCCGGGCAGCGACTTCAATCCGCGCTGGTCTCCCGATGGTGAGCATCTCTACTTTCTGTCGACCCGCTCCGGCTCGTCACAGGTCTGGCGTCTCGACGTGGGCGACACACAAACAAGCCAAGTCACCGATCTGCCACTGGATGTGGCCAACCTCACCGTGTCTCCAGATGGCTCGCACCTGGCGGTCTCGATCGAAGTGTTCGTGGACTGCGGCACGTTGGCCTGTACGGCCGCGCGTCTCGACGCGCGTGAACAGAGTGCGGCCACCGGCCAAGTCTACGACGGGGTGTTCGTTCGGCACTGGGACACGTGGGAAGACGGACGACGGTCGCATGTGTTCGTCCTGCCGGCTGAGGGCGGGGCGCCGACCGATGTCATGCCCAACCTCGACGCCGACTCGCCGTCGATACCATTCGGCGGCGCTGAAGAGTTCGTCTTCACGCCAGACGGTCAGGCCATCGTGCTGACGGCACGGGTCGCCGGGGCCGGTGAACCCTGGTCGACGAACTTCGACCTGTTTGTCAGCCCGATTGCAGGGTCGCGACCGCCTCGCACGCTGACCGATGGGAACACCGCCTGGGACACTTCCCCCGTGTTCTCACCCGACGGCAGCACCCTGGCCTATCTGGCCATGGAGCGCCCGGACTTCGAGGCTGACCGACTGCGCATCATGCTGCGAGAATGGCCGAACGGCAGCACGAGGCCGCTCGCACCTGACTGGGACCGCTCGCCCAGTAGCCTGCTTTGGTCGGCCGATGGCGCCACGCTGTACGCCACGGCGCAGAACCTGGGGCACGTCTCGCTGTTTGCCATCGAGGTCTCGACCGGCGAGGTCACCACCCTCCTCGATGACCTTGGCTATATCGGCGCCCCGGCGTTGGCCGATGACCGGCTGGTCTTCGGACTGGACCACCTCCGATCACCGGTGGAGTTCTTCAGCGCGACGGCTGCGGGCGACGACCTACAGCAGATTACCCGCTTCAATGAACCGCAACTATCAGCGCTGGCATTGGGCAACCACGAGCAATTCAGCTTCACGGGCGCCGGCGGCGACACTGTCTACGCGCAAATCGTGAGACCGGCCGGCTTCGACGACGCCCAGACGTATCCCGTGGCGTTCCTGATTCACGGCGGACCACAAGGGTCATTCGGTAACCATTTCCACTATCGATGGAACCCTCAAAGCTATGCCGCGGCGGGCTATGCCGTGGTCATGGTCGACTTCCACGGGTCGGTGGGGTACGGGCAGGCGTTTACCGATGCGATCACCGGCGATTGGGGCGGGAAGCCGCTCGAGGACCTGCAACTCGGACTGGCCGCCGCCCTCGACCGATATGCCTGGATGAATGGCGACAACGCGTGCGCACTCGGCGCCTCATACGGCGGGTACATGGTCAACTGGATCGCCGGGAACTGGCCCGACCGGTTCAAGTGCCTGGTGAACCACGACGGCCTCTTCGACATGCGGTCCATGTATTACTCGACCGAAGAACTCTGGTTTCCCGAGTGGGAACACGGCGGTCCGTACTTCAAGAACCCTGAGGCCCACGAGAAACACAACCCCGCGCATCAGGTCGAAGCGTGGCGCACCCCCATGCTGGTCATCCACAGCCAGCAGGACCACCGGGTGCCCCTGGAGCAAGGCCTCAGCACTTTCAACGCGCTACAACGACGCGGTATCCCCAGCCGACTCCTCTATTTCCCAGACGAAAACCACTGGGTGCTGAAGCCCCACAACAGTCTGCAGTGGCACGACACGGTCTTGGGATGGCTCGGACAATGGTTGGAGAGCGCTGGACCAACCACCCCCTGAGTCGTTGAACGGCTGGCAACCTATTTGTCGGTCCAGGACACCACAAGGCGCGTCCTCCAGACCTCGACGCCCAGTAGGCAGGCCTTTTAACTGCGCATCCCCGTGGCGCAAGTGGCCGGCCGACCCAGACCTCTCGGCACCGTCCGTGCGGCCGCCTCAGAGCCGTCGTGCGCTCGCGCGCGCGATGAGCGACTCCAGGCCGGCGCGCACCAGTGCCGTCTTCTCCTTCGTGCCGGTCAGCTCGGACGCGCGCTGCATCAACACCTCATCGATGTTGTCGTCGTACGCCTATGCCCAAAGGTGCCTGAGCCATGCATATTGCGCAACCCGCGCGGGGCGACCTCTCTCTAACCATGCTACGGAATCGGCACCCGCGCCTTCAACTCCTCGAACTAATCAAGGACGACATCGAACTCGGCGCATCCCGACCCGCCGACCTCTGCTTCGCCGGACGTGATCATGAGGAACCGCTGCCCGTCCGGTGCCAGGTCCCAGTGCCGCGCAGCAGGGTTCGGGGCGTAGTATCGCCAGTCGAACAGCAGGTCTTCTGCACCGAAAGCCAGCACGGGCAGGTCACTGTCTGTGGTCTCCACCGTCGCCCGAGAAACGGCAGTCGGCGGCATCGACCCTGCGAGTCGTCTGTACAAGGAACGGGCCGGACGCCCGAAACGCCCGGCCCGTTCGATAGTCGTTGCCACACACTGGCCGGCCTGCACGCCCCAGCGACCATATCCCGCCCCCTGCTTACAGTGGACGATCGGGATTCGCAAGCGAACGCCACATGTGGGCGGTTGGGCTGTTGTCGAGCCCAAGACCCTCTTTCGGCTGCTTGAACTGGCGGCCGATGATGTCAGTGAACTCTTCGATCTTCACTTCGCGGGTGTTCTCATCGAAGGCGTACTGGTCGTTGACCGTCACCAGACGCGCCTCCATGTAATACCGGTGGTTACGGGCGAACTTGTGGTCAGCCTTGATGTAATCGTCAGGCTCGTAGTCCGCGCCGAAGATCCGGTTGTACAGCTCCGGATACTCGTAGCCGGCGGCCTCGTCGGCAAAGAACCGCAGGGCCTGGTGGTACTTGATGGCCCAGCTCACCCGCTCGTCAACATAGGGCGCGAACAGTTGCGCGCCCCAGTACCCATGATCGGCCTTGATCAAGTTCTGGGTCACGTCGTGGAGCAGACAGGCGAAGATGGTGCGCTCCGGCTGCCCGGTCAGCACCGCGTGATTGGCGCTTTGCAGCACGTGACGGGCCGGGGCGAAACGGCGCTCGAAGTAGTCGACCAGCGTCGGCTTCGCTGGCATCGGCTCGAAGCCACTGGTGGTGGGCTGGAACAGGTTGCCGGTCCCGCGCGGAATCCGTGGCTCCGTCGAGGCCTGCGCCGCGGTGGCCAGACTGACCCGCCGGTCGAGCTGGTCGGTCATGTAGTGCTCGAGCGCCTCGGCCCGGTCTTCGTGCGCCATGGCCGCCACCGCCGCCGTGCCGCCCACCGACGCGATGAACTTCCTTCGATCAACCTGCATGTGCGCCCCCTTGGGTGTTGCCTCGAAACTGGCGCCAAGCTTATCGCCAGCGCGGCGCCCACGCAACGGCCGCTTTCCTGTAGGATCAGGGCTCGCTCGGCGGGCACACACCGGCCGCTAGGAGGCCGCACGCCCGAGTCTGAAGGCCTATTTCAGGCCGTCATTGTCGTTCCCCTCCCCGACTCATGCACGCCGATCTTCAGGATGCCATCGATTTCCACCAGGCCATCGTCACCGAAGGCGGCAAGGCCCTGGTCGGCTACGAGCGGGAGAAGGCGCTGGCCAACATGGTGTTGCTGTCGGAGATTCCGACTACCTATGACCAGGACGAGCAACGCCAGGTCAACGCCGGCAACCTGCTGCTGCGTGGCGTCCCCGGCGTCGGCAAGACCTTCTTCGGGGTGATCCTGGCCGCCATCAGCGGGGCCAAGTTCGCACGACTCCAGGGCCGCGCCGATCTGCAGCCGACCGAGGTGGTCGGGTTCCAGATGATCAACCCGGCTACCGGCGAGTTCATCACCGAATTCGGGCCGCTGGCCTCGGCCGAGATCATTCTGCTGGACGAGATCAATCGGATCCCGCTCAAGTCGCAAAGCGCGTTTCTCGAGGGGCTGCAGGACCGTTCGATTACGGTCGGCAAGGAGACCTACAAGCTCCCGACCTTCAGCTTCGCCATCGCCACAATGAACCCGGTCGAGCTGGGACAGGGGACGTTTCCGCTGTCGGAGGCGGCGGTCGACCGGTTCGCGATCATGGTGAACATCGGGTATCTACCGGCCGAGGAGGAGCAGAAGCTCGTCGACTTCGATTTCAAGAAGGTCCACCTGCGGGGCCTGATGTCGAAAGAGCGCGTGCTCGAGCTGCGGTCCCGCATCGGCGAGCAAGTGTTCCTGCACGAGGCGCTCGGCAAATACATCCGTCGGCTGGTCTCGGCCACGCGCCCCTACAGCCCGGAGACCGACTGGCACCAGCACTCGCCGTCCCCGCTCGTCGAGCAGTATGTCGACCTGGGCGGGTCGCCCCGCGCCACCATCTGCTGGGGGCGTCTGGTAAAAGTCTGGGCGCTGATCAACGGCCGCCGCGATGAGGTGTACCCCGAGGACATCCAGGAGCTCGCCAAGTACGTGCTGGGGCATCGGTTGTGGCTGGCGCCGCACGCGGCAAGCCGACACATTCGCGTCGAGACCGTGCTCGACGAGGTGATCGCCACGGTGCCCATCCCATGAGCGTCGCCCCTTCAGACGCCACGGAGTCGCTGGTCTCCTGGGCCGAGATCCAGGACGTGGAGCTGGTGGTCATTCGTCGTCTGGAGGAATTGGCCATCGGCACCCACCCGAGCCTGTTCCAGGGCGGCGGGCACGACCTGGCGGGACTGCGAGACTGGCAACCGGGCGACCGGCTCTCCACGATTGACTGGGCGCAGTCGACGCTAACCAACTTCAGCCCGCTCGTCACGCGGGAGTTCGACCAGGAAAGCACCGCGCCGATCGTAATCACGGCCGATGTGTCGGGGTCGACGCGATGCGGCGTCGGCGGAGCTCTCATCGCGAAGGTGATCGCACGGGCGGTGGCGACCTTCGCCATGGCGGCGTCGTTCTTTCAAGACCGCGCCGGCCTGGTGACGTTCGACCGCGATACCCGGCGGATGGCGGTGCGGCCTCGGGTGGGCAAGGGTCACGCGATGCACTGCGTGGAGGCGTATCAGGAGCAGCTCCGCGATACCGGGCCGCGCGAGCGGGCCGGTGACATCAGCTTTGCCGGACTGTTGCACAAGCGAGCCCTAGTGCCCGTCATCTCCGATTTCCTATTCGACGACCCGGACCCGCTGTTGACCGAACTGGCTGACCTCGGCACCTTTCACGACGTGTTCCTGGTGATGATCGACAGCGCGTTCGCGTTCGAGCTGCCACGATTTTCCGCCGGCTGGGTCGAGGTGTTCGACGTGGAAACGGGACGCACGCGTGTGCTGGCCGCGTCGGATCTGGAGCAACTCGCCGGACGGGTGAGGGACTGGCAGGACGGCGTGGAGCGCGCCGCGCGCGACCAGGGACTCGAGGTGCTCCGACTCGGCGACGGACCGGCGTTCCATGACACGCTGGTGGCATTCCTCCTGGAGCGGAAGCAGTTGAAACGATAGGGGCTCAGACGGGTGATGGCAAGGACGGTTTCGGGAGGCAGGCGGTGGGGATGGCGCGGACGCGTGGGCGCGCCCGTCATCCTGCTGGCACTCGGCATTTCGGCCCCCGCGTGGGCGCAGACGGAGGACGCCGCCCCTACGGCGGAGGCGTCGACGGCGGTGGACGCACTCCAATGCTGGCGCCGCCTCGGCCAAAACGCGGTGCGGGTCGGCGAGCGCTTCACGATGACGGTGACCTGCAGCACGGTCGAGACCGACCGCGCACGCACCATCCTGGACCCCGTGGTGCTGGAACCGGCGAGCATCGACGTGACCCCGTTCGAAGTGCTCGACGGCGAGCGGTTCGAAGAGGTGCGCACCGGTCCGTTTCGCTTCTTTCAGTATCGCTACACCGTGCGACTCATTACCGAGACCAGCTTCGGCGAAGACGTCGAGCTGCCGGCGCTCGAGCTGACCTACCGTATCGAGCGCAGACTCGGCAACGACCCGGCGCTGGTCGGGCGCGAGCTCACCTACATCCTCCCACCCGAACCGATCCGCATCGTCTCGCTCGTGCCCAACGCGGTGGTCGACATCCGCGATCTGCCACCCGCGACGTTCGGGGATGTCCAAGCGCGAGTGTTCCGGGCCAATGCGCTGACGCTAGGTGCGGCGCTGCTCGGTGTGGTGGCGGTCGGGGTGCTCCTCCTGGGTGCGGCCAGGACCGCGCGCGCGCGTCGCGGCGACGCGCCTTCCGTCGAGAAGCCGGTGTCGCTGCCACGCATCGTCGCCGCGGCTCTCGGCGAGTTGACTGGTGTGCAGCAGACGACGGCGGCGCAAGGATGGAGCGTCGATGCTGTGGCGCGTGCGCTTCCGGCGCTCCGCGTCGCCGGGTCGGTGGCCCTCACTGGGGACGTGGTGCAGACGAAGGCCGGGGCCGACACCCAGGCCCGCGACGGTCAGCTGCGGGTCCGGCACGGTCTGCTCGGCACCAAGACCGTGGTGATCTCTTCGGGGCTCACCGCCGCCCCGTTGACGGCCACGGCGAACGCTCCGACCGTGGGTGACGCCCAGCTCATGGCCGACCTGGGCCAGGCGGTCGCTCTCTTCACGCGTGCCCGCTACGGCCGGCACGACGAAATGCCGACGGCCGAGCTCACGGGAGCCCTGGACACCGCCGTGGCCGGACTGAAACGGTTGCGTTGGCAGTCCGCCGCCCCCGTCCGCGCCCTCGCCCGACTGCGCGCGGCAGCGATCAGTTCGTGGTCCCTGGTACGCCTCGGAGGGCGGTGAGCGCCATGGAAACACTGACGTCGCTGCTGACCGAGACGAGGCAGACCCTGGCCCAGTTCGACAGTCTCACGCTGGCCGGCCTGCCGCTCCCCCGCCGTGACCAGGCGGTGCTGGCGCTGGGCCTCATCGTGCTGCTCGCCGTGGCCGTATTGCTGGCCCGATACATCCTGCGGCGTCGACCCGGCCGCACCGACATCGCGCTGCCGGCGCTGCTGCAGGCGGCCATCACGCGACGGTCGACTTTGGCCCCAGTCCGCCATGCGCCGTTCTTCCTGTTCCTGGCGGGACTGCCGTTCATGACAGTGGCGATCGCTGACCCGCACACGGCGCTGATCGAGGAACGCGCCACGTTCCCCGGACATCGGATCGCGATCCTGATCGACGCCTCACTCAGCATGGACAGCTCCTTCGCCACCGAACAGCTCGGGTGGGGCAACACCTATCTGGCCAACGTCTCGGCCGCCGATTACTTCGTCCGGCGACGCATGGAAGGGTCCCATCGTGACCTGGTGTCGCTGGTGCAGTTCGGCGGCGAGGCGTATATCGTCACCCCGTTCACCAACGACTACGAAAACGTCCTGCTCAGCATCGGCTTGATCGGCACACCGGAGGAGTTCGACCGGTTCCCGGACCACGGCACGCTCATCATGCGCGCCGTCAGCCGCGGCGTCGAGCTGTTCCGAACCTTCGATTTCCTCAACTCGCAGGGCAACCTGATGGTCATCTTCAGTGACGGCCAGGACACGCACGCGGTCTACGAGGGGCAATCGCTCGACGACATCCTGCAGGAAGCCGCCGACAACGAGATTCCCGTCTACTTCATCCGGACCGCCTACAACCAGGGCCTGGGTGACGTGCTGCCGGACATCACCTGGAAGCTGGCGGTGGAGAAGACGGGCGGCCGCTTCTATCCCGCCGCCGACGAGGCGGCCATTCTGCAAGCGGTGCACGAGATAGACGAGCTCTCGGCCGGCGAGATCGAGGTCACCCAGTATGTCGCCCATCAGCCACGCTTCTCGCCGTTTGCGTTGGTCGCGGTCGGGTTGTGGAGCCTGGCGGTCGTCTGCGGCCTGGGCGTGAAGCAGCTTCGGCGGTTCCCATGAGGCTTACGAGATGATGAGAACTCTCTTCGGCTACCTCCTCCTCGCCGCCGCGCTGGCCCTCGCCGCGGTCGTCCTACTGACCGCGGGCCAGATGGAGCGACAGCTCGCCGAGGCGGACCAGGCGATGGCCATGGTGAACCTCGGCGACGCCGCGCGGCGGTACGAGACGGTGGCCGAGACGCTGGGGCCCCTCGCGCGCATCCCCTGGGTGTTACGAGGCACCCGCGAGACGGTAGTGGCGAGACAGGCAGCAGTCGCCTACTGGCGCGGACGCTACGGCGAGCTGGTGGATGCCTACACCCAACCGGACAGTCCGAGCATGGCGGGCAACATCGACCTGCAGTTCGTGGTGGCCAACGCCGACTACCGATCGGTGCAGCAGCCCGGCACGAACCGCGACCTCGCGCTGGGCACGCTCGACCACGCCATCGGTGTCTACCGACGGTTGCTCGAGGGGGACGATGCGCACGAGGATGCCGCCTTCAACTACGAGCTGATGGTACGGCTCCGCAACGAAATCGCCGCCGGCGACGAGGTGCCGGAGTTTCATCGCCCGAACGTGCCGGGGAATCCCGGCGACCCGATGGAAGAAGAGGAGATGGAGGACGTGCAAATCTACGTCCCCCGCGACAGCCTCATCGACCCGGACGAGAGCGAAGACCCCACGATCGGCGAAGGCGCGCCGATTCGCCGGCGCGGGTAAGGCGTCGGGGCGAGACCCCGTCTGAGTATCGAATGCCGCCGATCCGATTCGACGCGCCGCTCTATCTCTGGCTGCTGCTGGCGCCGGCCGCCCTCGCCGTGCTCTGGGTCTGGCAGCTGCAGCGACGCCGGCGAGACACCCAGATGGCTCGCCGCGACCGCACGGTGCCGGTCCGCGAGCAGTTCGCGTTCGCCGGCGGACTCTGGTTCTGGCTCTGTCTGGTGCTGGCGATCGGGTCGCTGGTGCTCGCACTGGCCCGCCCCCAGGTGCTCGCCTCGGTCACCCAGAACGCGGGCGCCGATTTCATCATTCTGCAGGACGGCTCGACGTCGATGCGGGTCAGCGACGCAAGACCGGACCGATGGCAACGGTCCGTCTCCTGGATCCGGATGTTCGCGGAACTGCTGAGCTGGCAGGACCAACGGATCGCGCTGGCCCTCTTCGCGCACCGCGCCGCCCCGCAGGTCCGGCTGACCAAGGATCCGAACGCGCTCTTCTTCTTTCTCGACCACCTGGGCGACGAGCCGCCGTTCCGCCTCGAAGCGGACACGAGCTGGGACACCAACATCGAGGAAAGCCTGTACTGGGGCGTCAAGATGTTCGAACGAGACGAAGAGCTGTATGGGGTTCGGCTCAGCTCCAAGGCGTTCATCGTCATCTCGGACGGCCAAGACTGGAGCGGCGAAGTCGAGGAAGCGCTGAAACTGGCCCGTATGCACGACATTCGGGTCTATGTCGTCGGTGTCGGCAGCACCGCCGGCGGATTCATCCCGCAGTTACCGACGAGCGTCTACGCCGAACCCGAGGAGCCGATCCACTCCGCACTCGACCGACGGTCGCTCGGCGCCATTGCCGAGGCCGGCGGAGGCGAGTACTACGAGCTCGGTGTCGATTCGGACCAGGACATTGCGCTGCGCATCATCACGGACGTGCAACGCCGTGCCCAGGCGACCCAGCGCGAGGAGACGTTCACTGAGCTGTACTGGTTCTTCCTGGCCACGGCCGCGGGGCTGGTCTGTTTCGGAACGGTGTTTGTGGCGGAACGCACCCAGCTGTGGTGGCAGGTCACCGCGGCGGTTGGGTTGATCGTGTGGCTGCTGTCCTGACTCGCATACCAGCGTTCGGCTCCTGAGACAACGAATGTGGCCGCCGGTCTTCAGACCGCCGGGCGGATCCACAGACCCGTGATTCGCTGGATACGTCGGTAACGCGGCGCGCGCTTGAGAAGGCGTGGCAAGGGAGCAAATTGGGTAGTTGTGACCGCAGAAACAACGCAGTCACGCGCGATGCCCCGTTGACGACGTATGTTGCGAATCACGGTTGCAGGCCACTAGGTGGGCTCGAATCGCAACCAGGTACTGACCGGTTCGGTCTGTTCTACACCCACCTGGGACCAATCACAGACCCCGGCCTCGAAGATCCGCGCGAGACGCGCCTGCTGGGCCGAAGTCAACGAGACATCGTAGTCGTCCAGCGCAATCGGCTTGAGCTGGCACTTCAAGATGTCGCTGGCGATCGGGCCACCCGCCACCGCGCGCGGCGCCGGCGGCGCCGGGTAAAGCTCGGCGCAGCGGCCGGCACCTTGTCGCTGCGGCTCGGCGATCTTGGTCGGGTCGTCGCCACGACTCCAGCACGCGTCCACCAGGTCGACCGGCTTGGCACGCACCACCTTCTCGATCACCGGATCCGCGGAGTCATCCGCGACGAGCGCGGTCAACCACGCGTCCATCTGTGCCAGCGCCTCCTGGGCTCTCGGGCTATCGGTCGAATACAACCCATACCGGTTGTCTTCGACCACCATGACATGGTTGTCGGCGCGCCCATTGGCACGAAGCAATCGCTCGCGCATCGAAAACGAGTGATACCGCACATGCACGTCGCCACGCTCGACATCGTCGGAGTAGCCCCGATAGTCGATGATAGGAATCGTCGCCAGCCCTCCCCCACCGTGGGTCACCCGGCCGGTCTCATAGGCCGCCCGCAGCGCCGCTGGGTCTCCGACCGTCCGCTCGGTCCGGAACTGGCCGTCGTTGTCGTAGCCACCCACCCGCTCGTTCAGGTCGAGGAACTGCGCCGCCGTGATCGCGCCTTCATTCAGCGCCGCCAGCCCGTACTGCACGCCGACGTTGTCGAGCGGTCGCCGGGCGAATCCGGTCTCTGGATCCCGGCCGAACACGTTGAGCGTATGGTCGTACACGTCACATCTCGCACCCTCCGGATTCGTCTCCGGGTCGTATCGGAGCGACTCGTCCAGCACCTCCGGACAGAACTCGGTCGGGGCGATCCGGCCTGCGTTGCGCGACACGTTGGACATCGTGTTCAGCACCAGGAACCCCGCTACGGCTCGCTGCTCCTCCTCGGAAAACGACACGCCGTCNCTCTGGGCATGGTCCTGGTTGAAATAGTGGTTCANCAGCCGCGCATCGGTGATGTAGGGAATGGTGCCGGAGATAACGTCGGGAAAGCTGCAACCGGGAATGATGCCGTCGAGCAGGCCGGGATAATTGTCGGCGATCTGATGGTTCTGATACGAACCACCGGAACACCCCCATCCGATGGTGAATTCCGGCGCCCCGTAGGACTCGATGAAACGCTCCTTGACCATCATCATCGACTCGGCCGCCAGCAGGTCGTTGCAGTTGTTCCCAAAGACATTGAGCGTCGACGACGCCACCGCGTAACCCTGGCGCAACATGACGTCGTCGGTCACCCCACCGGTCCGCGCGCCCTGCCGATACCACCCGTTCACGCACCCGCCGCCGAAGGNATAGATCAGTCGCCCATTCCAGCCGGCCGGCATCTGCCACGGGTCCGGGTCGGAGTCGGTCACCGGGTCGTGGAGCAGGGCAATCTGGTAGATCGCCCGATTGACGGTGCCGGTCTCGACCCGCACGATGTAGGGGACCTCGGCGTCGAGCAGCGTCGTGGTGTGCGCGAGATCGTCCGGACGGGCGGCGGGGTCGGGGAGCGGCTTGAGCGCACCTCCATCCACGGAGCGGTACGCGTAGTCGACACGCCGCACCACGGAACAGTCGTCGTCGATCGCGTCACCGAGGGTGTCGCCGGACGCCAGCTTGAACTGTTCGGTCTCGCACACAAATGGTTGCTGGTGTGGCCCCGACAGCACCGGTCCGGTTGCCGGGTGGTTCCGGACCTCGAGTTCGACAGACGCGTCACGCCCCAGGGTGACCGCCACCCGATTCAGGCCAACCGCCAGGTCGGTCACCAGCCCTTCCAGCGCAGAATCGGACACGGCGCGAAACTGGGCCCTGACATCACGACCGCCGACCCGTACCACGACGCTATCTGGCGACTCGCCGTCCGGCAGGTCAATCCGCACCAGCGCGTCGCCACCGGTGACCATGTCGGCCCGACCGGAGACCACGGAGACCTCTGGCACGCCGACCACGCCGGCCATTTCCGCCGAGGAGCAGCCAACGAGGGTCAAGGCGAAGACCGCCGCCGGCACGCACAGGGCCGGCTGAAGGCGGCACGGCGAGGTCGTAACTGTCGGCACGAGCACCTGCTCTTTCTCTCGAAGCACCGACCTGCTCCCGGCGGGTCGGTGTGGATGAATGTGCTGCATCATACCAAAGCGCCCGGGCCCCGTTATGGATGGCGGCCGTTTTGATCTTTGGATGAGGCGCTCGTATAGTCGTTCTCATGACTCTAGGCAAGGTAGCCATGTTCCTGGGGAGCAGGACGGTGACGACGCGACGGATCGTCTACGCGGCGCTGGTCGCGGCGCTGGCGCTCCCCTCACCCGTCTGGGCCCAGCGAGACCCGTGGCCGGGCAGCTGGCGAGGCACCGTCAGCACGGCGCAAGGTGAGGACACCGGCGTGACCCTCACCTTGAACGGTGAGCCGGGTGCGTACACGGGCGTGGTCACTGGGTTCGCCCCTGGCCGTGAGATTCGTCTGTCGAACATCGAAACGACTGACACCGAACTGACGGTTGAGGGCGCAGCCGACACCGACTTTGGTCCGCTGGCGCTCACCTACAGCCTGACCCTCGACGAGCGCACCCTGTCCGGCGGCGGGCGGATCACGCTCGGCGGTCATGGCTTCGACGTGACGATCGCGCTCACCCGGCGACGACGCGCCGAGATTCCGCAGCCGCAGGTCGAACAACGTATCGGATACTTCGCCGGAAGCTGGACGTTTGAATACCTCGGGGGTGAGTTCCCGCCGCTCAGCATCGGCACGCGCAGCGGCACGGTGACGTTCGCCGACATCCCATACGGCCCGTTCGTGCAGGGCGAGGTGGCCGGCGAGGTGTTCGGTGAGCCGTATTCGGAAACCTGGACCATCGGGTTCGACGAGGCCACCCAGTCTGTCGTATGGCACGAGGCGCTGTCGACCGGTCAACACCTGATCGCGTTGGGCAACTGGACGAGCCCGATCGGCATCACGTTCCTGACGGTGCCGATGGAGGCCGAGGACCGGCTGTTTGTCCTACGACGATTGATGCAGGTGACGTCGGACACCTCCTTCGCTGTCACCGACGAATTTTCGGTCGACGGCGGCCCATTCCAGCGGTTGGGCAACGGGGCGTACATCCGGCAGAACTAGTCGATCGTACCCGACGCACCCTGGGCACACCATGACGACACAGGAACTGATCGCACGCGACACCGCACATCTGATTCACCCGCTGCACAGCGCGCAGGCCCACCAGCAGGATGCCCGGATCTGGGTGAAAGGCGAGGGTGCGACGCTGACCGACTCCGACGGCACGGAGTTCATCGATGGTCTGGCCGGGCTCTGGAACGTACTCGCCGGACACGGACGGCGCGAACTCGCCGAGGCCGCCCGGGTCCAGGCCGAAACGCTGGCGTATGTCTCAGGGTATACCGGCAGTTCAAACATGCCGGCGATCGAGTTGGCCGAGCGTCTGGCCACGCTGACCTACCCGTCGATCAATCGCTTCTTCTTCACCTGCGGCGGCGGTGAAGCGACGGAAAGCAGCATCAAGATGTCGCGCGCGTACTGGAAGCTGCGGGGACGACCGGGGAAAACCAAGGTCATTTCACGCATCGAGGGATACCACGGAGTCACTATGGCGGCCATGAGTGCGACCGGCCTGAGTGCGTACTGGCCGCTGTTCGAGCCACGGGTCCCCGGCTTCATCCATATCCCATCGCCCTATCCCTATCGCTATGACGCCCCGGCCGGCCAGAGCCAGGGTGTCGCAGCCGCCAACGAGTTGGAACAGGCGATCTTGCGGGAAGGGGCCGACACGGTCGCCATGTTTCTGGCCGAGCCGGTGCAGGGCGCCGGCGGGGTCATCGTCCCGCAGGATGACTATTTCCCGCGTATTCGGGAGATCTGCGACACGTATGAGGTGCTGTTGGTCGCCGACGAAGTGATCACCGCGTTCGGGCGAACCGGGACCCTGTTCGCGCTGGATCATTGGGGAATCGAGCCGGATATCGTGCAATTCGCCAAGGCCATCACGTCCGGCTATGTGCCGTTCGGTGGGATTGGGATCAACGACCGCATCGCGACCACGCTCGAGGGCGACGACCGGGTCTGGATGCATGCCTACACCTACTCGGCCCATCCGGTCGGGTGCGCGGTGGCCCTGCGCAACCTGCAGATCATCCAGGATGAGGACCTGCCGGCGCAGTGCGCGGCGAAAGGCGACCGCCTCCTGTCGGCGCTTCGCGCCGCGCTCGGCGACCATCCGCACGTCGGAGACATCCGGGGCAAGGGTCTTATGTGCGCCGTAGAGCTGGTAGCCGATCGCTCCACCAGAGCCAGCTTCCCGGCCGCCGACGGGGTGGGCGCCCGTCTCCTGCAGGAAACCACACGGCGAGGGCTGTTCAGCCGGGTGAAGGCTGACACTTACGTGCTGGCGCCGCCCGCCGTCATCACCGAGGACCAGTTGGACCGCACCGTCGAGATTCTCACCGACTCGATCCGAACCGTACTCCCGTGACGCGTCGTGTCTCCTCTTCCCGGCCCGTGCGACCGCGCAGACGGACGGGTCGGCCGACGACGACGCGCCGTCCGAGCAAGGCTGACAGAAACCCCACATGGTGTATTTCACGACCGCGATCTACTTCGCCGTCCTGCTGTGGCTGGGCGTCGTAGCGTCACGGCGTGTGCACACCCTGAGCGACTACTACCTCGGCGGGAAACAGCTCGGCTACTGGGTGGCCGCCTTCTCGGCGCGCGCCACCGGCGAATCGGCCTGGCTGTATCTCGGCCTGACCGGCCTCGGGGCGGCGGTCGGGCTGAGCGCCCTCTGGGTGGTCGTGGGCGAGGTGATCGGCGTGTCGATCGCCTGGTTCTTCATGGCAGCGCCGTTCAAGGCGGCGACGGACCGGGCCAACGCCATCACCGTGCCCGACTACCTGGTCAGCCGGTTCGGGTCCGACGCCGCGCCACAAATGACGCGTCGGCTTCGACTGGTCGCGGCCGGGTCCCTCGCCCTCTTCGTCACCATCTACGTCAGTGCGCAGATCGACGCCACCGGGCAGGCCTTCGTCAACTTCCTGGACTGGAACTATTTCGTCGGCGCGCTGGTGGGCTTCGGAATCGTGGCCGCCTACACCTTCAGCGGCGGTTTTCTTGCCGTGGCCTGGTCCGACCTATTCCAGGGCTTGCTGATGCTGGTCGGACTGGTCCTGCTCCCGGTCGCGGCCCTCATCGCGTTGGCACCCGGAGCGCTATCTGTCTCTCTGGATCCGACGTTGTTGAACATGTGGGGCGCCGGGGGCCTCAGTCTCCCGAACGTCCTGACCACCGTGAGCTACGCGGCGATCGGCCTTGGCTACCTCGGGTCGCCGCAGGTCTTCGTCCGGCTGATGGCGATCAAAGGCCAGCGTGACATTCGGGCCGGCCGGTGGGTCGCGGTGGCTTTCACGTTGGCGACGGACACGGGAGCCGTCCTCTCCGGACTCTTCGGACGCGCGCTGCTCGTCGGAGCGGACGGCGACTTTGCGGCCACGCTCGGGCCGGCCGGCGAACGGGTGCTTCCCGCGCTGGTGGAACACCTCTTCCCCACCGTCGTCGTCGGCATCTTTGTCGCCGCGGTGCTGGCGGCCATCATGTCGACCATTGACTCGCTGCTCGTGGTGGCCTCAAGCGCCGTGACCCGGGACGTCTATCAGCAAACGCTGCACCCAGAGCGCACCGGCGACACACTGACCGGACTCTCCAGGCGAGTCACCCTAACGCTCGCGGTGGTGGCCGCGGCCATCGCGATGTCGGTCGCCATCCTGGTCCCAGGTCGGACGATTTTCTGGTTCGTCATCTTTGGATGGTCAGGGATTGCCGCCACGTTTTGCCCGATGATCGTCTTGTCGTTGTGCTGGCGCCGATACAACGCCCACGGGGCCATGGCGTCCATGGTGGCCGGACTCGTCGCGATACCAGTGTTCAAGTTCCTGGTGCCACTGGTCCCGGGCTGGGGCGCCATGGTGGCACGGGCCGAGGAGCTCGCACCATCATTCCTCGTGGCGCTGGTCGCAGGCGTCATCGCCACCCTGGCCACCACGAACCGGTCCGCTGACTCCGGGTGACCTTTTTTGGACGGCGCCTGCGCCNCGAACCCCACGCNAACGCTACGCGGGGACCCNGAGTGCCCCGCTCCGCGTTCCGAGGCGCGCTCGGNACGCGCNTGGGCGGAGGTCTNATGACCGACACGCACCTGGCGGCCCTCGCCATCGAGCACGGAGCCGAGTTCACGCCAACGACCGCGATCTCGAACGTTTCCCGGCGTGCGTCTGCACAACCCGCTCTCTCTAGCCGGCGTTTTCGGGGCCGCCGATGCGGAAGGCGGCTAAGGCGACCGGCCGTCGATTGGTGTCGAGATACCCGGCGAGTCGTCGAATCGTGGCCGGCCAGCCCGGTTGGCCGGTCCAGCTCTCGGGCTTGATCCGACGGCTCTTGAGCGGCCGACGCGTCAAGAGCTCCGCCCAATCCGGACGTTCCCGGCCTTCCATGTCGACCGCCACCGCCGAAAAGTCGGGGCCCTGCTTGTAGATCGCCAGTAAGCCGAACCCGTCGTCATCTCCGCGGATGTGGATCAACGCCACGCGGCCGTCGCCCGACTCNNCGAGATGCGCGAGCAGGCCCTCGACCAGGGCGTGGCCTGAGCTGAAGAAGTCGATGCCCTCATCGCGTACCGCCTCTTCCCGATCAAAAGTACCGAGAAAGCTCGACCCNGCGGGCACCCCGGGCAGGCTCTCCACCCGCGCCCGGGTCCCCAGCTCGAACGAGTGACGCCGTCCCTCGCGATGCTCATCAANCCGCAACCCGAGTTGCTCGGCGGCGGCGAGGACGACATCCTCGGTGAGTNCCTCCAGCTCNTCCGGCACCCGCGCCAGAATCNCCGCGGCCATCTCCGGTCGGTANGGCTGACGATGCAGCTCGTGCATCGCCGCCTCGCGCACGCGGTCTCTCGCCCGATGTGCCTTCTTCAGCACCGATCCAAACTTCGCGGGATCGGGGGCCTCGGTGTCCGACAGCACCACCTTCTCGATGGCGGCGCGGATCGCGGTCAGTTCCCGCTCGAGCCCCCCCAACGACTCCTCGAAAATTCCGAGCGACTCGTACAACGCCACGACCGAGGCCCCGATCGGAGACGGCGTGCGAAAGTAGACGATGTGCACCGGGATACGGCGCTCGATCCGGTCGAGACGCCCGATGCGCTGCTCGACTGCCATCGGATTCCAGGGCAGGTCGAACAGCACGAGTCGTGTGCAGAACTCGAAGTTGCGCCCCTCGCCCCCGCATTCCGTCGAAATCAGCATCGAGGGTCCGGCCGACGTCCGAAACTGGGCCACCTCGATGTCCCGCTGGGCGGCCGGCAGATCCTCGTGGAAGACGCCGACCCGCACCTGCGCCAGGCGGCCCATGGCGCTCTTGACAACCTCGAGAGTCTCCCGCTCGGCCACGAAGACCAGGGTCTTCTGACCCGCGCGCTTCCACCCCGGTCCCATCCGCGCGAGCCAGGCGAGGCGCGGGTCCGCGCGGTCCGATTCAGCCGCCAACTCACGCAGGGCTCCGTCTTCCGTCCCCAGCAGTCCATCGAGGGCCGCGCCGGAGGCCAGCGCCCTCCGGATCTTGCGTAGCTTCGCCTGTCGTGCGACGGCATTGCGAGTCGGCAACCGGCGTAGCTCTGTCTCCAATTGCCCGCGGGCGTCCCAGCCCTCGTCCGCGATCAAGTCGACCGGCGAGGGTCGCCGCGGAGGCAGACCGCCGATATCCTGGCGGCGGGCTGCGCTCGTACACGGCGGCAACGGTCGAGCCTGAGCCACTCGCTCTTCAATCGAATCCGACGCGAACTCCTCCGGCCGAAGCAGCTCGAGCAATCTGAAAAAACCGAATGCGTCCTCCTCCAACGGGGTGGCGCTGAGCAGCAGTACGTGTCGGCCCAGAGCGGCGATCGGTGCCACCGCTCGATATGCGCGATCACCCGGGTGCCCGGCCGGCCGCCGTAAATGGTGAGCTTCATCGACAATCAGCAGGTCGATCCCGGCCTCGACCGCCTGCGCGGTCAATTTCGGACGCTGCTTCAAGAACTCCATGCCGACGACCACTCGCCGATGCGCTTGAAACGGGTTGAATCCCTTGCCGAATTCCTTGTCGACGTCGAGCAGACGCTTCTCGTCGAGCAGCACGAACACCTGGTGATACTTGCGCCACAACTCGCCCAGCCACTGCACAGTCAGCGTGTCTGGGGCGACGACCAGGGTGCGGTCCGCACGTCCTGTCTGCACCAGGTGATTGAGTACAAGGCAGGCCTCGACGGTTTTCCCCAGTCCCACTTCGTCGGCCAGGAGCCACCGGGTGGGATCGGTCTTGGTCGCCGACTCGGCAGCATAGAGCTGATGGGGGAACAGCCGGATGCGACCGCCAAGGAATGAACCGAGGCCGTCCGGCTCGCGGATGGCGGCCAGATGCAGGGCATCCAGCCGCATGACGAACGCCTCGACCGGGTCGACGTCACCCAACGCCAACCGCTCGGCCAGTGAATCACCAATCTTGACCGGCCACAGGTCGACCACGTCGACCTCCCGACCGTCCACCAACCGGATCCGTCCCGATTCAGCCTCGTCGTCAACGACGACATGCTCCAGGTTCGCGAGCAAGACGGCGCGTGCGC
>PAUN01000081.1 GCA_002712885.1 Acidobacteriota bacterium
GCCGGTTTAATATCCTCTTGTTATCTTCCAATTTGTCGGTCTTGTGGACACAAGCCGTTGAGAGGTGAGATGAAACATACGCTCGTGGGATTGAGTGTCGTCGACGTTGATGACTCGCCGCATCTGGCTGCGGTGCGTTGACAGCGTATTGAACCTCCTGCTAGCCAGCGGTAGGATCGGGTCCGACACCACATCGGCTTGAGCCGAGATACCCGCATGACGCACGCCACCCGGTTCGTCGCCGTCGCCGTCCTGGTCGCGCTCGGCGTCGGTGCGCCGGTGCAGGCGCAGACGCCGGAGATCGATGGGCTACGGGTGCGTGCTGAGGCAGGGGATGCTGAGGCGCAGTTCTCCCTCGGGTTCATATACGAGCTCGGTCTAGGCGTGCCGCTACAGCCCGACGTTCCGTTTCTCGGGTAGGCCCGGCACTCCACTATCTCGCATGCAGTGCAGCAGGCTGCTGATCTGTCCGCGGTGGCCGGCGAAGTGCTCGAGGAAGTGGTAGAGCACCCAGCGGTGGGAGAAGGTCATCGGCCCAAAGGTCACGGTCGTGTCGAGGGAAGCGTCGTCCCAGGTCGTTAGCAACTCGGAGGTCGCACTCCTGGCGCGGGCCAAGAGGTCGAGATAGCCCTCAAGGTCACGCCCCTTGAGGCTCGCGGGATGAACACCATCAGCGCGTAGAGGTATGCCGCCGCTGGCGCTGGCAAGGTCGATGCCCAGGCGCTCGTTGGCCACACTGGCACCGTCGTCGGTCCGGCGGGCGTGCTGGTGAAGGGCCCTGTATCTGCTGGTTCCAGAAGGAGAGAACAATGATGAAAAATAGATTAACCGCAGTCGCTGCTACGTTGTTGCTCTGGGTTGTCGCTTTTCCCGAGGGCGCGCAGGGGCAGACAGAGGATATCCGCCAAGCGTACATCCACACAGTGCCGCTGGGGATGATCGCTCAATTCGAGGAAGCCGTGAAACAGCACGTTCAGTGGCGCAAGCAAAACAACGACCCCTGGGAGTGGACATGGTACCAAGTGGTTAATGGTGACGGCCTTGGAGGGATACGGTACATGGTCCGATCTGGGAATCATCGTTGGGCGGACCTTGATGTCCGTTACGCGTGGGACGACCGCGTAGGGGCTGGCCGCCACTTCGCATCGACGGTGGGCCCTTACATCGAGTCTGAGGATAGTTCGATCGCTCAGCTCGATGATGCGCTTTCGCGCCCACTTGACGATTACAGTGCGATCATGCTTTTTGCCGTCACGGCGTTCGACGTGAGATTACCGGGTCAGTTTCGCGAGGCGATTACGAAAATCGGTGAAGGCCTTGACCGTGGCGATTGGGAGAGGTCCTACCAGTGGCTGATGGAGGCCTACGGAGAAGGCACCACTGATGCGACGTTGGTTATTCCAGCAGAGAATTGGGGCGGGCTTGCGCCGCCGGAAAAACCGCTGCCAGTGCTGCTGGCCGAGGTGTACGGCGAGCAGGAGGCAAGCGACTTGATGCAACAGTTCGCGACCTCTATCCGCTCCCAGACCAGCTATATCCTTCGGGTACGACCAGACTTGTCATTGCCCTAGCATGTTCTGAAGAGAGTGACTGCCGTGTGCACGATGCCCGCCCTGCCGTCCCTCAAAGGCCGTCAGGATGGGTGTCGTCGTCGTGTTCGCGCCGGTCGATAAGATCGTGCGGGCAGAGCTCGCCGACGCCCACCGCCGCGCCCGGGAGTGGGACGCCGCGCACCCGCGTGAGCCGTGATTCGCTGGTCGTTGAGGTCAAGGGGTTGGCCTGCGCGCTGGATCAGGGTGGCGGGAACTTTCCCGCCGCCGCCGTAGTTCGTCGGCCAGTGCCTGATCAACGCCCATGCCGCCGGCGTATCCTTCCGCGCGCGGGCCTGCCGGCCGCGCGGTACGGGAGTAGCAGACGACTTATCGCGACGCTTCTAGCTCTTGCATCCGCGCCCCGCGCAGCGTGTGCTCGATGGCGTAGTTCCCCTCGTGACACGCAAACTCGTAGATGACCCCGGTGCCGGGCGCCGGGCGCATGTAGACGCGCGCGGTCCACGGCCCAGCCCAGGTTGAGGGATCGCTCATCGTGTACTCGTACTGTAGCGTGTCAGGGCCGACACGGGTGAACCGCTCTGTCAGCCGGAGGTCGTTCGATGAGCCGCTGGCTCCCCGCGACAAGTTGGTGGTCTCGACCACCAGAGTGTCACCGTCCCAGTGACCGCGCGAGGTCCCCAGGTCGTTCCTCGGACCGGGCGAGACTGCCGGCCCGTCGCCAATCGGGATCAGACGCGTATCGTGCATCATTTCCATCTGAATGGCGACGTATTCCGCGCTCTGGAAAATCTGGTAGTTACTGTTGTATCCGCGACCGGTCATAGGGACCCGCCCGCCGCCGCAGCGCAGCCCGGAGCCCAAACGCGCGAGTTCCTGGGCGAGGCTCTGCGGCCCCTCCGTCGCCCGTGCGGCACGCGCCGCTTCTGACCGCTCCTCCGCCTGGGCTGTGCGAGGCGGCATGCGCCCGCTCGGGGGGTCGACGATCAGTGACGTTCGATTGTCGAACCAGCGGTCGATCAACCAGAACTGGTTGTAGTTGCCGGTGCCCTTGGGAGTTTCCTTCGTGACGCCGTCGCCGGATTGATACTGTTGCCGGTCGGCCAGCGCAGCTCGGAACACACTGTCCCCAAACGCGGCATCGGTCTCGCCGTCAAACAACTCAGCCGCGCGTGCCTGCAGGGTCGCCACCTCCTCGTCGGACAGCGTCGCCTTGTCCGCCAACTCCTCTGGACGCTCTAACGGAGTTGCCGAATCGCTGGCCCAGATGCCCTGGAGATCCGGGTGCCCATCAGCCGTGCGCGGCGCGGTCCACCCATCCGACGCCTGACCTGCGGTCACCAGTGGCGCCATCGTCATGAGCGCCACCACCGTCACCAACGCCGCGACATATCGCTTACTCATCGAAGCCTCCCGAGACCCTCGAAAAATCCGCATGTTTCCGTGATTCTCAAACGATAGGCTGGTCCGCGTAATTCTGCAACCGCCGCGAGGCGATGACGACGACCCGCCGCTTACCGAGCAGAATGGAGCCATAGAACCACAGGAGTACGATCGCGACGCTGAAAGACAGTACGTCGACGGCGTAAGCGATGGCTCGCCACGTGCGCTGAGGGGCGGCATGCAACGGCTGTGCATCTCTTTTACACGTAGTCGAAACGTGGCGACCGGCTGATGGTCTTCCGGTAAGTCCGACGGGCTTACCCGCGACTCATCGTCAAACTCAAACCGTACGCCTGCGAGTGCACTCTGTTAAGTGTGTGTCGCGGGAACGAAGGCCGCAGCGCAGCCGAGAACCAGCAAGTCGACGAGGTCTATGACATATACTGGCGCGCCGCTTGAGTTCGAGGGGGGTTCCGGTGGCTGGGTTGGATACAGAGCTGCCTCGGCCAGCATGGTCGAGGAGTTCGGCGTCACATCTGGCTGGGTGTCGGATTGCTGTAGGGTGCGGCACGATTGACGGCAAGTAGGTGGGGCGTGCCGATGGGTTTCCGCAGGATGGTCGCCAAATGCGAAAAGTCCTTTATATCTTCAGCGATCTGACTGACAGCGACGTCGAGTGGTTGGCCAGCGCGGGCAGGCGTAAGGTCTTCACGAAAGACGAAGTCCTGATTGAAGAGGGCCGCCCTCTCAGTGACGTCTTCGTGTTGCTCACGGGGGAACTGTCCGTCGTGAAGCGGGCGCTCCCGGATAGTCCTGTGGCGACGCTCCATGAGGGCGAGATCGTCGGTGAATTGTCGTTTCTGGATTCCCGGCCGCCGTCCGCGACCGTCGTCGCCAACTCGAATTCGGTGACGCTTGCGATCTCCCGCGACGAGCTTCGGGTGAAGCTGTCGAGCGACCCGTCGTTCGCCGCGCATTTCTACCGTGCCCTGGGAGTATTTCTCGCAACGCGCCTGCGACACACGATCGAATCGATGGGGTATGCGGAAAGCGCGTCCCGGACGGAAGGAGAGATGTCGCCAGACGCAATCGATCCCGACCTGATGGATTCGATGTCACTGGCGGCTCGCCGGTTCGAGGTGCTCGTGGAGCGTTTCTCGTCGTAATCGTCAGAACGCGAGGTGTGAGGTGAGTTCCCGAAGAGGACCAGAGATCTTCCGGAAGAAGGCGTTGGAGAAGCTCTCCTCTCCGGAGCAGCTGGATCAGTTGACCCAGATCGTCAACCGGCAGAGCTGGATCCCGCTGCTCACGATCGCCGGCCTCATCCTGGTGGCGCTGATCTGGAGCCTGGTCGGTCGGGTCCCCATCACGGTTCAGGGGAACGGCTTGCTCGTGTATCCGCGGCAGGTCGTATCTCTCCAGATCCCGGCGTCCGGAGAGATCGTGGCGCTAGACGTCACCGTCGGGGACTACGTACGTCGCGGGCAGGTAATGGGAACGATCAATCAGCCCGTGCTGGAACAAGCGCTTCGGCAGGAAGGGGATCGGCTCCAGGAGCTGCAGCGGCGCAACCTTCAGGTCGTGCCGCTCAGGGACCAGCGTGCTGATCTCGAACGCGGATCCATTCAGCGGGAACGCCAACTGCTCAGCCAACGCATCGGAATCGCCAGATCGGCGGCCGAGAGCGCCAAGCAGCAGTCGGATCTCTATCTGGTCGAACAACGGCTGAGCCTGGAGCAATTGCTACGAGCCAAGCAGTCAATGGACGAGACGCTCCGCGAGCGCTATGAGGGCTACCAGCAGTTGCGCGACGAAGGTCTGGTCTCCGACGAAGCCGTGCTCCAGGCGCGGCAGGCCTATGAGGACAACCAGCAGCAGACGGCGGAACTGCAGCTTCGAACGCATGAGCTCGATCTGTCGAGCTTGGAAGCGGAGGACCGCTATCAGGAGCGGGCCGACCGCGTCGCAGGACTCGAAGCCGATCTCCGCGCGCTGAATATCCGGGCCGCCGAAATCGATCAGCAGCAGCTGGAAACCGATTCCAGCACAGAGCTTGAAATGCAGGAAGTGCGGGGTGCGATTGAGCGGTACGAGGAAGAACTCGAAACCAAGAGCCAGATCGTCAGCGAGTACAACGGGCGCCTTCTGGAAGTGACCGCGGCCGCCGGTCAGATCGTGAGCTTAGGCCAGCGGTTCGGGTCGATGGAGACCGAGGACCCTCAGGGACGCCTGGCCATGGCGGCCTACTTCGAGGTCAGCACTGGCAAGCAGGTGCAACCCGGCATGCAAGTTCGGATCGCACCCGACACGGTGGAGCGGGAACGGTTCGGCAGCATGATGGCGACCGTCACCTCGGTTTCTCCCTTTCCGGTCACCACGGACGCCATCACCAACGTTGTCGGCAACGCCGATGTCGCGCAAATGCTGGCGGCCGGGGGCATCAAGATCGAAGTCTTCTGCGAACTTCTGCTGGACGCGGACACATCGACAGGGTACGGGTGGACCTCTGGACAAGGTCCCGAAGACCCCATAACCGCGGGCACGACGGCGCAGGTCCGCGCAACGGTCGAGTCCCGCCGGCCCATCTCGCTCATCATCCCGATACTCAGGCGCTGGAGTGGAACTTAGACTGCCCGTCAACTTCTGGAGACGGGAAGCGGAACGCTTCCGCGCGAAGACGCCGACGACACTTCAGCTCGAAGCCGTCGAATGTGGAGCCGCCGCCCTGTCCATGGTCCTGGCCTACTATGGCCGGATCGTGCCACTGGCCACACTCCGCCAGGACTGTGGGGTGTCGCGTGACGGGAGCAAGGCGTCCAACGTATTGAAAGCCGCGCGGCGCTACGGCATGGTCGCGAAAGGGTTCCGCAAGACCGTCGAGAGCCTCACCACGTTCGAGCAGCCGCTCATCGTCTTCTGGAACTTCAACCACTTCGTGGTCGTCGAGGGGTTTGGCGACGGCGTCGTGTTCATCAACGACCCGGCCGTCGGCCACCGGACAATCGACGACAGCGAGTTCGAAACCAGCTTCACCGGTGTCGTTCTGGTGATGGAACCCGGGCCGGAATTCGAACGAGGAGGTCGGCGCCCCAGTGTGGTGGCGGCGCTCCGAGACCGGCTCGTCGGCTCTCATGAAGCCCTCGGCTACTGCGTCCTGGCGGGATTTCTGCTCATCATCCCGGGCCTGGTGCTTCCGGCCTTCAGCCAGATCTTTCTTGACGAGATCTTCGTTGCCCAACGGACAGACTGGCTCCGTCCGATGCTCGTGGCGATGGGGTGGGCCGTCGTGCTGCAGGGCGTGCTGAAGTTCATGCAGCTACGTCAGCTCCGCCGAATGATGATCGCGCTGTCGGTTCGGATGTCGGGACGTTTCATGTGGCACCTGCTCAACCTGCCGGCGATGTTCTATGCCCAGCGCTTTCCGGGTGAGGTGGCCGACCGGAGTCGGCTGAACGACAAGCTTGCCGAAGTCGTCTCGGGGCAGCTGGCGGAAGCCGTGATCGGCGTGGTCATGATGATCTTCTACGCCGGCCTGATGTTCTACTACGACGCCGTGCTCACGGTGATCGGCATCGTCTTCGCAGCGACGAACATCCTGGTCCTCCGTTGGGTCTCCGGTCAGCGCGTCGAGGCCAACATGCGCGTGCTCCAGGAGTACGGCAAGGTCCAGGGCTCGGCAGTAGCCGGCCTGCAAAGCATAGAAACGATCAAGTCTTCCGGGCTAGAAGACAGCTTCTTCTCCCGGTGGTCGGGCTACTACGCCAAGGCCACCAACGCCCGCCAGCAACTTCAGCTGTCGAATCAATCGCTCTCGGTCTTGCCGGCCTTTCTGAATTCACTGTCGGGCGTCGTGCTGATCATCGTCGGGGGGGTTCGAGTCATCGATGGCAACCTCACCATCGGGATGCTCGTGGCCATACAGAGTCTGATGATGAGTTTCAGAGCGCCGCTGAACATGTTGATGGGCCTGGGTGGAACGCTGCAGGAAATCGGTGGTGATCTCAACCGCGTGAACGACGTCCTGCATTACCCCGTCGAGCCGGACGTGGCCGACCGCGAGCTCGTCGATGATCACCAGGAACCGGTGGTGCGATTGAAGGGATACGTCGAGGTTCGCAACGTGACGTTCGGATACAGCCCGCTCGAGCCTCCGTTGCTCGACGATTTCAGCGTCAGCATCCGTCCGGGGCAGCGGGTGGCGCTGGTCGGAGGCAGCGGCTCCGGGAAGACCACGATCACCAAGCTGATCAGCGGGGAGTACACCCCGTGGAAAGGCGAGGTGTGTTTCGACGACATCACCCGGCAAGAAGTTCCGCGGCCGGTTCTCGTCAACTCGTTCGCCACCGTCACACAGGAGATCTTTCTCTTCGGGGGAACGATTCGGGACAACCTGACGCTGTGGGATCCGACCGTGCCGAAGGACAGCCTGGTGCGGGCCGCTGAGGACGCCGCGATCCATGAAACGATTCTGGCCCTGCCGGGAGGCTACGACTCGGTCCTGCTCGAGGGAGGAGGCAACCTGTCGGGCGGTCAGCGGCAACGCCTCGAGATCGCCCGCGCGCTGGTCAACAGCCCGTCCGTCCTGGTCCTCGACGAGGCGACCAGCGCGCTGGACTCCGAAACCGAGAGCGTCGTGATGGAGCGACTGCGAATGCGCGGGTGTGCGGCGATCATCGTGGCCCACCGGCTGAGCACCATCCGTGACTGCGACGAGATCATCGTCCTCGAAAAGGGAAGAGTCGTCGAACGGGGAACCCACGACGAACTCTGGGCCAAGGAAGGACAGTATGCTGCGCTCATCCGTACCGCGAACAACTAGAGCCGCTGGAGTGTCCGCTGGATAGGACCGAAATCGGCTCGGCGGCGCCAGGATCGACCGTCACGGTTCGAGGGCACCACCCGCTCGTGCTCGATGACCTGGCGAAGGTGTGGGTCGTCAGGTCTGGCGCCGCTGCCGTGTTCAGCACGCGACTCGAATCGGGCGTTCCGGTCGGAAACCGCCGTTTCCTGTTCCAGGTCGGCATCGGTGAACTGCTGTTTGCGATCTCGCAACCCACGGCGCGAAGCGGGCTGATTGCCCTTGCCGTCGATGACCTCTCGCTGAGCGAACTGCCAATCGACGACCTCACCCGATTCGACCTGACGAAGGCTCGGTCACGCTTGACGGCGGTCGAGGGCTGGGCGGCGCGCCTGTGCAGCCTCCTCGGCCGTGCCAGTGCGTCCGCCAGCGACGAACAGCTGCCCGAGCACGGGTCGCTTGAGCTCATCGAAGGCCACGTGGCTCGACCCAAGGCAGGCCGCATCAGCTGGATTCGCGTGGATGACGGTGAGGCCGTCCTGGCCGACCAGCCCGAACGACGCGTTCAGCCATCGCGCGAGTACATACCGCTGAGCAGCCAGATCGGGCTTCGGTCGCAATCCGCCATCAGGTTGACTGTCGCCACCGGGGCCGATCTGTCCAGTGGCCCGGTCGTGGCGGAAGGGCTCGGGGCACTCCACCGACTCATCCGAGAGCATCTCGAGCAAGCCGACATCGAGGAGCGAAATGACGAAGTCAACCGTTTCAAGCAACGCAGGGTCGCCCAGGAACGTCTGACGCGATCGGCGATGGATGGTGTGGCCGCCGTTCTGAAGCAACGCGGCACCGTCCCGCATCGTGACACTCCGATTCTCACGGCGGCCACGCTGGTCGGTGCAGCGCTTGGCGTGGAAATCCACCCTCCAGCGAAGTCCGAGAACCTCGACCGCGTCAAGAATCCGCTCGACGGCATCGCGCGAGCGTCGCAGCTCCGCCACCGGCGGGTCCTGCTGCGCGGGGAGTGGTGGTCCGACGATTGTGGACCGCTGGTCGGGTATCTGGAGGACGGGCACCGGCCGGTCGCGCTGTTGCCAGGAAAGCGGCCGGGGTACGAGATCGTCGATCCCGAGACGCTCCACCGGACGCCCGTCACCGGAGAGACCGTTCAACGCCTGGCTCCAGAGGCCGTGATGCTGTACCGGCCTTTGCCCGCCGGCCGGCTCAAGCCCTGGCAGCTCGTCGGGTTCTCGTTGCGGGGCCGTGGCCCCGATATCGCCTTCCTGCTGGGTCTGTCGCTGATCGTGACGCTCATCGGCATGCTGACGCCGATGGCGACCGCGCTGGTCATGGACACGGCCATCCCCGACTCGGATCGCAGGTTGTTGCTCGAACTGGGTCTGGGGCTGGCCGCCGCGAGCTTCGGGGTGGGATTGCTGTCACTGGCGCAGAGCATCGTCGCGATTCGCCTGTCGACCGCAGCCGATTCCGCCACGCAAACGGCTGTCTGGGACCGCCTGCTCGGCCTCAAAGCATCCTTCTTCAAGCGGTTCTCGAGTGGAGATCTGCTCTCCCGCGTGTCGGCCGTGGGCGAGATCAATCAGCAGCTCAACGGGACGACGCTCGGCACGATGCTCGCCAGTCTCATGGCTGCCCTGAATCTGGGCCTGCTGCTCTACTACAGTAGCCGGCTCGCGCTGATCGCTGTCGGCCTGGCCATCGTCACGGCGATCGTGACGGTTGTTGGCGGGTACACGGTCCGACGTTTCAATCTGAGCCTGATGGAACTGGAGGGCCACTTCTTCGGTCTCGTCGTGCAGATGATTCGATCGGCCAACAAGATCCGCATCGCCGGAGCCCAGGAACGGGCCTTTGCGCTGTGGGCGAGGAAGTACGCCGAGCAGATGACCCTGGTTCGAAAGTCGCAGATGGCGGAGGACTACGTCGTCGTGGCGAACCAGGCGCTCCCGGCGATCAGCACCATGTTGTTGTTCTGGTTCGGAGTCCAGCTGCTGAATGGCACCGGTGGTGAGCAGTTGAGCATCGGCATGTTCTTGGCTTTCAACGCCGCGCTCGGAACATTCGTGGCCGGTACGGCGGCACTGAGCAATGCCGTCGTGGATGCCATGGACGTGATGGCCAAGAGCCGAAGGATCCGTCCGATCCTCGACGAAGAAGCCGAAACCGGCTCGGCGAAAGCGGATCCGGGACGGCTCCAGGGCGGCGTGGCGCTGTCGAATGTCTGTTTTCGGTACTCCGCCGACGGCCCGATGATTCTCGACTGCCTCAGCATTCATGTCGATCCCGGCGAGTTCGTCGCACTTGCCGGACCGTCGGGCAGCGGCAAGTCGACGATCTTCCGGTTGCTCCTGGGGTTCGAGACCCCTGAATCCGGTGTCGTCACTTTTGACCAGCAGGAGCTCTCAGGGCTTGACCCGACCGGCGTGCGCCGGCAGATGGGCGTCGTCCTGCAGTCCGGGGTGCTCAACAGCGGCTCGATTCTCGACAACATCGGTGTCGGGGGCGTGATCACCATGGACGAAGCGTGGGAGGCGGCCGAAGACTCGGCGCTGGCCGATGACATCCGCGCGATGCCCATGGGGATGCACACGATGGTGAGCGAAGGTGGCGGCAACCTATCGGGCGGACAGCGCCAACGCCTGCTGATCGCGAGAACGCTCGTCCTGCGACCGCGCATCCTTCTGATGGACGAGGCGACGAGCGCGCTGGACAATCGGACCCAGGAGGTCGTCAGCAAGAGCCTGGAGCGACGCAAGGTCACGCGCCTGGTGATCGCCCACCGGTTGAGCACGATTCGGAGCGCCGACCGGATCTACGTCATGGACCATGGACGAGTCGCCCAGGCAGGGAGCTTCGAGCAACTGGTCGAGCAAGAAGGCGTGTTCCGGTCGCTGATGGCCCGGCAGCAGACCTAGAGGCGGCCTGGTGCCGGCGGATCCGCACTCGCCATTGGCCGAGGCTGGCGATATACTGCCGCCCGAAACCCTGGATGAGCCGCAGCGCGTAGGGGAATGAAGCACAACGCCTCGTCCGCGACTGGGACGCCGCGCACCCGCGTGAGCCGTAAATGTGATGATCGTTTTTATTCGCTCTTTTGTTGTACGACAGTTGCTCTAGTAGGTGTTAGGCGTCAAATAGATGTGGACCACGTGAGGTCCTGAAATAAGAGAGACTTTGCAGCCAGGGGAGGAGGTCCCTATGAGCCAGGCAAAGTCAGCAGAACGGGTCGTTCGAGACATTCGGCGCAAGACGCGGCGGCGGTTCTCGGGCAGTAGAGGAGAAGAGATGAAAGAGCGGTACTGGCTTCGGGTGGGATCCGGACTGATGGCAATCGGCCTCGCAGCGACGCTTGGTGCGTGCGGCGGCGACAGTAACCCCATGAGTCCTTCGCCGTCAAACAGCACGGCAACCGTGACGATCACGGCGGCAGGCGTCTCACCGAAACAGATATCGGTGGGGATAAACGGCACCGTCATGTTCATCAACAACGACTCGGTGACCCGCCAGATCAACTCCAACCCTTTTCCGGCTCACGATGACTGTCCACCGATCAACGAGGTTGGTACTCTGGCTCCGGGACAGCAGCGGGCGACTGGACCACTGACCTTCCAGGGCGCCTGCGGCTTCCACGAGCACCTCAGCGGAGGCGCCGAGGCGTTCATGGGTGTCATCCTCGTCAACACGACGAACAGCGATACTCCGCCCAGCGGTTACTAGTGTCCCGAGTTTAAAATACCTAGACACCGAGGGCGGTGATGCGGCCGGCTGGCAAGGCGCAAGGAGCGAGAATATTGGACATATTTGAGCGATGAGCAACGCCGCCAGGTGGAATGCAGCGCCGGCCGAATGTCCAGGTATTTCGTGCTCGGGACACTAGTCCTTCTCCTACCCGAGTGCAACGTCTGACGTATCGACCCTCGTCTCAGCGGAGACAACCGTCGGAGGTGGTGCCGGTGTGTCTCGACGGACAATGAGCCCGCCATCAGGACCAAGCGAGCAATCCTCATGACACACCAACGCCGGTGCCAGCAAGCTGCGTCTCAGACGTGGCAGTAAAGGGTTGGCCATGCAAGGCGGACGAGTGATCTTCGAGTCGGTTGCGGCTAGTTACGGCGAAGCGGTGACAGACACAAGTGGCGGCACGTAGAGCGCAACAGCGGCACGACCCATACTTGAGGCGGGTAGGACATCAACGGTACGTGCTAGAGACAGCGGGCAATACACCTGCAACTGAACTGGGTACGCCGTCGCACCTGGATCCTGATGTCCTGCCGGTCATCTACTGGAAAACGCCGTTCTTCGACACCGACGGCACCCGTCACAGCAAGGCAGTCGTTGTTCTCGCGTCCACCGCCGCGCACCCGCGTGAGCCGTAAGCTCTCACATTGAACCGTTTGCCAGCCAGCGGTAGGATGGGGTCCGACATCACATCGTCGTGAGCCAAGAGACCCGCATGACGCACGCCACCCGGTAATTCA
>PAUN01000082.1 GCA_002712885.1 Acidobacteriota bacterium
GTGCGCGCCGACGCGAACCCAGGTAGCAACGCCGCCAAACGCCCCCCGACCCACCCCAGTTTTCCCGGCGAGGCGTCCGCCTGGCCAGGCGCAACGAGGGAGCAGCCAGGCGGGCTGTGACCGAGGAAGCTATGCAGTCCAGGCGGACGCCTCGCCAGGAAAACCTACATGCCAGCGGCGGTGGCGGCGCGTTGGGCGTCGTCGACGGCCATGACGAGCACCGTCATCTCGTGCTCGCTGATCGCCGAAGCGAACGCATAGTTGATGTTGATGCCGGCGTCGCGCAGCATCCGGGTCGTCGAACTGATCGCGCCCGGACCGTTCGGCATCGGAGCGTAGAGCACCTCGCGCTCGGCGACCGCGTATTCCTTGATTCGCAGCAACCCTGCGGCATGGACGGGATTGTCGGGCACCAGATGGAGCACCCCGCCACTCTCGAGATTGAGGGCCAGGAGATTGACTTTCTCGGCCGCCAGCAGGTCACACAGACGGGCCAACGCCCCCGGCGTGTTCTCCAGACGAAGGGTCAGCTCGGTTCGAATCGCCATGCCCGTGAGGATAACGCAGCCAGGGCGGGAGAGCCCAGCCGGCTGCGATAAGATGGACACATGCCCACGCCGGTGCCACCCCCTATCGGTGTCGGGAGCCGTCTCGAGGGCTTCTCTTACGCCATCCGCAACGTCGTGGCAGAGGCAACCCGGGTCGAGGCGAGCGGTCGCCGGGTCACATATCTGAACATCGGAGACCCCGTGGCGTTCGGATTCCAAACGCCGCCGCACCTGATCGAAGCGGTCGTGCGAGCGTTGCGTGACGGCGAGAACGGCTACACCCCAGCCGCCGGTGTCTGGAGAGTCCGGGAAGCAGTTGCGGCGTCGTACTGCGCCTCGGGACTGTCGATCGGACCGGAACGTGTTGTGCTGACCTCGGGCACCTCGGAGGGCATCGAACTCGCGTTGTCCGTGCTGGTCAATACTGGCGACGAGGTCCTGCTCCCGGTCCCGACGTATCCGTTCTATACGGCAACTCTGACCAAACTCGGGGCGCGCGGGGCGTTCTACCGGACCGACCCCGCCAACGGGTGGTTGCCGGATCTCGACCACATCCGGAGCCTGATCGGACCGGCGACACGGGCCCTCGTCGTCATCGATCCCAACAACCCCACCGGCGCGGTGTACTCCACCCAGACGCGTCGAGCGTTAATTGACCTGGCCGACACCCATGGGCTCGTGGTGCTGGCCGACGAAGTGTACGCGGACCTGGCCTATGACGCACCGGTGCAACCGATTGCGACCCTGAACCCCGACGCGCCGGTGATCTCGTTCTCGTCCATCTCAAAGGCGTATCAGGCACCGGGATGGCGCGCCGGCTGGCTCGCGGTGAGTGGCGGTGATCGGCTGGACACGGTGCTCAAGGCGATCAATGAATTGGCCGACGGTCGGCTGTGCAGCACCGGACCGATGCAGTTCGCCATCGAAGCGGCGCTGACCGGGAACGACGATCACAAGGCCACTTTCGTCCATGCGCTGCGGGAGCGGGCGGAGGTAACCGCCCGGCGACTGAACCGGATCGAGGGCATCTCATGCGTGCCGCCCCGGGCGGCGTTCTATGCCATGCCCAGAGTGGATCTGCCTCCGGGACGCACCGATGAAGATTATGTGATCGGACTGCTGCGGGCGACCGGGTTACTCTGTGTATACGGTTCGGGGTTCGCGACCGCGCCGGAGGACGGATTTCTTCGCATCGTGTTTCTCGCGTCGCCGGCAGAGCTCAACGCGATTTACGACACTATCGAAGGCTTCACGGCCCAGTTTCGCTCGACGGCGTAGCACCGAATCCTACAGGAGGCCACGTGTTCTTGAACCGGCGTCGTCTTGTTGGCGTGCTGCTATTGTGCGTGACCTGCAGTATCCGCGCGACGGCGCAGACCGAGGAACTGCCCGCGTATCAACCACTGCTCGACACCCTGCAACAAGCGATCGCGGCCGGCGACCAGACCCGGTTTCTCACGCTGCTCACCCCCGACGCCGACCGAGACGCGGCCTCCGCGTTCGCCCGCGACATGCTCCCCGCTGCGGTCGACCGGGTCACCCTCATCCCCCGCTTCCAACTGCCGCTTGAGGACACCCAACGCGACACGGCCTACGAGGTCACGCTGGAACTGTTCTTCGAGTCTGACGAGACCGGTCGGCTCGAAACCTGGCAACTCGATATCGTGCGTCTGGACACAGGTGACTGGGGCATCCGGAATCAGTCACGGGTCGATACGCTCACAGGGCTGCACCGCCTGCGGTTGACCCCGACCCGCCAGTACACCGCCAACGACCTGGTGGTCCTCGGCGAGGACCTGTCGTTGACGCTGAAGGAGGGATCGGTCTTCGTCGCCGAGGTCGACAACGGCGTCACGGCGCTAGTGCTCCTGGGAGACGGCGTCATGGAGTTCGCCCCACAGCCTGAGGCGGAACAGGGGCAGCTCCGGATCTTCGATGGGGACGAGGCCCTCGAGACGAAGTTCGACGCTGCGTTCGTCCGACTGAACCCCGACATCTTCAACTCGCGGGTGTCGACCGGCGCGCTGGTGGAGCGGACCGTGGACCCGGACGACCTTCGGGACGCGACCGCGGTCTTCGACGGGCTTATCGAGCTGTCGTTCATGCTCGACCTGTCACACCTAAGCGACAACGTCTGGTCGCTCATCCCCGGGGCCAGCGATTTTCTGGCCGAGGTCCGCACCGAACACCACGGCACCCTGACCTACGCACAAGCTGGCAGTCAACCTGAAGACATTTCATTGTCGGACCGGGCGACCGGCCGGATCATCTCGCTCTATCCGTCGGCCGGAAAGCGCGCCACCCAGACGCGTTACTTCGGCGACGATGATCAATCGGCTCTCGATATCCTCGACTACGACATCGCGGCCTCATTCGAGCCGTTGGGGATCAGCCAGCAGGAATTGCGTGCCAGCCCGGAACTGATCGGGTGCCGGATCGTGGGCATCGCCAGGCTGGCCGTGCGGGTGAAGGGACCGCCGATCAGAACCTTCAGCCTGCGGCTCGCCGAAGACCTGACGGTGTCGTCCGTGAGCTCCAGCGAATTCGGACCGCTGCTCTTTTTCCGGATGAACGGCCAGAACAGCCTCGTGGTCAACTTGCCGAACGAGGTGGCCGGTGGCACGGAGTTCACGCTCACGGTGCGATACGCAGGTGACCTCCGGGCCCAGACGTTGGACGAGAACTGGATTGGCACGCGCTATCTCTGGTTCGATGCGACGGGACTCAGCGGACTCGGGGAACCGCGGTACATCTACAGCAACCACAGCTACTGGTATCCGCAGGGCATCTTCACCGACTATGCGACGGCCACGCTCAGTTTGTCGGTGCCGGCCGGCTGGGGCGTCGTGGCGAGCGGCACCCCCCTCGCAACGAATCCCCCGGTCGCGAGACCGCCGGGCACCACACAGCAACGGTTCTCGTTCATCGCGGTCCAGCCGGCTCGCTACCTGTCGGCGTTGATTTCGCGCTTCGAAACCCATGCCGAACCGGCCCGGCGGGTCCAACTCTCGGATGACCTGGCGCGAACGTCGGAGCACCGCGCTGGCGGCTCGGTGTACTACGACACGCTCGTGGTCAACGCGCACGCCTCCGCCCGAAGCGTCGAAGAGGTCGAGACGGTTGTCGCCCAGACGACCGACATTGCCTCGTTCTACGCCGGTCTCCTGGGCGATATTCCCTACCCCTCGATGACGGTCGCGACCACGGACAGTGTTCTGCCCGGCGGGCACAGCCCGGCGTACTTCGCGGTCATGAACCACGAGCTTCCGCCGACGCCCGGGGTCATCGTGTCATGGAAAACCGACCCCGTGAGCTTCAGCGGGTATCCTTCGTTCTTCCTGGCGCACGAAATCGCGCACCAGTGGTGGGGACAGGCGGTCGGTTGGAAGAACTATCACGAACAGTGGCTGAGCGAAGGACTCTCCCATTACTTCGCCGCGCTCTATGCCGAACGCACCGCCGGCCCCAAGGTCTTTGCCGACATCCTCGAGCAGATGCGCGACTGGGCGATGCGTCACTCCCGCGAAGGACCTGTTTATCTCGGCTACCGGCTCGGTCATCTCGACGGCGAACCACGCGTGTTTCGCGCCTTGGTCTACAACAAAGGGGCCATGGTGCTGCACATGTTGCGCGGCCTGTTGGGTGACGACGCGTTCTTCAGTGGGCTCCGGCGTTTCTACCACCAATCGCGTTTTCAGAAAGCCGGTACCGACACGCTGCAACTGGCGTTCGAAACCGAGTCAGGGGTTCCACTCGACCGTTTCTTTGAGCGTTGGATCCATGAGACGGACCTGGCCGAGCTCGACTTCACGTCTCGGGTCGAAGCCACGCCAACGGGTGAGGAGGTCGTGCTCCGGTTCGAGCAACGCACGGAACGTCTCTTCGACCTGCCAGTAGCCGTGGATCTGGTCTACCGATCTGGCGAAGAGGAAACCGTCGTCATGCCGGTGACGGATCGGGTGTCGGAAATGCGGATCCCGACCAAGGGTCGTCTGCGCCGCGTCCGCGTCAACCGCGACGATGCCGCGCTAGCAAGAATCCATCAATAACCCGGGAGGCCGAGCAGGCGCACGATAATACGCGCCCCGCAGCCACAGAAGGTCCGAGGGGGTTTTCTGACGAGGCGTCTGTCTGGCCAAGCGGGAGGAGGGAGCAGCCAGGCGTCCTGTGACCCCGCTGAGTCAATGCCGCAACGTCCGCCCTTCACGGGCGCTTCGTCGGAAAACCTAAGTGATCAATGCCGGTATATGTCGGCGACGACCGGGTCCTGCGGCGATTCAACCAGCGAGAACACGAGTAGGAAGCGGGTATCGCCGTACTCGTAGAAGCGGACCAGGCGGTCGCCATCGGCCGTCCGTTCGACATCGTGCCGGCCAACCTCGGCGCCACGACCCAGCAACGTGGCAACCTGACTGGCCGAGTCGCCGATGCGCACGCGAACGTCGCCCTTGAGCAACAGGACCGGCAGCCGGACCGCCCCCGGCGGCACGCTCTTCGGGGGAGCGGTGTCATCCAGCGACATCACGGTCCCCTCCCCGATACCGGTGACCTCACGCAGTTCGCGCACCGCATTCGTCCCCACCACGCCGGCCACGGCGAGCAAGGCGACGGCCAGCATCCACTGGACGGCGGGCGACAAGCGGCGAACCAGACTCCTCAATCTCCTGTGTCCTTCATGAAGGGTGACATCTCCTTCGGTTAGGACGCAAGGCCTTCCGGTCCCACGCGGGCTTCTGTTGATATGATCGGAGATTCGCAGCACCCGGCGCGAAGCGCGCGGGACCATACCGGCGTCTAACGAGTGAGCGGTGCGAGGCCGGTGCCTCGATCCGCTGAGCATCGAACACGTGCGTGGAGGCGATAGTGAGAACGACCACCCCTTTTCGACGCCGGCCACGCTGGTTGCCGGGGGTCTCGATGGCGGCTGTGCTGCTGGGGCTCACGCTCCCGGGGTTCGCGCAGCTGCGCATACCCGAACTGCAGATCGTGCCCGTCACCGAGACTGACGCCGCGCACCCCGGCGCACCCGCCGCCATGGCACTCGAGGTCGCCCTCAACGCCGGCTTCCACCTCCAGTCCAACGCACCGCTCGACGAGAGCCTGATTCCGACAGTACTCACGCTAGACCCCCCGGAAGGCTTTTCGATCGAGAGCGTCGCCTTCCCGGAAGCGATCTTGGTCAGTGTGGGACCGGACTCGCTGGCCGTCTTCGAGGAAGAATTCCGGATCGGCGCCGTCGTCGACGTGAGCGAGTCCGTCGCACCCGGGTCCTACACGGTGCCTGGGAACTTGCGCTGGCAGGCCTGCAACGACACGATGTGCTTCCAGCCGCAAAACACCGCGGTCCAGTTCGACGTCACGGTCGCCCCGGCGACGCAGGCCCTCAACACGCTCCATCCAGATCTGTTGGCCGGGCTCCGCGTGGCAAACGCTGACGCCGACGCCCCGATGCCGGCACCGGTCGATGCCTCCCCGATGCTAGACGACCTGTCGGTGGTCGCCTCGCTCGACGACTTCGACGTGCTCGCCAGCACCGGGGGCTATCTGAACGCCGACGCGTTTCTCGACTTCATGAACGCGGCCGAGTCGGGCGAAGGGGAACGCGGCTGGTTCGAAGGACGGGGTCCTCTCGCGATCTTGGCGCTGATTCTGGTGGGCGGCCTCGCGTTGAACCTCACGCCCTGTGTGCTGCCGATGATTCCGATCAACCTGGCTATCATCGGCGCCGGCGCGAAGGCCGGGTCGCGCACGCGTGGCTTTGCGTTGGGTGGGGCCTATGGTCTGGCGATGGCCGCGGTCTACGGAACTCTGGGGTTGGTAGTCATTCTCACCGCGGGCACTTTCGGCACGATCAACTCGTCGCCGTGGTTCAACTTCGGAATCGCCGCGCTCTTCGTGGTGCTGGGGCTGGCCATGTTCGACGTGCTGGCGATCGATTTCTCCAGCCTCCACACCAAGCTCTCGAGGGGCAGCAACGAGGGCGGGTCGTTCGTGGTCGCCTTCGGAATGGGCGCGGTGGCGGCGTTGCTCGCCGGCGCCTGCGTGGCCCCGGTGGTCATCCAGGTGATTGTCTTCTCGAGCAACCTGTACAGCACCGGTACGACTGTCGCCCTCGCGCTGCCATTTTTTCTCGGTATCGGCATGGCACTGCCATGGCCAATCGCGGGCGCCGGGCTGTCGTTCATGCCCAAGCCAGGTGCCTGGATGGTGCATGTTAAACATGCCTTCGGGGTGTTTATCCTCGGCACGGCGGTCTACTACGGGTATCTGGGCTACGGGCTGGTCGCGCAACGCTGGGTCGACCCTACCGATGTGGCTGACAGCGTGCAAGAGCTGCTGGACGAGGGATGGCACGCGTCGTTGGGTCAAGGGCTGGAAGCGGCGCGGGCTGAAGACAAGCTGGTGCTGGTGGATATGTGGGCCACTTGGTGCAAGAACTGTCTGACGATGGACAAGACCACCTTGAAGGCCCCGGCGGTCGAGTCCGGTCTCGCAGACTACGTGAAGGTGAAGTTCCAGGCGGAAGACCTCGAGGCATCGCCAGCTCGAGAAGTACTGAAGCACCTCGGTGGCATCGGTCTTCCCACCTACGCGATTCTGCGACCCCGAACCGAGGACCGGAGCGCGGACGCCACCGGGGCGGCTCGAACGCCATGAGCGCGCGGCACGGCACGACCCGGCGACCGTGGCTCTTCGCCGGGCTGCTCCTGGTCTCGACCTGCGCAGCCCGAGCCGATGAGGCCAGTCTGAAAGATTCCTTCTCGGCCCAGATCGCGTCGGTCTTCGGGGTCGAGGGATTCGAGCGCTCCGGCGACGAGCTGACGTTCGCCGGACCCGATGGCCGAGGCGGCACCGGTGCCTGGGTGGTCCAGATCGAATCCGTGGCCATCGAACCTGGAAACAGCGAGCAACAACCATACGAAGGACACGTGACCTCCACATGGTCGTTCGACGGGGCCCCGATCGACGCGGCGGTCGGTTCCATGTCCTTCCTGCCACCGGTCTTCCTCGAGACAGGCGTGGCCGAGGTCTGCTACGCGCTTTGGGAAGCCGAAGCGAGCCACTGGGGTTGGTAGAGACAGCACGCGGCCACGGCGCCGACATCGGCGGGCGGCGGCGGCCAATGTGGGCAACCTACTCCTGAGCGGGTCCCTACTGCGGAGTTCGAACCCGGAGGACCGCTGGGTGCGTCCTCGCCTCCAGCGATGTGCCGCCCTGCACGACCTCGCCGTCCACGTGAAAGCACATTGGCTGCTGGGCCTCGATCGTGACGCGGCTCACGGTGGTCGTCTGCACGCCCGGGTCGTGGTCGATCGTGCCGTCAAACAACCTTCTCGCTCCCCACAGCGTGCGGAGTGCGCCCCGTGGCGCCACGATCACGAGATCGAGCAGGCCGTCATCGAGCCGGGCGCGTGGTGCGATCATCACGCCGTTGCCGAACTGGGTGCCGTTGGCCAGTTCAACAATCAGCGCGCGTCCCTCGAAGAGGTCGGTCTGGGCATCGGTCTGGATGCGGTAGATGTCCGACGTATACCGAAACACGGTGGAGAACGTCGCGTGCACGTAGCGACGAAGACCGCGGCCCGGCAGCTGGCTGAACGCGGACGCTACCGCGGCGTCCAAGCCCATCCCGGCCAGATTGACGAACAGTCGCCCGCCGAGCTCACCAACGTCGATGGTACGGTCCCGCCCGTGCACCGCGGTCTCGAGCGCGCGCAGGGGATCGAGACTGATACCCAGCTCTCGCGACAATCCGTTGCCTGACCCGGTCGGCACAATCGCCATGACGCCATCCCGAAAGGCCAGGGCCGAGGCGACCTCGTTCACCGTGCCGTCACCACCCCACGCGATGATGGGTGAAAATCCGCGAGCGTGGAAATCGGCCGCGAGCTCGCCCGCGTGCCCCGGGCGCTTGGTGAAGGCCACCTCGCACGACACCGCCGCCGACGTACACACGCGCTGAACGAGCGTGGCTGACTCAGCGCGACCGGCGCGACGAGCGGCCGGCCCGGCGACGGGATTGATGATGGCGACAGCCGGCGCCGGGGAGCGACTCATCGATGCTATAGTAGCTTTCCAACATGGCACGTCGCTGGGTTCGGCTCGTTATCGTACTTGTCACGCTCACCACGCTGGGATTCACCGCCAATCAAATCCGCCTCGCCGAACTCGTGCTCGACGATGAACAGAACGTCGAGCGCGTCTTCACCGATCTGAGTTGGGCGCTCACGCTCACCGTCGGAGACTTGCGCGGCGCCCAGCAGGCCTACGTAGCAGCGGGACAAGATCGGGTCTACTGGACCACCAAGGTCAGTAACCACCTCGACACCGTCGACGACAGTCTCGAGAACCTTCAGCGACTGGCCACCGCACCCGCGTCGGTGGAGGCGCTCGGAGCGATGGGGGATGCCATCGTCGACCTCCGGAGGATGGACGAGCGCGCGCGTGAGCACGCGAACCTGGACCAACCGCTGCTGGCCTCGGATCTCATCTTCACCGATGGCCTCGAATTGGCCGCACGTGCGGCCGCGAACGTCGAACTAGCGCGCGCGACCGAGCGCACGACGCGGAATGACACGATTCGGGCGGCCCGTGCCACCCAGACCACCATGTTGGCCGTGTCCGCCAGTGCCGCCGTGCTGGCCATGCTCCTGTTGGCGCCAATGGCGAGTCAGAAACGCACGTCGGCGTTCGAGTCGCTCGACGAGGCGTCGTCATTCGAAAACCGGTTGACGTTGGCGCACCTGGACTTGGCCCCGGACGACGCGACATCGGCCGCGGGTGACACACCGGTCGCCTCGCCGCCTCTTCCTTCCAGCGCGAGGAGCCAGGCGGCGAAGGTCGCGGCTGGAAAAAGCGACGGCGAACCGAGGCCGGACCTACGGGCCGCCGCCGATCTGTGCACCGACCTGAGCGCCTTGGCCGACACGCGAGAACTGCCCGCTCTCCTGGAGCGGGCGGCCGACCTCATGAACGCGAGCGGTCTGATCGTGTGGGTGGTCGATTCGACCGGGCATGCCTTGCGCCCCGCAATCGGACACGGGTATCCCCCGCAGGCGCTCGCGCGCATCGGCTCAATCCCTGAGGACAGTAGCAACGCGACCGCGGCCGCCTTTCGGGGCAAACAGATGCAGGTCGTTTGTGGGGTCGACGGCGCGAGCGGCGCCCTGGCGACCCCGCTACGGTCGGCCAACCGCTGCATCGGGGTCCTCTCGGCGGAATTGCGCGACGGCTGGGAATCAAGCAACCCCGTGCAGGCCAGTGCCGCCATTGTCGCCGCCCAGCTCGCCACCCTCGTCCCAATCGAAGCACCAGCCGAGCGGCCGGCCGACACCGCGGCTCCCGCCGCCGAGGCACACGGCTAGTCCCCTGCATCCGTAATTCACAACACAAGTCGCGCGTCGCACCGAGAGCCTGGCCCGGTAATGCCGGGCCGGGCCATTACAAGGCGTCAAGAGGGAAAATACCGTCAGCATGTGACCGCTGACAACGCAGATCGGCCAGATTCAGCGACGGTCGACTGCCGCGGAACTTTCATCACAGGCTGCTACCCGCTCCTCAAATCGAGTCGTTCGTCTGCGGGAACTGGAGCCGCCGTCGCCGTGACCTTTGATCGCCGAGGGTGTCACCTGTTGTCCGGCGCGCGTCATGCCAATCGAAACGTCTTCACCCGCTTCAAACCCAGACAGTCGCCGCCGCAGCATGCTGGACGAGTCGATGGTCCGGCCATCAACCTGGCTTCGGCCGCTACCGACTCCTCTTCGACGCCACTCACCAACACACCGTCCTCGACCTGGAAGTACTCGGCGAGCTATGACGACAGTTCCTGCACGGTGATGCCGAGCCGCCAGGGGCCGCGGACACCTGAAAATCGAACGGAAAGCCGTAACCTGAGTCTGATGGCAGACGGGCCATGGCCCGGTCGGTGACGTCATTCCGCAACAACGCTCGTCGCCACGCGAACTCTGGGGTGACCTCCTGCTCGACCCGGCTTCCGCCCCGAAGCACAGTGGCCTCAACGGTCCGACCCCCCAGGCGTCTCACGTACTAACCGAGTCAATTGCCGCACCCCGCGCACACGCTCGCCATCGAATGCGACAACAACATCACCTTCAGCAAGGCCGGGGGCCTCGGCCGGCGAATCGGCGCGGACCACACTCACGAACGCCCCTTCATCCGCGGCATCGTTGTCGGCGACATCCTCAATCGTGATGCCGATCGAACCTCCCTCGTTGCCTCCGAGACCCGTCAAGACTCGCAGACGTTCCAGATCTCGCGGCTGCGCCGTCGACAGACCGGCGCCACCGACCAGCACGGCACTGACGAGCGCGCGGCGGGTGCCCCATCCTTAACGAACCATCATGATGAATCCTCCTCCAGGCACATTGACGACCGCCCGGTCCCGAGTCGCCCGGACCGAAGGACACCATCCTCTAGTCAGACGGCGCCCGCGGCAAGAAAGTTGGCAGTACTCGGAAGGAGACCCGTGTGTCATCCGCGTAGGACGAGTCCGGTCCGTGCGGGGCCACCTAACCCTCGTTTTCAGGGGCTCCAAGAAGCGGCACGCCCTTTGTAAAAAGAACGGTAGGTCGTGCGGAGTCAACGGGATGCGTTTACTCAGGCAGGCGCTGGCATCGCCGCATCCCGTCTCGTGGGGCACTGGCGATTCCGCACGACCCCTTTCCAACCAGCACCGGGCCGGTCCCGCGTTCGGACTATACTGATTCGATGGAGCCGCTGAGTCTGCCGCTCGACTACGCCGCGATCGAGCGCATCCTCCCGCATCGCTACCCGCTGTTACTCGTCGACCGGATCACGGAATTCGAGGTAGACAAGCGGATCGTCGGGATCAAGAACATCTCACTGAACGAGCGCCACTTGTGGCAACCGCCCGGAGCCAAAGCCGCGCTACCTCCGACCATTCTCACCGAGGCCGTCGCCCAGGTCGGCGCCATTCTGATTCTGGCCAAACCGGAAAACCGCGAGAAGCTCATCTATCTCATGCGTATCGAGCGGGTGCGCTATCGGCGACCGGCCCACGCGGGCGATGTCGTCACCATCGAAGTCAACGTGCAGCGGCTACGCAGCCGGATGGGTCAGCTCCACGGCGTGGCCCGGGCGGGGGGCAAAGTGGTGCTGGACGGCCGGATGACATTCGCGCTCGGTCCGAAGGGCTAGGTTTTCTCAGCACCTTCCTAGTGTCCCGATCTCACCCGGCCTCCGCCGGCTCCGGCAGTCCCGCTTCGCACATCCGGTTGCGACCACTGTGTTTGGCGCGGTAGAGGGCGCGGTCGGCGCGCCCGATGATCGCGAGCGGATCGATGTCTTGTGGTTGAGCCATCGTGAGTCCGACACTGGCGGTCACCGAGACCTCGCCGCCCTTCCAGGCCACGTGGAGATCCCCGATCTGTTGCCGCAACTAGTCGGCCACTTGCACCGCCCCGGGTCGAGGGGTGTCTGGCACCAGCACCATGTATCCTTCGCCGCCATACCGGCATTTGGTATCGGTATTGCGAAGAACCTCTCGGAAGCGTTGCCCGACCGCGACCAGCACCGCATCGCCGCAGAGATAACCGTGGGTGTCGTTGACGGCTTTGAAATGGTCCAGGTCGAGCATGATCAGCGCGAAGGGCGCTTGGCTGCCGGCGTGCCCGCTGCAACTCTGACTGCAGCACCCGCATGGTGTGCGTGCGATTGAAGCAGCCGGTCAGGCCATCGTAGACCCCGTTTTATTCAACCTCGCGCGCGACTCGCACGTTCTGCACCGCGATCGCCACCAGGACGGCGGCCGACGCCATGGTCCGGCGCCACTCTGGGTCTTGGACGTCCTGGTCGTCCCTGTCTGGGCCGGCACTCTGGACCGCCAACACCCTCCAGCCGTGTCAGCACGTCCTCGGCCAGTTGCTCCACCTCCGGCCGCACGCGCTCGGGTGCCCCCTCGACGCCACCAACGATAGACTCCCATGTCCCCTTGGCGCGCATCACGGCCCGGCACGGCCAACCGCCGGAGAAACGAAGCGCCTGTCTTGCGCCAGATCTCGGATGACGCCTATGTCGTTCGCGCGTGAGAGGGACAAACCGAAGGCGGTCAGGGAATCGAGCTCCGTGGTTCGGGTGCGGCGCTCCTGCGTCACGCTGTCGGTCACCGCGGCACGCAGACTCGCGTCGTGGCGCCGTGTCACCCGGTAGATCAGGAATACGACGGCAAGGATGATCGCACTCGGAACAAGAGCGAGACCGACCCGTGACTCGAACGAGTGCGCCGCGTCCAAGGCGAGCCGGACCTGGCTCTGAAAGAACACGAGTACGGCGATCACCAGGCCAAAGGCGAGCAAGCGAGTCTGACGCGAATCTTCCGCGATACCCTTGCCGTGGTCGTCTCGGGATTCGCTCGGGCGCGCGACCATGGATTGTATTGTCCTTGAGCTCGTGAGAAAGCACACCATTTTTCCAGCGATCAGATCAGGGAGCCAGTGTCGGTGGTAGAATCCTCCAATGGGTTCCAAGAAGCATCGTGCGCGTGCCTCGTCCCCCGCAACGCCGACGCCGTCTCTGAAGACGTCGCCATCAAAGGGTGTCCCCTGGTTGGCGGTAACCGTGGCCGTGGCGGCGGTGGCCGGGGTTGGCGCCTACGCCCTGCGGGGCTCGTCGGATTCGGCGCCGGCCACCGCTGCGACAACCAGCGCCGCAACGACGGCCGTGCAGACCCCCACCGGGGCTGCGGAGGCCACGCCGGCCGCCGCCGGCGCTTCCGGGCCAGCTCCGATCACGGCCAGCGAGGCCTCGATGCCGGACTCGCTGGACGGGCTGCCGATGCCTCCGTTGCCCTACGTGCCGCAGATGGTTCCGCGCCCGGTCGACCTCGTCAAGCAAGCCTACGTGTTCGCCGCACAAAATCCGGGCGTCCTCAGCTACGTGCCTTGCTATTGCGGATGCGAGAACAACGGCCACGTGTCGAACGTGGACTGCTTCGTCGGGTCGCGCGCACCGAACGGCGCGGTCGAATCGTGGGATACCCACGGTATGACTTGAACGCACTGCCTTGATGTCGCGCGTGACGCGATGCAAATGCATGCCCTCGGCGCTTCGGTTCGAGACATCCAGAACGGGGTCATCAGCAAGTATGGGTCGGTCTACCCGACCTCGACACCGACACCCCCGGCGCCGTAGTCCGGCGCCGAGTACGGCCTCCAGCTGTCCCGTCAACGGGCGACCATGACAGGCCCACGGCCGCCGGCGCCCCAAACCGGCGTCCCCCCGACGGCACTCCTCGACCGCCTCTTCGACTCGATACGGGCAGGCGTCTATCTCGGCTATCTGAACGACCAGGACGGCAGCGCCGGCGTGACCGAGGGTGCGAACCGGCATCTCAAGCTGATGTTGGGGTTTGATTTCGACGCCGACGCGGCGGATGTGCGCCCGTTCGCCGACGACCGGTTTGTCGACCCACGCGCGCGTTCAGCGTTCCTCACGCAGCTACGCCGAGACGGGGCGGTCAGCGACTACCTCCTCCGGCTTCGTCGCTCGGATGACAGCTCGATCTGGGTCGAAGTCACGGCAACCCTGCACGCCGTCGACAACGACGGTTCGCGGCAGCTCGATGCAATCGTCCGCGATGTCAGCGAGCGCAGGAAGCTCGAGGACCAGGGGCGCGACCTAAGCCAGCAGCTTGGACAAGCCGAGAAGATGGCGGCCCTGGGGCAGACCGTCTCGGGCGTCGCCCACGAACTCAACAACCCACTAGCCACCATTCTCACCTGGGCCGAACGACTGGCGGCCCGACCGGTCGATGCGGACACTCGACGCGGCCTCGAGACCATTCTGGGCGAGTCCGAACGAGCCGCGAAGATCGTGCGGAACCTGCTGACCTTTGCCCGCAAGCGAAACACGACTCGGGCGCAGGTCGACCTAAACGCCATTGTGCGGGAGACTCTCGCCCTCCGGGCCTACGAGCAGCGGATTTCGAACGTGACCATCGTCGACGCGTTAGCCCGGGGACTGCCCCAGTTGTTTGCCGACCCGCATCAAGTGAAACAGGTTCTGCTGAACCTGGTCATCAACGCCGAGCAGGCGATGCTCGCGGCGCACGGGCGGGGCACGTTGGTGGCGCGAACCTGGTATGACAGCACGGAAGACGCGGTGATGCTGGAACTGAACGACGACGGACCGGGGGTGCCGGAAGAGGTCCAGACGAAGATCTTCGATCCGTTCTTCACCACGAAAGCAGTTGGGAAAGGCACGGGGCTCGGGCTAGCCGTGGCTTACGCGCTCGTCGAAGAGCACGGCGGCCGCATTACCGTGGAGTCAGCGTCAGGAGCTGGGGCCTCGTTTGTCGTGTCGTTCCCAGCCGCAACCGGTATGCGTCCGACCCGCCCGTCGGCCGTGCCGGTCCCGCCGGCCGCCACGGGTTCATCGGTGCTGGTGGTCGAAGATGAACCCGCGTTGGCTTCGGCCGTCGCTGACGCGCTGACCGACGCGGGCTATCGAGTGGATCGGGCCGGAGATGGGGAGGAGGCGCTGGAACGGATTGCCGGCAAGGTCTACGACTTGGTGGTCTGCGATCTCAAGATGCCGCGGCTGGACGGGCCGTCGTTCTATCGCATCCTGTCGAAACGGAAACCCGCGCTGGCCCGCCACGTCCTGTTCGTCACCGGAGACGTCGCCGGCACCGAGGCCGAGCGGTTTCTGCTCGAATCTGGATGTCGGTGGTTGCTGAAGCCGTTTCGGCTGAACGACCTGCTGCGCGTCGCCAGCGACGTGCTGGGGTAGACCAGGACGCGCCGTTCTCACGCGCTGCGGCGTAGCGATTTCCCGGTGCCTGTCGATGCTGCCCGCGTCACCGTCCTGGCTAGCCGCGCCTTGGCCATCTTCAGTGCCGGCGGCGACTTGGCCAACTGGTCGGACAAGGCGGTGGCCATCTGAGCCGGCTGCATGTCTGGCCCCAGCAATTTTCGGAGGCGCTGGACCGCACGGGCGTGGAGCTGTGAGACCCGCGACTCGTTGACCCCGATTTGGTGACCGATCCCCTTCATCGTCACTTCGCCGTAGTAGTACAGCCCGACCACCTTCCGCTCGCGCCACGGGAGCGCCTTGATCGCGTCTCTGACCCGGGCCGCAACCTCGCTTGTCTCGCAGACTCGGTCCGGACCTGGCCGCTCGGCCGGCACCATGACAGGCGGCAAGTTCGCACCGTTGACGGTATCGATGGTCGCCAGTGGTGATGTCGACTCGATTGTATTGATACGCACGATGGTGCGGCCGAGTCGAGCTTCGTCAGACCCCATGACCTTGGCGAGATCCGCCAGTGACGGTTCGCCGCCCAGGTCATGACGCAGCTTCTCTCGCGCCGCCTCCAGTTCGCGGCGCGCGCGGCGCACCCCTCGAGGCCAGGCATCGCGTCTGAGCGCGTCGATCATCGCCCCACGGACGCGGCGCTCGGCAAACGTCTCGAACTTGATGCCGCGCTTCTCGTCGAATCGGTTGGATGCATCGATCAGTCCGATCATGCCGTCCTGCACGAGGTCGCCGAGATCGATCGAATGGGGCATCGAGGCCGCCATCCGGCGGGCCAACGCCTCTACGAACGGAACCCCCGCCGTGACGCGGTCGTGGTCTTTGCTGTCAAGTGCCTGAACTGTCATGTCGCGGTCGCCTCCGATATCTGTGCGGGGTGTCCCAGGTGGGACGTTCCGCTACGCAGATGGCAGATATCGCAATCTCTGTGCCACCGCACGACAACGGCGATGATCCAACGACTCACGGCTCGTAGAGATCTACTAAGCAACTGTTTTTAAATGCTTTGTTATAGTCTCAGATAGGCTGAAGAGGACGCGCTCAGACGATGGCACACAGCTTATACAGTCATTAATTTGACGGTAATTAAGCCTAAATCGTCAAAACATTGGCGAAACATGAAGGCTTTCCGAGAGGTCCGTGTAGAGGAGAAAGGCGACGACTACTTGTCTTGCCAGCGCGAGCGGATGTGCTGAGCGGCACTGATGGCCTCGACCGCGCTAGTCACGATCTGGGAGGCTCGAGACGAACTGGCGTCGTCGGTTGCGCGGGCCTCGAGCAGCTCGGCATTGGCCAAGATGATGCCAAGCTGGTTGTTCAGCCGATGGAAGAGTGCGCCGAGGTCGGTCGGCTGGTCCATCTGTAGTGGATCCGTCTGCAAATGCGGGTACGGGATCTGGCTACGCATCGTCTTGGCGGATCTATCGGTCCGCCTGGACGGCCGCAACCTCGCTCGCTCCGGTATTCGGCTCCCGCCACAACGTATCGACGAAGATGCGGACCGCCCCCCCGGCTGTCCGAACGTATTCGACTTTGCCGCTCGCGATCCAGTTATAGATGGTCCGACGACTTACGCCGACCAGATCGCAGGCTTTCATGATCGAGATCGTTTTCCTATCCACTATCATCTCTGGCGCTCGCATCTGCCCACCGTTCCTGAAGTCCTCAACGGACTTGCCTGTGAGGCGGGCTCGAAGAGTGGTATCGGCACGGCACTCCGATGCCATTAGGCCAAACGACTCTGGCCAGGAGCGGGGATTGTCCCAAGACCTGTTTATTGTCTGATGTAAGAGCGGCGGTTTCTTCACCCTTCGTGTGGTACGGAGGGGGTAACCAACCAAGAAGGAGCCACCGCCATGACGAAGCATGTCAGGAAGTCCCGTCGCCGCCAAGCCGTGGAGCGGCCGCCGACCGCGACCGTGCGGATACCCCTGCCCGTGCTGGGCGCGTTCGCCCGTATCGAACGCTCGTACTTCGAGTTGTGCATCCGCACGGGCCAACAGGTCCTCGATGCCATGGTGGAGCAGGACCGCACCGCGTTGTGCGGACCCCGCTGGACGCGACCCCGATCGCCAGGCGGGCCGCGCGGGCACGACGCCGAGCGAGGGCACGCTGGGTGGGCGTCGGATTCAGCTGACGCGCCCTCGCGTCCGCAGTCAGTCGGGGCAGGAGGTCGAGCTGCCCGGCTTCGCGTTCGCCTCGCACCGCGACCCGCTGGCTCACCACGCCACTCGGGGA